>CAZYIM010000007.1:0-84731 GCA_964647565.1 uncultured Methanosarcinales archaeon
GTGTATTGATAAAGCAATTAAAACTTCCCTCCTAAGATCTTCGGGTTCCGATTGAATTGAAAGTTGAGATACTATGGCTTTTTTTCTATTACTATCGCATCTTCCATGAACTGTATCCCTGCCTAGAACCACAATAGGGAGATCACTAACAGCCAAAACATCTTGATCACCATATATTTCATTTAGATAATCAAAAATACTTGAACGTCCACAAAAATTATGTGCGGTGAAACCATAAGTTTCTGAAGTGTCAACAAATGAGAAAAGATTAGGATTCGTACTTCTATTAATGTCTTGATGATTCAGAACATTTACGCCATCATATTTTGATTTGAATCTGAGACCAGTCACCTTGGCGATTTGTTCAAGGGTATGTTTTTTTATTTCTGTGTTTAATGGAACAATTATTAGTTCTGCCATATTCATTATGGGTTTAGTTCATTTATAAACTTTTCGGTTTGTAGTCACTTATGAGTGATAATTAAATAGGGAAGTTTGTGAAGGATTTGGTGGTTAGTTAGTGGAAGATGTAGAAGAATTCTGGTGATGTGTTCAATTGGATGTTATTAGCATGGATCCGATTGGTTCTGTTTTTATCATCTGGTATTTCACTGAGAGCTTGGGGCCGAATAAGCCGTTATCAGCAACAGCGGAGTTCTTAACAGCATCAACAAGATCAACGCCCCTCTCTTCGAGCCATGCATTTCTTCTTGCAGCAACTTGAAGTGCAGATGTTGTCTCTTGAATCCCTGTCTCAAGGGATGTGGCTTTGACTTCATCATAGAAATCCCGTATCTGTCTTTCCATATAAGGATCGTAGTCGCCTTTAAACCACTTACGAAGCTGGATGATCGGTCCTTGATCCCCATATTTGGGAGTGAAACTCTTTAATGGTCCTGAACCCTCATGCTCAAGCCATGTTGGGATAGATATTTCCTGATCATCTGCAGGAAAGTCTTTTGTAAATGACGGAAGGCATATTTCATCTGCGATCTCGTATAAGGCTTTTTGTTGATTAACTAGATAGCCCATCCCCTCTAGATCAATGATGGCTTGAACGTACGATTCCTCTTGTTTTGGTTTGGACTGGACATCAGTTGGAAAATAATTCCAGGCATTAATGTTTGTATTGTCTTGAGTCCGGATTGTACCTCCGACGTTCCGATCAATTTCGAGATTTATCACTAATGCTCCTTCTACAACATTTATGTATTCCTGGATAAGCTCAGGTGATAGTTCCATGGCCCTGTCTAAAATAAGGCCAAATCCAAACGCGCCAGTAATAAGGCAACCCTCATCAGAAGCAGGATATCTTTCTGGTGTCAAATATGCAATTCCATTAAGAGATACCTTTGCATTATCCCTGAGATGATCTGAAAGTCGATCAATTGCCCAACTCGCGTCCAATCTTGTTTCATCGGTATCTCTTTCTTCACCAGTAGGTTTTACCACAATATCAAGGCTTGTAACTTGCATAAGAATGGGTAATCCGTCTATCTATATAAGATTTATTATAAATGCAGAAAATAATAATTTAAATTGGATTATCCTGCCCGCCCTAAAAGCCCCTTCGAAGAATAATTTATGTTGTAGGGTTTTCGGAGAATTTATAGAAAGCTTTAAATACTACTAAGTATTACTTAGAAATACTATGCAAGCAGTAAGCCTGAAACTCGAGGATTCTTTTCTACAGGATATTGAAAAGACCATGAAGCAGCACAGATATACGACCAAGACAGAGTTTATCAGGGAAGCGATAAGGGATAAGATTATCTTTCTGCAGCGGCAAGAAGCCCTACTAAAGGTCTATGGTGCATCCAAGAGGAAAACGACTGACAAGGAGCTTGAAGAAGCGGGCGAAAAGGCATTCAAAGAACTGGAGAGACAGCTTAAATAATATCTTCAGGCAATTTTACCTGTATCAAATCCTTTATTCTTTGGAAATGGAAATCAGTTGTTACGAGCTTGCATTGATTATCCCTGGCAAGAATGGCATGGAGGGCATCTTTTCTTGGTATGCTTCTGGTTTTTGCAATCTTTTTTGCTTCTTTAAGCTGAATCTTATTGATATGAACCTTTTTGATTAAGTTTACAGGAGATAATATCTGCTGTATTTCATTTTTGCTATATCCTAAGATTTTCAGTTCCATCAATGTCAGATCAGAGTAAACAACAGTTTTGTTCTCCCTCATAAGCTTAGATAATAACTGGAAAGCAAGCCTCCCATTATTGTTTCTGTTTTCGTAAAGGTCAACCCATATACAGGTATCCAGGTAATATCTCATAGATTATAAATCATTTGTAAGCTTAAAATAGCTTATTGACGTTTTTTCGGAGGATTTACATAATCTTCCCACCCACCCAACATTTAAATATTCCTCCATATTCCATTTTCTCATGCGACCGAAGAAGACCATCGCTAAGCTTCAAAGTCTTGTACAGGAGTCAACCACTGACGATAATAAAAAGAGATTCAGGCAGTTCCTTCTCAATACGAGGTATAGGAAGAAATAAATTCCCACCACAATCCTTTTATATTCTAAGGTATTCCTTTTTTATCTCGGGTGATAACATGTTTGCGGACTATACACAACTTATTAAGGCTGCGTCTTTCAAAGGTTCTATTGCGTTCGAAGAGAGAAAGGCTGTTCGGTTTTTCGTTGATCAGGGAAAGGCTGAGCCGACTGAATTGTCTCTTCCGATGTTAAATATGCTCTATATTCCCAGTGTTCCTGATGTCTCAGATGGCTTCATGGGCATGTTGTATAGCAAGGGCTTCTTAGAGTATTCAAAGATGTTTTCAGCCTTTATGCAATTCGGAGAGATAGAGAACCTGCCTGATGTAAAGGACAAGGAATTCTATGTATATGCTCTGCATCACGGCTTCGACTATGGACATCACGGGGAGGCTTGCATAACAGGCCTATTACTAGAATCCGAACATCTGGAGAGTAATTTAGGAAGGCCATTAGATGAAAACTCAGACATGTATAAGCTATTATTGACATGGGAGCAGTTCGATACCCCGCAGAACCATGGAGGGGCTATCAAGACCTTTGATAGGCTGGAGCATAAGATAGTGAAATTAGAGATCAGATAGCTGTCTATGTAACTTCCGCAAATTCTTCAATTTTTCCTGGCAAAGCTTTTTTAAGTTATGAACATTCTAATAAGTAGAAGAGAAACCAGTTCTGAAAAAGTTCATAGGGTTCTGGATGTAACTGATTGGTAACCAAAAAATTTATATAGTTTCGATTGTTACCACACCGTATGGCAGTAAAAAAACTAAAAAAAACAAATGATATTGAGCTCAACGAGGCATACAACAAAGCACTGAACTGGTTTTTTTCATTCCCAAACAAGGAGATAGGTCTAAACGACCTCTCAGAAGCTCTAAAAATATCCAAGACAACCGCAAAAAGAGTGGTGCTTAAATTGATGAATGAAGGTTTCCTGAAAAGAGAAATATTGGGTAAGATATGGAGGATCTACAATAACCAGGGCCATCCATTTAACTATACAAGAAAGATCTGTTATAATCTGGCTCATGTCTATGAATCTGGCATCATGAATGCAATATATGACATCATTCCTAATCCTAAGGCAGTCATCCTTTTCGGCAGCTACCGAAAAGGGGATGACAATGAAAAAAGCGATATAGACATTGCTGTAGAAATAGTAGGCAATGAAGAGGTTAAGATAGTTGAACTGGGAAGCGTAGATGAGTTCGGATACAGGAAAAATGTTCCTGTCAATCTACACATTTTCACAAGAAACAAGGTGGATCTGAATTTGTTTTCAAACATTGCAAACGGTATTGTAATTGAGGGATTCCTGGAGGCCAGACCTTGAGAATAAGAAGACCAGACAAGAAAAACGCATTGAGTCTTATACAGGCTGCTGGAAAGGACATGAAGTTCACATTATCCATACCGCCTACGGAGGCTTCTGGGCCTACTGTTGTTCGGAACATACATGAATGCTTCAGGAAACTAGGCGATGCCTTGCTGATTGCACAAGGAATAGAATCTGAAGATCACATTCTGCCAATAAAGGAGCTCATGAAACTGAAAGCAGAGACCTCAAGGCCGATAAGCCTGCTGGATAACATGAGAAGACTGAGGATAAACATCAACTATTACGGATACAGGCCAAACCTGGATGAAGTAATAGATGCAATCTCAATTGCAAAAAGTATTTTTAAACCGTTAAAGGACGTGGTGTTAGAGAAAATGGACTGAAACCGAATGAAAAGAGGTAGCCAGCCCTGTTCTAACAGCATGAAATTGACTCTGGAATCTCTCTGCTTTTTCTCGCCGAATTATGATTGGCTCAGGCATTATGAATTTCGTTCATTTGATCGTATATTTTAGCTCCAAGGGACATTGTTGATTTGACGTGCTTAGGATCTATTCTCGAGCCAAACGTAGCAATATCGCCAATAACCTCGGGAAGTTCTGCTAAACTCGTATCCTGATATATATTAACATATGAATCATTTGTTGTTATTAATCCAAAAAAACTCAGGGCAACTTCTTTATTTAAGTGGGACTTACATTGACAAACTCTTGATATTAATTCTTTTTTCGAGTAATGATCTGCCAGGGTTTCCATAGCAAGATATCTCAATCCTTGGGATTTTCTGATATCCACAATTGAATCTAGCTGTATTTGAATTTTATCTCGTTTCAATTCTATGCCTTTATAGACGCTGTCTTTATCGTCTGGATCGACCTGTTTTGCTTTTAAATTAATTTTTGAATATTTTTTAAGTATTTTTTTTAAAGATTTTATCATCGCATTATATTCTTTGGTGTTTTTGATGCCTGTTTCAATCAATAATTGTTTCATTTCAATCAGGGCATCATACTCTGATTGGATGCCGTTTTTTAGCGTTCTTCTGGGTTTTCTTCCAGTACCTGCCTCGACCACAGTATCCGACACATTATTCTCTCTAGCTCTTATATCATCCATAAGATCATTTATAGTTAACTCCATTTTATCGACCTCCCTTATGTCTGTTATAGACCTTTTTTAAGGGCAATCACCGGGTTTTTCTACCCTTTATAAATATTGCCATTATTTACCCCCTATGAGTGATGAAAAAAGAAACTAGTGTCTGATCCTGGAGCTGTCGGTTAAGGAAAAAGAGTAAGATTTGCATTTTAGTGCAGAAATTAAATATTAACTTCATTTTATATGCTCTAGGATCTCCTTGATGCATTCTTCCACTGGCTTATCTATATCTATGACAATTCCATAATCAAACTCAGTGGATTTCTTAAAGACTGCTATTGCTGCGTCTTTCCCATGGGTTTTCTGCCTATTCTTATCACGCTCTATACAAACATCCAAGGGCGCTTTTAGGGTAAACACATAGTGGGAACAGTCCAACCTCGCAATCAAGTCCTCAATCTGGGACTTCCAATAGAAGTTGCCGTCAAAGATAACAGGCTTGCCACTATCAAGCACATCTTTAGCCTTATCCACAATTATCTTATTGGCTTTTATAAAACTCTTCTGAGAGATATATCCATCTTCCCAATCCCTATCAAGACCATGCTGCTCGAGCACCCTATCTACTGCAAAACACTCCGCACCCAGTGATTCGGAAAGCCTTTTTGCTATTGTAGTTTTCCCGCATCCCAGTGGCCCGCGTATTATCAGATAAACGCTCATAGAAGATCATAAAACATATGGATTTAAAAGATTACCCTTTCCCGGAATCTCTCTGTTTTTTCCCGCTAAAGTTTTATGAAGAGTGACTTTTTAATCTGAAAGAATGTATGAATGTGCAATAGCAAGTGAAAAAAGCCTTGCCAAGGACTGGCTGAGCAAGGAAGAGGAAGAAGCATGGAAAGATCTATGAACTTCCAGGATTATGTCGTCAACAGACTGAAAGCATTTACAAAGAGAGATATCATTTTCACCAGTCATGCTCTGATCAGGATAACGCAAAGGCAGATTGAGAAAAAAGAGATTATAGAAAATCTTTTAAATCCGAAAAGGTTAGAATATGCTGTAAAGAAACAATCAAGATCAAGAGATGAAGAGAAATTTGTTTGTTACTTCGCATATACTAAAAAATTATGCCATATGTATGTAATAGTTATTAAAAACAACATACTGATTGTTACTGTGGTGAAACTGAATAAGGTCTGGCAGATGACAACTGAAAAAAAGCTGTCGGCGAGGAGATTTCAATGATAAGAAAGTTCAATTTTGATTATGATAAAGAAAATGACAGTTTGTTCCTATTCGATCCAAAATCAAAGACAAAAGCCAGCATAGAGATGGATGATATTGTTATAGACTTCAACAATAAAAAAGAGGTTTCTGGGATAGAATTGCTGCACGCTACGGCATTCTTCAAAGGACTGGATATTGAAGGAAAGAAAATCAGCAAGCAGATGCTTAAAGAAATTACCCAATGTAAGATCGAAATCATACCGAAAAATAATTTCATTATGATTAGGTTCATGCTGCAGTTTAAATCAAGAAAACAATTGACAACACCTGTTTATGTACCTTCTGTTCAAGAACCGAGCCCCGCTTTAACAGCATAAAATTGAACCCGGAACACTCTAAACCTCTTTGTTTTTTCCCACTAAAGTTTTATGAAGCTTTTTTTCTAAGATTATTCTTGGCTATATTTATATAATAATCCGGGATTCTTTTCTTCATACGGATATAGATATTGTGAAAAATAAGGTAAATATGGGCTTTTTTCATAACTTTTAAATATGACTTATTAAACCTTATTCTTAAAGATGAAACATTTAGCAAGCAAACGTAAATTTTCTAAGTTGTCTTTGCTAGATAGCATCCTGATTTGCTTCTGCTTTTATTGTTAAGCCCTGGGTTTGATTTTTAATCCTTGAGGCTCCTGACAAACATTTTTGTTGGGATTCTAAACCCGGGCGCGGCTTCAAGTGATTAATACAAATAACAACGAGGAGGATAAAAATGATAATTGTATTAAAACCAGATGCACTGGAGGAGGACATAAAGCACCTGATGGAGATCATTGAGGAAAAGGGATTTAAGCCATTCAAGTCAGAAGGTGAGCTTAGGACACTGATCCATGTGATTGGCGATGTTCGGGATGATTCGCCGACACTTTTCAAGTCGATGCGCTGTGTTGAGAAAGTGATGAGGGTATTGAAGCCATACAAGCTTGCCAGCAGGGAGCATCATGACCAGACAACCATAGTCGATGTTGGTGATGTTAAGATTGGCAATGGCGAGTTTGTGGTCATCGCAGGCCCTTGTTCTGTTGAAAATGAAGAGCAGATAATGGCCACAGCCAGGATATTGAAGAAAATGGGCGTCAGGATCATGAGGGCATCTGCATTCAAGCCAAGGACCTCGCCTTACGATTTCCAGGGCCTTGGCCTGGAAGGATTGAAACTCTTAAAGAAAGTCCGCGATGAGGTCGGTTTGCTGGTTGAGACAGAGGTCATGGATGTCCGCGATGTTAAGGTCGCTGCTGAATATGTCGATATCCTCAGGGTTGGCGCCAGGAACATGCAGAACTTTGACCTGTTAAAGGAGATGGGCAAGGTCAAGTTGCCTGTAATCTTAAAAAGAGGGATGTCTGCAACTGTCAAGGAGTTCATCATGGCTGCAGAGTATATATTATCCAGCGGAAATCCAAATGTCATCTTATGTGAACGAGGTATAAGGACATATGAGTCTGCCTACAGAAACACGCTCGATATCACTGCAGTCGCACTGCTAAAAAAAGAGACTCATCTGCCTGTGATTGTGGATCCAAGCCATGCTGCAGGGGATAGAGAACTCATAACACCTCTTTCAAAGGCATCTGTTGCTGTTGGTGCAGACGGGATCTTAATCGAGATGCATCCAAATCCAGAGATTGCATTAAGTGATGGTGCACAATCCTTGTATCCTGACCAATTGGAAAATCTTTTAAGTGAACTTAAAATTGTATGTGATGCATTAGGCAAGGTGTTAAAAGATGGAACTTGAAAAAATCAGGGAAAATATCAATATTGTTGATACTAAGTTAGTCAGATTGCTTGCTGAAAGAGACGCTCTTATCAAGGAGATTACGCCAATAAAGAAAAAACATAACTTGGCCATATCTGATCATAGTCGGGAAAACCAGCTTTTGGCCAATGTACAGGCTTTGGCGAGCGAAAGGGGTCTTGATCCAGACTATACCGAGTCCCTGTTCAGGCTAATCCTTGAAGAATCTAAGAGGCTGCAGAGATGGAGATAGGCATTATAGGTTTTGGCAGGTTTGGAGAGTTATTGGTCAAAAACCTGATAGATGATTTTGATGTTTTTGTTTATGACAAGGAAGACAAAGTATCCCTAATAGAGTCTTTTGGAGCAAAACCTATAGGCCTTAAAGAGATCTGCCAGAAGGATATTGTAATCCCAAGCGTTCCAATATCTAATTTTAAATCGGTTATTGAACAGATTGCAGATAAGATTAAGGACGGCGCTTTGGTCATGGATGTCTGTTCAGTAAAGGAGTATCCTGCTAACTGCATGAAAGAGCTGCTTCCAACAACAGTAGGGATTTTGGCAACACATCCCATGTTTGGTCCAGATAGTGCTGCAAAAAGTGTAACTGGTAGGAAGATGGTCCTCTGCCCAATACGTATTGACGACAAATTATATAGCCAAGTGAAGGAGTACCTTGCAGGTAAACAGCTACATCTAATTGAGATGACTGCACAAGAGCATGACAAGCAGGTTGCAGAATCACAATTGTTAACTCATTTTGTTGGCAGGTCCTTAATAGAATTTTGTCCTGAGAATGTTGAGATTGGCACAGAAGGATACGCAAGGTTAAAGAACATACTTGGAGTTGTGCAGAATGATAGCTGGCAATTATTCGAGGATATGAATAACTATAATCGTTTTGCAAAGCAAGTCAGGAAGAGATTCCTGGATGCAGCTGAATGGGTTGATAAAAAGGTTAAAAAGGACAGAAAATAATCTTCTCGCACTTTTTAAAATCCATCCAAACGTTTTTATAATAGTTCTATATTTGTTTAGTTTATGATCAAGCTACCGAAGTTCAAGATCAGGGATCTAGAGATCAATCTTATACAGGGAGGTATGGGCGTTGGTATTTCTGGCAGTAAGCTTGCAAGTGCTGTTGCAAACTGCGGCGGTGCTGGAATCATTGCCAGTGTCGGACTCGGAGGATTGAAGAACTATCCTGGGAATTATATTAAGGCAAACAAGGACGCCCTGCGTGATGAGATTCGGGCTGCAAGAAAGATGTCTAATGGAGTCTTCGGCGTCAATATAATGACTGTCCTGACAGATTATATGCACTTGGTCGAGACTGCTGCCGAGGAAAAAGTCGATATGATAATTTCAGGGGCAGGCATTGCCAGAGACCTTCCAAAACTAGTCGGAAATAAGGATATAAGCTTAGTACCCATTGTTTCAGATGTAAAGGTTGCAAGATTAATAACCAGGGCATGGAGCAAATATAATAAGGCTCCAGACGCATTCATCGTAGAGGGTCCAAAGGCAGGTGGGCATCTGGCATATAAATATGAGGATCTGGTTAACAATACAGCGCCTCGTCTAGAGGGTCTTGCCAAAGATGTGATTGATTTTGCAAACCATGCTGATAATTTCCCCAGCCCTGTGCCTGTAATAGTTGCAGGAGGCATATATACTGGAAAGGATATTGCCTATCACCAAAGACTCGGGGCTGCAGGGGTTCAGATGGCAACGAGATTTGTGACAACACAGGAATGTGATGCAAATGAGAAGTTCAAACGACAGTATCTTGATGCGACTAAAGAGGACATACTTATCATCAGGAGTCCTGTGGGCCTGCCTGGAAGAGCCATAAGAACTCCCTTTTTAGATAGGGTCATGGAAGGTGAAGAGATCAAGTTCAGATGCAATTACAAATGTCTTAGATCGTGTAGTCCAAAAGAATCCCCCTATTGTATTGCAGAAGCATTGGTTGATGCACAACAGGGCGATTTTTACAGGGGTTTTGCATTTGCTGGCTCAAATGCCTATAAGAGCACAAAAAAGTCCTGCCTTGATGAATCTGGGAATTTTATCACTGTCAAGACATTGATGCAAAGACTTTCTGATGAATATCATGCAGCCTGATTGTCTGTAGATATTTTGATTTTTCTTGAAAATAAAAAAAATCAATTATTAAGTTGGAGTTTATTTAAGTACTCTCTGCCTTTTTCTCTTATTGCAAGAGATCTCCCAATAGCATCTGCTGTAATATCCATGATCCTGACAGACTCGATAGTTGAGTTCAATACTTGACTATAAGTTATTTCGCCGCCTGCTTTGCATGCGTCTTCTATTCTTTGTTGTTCATTATCAAGTTGTACCTTTGTTTTCTCAAAATATTCAATAAGGGCATCATACAACTCTGTATTTTGTACACCTGCTTCAATTAATTCCCCTCTCATCTTAACCAATGCATTATATTCACGATCTAAAACGCGACCATGCATCTCAATTGAATTATCTTCGTTTTGAGCTTCAGATACTTCGATTGTAGTGTCTAAACCAGTTTGTCTTTTTTTATTCCAAAACATCATTTTATCGACCTCTTATATGTTTGTTATGCACCTTTTTAAGGGCAGTCACAGGGTTTTTTAACCCTTTATAAAAGTTATTATTTTAACTCCTTACAAGTAGTAAATAATCGAAACCTTTATAAACTAGTAAATCAATAAATGCTCTTATGGAAACAAGAGTAATTAAAGGACCTTTAGCAGAGAGAGTTATTCAGGATTTCATAACAATATTTGCAGAGGATCTGACAGAGAGGTTTTCAGATGATGACCTGTATCACGGCCACGCTGTCTATGAAAAACCGACCAGAATAGAAGATTATTGTATGTCTGAATCTGATATTCAGAATGTAATAGGAGATCCATCAAAATTAACAATTCTTTATCATGCACTGGAATTACAAAACCGACACCCAAAATATCCATACAGCAACATAGTAAGCACATCCTGCTTCATCATACAGTTAGACAAACAAGTTAAAGATCGTTTGCTGATTAGTGATGTCAACGAGCTTGGTAAAATGAGAAAATGGAGCCCATTCCAACTAAATGTAGTTAAAGCATCCGACGGCATATATACAGTGCAAAATACAAGAGTGAACGTAGAGATGACAATAATGACCGATATACGGAGTTAAAAAATGCGTAAACTAATCCACGTCCCATTGGTGCACGATCCCTGGTCAGAATACGAGCCTAATCTATTGATAGATTCTATAGGATCAAATCCAGACCAAACCCTGGTGAAACAGTTCAGGGAAGGGCTAAAACAATATTGGGATAAAGTCGACAAACGCCTTGCTACAGAGACAGTACACAGGATCTACCAGGATAGCTGCTATGATTTCTGCGGTCTGGATCATTACTTGCACCTATATAGGATTTCTAAAAAATCAAGGAATTTTGCCGCCATATGTTCTCTTCTCGACAGGGGTTCTGACCTGATGATAACTGAGTCCAATGAAGCAAAGAAATTAGATTATCTAGAGGATGACCCACAGGAGAAACATCAATATAGAGACTGGTTTGTTGCAAAAAACTTAAATTACACATTACAAGATGGGGAAACCGGAGTTCTATTTATGGGACATAAGCATAAAGCTGCCCAGATCATTAAGGAAATGCACCCGTCAATCAATATTGAGAACATTAACGGAGATCTTAATCATCTGATGAATATCTTTAAGACTTTGGAAGCAAACTATCAAGAAAACAAGGCTCAAGTCTTAAAAAATTATAATGCTGTCCAAGCAGGCAAGAATAAGATAGTTGTTCCACAAAGGGAAAAAATTCTAATTCAGGTTCCATAGTACTGTCCAATACTTATCATATGAATCTGCAGCAATCTTGTTGTGGATAAGTATGCCTATTGGTTTTTCTGTCCATAATATGATACCAATCTTGTCATTCCTGATTATGGTCTCTGTCAACGGCTCAAAACCCATCTTAGTGAACTTGTATTCTGTCCGGGGATAGAGGTTGATATCACACCACTCTTTCAACGACTCATTGAAAAGCAGTTTAGCCTTTATTCCTTTTGCAGCCCGTTTCTTATGATAGCTTATCCAGAATGCATCACCCATCATAAGCGAGTTCTTGGAGGAGCCAAAGGTGTGATGTTCTTTTCCTCCAGCATCCAAGAGCACGTGCAATAACTCCCTTATGCCCTTTATGCCTTTGAAAGTGACCACTTCAGATCTCTCTTTGGCCATCTGCTGTTTTAACATCAATTCCGGCAAAAGTTCCTCATACTGTTTTTTCTTCTCATCAATATAGTCAGAGATATGCTTAGGATCAGCCGCCTGGTAGTGATTTCTTTGGCCTTCCTTGATAAATGAGACAAATCCCTTATTGACCATCTTATTGAGGGTCATATGTACTACAGAGCTTTGCAGTCCAGACTTCTCGATTATGGGTCCTGCTGTACTCAAACCAAGCTCCAACAAAGCCAGATATATCTTGATCTCAGCGTTTGAAAAACCCAGGTCTTCTAGTATTTGAGTTTCCATGAATAACCATTACAACCCCCATTATATAAATCTTTCTTTTTCTCCTCCATTTTTGGAGAGTAAATATTTAAATACTAATAACACTTAATAGTAGTAACATAAAAGGAGGTAAATAAAATGGAAGAAAACCCAAAAGAATACATCATGTCTGTTTTTGAAGCAGCAGAAAGAATGTCTGCCCCAAAAAATGAAGCTGCATTTGATGATGCAAAATATTTTAAAGGCAACACGGAAGATAAAGATCGAATTATTCATCTCAAAGGGAAATTTATCGTCAGACCTGAAGAGGCCTACGAACACGTAAAGCCCCAAAAGATGTTCAATCTTAATCTAGATGCTGCTGTTCAAGTTAGTTTCAACCAGAAATTTAAGATATCCCATCACGGCAGTGCCAGTTGGGCAGATCTCGAAACCTATGCATATGAGGACCTGCCAACATTACAAGAAGTCCATGCGCTGTATGCACAAGATGAGACTTTAAGATCAACAGATCTTGTCTCAAGAAGCACAATCAGTAAAAATAGCAGAGCCCTTTGTGGTGCAAACTTCATAGAAAGAAATGCTCAATGGCTCAAGGACTGGAAAATGCAGGCAAAGGAAGATGCATGGTACACCGGAATAAATCTTTACGGCATGAATCACTTTGTAAGAACACACAGCAACATCTATGTCTTAAGGCGCATAGGTAATTAATTATTTTTTATTTTTTTATATTAACAACAAAGAGGTGAATAAAATGAACAAAGAAATAATAACTATATTTGATTCGTTAGGCACAGTACAAGGATACAAAGGTGCAGAACCTGCAAAACACAAGGAATTCTATCTGGGAAAAGTTGCAGAAGAGCACAATATGCAGGTCGAAGAGATGCTAAAACATGTTCCTGCAGAGACCTATCTTCAATGGACAGCAGAGATGATACATAACAGGCAATTGACACCCACAATATTACCAGGAGCAGGTAAGCTTATCCAGAGCTATAGAGACAATGGGATCAGGCCAGTAATCGTGACAGCAGACATTCCAGAAGCTGCCATGTTGACAAGCGATCCGCTTGTAAAAGCAGGATTGATCAATAAAGAGGATGTATATGCAATATTAGATCTAGGAAGCAAGAAAGAGAGTTCAACATGGAAGAAAGCAAAAGGATTGTACTTCCCATCAGGATTGGTCAAGTCAGTTTACGAAGACACTCCTGCAAACCTGGACGGAGCTATCCAAGCATATTCAGGAAACACCAACTTTGCAGGATATCTTGTCAATGAAGACAGAAACGGAATAGTATACAACAGGAGGAATTAAAATGAACGATTGGATAAAACATTGGGCAGGCGGTTGGAGTATACTCACATCAACATATCTTGGAGAGCAATACACCCAATTGCTAAAAGAGACGCTGGGCCATTCCCTGAACTTATCTTTATTTGTCTCTAAAAAAGGCTTCACAACATGCTCCTTAGAAAAAGAGGATCACCACAGGTTTGGAACTGTTATGGCAGAAAAAATCATCCAGGACCAGGACAAAGCAAAGGAATGGAGCATTGAACTAAAGGCAAAGACAGATATAGTGTTGAAGTTGATAAGCCAACTGAAAGGTATAAGAATCTCAAGGGAAGATTACAACAAGTTTATTGAAGCAATGCTGGATTACGGCTCACCACACAGGGCTGTGAAGATTGCTGTTGATTTTTTGCCAGCAGAGATACTGGAGAAACACTTGCCAGTACTTAGTGAAGCAAGAGTCTATGCAGAGCCAGTCTATGAAAAGACTGAAGAATTCATGCAGAAGTTCGCAGCACAGCTAAGCCAGGTAACAAACTATGCCCAAGAACTCATCCTTGCAATGACCAAAGATGAGATTGAGCTTTATCTAGAAAAAGGAAAATTGCCAAGTAAAAGCAGTTTAGAAGAGAGATTCAAGGCAGCTGCAATCGTATTTGAGTCTGGAAAATATCAAGTCCTGACAGGAAAAGACGTATTGGAATTGGAAAACCAGATCGAAGCCAAGCTTCTTCAAAATAGCCAGATCAAAGGCTCAACTGCCTATCCAGGAAAAGTCGTTGGAAAAGTAAGGATCATAATGAAAGCAGACCAAGAAAAAGAGTTCAATCCAGGAGACATCCTAGTCTCAGGCATGACACGGCCTGAATTCCAGCACCTTTTTGAGAAAGCAGGAGCAGTTGTGACCAATGCAGGCGGAATCCTATGCCATGCAGCAATTGTTGCTAGAGAGATGAAAAAGCCCTGTATAGTTGGAACAGAGATAGCAACCAAAGTGCTAAAGGACGGCGATATGATAGAAGTGGATGCAGATAACGGGATTGTAAGAAAAGGGGATAAGAAATAATAAAAGAAATCAATTGTTCAATTTGAGAATATCCAGATAGTCCCTTTGATTAGTTTCTTAGTGCCTCTTATTATATGCAGCATCATGGCGTCCGAAGTCTATCACGTTAACGGTTCTTTTCATATGATCGATCTTGAATATCAACACAAAATGACCATTTATATGCACGCTATTGAGATTCTGAAGCGGTTTTCTCAAGAATTTATACTGATGATACGGATTCTGTCTAATAGCATCTAGTTTCTTATTGACTATTCTTAGAAGCCGCTTATTCTTCCCGCTCAACTTATAGAATATCTTGTCTGCTTCGGGCTTGATATTGAGATCATAGCTTGTATCGTTTGGCAAAATCATCGACCTTTATGCTTTTCTGCTTCTGTATCTGTTTTATCCTTTTTATGAATTCAGGTCGTAATTCCAGATCTTTTTCGGTGTCAATGTATTTGCTTACAACAAAGCTTATCGCCTCACCTTTATCTTTCAACTCGTATTTGGCCTTGACAGTATTCAACACTCGATTAGTGTTATCATCCAGTTGAACCAATGCTTGCACCATATTAGTCGAACTAAGTTTAACTAAGTTTATTAAGTTTTCGGTAATTCAGACGGAAAAGAAAATTTTATAAATCTCTACACCATTTATCTTTTCATGCTTAAGTTCATCATGCGGTTGCTGGTAAGTTTCTTCTTCGGGGTATGTCTGTTCATCATACTGACCATCTTCAGGGTGCCTTCTGGCTGGGCGTTTTTGTTCTCTGTCATTGTTTTATTCATCAGCCTGTTGGTAACCAAGCCAAAACTATCCAAACGAGAGAAATACAGGAAAAAGAGGATAAGAGCGTACTACCGCAGGAAATATGCTGAAGAAGAGTATAAGAGCGAGATGAAAAGGCACTATAGGAATAAATAAACTCACTGTCCATCCTTATGATAAATGTCTAGAATAAGTATCTTATCATTTTTGGCTAAATAGGATAATCTGTATGGATGTATATATAGCTCTCTTGTGCCTTTTCTGCTGTATCTCATTGGTTTGCCGATTTCTGGGTTTAGCTTAATTTTTTGTATCTGTCCTTTTATCCGATCCAGCATAGTTGGGTCCTTAATTCGCCTAATTTTTTTTATAAACAAGGCATTATATCTTAATCTCACCATTTCTCCATCTCTTTTATGAAATCATCAAATTCCATTTCAATATAATCTCCGCTTTCTATCTTCTCCAGGGCCTCATCAGTCCTTCGAGCAAACTCCAAGTCCTCTGCAAGCTGCAAGTCCAGTTTCGAAGCTTTCTTGATGATCATTGTATCCTTTTTCTTGATAACCACCAACTTCTCGCCTATCTTGAAGTCCTTCCTAAGGTCATTGGGAATCACGATCTGTCCTTTTGTGCTCATTTTGGTTATACCTATATCCATAATTATCACCAAGGTAAGAAAAATCTTACCTATTTAAAAATATTGTGATAACCTTGTTTGAATATTGATCATTAATATAGTTAATGCATGATTTAATGCAAATATTTCGAAAAGAAATAGCTCGAATCTCTATTGCCCATCAAAGTCTATCAGTCGAATCCTTTGGGGAGAAAGGTCTGCCAATCTATCATATAGATTATTCTCATATGAACCAAAGAAATGGAGATTGCCTGCAGGCACAACCATTGTTTTACCCTCACTCATCTTAACAAGTTCCCTGATTCCGGGTTCCAATATATCATCAACTTGCTTTAGAGTATTCATACTTTTAGTATGATCTGGATTGACATAGGCATCTGTAACAATTTCTTGAAATTGCTCTATAGTCAATTCACGGATCTTATCTAAGAAGTCATCGGAAAATGTTCCGGGACTGCTCGAAATAGGTTGATATGCTTGACCACTAATCCGATTAAAAACATCATCCTCAAAAAAAGGCACAATCTCCACTGGATGGTTTTGCTTATATTCATATGCCGTCCACATCTCATATCCCTGGATTGCCTGAAATTCAGCAACTATATTTCTTTTCACTGGCTCTTCTTCGTCCAATGCAGAACTAATAACTTTCAGTATCCCACCATAAGCCTGTTTGAACATAAGATTCATTCTTCGCTCAACCAACCTAGTAGCAATAAGCCCCTCAGAAGCCTCTAATCCAATAAAACTAGGTTTTTTATTTTCCAGGAATCTCTTCAGCCTTTCAGGCCCTTCCAAGTCCCAATGCACAGTGCCGACAAGGTATAGGTTTGACATAAAAAACAAAAATCATTAAATCTTTATATACTTTTCCGACTTTTAAGTGGTAACTAACAAAAAGTTTATAAAATAACTCAACTTTACCCTCTAAGATTGGGCGAGATAGGAGGATAATTAAAATGGAAAATGTTAAAGCATATGGCATGGAAAAATATCTACAGCTAAGCACATGGAAAACTGCCGAGAACAAAGGAAAAGTCAGTGATTGGATTGGAGGTATTCCTGCAAACGGAAAACGATTGGTATCAGATTATTTTGCACAGATAGCATTCCCAGGAGTCAAAACCTACAACAGAGTGGTCAGGTTAAAAAAAGTCGATGACGGCGTCAACGGCATGAATGTAATTGCAGATGTCTGCGAATTTGATGGCCATGTCTTTTTGCATCTCAAACAAAACAAGAAAAAATTTGAAGCTTCAGGAAAGATATTCACAGGCAATCCTCATGTTGACACAGATTGGATTCCTCTTGACAATGCCAAGCAATTATACCAGACTTTGGATAAATTAGTCTAAACAAGCAGCATAATAGATTAAGTCTTACCCAAATCCGCCTGTCCCGATTTTCAACAACACCCGCCTAATCTCTTCAAGGGTCTCTTTTTGGTGTTTCTTGTCCGACATGCGGACAAACATGATCAAGATATCTATGAGTTCTTCTTCTGAGAAGAACTTCAGCTTATAACCATCTACAAGGAAATATAATCTGAACTTCTTATATTTCAATTCCTTGATAACTATACCCCCAACAGTGCCCAGCCTCTTACCCTTATGAGGATTGTTTTCAAGAGTATATATTAGGTCGATTATCTTATTGGCCTCGTATCTAGAGAATCTTTTTTTGATCTCAAGTACCAAAGACCTGACTAGTTCAACCTTTACCATTTTTATGGTTTATGATCTTCCTGGCCTCTTCTAGAGTAACAGTGTTCTTCGATGACATCAAGAACTCTCTCAATTGCTCCTTGACAGCCAGCTTGTACATCATCTTGATGATATCCTCGTAGGTATCTCCCTTGGCGCCAAAGGTACTAATCAGTTCCTTGGCCTCTTTGCTTAGTTGTATTGTAGATAACATTCTATAGTCAGTATAGTGGCTATAGTTTATAAGATTTTCCATTTATAGCTATCTTATAACTAGGCTTTAAAAGAATTATCAAAGACTTTCCAGAGGATTTCCGACAATGAAGATTCATTTATCACTTTACAAGAGTAATATTTATAAAGTTCTGGCCAATTCTGTCAAAAGATGGTAGGAATAAAACTTCACAAGGACAATAATCAGAACTATGGTTTTGATTTTAAATTGACTCACAAGGCAAATATAGGTCCGTTTCTATGGAAAATGGCTACAAACACCAGTTTTCCATATCTAAAGAACATGGCTTCATATACAGCACAGTCCATGTTCAGCACTAATGACAACGAATATAAGAGAGCTATAAACAACCTGACCATCAATGCAACAGGCAAATGCAATAAGAGCTGCAAAGGCTGTTATGCTGAGAACTATACCCCTGATGCACTGGGATATGACCTTTTGGACTCTATCGTAGGCCAGGCCGAAGATAATTTCGATGTTTTTGCATATACCATCCTGGGAGGAGAACCTCTGCTTGAAAAAGAGAGCCTGATCCCTCTTTTTGAAAAGTACAAGAAATCAAAATTCGTTGTATTCACCAACGGCACACTGCTCGATGAACGCACTGCATACTCCTTCAGCAAGTCAGGTAATGTCTATCCAGTAATCAACATACCTGGCCTTGAAAAGACAACCGATAATATCAGGGGTAAGGGCAGCTTTGATGAAGTAAGGGCAACTGCTGAAGGCCTCAGGAAGAATAAGGTGCCCTTTGGCTTTGGCTCTAATGTCATGTCCATCAACTATAAGGAAGTCACATCTGACCGGTTCATTAATCAAATGATGAATATGGGTTTCATGTTCGGCATGTTCTTCCCATACTCGCACCATCTGGCAGCAGATGGAGACATTTCATTAGAATTGCAGAATGAAAACAAGCAAGAGTACCAGACAAGATTTAGCGGATTAAAGAAAAGATCCTTGCTGATCGTGGACAGGATGGAACTATATCCAGAAGGCGCTTGTGCAGCCATCGAAGGTACAAATATAAATGTTACTAACGACGGTTTTGTGACGCCCTGCTTAATTGCACCATTCAAATCAGAAAAATTTAATGTCCGAAACAGGCCATTTGCAGATATTGTCAACGATATACATAAAAAGATTTCTCATGTATCTCAAGATGGTAAAACCTGTTTGGGAGAAATGAACCTAGAAACTATAGAAACAACATTAGTAAAATAAAAAAAAATAAAACGCTTAGAAATTTTTTAACAAAATTTCTGGCGTCTCTTTTTTAATAAAAAAGTAAAAAAGAGATAAAAAAAAACTAATTTCTTTTCAAGGCTTCGTCAACAGCTTTTTCGTCCCAGCCGACTTTAAGCAGGTCAACTCTAATGTCTTTCTTGCTCTTGTCCTTGGAGAGGCTCTTCTTGACATATTTGTCGAGCTTCTTCATAGCTTCCTGCTCTTCCTTATCCTGGTTTTTTAAATCTTTTTTCTTCTCAAGCTCTTTTCGCTTTTTCTCAAGCGCATCATCGACAACATTTTCTTTCCAGCCAGCTTTGATCAGGCTCGTCCTTATGACACTGACAGCCTTGTCCTCGCCGACCATCTTATCTATGAAGTCATTGAGCTTCTTGGCGTCTTTACTAGGCTCATGCACATCGTGTTCCTTGAGATGCTCATGTGTTATCTTCTTATGCCTGTGATATTCAACATAGGCAAGGCCTCCTATCAGCACAACTGCTGCCAAGCATATTAGGATCCACCATACAAGAGAAGGTATGGGTCCCCTTTCTGAGCCTTCATCTTCAATCGTATCATCATCTGCAACCACATCTCCTGTTGGCGGCGGCACATCAGGCGCAGGCACATCAGGCGCAGGCACATCAGGCGCAGGCGCAACTACCTCTTCTTTCTCACCTATCATGAAATAGCTAAAGCCAGTGGCTGTCGCACTATAGTAGACATAGACATCATCATCTGAAAGCACAGTTGTATCAAGCATCACCCAACTGGAGCCATCATACCTATAAAGAGCGACCTGTTCCTTGTTCATGCCTTGTTCTGCCAACCAGCTCTTCTTGACCCTAAAGTCAATAGTAGCTTTCTCAATATCGCTGTTCTCAAAGTAGACCTTTTGGATGTCCAGGTATTGATAGGCCTTTAATGCGAATGATGCTGCATCTGATGGAGCTGATGATTTCAAGGTAACGATGATCTTGGCAATATTAAACTCCTTGATAAGGCTGAAACTTACATATGTCACATCTATCTCTTCCTTATTGACATTCAGCCTCTTAGTCTCTCCTGCCTTGATATCAGTCCACATGCCAGCCCTCTGGGGATCTGTTGCAGCTGCTCCACCGCTGCTGCCTCCGATTATCCCTTCAGCTTCTGTGACAGCAACTGAATAGGTCACATTATATGAGCTTGCCATCACATTGCCGGCTGAGTCATTACAAAGGATGTAATACGCCTCAGCAGCATCATCAGCAGTATAGCTGACAACATGCGTATGGTTCTGAGTGCCCGTGGTGTCCATATCAGTCATGTTCACAAAGGCAGTTCCCGCTGTTGTACTGTACCTGCAGGTGCCTGCTTCATCTGTATCGACATATACAGTGACATCAAGCTGTGTCTCTGTGGTTGACTGCTCGCCTGTCGGACCGCCAGAGACAGCTGAAGGTGGCACACTATCTGCAATCGAGAAGTTATGCACTGTTAACCTTGACTGGTTTTTCAAGTCTGAACAGTTCACCCTGATATCATAGTTGCCGTTGCTCAAGGCACTAAATGCCACTGTAAATGTGTATATAGTACCTGTCTGGGCTGCAGCATCACCAGCTGCAAGCGCAGCGGTAGCATAGGATCCTGTTCCGTTGGTCAGGTTATAGACACAGAAACTGGCGGCAGGATTTGCCTCCTTGGCTGTAAAGTTCAGGGTAAAGTAGCTGTTGGTCAATAGGGTATTGTTGACCGGATTGTTTATGGTCACTATCGGCGCCAATGTATCATTGACCAATGCACCTCCTGAAAGATGTGGCAGATAGAGCGTTGTATTTGCTGTTGTATTCACAAAACAAGCTTCTGCAGGAATTGTAACTGAAGCAGGCGCAAGATTATTAGCACATTGTGCCAGACTATAGGTCTCAGTACCTGCATCATCTGCAATATAGATCACATCCAGATCGCCAAGTACCTGGTCAAAGAACAATGCAACTGTATCGTAGGCATCATCTGCCAGGAAATCACTCATATCTGAGAAAAGCACTATCTGAGTGACATTAGTTCCAGTATTATTTCCAACACTTTCAGACTCTGTAGAGGTTATGTTGATGTCAATTGTAAACGTCTGGTTCCAGTTGACATCCAAGCCGTCAAAGGACGGTATCTCCACAGCAACATCAGTTCCGCTGCTATTGACAGTGAAGTTCATCGAGAGGGTCTTGTTGACAAAGATACTCTCGTTTCCAGAGATGTCTGTAGCATTGTCCAGGATTATTATATCTGACAGTACACCTGCACCTGATGCCGCTATAAGGGAATTCTCAGTCTCGGAGAGATTGACTGCCCTGTTTACTTTGAATACAAGATTCCTAGGATCTCCCATGTTACCCGCCTCATCAATAGATCTAAAGACAGCTGTATGCCTTCCAGCTGAAAGACCGGTCAGAGTAGTCGTCTGGGTACCATTAGCAGTTGTGCTCTGAGTCCAGACACCACCATCAACAGAGATATTGGCTGTGGATAGGTTACCCTCAAAAATCGTCCAGCTCAGGCTGGCATTGCCATCTGCATTCGTAAAGACAGTATCATTCGCTGTATTCACAACTATATCAGGCGTCAATGAATCAACATAGATAAGCGTTGTATTGTCATTAAAGGTATTGCCTGCTTCGTCAGGTCCAGACAACCACACGCGGCTATCACCACCTCCAGCACTTACAGTCATACTTCCGTTGAAGATATAGATGTTGCCTACGTGGGCAATCTCAGTAAGGTTAACCCTATCTGCAGGAGTATTTCCCGATTGCACATAGCTCATGTTCTGTTCAGTCAGGTTGACCCATACAACAATTGCTTGTCCAGGTCTCACATAACCATCACTAATCACTATCTGGTTGACTACAGGCGTTGTATCATCTATCACAAAGGCAACTGTGTTATCTGTTGCCTGGTTAGCTGCATTATCAAGAGCCACAACATTGACAGGAGAAGCCCCGTTCAACAGATTGATCTGACCAGTCCAATTGTCCCCATTATTGACCCGAGTCAAGGCAGTGCCCTCCGCAGTCACAGACAATATAGATGCGTCTGTAACATTGACAGTCACTGTAACAGCTGTATTGTTCTGCACATAGCTGTCAGAAAGCACAACATTATTGATTGCAGGTGCTGTGTCATCAATAGTATATGTAACACTGCTATTGATTGCTACATTTCCAGCTATATCCACTGCTATAACATCGACTGCATTGGTTGAGCCGTTGATCAATGTTATAGTGCCATTATAGTCAGTGGCATTGATCCTGGTCAGATTGACGCCTTCAGCTGTAACATTCCTTATAGTATTGGTATCTGTTACAGTCACCTGGATAAAGACCTGTGTATTGTTCTGCACATATGTGTCATTCACAGTTATTGTCTCGAAAACAGGCGCAGTGTCATCTATGGTCACTGTTGTTGTCTCAGTAACATTGATATTTGCCACATCATCAGTTGCATTGATGGTGATGGTGCATACCCCGTCTGTAGTGCATCCTAATGCAGTACCATTAGTAGTCACAGTATAGAGTGTTCCTCCAGCGCTGGCCATTGTCACACCATTAGCTAGTACAGTACCTGATCCAAAGTTGGCATCAGTGACAGTAACATTGACCACAAAGTCAGTAGTGCTCTTGACTGCATTATCAGCACCAGTAACAACAATACCAGTCACTCTGGGCGCAACATCATCAATAGTGAACTCAAGTGTTGTTGTATCATTGTAGTTGCCGGCCTGGTCTGTTGCATTGAAAGTCAATGTACAGTTGCCTTCCACTCCAGTAGTACATCCAAGAGTCTCTGGCTGCACATTCAACCTGAAATATCCTGTTGTGTTGGTGATGGCTGTAGAGGTGCCCCCACTCAAAACAAGGACAGTTCCAGTTCCAAACAGGTTGTCGCTTACAGAGACATTCAAGTGCATCCATGCGTCGGATTGCAATAATTTAGGTGTTATGTTCATCTGAGGATTATTTACAGTCGGCTTGGTGCCGTCAATCCTATAAGTGAAGTTCTGCTGGTTGTCAAATCCATTGGTATCCAGAGCAGTAACAGCTATGAGATAAGGTATGACCTCTACCCAAGCAGCAGGATCCAAGATGATCGAATAAGCTGTGGCTCCGCCTACACTTGTATTGGTGACAGTAGTCCAGACAGTTGTATCATTGTAGATTGTATAGTTCACATGATCCAGTCCAATTGAGGATGCCGCAGTCACATTTATGCTTTGTGTTGGCTTGATCACTGTAGCTGACGGAAGTGCACTCAATATCGGCATGTCCGACGGTGTTGCTGAGACAATGGCTGAAAGATTTCCTATATTGCTGTCATCATCATATGCACCCACTCTGTACCAGTATTTCACGTTATTGGTCACAGCTGTATCTTCAAAATAAAGTGTACCTGTGCCCGTGACATTGGTCAATCTAGCCCAAGCGCCAGTCTTATTGGTATACAAGATGAAACCAGTCAAATCTGTGCAAGCAGTTGTATCGTTATTAGTGGTCACATTATTCCAAGATATATTGACGGTTGCATTGCCTGCTGTAATCGCTGCTCCAGTCACTATGGCAGGAGCAAGGTCATCCACAGATGCATTGGCAGCAGTTGCATTGACACCATAATTGGGTATCTCGTCATATGGAGAGACATCATACGAATATGATGTGCCGTCTGTTCGGCCTGTATCTGTATAAGTGACATTGTTAATACCGATATTAGTCCTTATCAGGACATCATCCCTAAATATCCTGTATCCAACTGTATCAGCGCTCACACTCGCAGTCCAAGATATCAACAAGCTGCCCTCGTTATTAGGTACATCAACTACAGTCAATCCTGCTACAGCAGTAGGTGCTAAACCATCTGTAGGTGTTGCAGGTGCAGGGTCCACAGGAGTTACGTTGAAGTTACCTGAGGTATCTACAGCCACAACTGCAAAGCTATATGATGTAGTGTCTGTAAGGCCAGTCACATTGACAGTCAAGGTTCCAACAGCACTAATATTATTTGAGTTAGTCACGCTTGCTGCAGAGACATTGGTGATTGTTGCCTCATCATAATAGACATTGTAGTGGTCAAAATCAGCAGCAGCGCTCTGGGTCCACACAAGTGTAACGGTACCAGATGCGCCTGCAGTATCTGATGCATTTACATCAATAATAGGTGCAGGAGGCACAATGTCAGGCGTTGTCTTGGTCACCGTGTTAGAGGCGTCAGCTTCATTGGCTGAATAATCGTGGGCAGTCACAACATAGTAATATGTTGAGCTGTTCACAGTCACAGTGTCTGCGTAATACGTATTTGTAGTCTTTCCAAGCAGGTTTCCTGCTGCCTTGATGCCAACACTAGAGGTGCTTCTGTATACGCTGTAGTTGAGTACAGCAATGTTGTCATTAGGCGCGGTCCAGGAAAGGTTCACATTGGATGTGGAGAGGTTCACGTAGGTCAGATCAGCAATTGCAGAGGGGGCAGTTGTGTCATTTATTGTGACATTAAAATTGCTGATTGCAGCCGGGGCTCCAAGAGTCTTGTTGCCCTCATTTATAGCGATACCATTCACAAAGACAGCCACTTCATCGTTCTGCTGGCCTGACTTAACAAGCGAAGCATTATTGTCCATAGCTATCCTTACGACAAATTGGTCTGTTGCTCCAGGAGTGTACGTAGCAAAGGTCTCGTAACCAGTGGTCGAGTTCCTCTTGTTGCCCGAAGCTCCCAGAGTGAAGTTAGTCAGCATGTTCGCTCCTTTGACTACAGATACGACCAGGAAATTATCATTTTGGTCAGCATAATAACCATCCAGGTTAATATAACCCATCATAAAATGGTCTGTCTGTGGGATTGCCACAGTAAAGTTAGACAAAATCAGTGCTAATAATAGCACTAAGAATACCCCTCCTATTTTCCTCATTTTTTTGCACCTCTTTTTGAGTTGGTTTTTTTAAAGTCAAAAAAACACCAGAAATTCTTACAGAATTTCTCAGTGTCTTTTCGAAATTGTTTATCATTACTTATGTTTTTTCCAAATCTGTTTTTGTCTTTGGTGATGTTTTGGTTTTTTGTGTATATTCATATAAACAAAGACTATGATTGCAATGACCACTACTATGACGAGTAACCATATCCACCAAGTGCTGCTGGTGTCCTCTGTACCTGCAGGCTCCTCACCCTTAGGCGCTGTGTCGTCTCCTGTTTCAGGTTCTTGATCATCTGCAGGCGGCTCGTCTCCTGTCTCAAGAGGCTCTTCGTCATCACCTGTGGTTATGGTGACTCCTGGATCATCCTCTTCAGGATTCAGCTCTTTGCCCTCCATGGTGTCAGTTGCGTCAGAGTTAACAACCTTGATCTGCTCCCTGGTTGTCAAGGTAGGCTCGCGACCAGTTGCAACAACTGTTATCAACAACTCTTCTGTCTCACCCATGCCGCCGACAATAAGAGGGTTTTCTTCTATAGGGTAGCCGTCAACATATATCTCGAACGTATCTCCCTCGCAAGCAGCTGAAATCATGGTAGAGCATTCACTATCAAGAGGAATTTTCAGTATATAGTTGTCAGTATCCCTATCACCCATCTGGTAAAATTCAAGAGTCTGGCCGTCAACCTGAGCTGTAACAATATGATCTGTATTGACCTTGGTCAACATCAGGTTGTTGAACTTGACTCGCCCATACACACTAAAGGGCGGTATAGGTATAGCCAGGCTTGAGGCCATTAATATGAAAATAAAAAATAAACACAAAAAAATAGTTTTTCTCATTTTAGCTCAGGCTCCATGTGTCAGTTGCAGTACCATACAGCCAGAAGCCTCTTCCCGGATACAAGGTGGAAAGATCGTTTAGGAACGACAAGCTCGGATCAGAATAGTAAACCCTGAAGACACCGCTTGAGAATCCCCACATAGATGAGTAGGATCCGTCAATTGAGGTCATAGCAGTAGCCACATCCAGTCCGTCTGAATCAATTGAATTCAATCCGACCAGGTTCCATCCAGAAACAATCGCAACACTGTCTGTATTTGCATCGCCAGCAAACAATAGATTATCTGCGCCGGTCATGGACAGCCAGTATCCCTTGCCTGGCACAATATTGGTCAGGTCATTCAGAAACGACAAGCTCGGATCAGAATAATACACCTGGAACACTCCACTGGTGAATCCCCAGACAGATACATAGTTGCCGTCAATGCTTGACAAGGCCCCTCCAACTGACGCATTATCCAGATCAACAGGTGTGCTGAACAGGTTCCAACCGGATATCAAGGATATGTTAACACTGACTACACCTGTTCCATTGCTGACATTGATTATGGTGGTTGCACTTGCATCCCTTGCATTGTCAGATGTGATGCTGACATTGAAATCATAATCCATTCCAGGCGGCAAAGGAGGAAGCTGCAGGTTCCATGTTATGTACTTGGTAGTCGATTCAGAGACATCTATGACAATGTCTGTCTTGTTCTCAGTGCCATTGATAGTACCGTTCAGGGTTGTGGTCAGGATGATATCAATGTTCCTTATATCTACCTGTGATTGGCTTGTTGTTATTGCCAGCGTCACAGAGACATTGTTATCAGTTCCATTGGTGACAGTGTAGTTGTCGTCGCTAAAAGTTGGTGTTATGGTCTGTGGCGGCAATACATTGACAACTGTACTCTTCGAAGCGATGTTATTGCTGTCGTCTGAGTGCGTAAAGGTCCATGTTATGGTCCTTCCATGAATATTCAACATACAAGCAAGACCTACTCCTGTGATCTCAAAGGTCGTCGAAGGATTTGAACCAGTGACTTGTTTGCTTGATGAGTCAAGCTGTATACAGCTGGTTGAGAAGCCGCTTGGCTCAATGGTCACTGTGTCTGTCGTTGCTCCTATATCCGAGCAAGTCACAGTCACATCCTCGCTGCTGCCCTGTATGACAGCCATAGAAGAGGCGACAGTACAGGTTGTTGCTGTTGCCATGCCTGCCAAGATAACAAGCATCAATGTCATTATTGCCAACAGGATTGTCTTTTTCATTTTAGTCATCATTTTACCACACCCCCCCAGTAGAATTCATGTACAGGGAAACATCTGCCCAGAAATTGGTCGGATCTGCAGGCACCCTCAACTGACATTGGTCAGCTGCCTGGTCTGCTAATGGATCAAGCAATATCACTCCATTATCCAATGGCAAGTCATTCTCCCAGTCAGAGACATCTACAGTATCATAGATAATGTCATTCGTTGTTGTAGTATCTGCAGGGCTATGACCAAAATAATCGATCCTCGTCCTAGCTGGCCAGGTAGTGTTAGCTTCAAAGTATATATCTAATGTCTCAAAGCCACCAGGTAATGAAATATTGCCGTTGTCATTCGCTGGATCCCACGCAACATCAACTCCAAGAT
Organism: uncultured Methanosarcinales archaeon; assembly: GCA_964647565.1. Classification (GTDB taxonomy): domain Archaea; phylum Nanobdellota; class Nanobdellia; order Woesearchaeales; family CAZYIM01; genus CAZYIM01. The sequence continues at coordinate 27,872 of CAZYIM010000007.1, forward strand.
TCATATTGGCAGGATCAAGGAAGAATAGATTACTGCCTCCTGTTGGAAGACTGGTCACAAAGACAGCCTTATTATTGACTGAATCCCAATAAAAGACATCAATGGAAAAGTTCGAGGAATAGAGATAGACCTTATCAGTAATGGTTCCATTGATACTGATGCCAGTGTTGGTTGTATTCGAACTTATCCTTAAAGATGATTCTCCAGCATGCAAGGGTGATCCATCTAATCCATTTGCATAAAGGGACTCTACAACAGTATCAACAGTGTAGAGTGTATAGCTGTTCACAACAGGCACTGAGATGTTGAGCCTAACCCGATCCGTGTCTGCCCAATTCCAAGGAGTCCATATAGCATGGCCATCCTTGGTCCTGGTGCTTTGGTTCCATGCAGAAATATCACGCGTTCCATACAAGACATCATCTGTTATTGACGTCCTTGAAGTGCTGTGGCCAAAATAATTGAATTCCCCAGGATTAGAAGGATCTTCTTCAAAGTAAAGGAAAATATCCTGGTCAGAGTCCACTATGATAAACGTACCGTTGTCATTGGTGGTATCCCAATGTATGTCTATAGGTATAGAAGTGACGCCTGTATCAATAAAGAAGACAGCATCTGCGTTAGTAGTCAATGACCTATGGAATACTGCTTTGGAAGTCCCTACATCCCTATAATAGATATCAAGGCTTGAACCATCCGAATATAAATAAGCTTCGTCTGTGGTCTTACCACCGACAATCAGGCCTACATTTCCATTACTCACAGATTCGAATCTCAAAACTTTAGCTGATGAAACATCTGGCGAAGGATTGCCTGGCAAAGCATATAGGTCCTGAGTACTCATTTCAAAATCATAGGTTATGATGTCAGTGCTCGACAAGCCATCAAACTTTATGCAAAGGTAGTTTCCAGGTGTGCAAGCCTCTTCACCAACATATAACGGATGCTGTATGGCAGGATTTTCAGTTTCATCAGGATCGTCGACATCCAAGAACCATCTCGTTCCTAAGGTCATATATTGTGTATCAAGACCAGACAACACCCAAGTCCAAATTGGATTAGTTACATCTTCTCCCATGAATGCATCATTGTGGCTATATGTTTTTGTACTTCCATTATCCAGCTCAACAGTTACTGAATCATCTGATGGTGCGCCCACGATTTTCAGGGTCTTGCCTAAGAATGGAAGCAAGATGAATTCAGTTGGAGATGTGTTGGATATATAGTTGCCGTTCTGCAGACCATCATCAAAGTGTGGATTATAGTAAAGGTCTGCAACAGTAATAGGTATAAACACTCTCTCCTGCCAAGCATCAGAAGGTAGAAATGTCAGACCAGTCTCAACAGCTATTCCTGGGTTCAGAACCAAGTCTTCTGAAAAGTTGTAGTCATTGTTGACACCATTGATATTAATATTCATAACTGTTTCTATCATCTCAGAAATGTCTTGATTGTTGACTATGCTTCCAAACATACCCGGATCTCTCAGTTGAGTGCCTAGCGGTACGTCCAGGTTCCAGGCCGCTGAAGTTACTGCAGGTTGTCCGCAGACAGCATTTAAGGACAGGTTCCTGATATGTGACCAGACATTCGAGTCCAATGTATTCCAGATCTCAATCATCATGGTCTGGCCAGGATAGTTGTTAAATTGGGTCATGTTGAATGTGTAGACTCCATATGCGGCGCCGGTTGCATTCAGTATAGTTGCTGTCTCATTGAACAATGTACCCATGGTCGTGTTATGTACATGGACTAATATCGTATTATCCACACCTGCACGTCCTTCAAATGTCAAGTTGTAGTATGTACAGTCTGAACGCAATTTAACACCTTGCTCGATGACACCCAATAACTCTTCATCGTTGCTGCCCATCAGATGCAAGACATTTGGCTGATCCACTACAGGATCACAGCTGCCTGTTGTATCAGTGGTATAGCAGTACAGGTTGATCAGTGATGCATTGTTCATCCACTGGTGGAGACCAATGCCACTCCTGGTTGCATTGAATTCAGTCTCATCACTAATAGTGAAATTCCTGAACTGAGGATTCAATAAGAATCCAGACGTGCTGACAGGAGGTCCTTGAGGAGCTTCGTTCAAACAAACAGAGTCACATCCATCTCCATTGTCTGTGTTGCTGTCATCACACTCTTCATTCAGGTTCAATACAGCCGTACAGTCATTGTTACAGTAGCTACCGCTATGGATTGTACCGTCACCACATGTTTCTGTAACAGTATTACTGTCATCACAAACCTCAGATCCAGTTGGACTACCGTCTCCACAAACATCTGGAACTGAAGGAGCACTTCCATTGGAAAACTTGACCAACCAGAAGTCTTCATTGCCTGCTCCAAGGGAGTCTGTGTTTCCCACTATCACAACACTATTATCTTCCGCTACGATAACATCATAACCATTCTCAGTAGGTACATAGCCCCAGAGCAATCCCCATTCAACTTCACCAGTAGAATTGGTTTGGACAATCAATAAATCCTCGCTACCTGCCCCAAGAACAGAATCAGAAAATCCGACCAGGACAAATCCGCCGGAAGATGTCTGTCCTATTCCATAAGAACCAAATTCATTACCAGCAGTACCTATACTCACATTCCAAAGGTGTGTTCCGTTCTCATCTGTCTTGATAAGCCAGAAATCAGAACCACCATAGGCTGCATAGGAGGTAGTGTAACCAGATATGATAAATCCATTATCTGAGGTCTCTTGCACATCATAACCCCAATCATTATTTGATCCTCCAAAGGTATAGTTCCACTCATGACCTCCAGTGCTGTTGGCCTTGATCAACCAGATATCGTCATTTCCTGCACCATATGAATTAGTGGATCCTACCATAATAAATCCTCCATCAGAAGTCTGGTCCAGAGCCCTGGCAATATCATTATTGGTTCCACCATAAGTCTGGTTCCATAAAGGAGTACCATTCTCATCTGTCTTCAGCAACCAGAAATCATTGACATTGGTTGAATCAACCCTCAGGTAACCAGCAACAATCAGTCCACCATCAGGAGTCTCCTGGATATCGTAACCTGCATCTGGGAATAATTTACCATAACTTTGGTTCCATAGCACAATTCCCGAACCATTTGTCTTGACTATCCAAAGTTCATCAGGGGGATCTACGCCATATGACTCTGTGTAGCCAACAATCGCGTAGCCGCCATCAGAGGTATTGGTAACTCCAAAAGCATCCCTATCATTAGCTGCTCCGCCAATACTGCTATTCCACAATATGTTCCCTGCTGCATCTGTTTTTACAAGCCAGAAATTATAATCAGTTCCAGGGAAGGATGTAGATTCACCAGCTAAGATATACCCTCCATCAGGAGTTTGCTTAAGGGCTTGTCCCCTATCAATCCAAGGTCCGCCATAGGTCTCATTCATTTCAATTGTAGGAGGTGCTGCGCATGCCATCCAATTCTGCCCTACATAACTGCCTCCGCAGCTGTTGCTGTCTGTCCAGCCGCCGACACAGGTCTGATTACCATTCAAGCACATACTCCACTGATCGCATGTCCAATTGGCATTGCCGCAGGTCAGGATGTCAAACATAGTCGTATCCTCAGCCCACAAACCTGTATAGTCTGTTGCATTTTCAGGGTCATCCACCCAGGCCATATTAGTCACGTTATTGGCACTGCAGTTAGCAGTTATATTAACCAAAACAATGAAACTCTGACCAGATGTAAGATTGACACCGAAATTCGTGGTCAGATCTGTCCATTGCAGCAACTCATTTGCCAAGTCAACTGTATCTGGCGCTGGTGATGCCCAACTATAGTTCAGGCAGCTCGTATTAAATGTGTCCTCCAAAGGCACGCCTACAAATGTTGTGTTACCTGTGTTCGTGATGTTAATCTCGAACTTAATGGTCTCATTAACCCAAGGCATTCCATTTGGCATAACTTTGGTCTTGATAACACTGATGTTCTGACCTGATCCTCCGCTTGGCGCATCTTCTGTACATACAGAAGGCTCACCAGTGCAGGTCCATCCAGATTCCTCATGGCATACTGAGTCACAGCCGTCTCCTGATTCAGGAGGACTATCTCCGTCATCACACTCTTCTCCGCCAGTAATAGCACTGTCACCACAGACATCCTCATGTCCTGGTCCTGGTCCACCCATCACAGGCACCCATCCACCAGTATCATTGGTGTATTGCCATCCGCTGTTGGGCACAAGATCAACAGTAGAGCTTAGGTTTGCCGCATAATAATTTACTGGATTACATCCATTTTGGTCACACCAGTCCATGGTCCAGCTAGAGTAGTATGCTGTCCAGTTGGTCATATAGACTCCAAGCAGGATCTGCTCAGGGTCATTGAAGGCCATCAATGACTTATCAACCTTGAAATCAATAGTCCCAAAGTCACAGACAACAGAGTAGTTGGCCTGACTTGGACTTGCATTGACAACCTGCCACACACCTGCAGAACATCCATAAAGGGTTCCGTTCACATAGCTTGCGCTCTGCCTGAACCTGACTTCGTACTTATAGTCAGCTCCAGTAGCATCACACGTACCACCAGGTACTGTGTCATAGAAGACCACATATCTCTGGCCATTGATTTGGCCCCTGTCAGTACTCGGGTATGAACCTCCACAGTATGGTATGCCGCCATGCCATTCAAAGCCACCTGTCTCCATCTGGACATATATATAACTAGAGTCATTGGCCACATAAGCAGTGGTTATATCTCCACCTGGGCTTCCTCCGAATGGCTTAGCTTCATCAGCGCCTTCGTTACCATCCCAGCCCCAGTTGACACCTGCTGACCAGTTGCCAAAGGCATCACTAGACTTGTTCCAATTATAAAGCCAGGCAATATTAGATGAATCATAGTATTCACAGTTACACCAGCACTCTGCTATTGTATCCTCACCAAATGGTGTTGCTGTACAATTCGCAGACGTCTGGCAATCACAGTTGCCTCCCATATCACTATGACACTGATGGTCCATCTGATCGCACCACTCACCTTGTGCACAATCAGAATCAGAACTGCATCCAATATGGTCATCCGGAAGATATACACATCTACCAGCTTCACAGAAAGCAGTATGGTCTGGAGGTGTATCCAGACAATTTGCAGCCTGCGTACATTCTAGAGCAGTTGCATTCTCAGACCTGCACTCATAGTGCTCACAGAAGTCATAGGTGTTTGCATTGGAATCATCACAATCACTATCTTCTGCACAATTGCCTGTGACATTCTCACAATTGCCCTGCCAGTTACAGATTCCATAGAGGCCCATGCTAGCATTGTTTGAACACTCAAAGTCAGAAGTACATGAGACCGCACTCACATTGTTGTGCACACATTCCATAAGCACACAGACATCCCATGTTGAGTTGTCGTCGTCATTACAATCTGTATTTCTCATACATTCTCCTGCACTGCTGTTGACCTCATACTCAAGAGCCAGCATGTTCTCAAAGTTTGCATTGAACATGAATCCAGATCCTTTGTCCTGGATCGGCACCATGGTTAAGTATTCGCCTGGCCTATTCCTTGCCAACACCATGAAATGAGTCAATCCTCCAATATTAGGATTGAGATAGGTCTCTCCACCATAGAAGTCCTCTTTACCAGACTCTGGACCTCCACCCATCATCTCCTGCATAGATACAACTCCGTTTGACTGTCTCATATGCTGCGCAAATGGCGCTATAGCATATGCAGCAGCATTTGCAGGGCTTGTATTGATATTTATCGATACAAACTCATTAGCCTGCACAATCGGATTATCCACTGTTGTCAAGAACGCAGAGCTTCCATTCTCATAGATAAGAATCATTCCATCCAGGAATTCAATCATCTTACACTCTGTACCATTGTGTTCTTCATCAAACCAACAGTTGTTAGGATCAAGGATGTCTGTTATCAACATCACAGGTCCTGGGCTTGCATTAAGAGGTATGGTCAGATTAAACTCTACTGTTCCATTGTCAAATGCTACAACATCAGGAAGCTCATCCAGCATCACATCTGTAAGGAAGCACATGCCGCCTGAGCCGCCGCCACCACCAGATGGAGGGGCTGTGTTGTCAGGAGTTCCTTCTGGTCCGCCGCATTCATTACATCTAGTGTCACAATCTACAGCGCATGGTGATCCTCCAGGACAACCACTGCAATCAGTTTCACAAAAACCTCCTGGTTCGCAGTCTGGACTTCCTTGTTCAGGACCATCCATCATATGGTCTTCCCAGCTGCATCCGGGTGTTGAGTTGCAGGCATCCTGTGACCATTTGGACATACACGCCATCTCTTCTTCCATGTTGGCAAACTTAGATTCCTCTAGAGATGCAGAAACCGCATACTCATTGCCAACAGGGCTTCCATTGGTATAAAATGCTGTTATAGTTACTGGAATCTCATCACCAGGGAAAAATCCTAACTGTCCTGTATTTAGAGTCAGGTTGAATTTTCGGACAATGAAATTCTTATGGGTCCAGAACCAACCTTTCTCATGGGCATCGACATTCACCATAACCTCGTATTCTCCTTTTTTCAGAGCATTCTCTCCTGAGAAGTCAAAGGTGGCAACACCATTGTAGTTGGTATGCTTTTCTTCACGGATTCCTCCTCCGCCACCGCCAAAGCCGCCTCCGGTCTTGACAGCGTGACATTCATCCATTCCATAGTCATACCAGCACCAGCCTTCCTGATTCATGCATTCTGGCTCATTACCATCATAGTTGGCACATTGGCTATCCAGGAAAAGACAGTTAGGTTCCTCCCACCAACAACCCTCTTCAGGCATACATTGTACTGTTGTGTTTTTCTCAGAACAGTTGACCTCTTCTTCCTCTTGGGCTGCTCCGCCTTCAAACCAGTGTCTGCGAAGTTCCAATTCAACTCTGGCATTATCAATAGGTGATCCTGTCAGCGCATCACTTGCAATGACAGTGATGGTTGCATCATCTCCCTGATAGAGCACTTTTTTCTGGCCGTCGATATCAACATCAACATTCAGTCCCTTGATCCTGAACCATCTCTGGATCTTCTGGGTATCGACACCATCGCTTACCTCAAGCACCAGCTCATATTCAGATGGATGGCCTGGAGCCTGGAATTCTCCGATATATTCTCCATTGGCATCAGTGTAACCTGTTAAGTTAAAGGTCCTCTCAACCATATGACCTGCCCAGATATTCCTAAGCTCGATCCATTCAACACTTGCGTTGAATAAAGGTGATCCATTGTAATATGTCACTTTTAACCAGAAACTTACATTCTGGTTGGCCATGATATTTTCAGGCATCAACATTGCAGGCTGGAAAGATGCAATATTAAACCAGGTATCCCTAAAGATATTCAAGTCTTCACACCAGACCTTCGCCATATACTCTTTTGCTTCGAGATCAGATGGTACCACCCATTTCAACATTGTCATTGGAGGTCCCCATGGATCTGTCGGGTACTCTAGCCATTGGGTCAGGTCGCCAGATGTCTTGACAACATCCCAGGTCTCTGAATCCCTTATTTCAGCAATCTCTATGTTGCCGCAGATAGCAGTCTCATTCTCATTGAACCAGCTCTGCCTGTTCCAGATCTCTACATTTACAGTGGCGTTTTGGCCTGTCCAAAGATTCCAGTTCTCTGTCCATGCATCGAACTGATAGTCTGCTTCTGCTCCTCCGAGCACCTCGAACCAAAGCCATTTCTCCTTTTCAGGATACCAGCCACCCCAATCACCTTGTTTTCTGAGTTCTACGATTGCTTCATATTCCCCAGAATCCATTGGTGCTGAGAAATTCAGGGTGAATGCACCGCTAACAGCCTCTAAGGCATCATAGTCCAAGCACTGGCCTATCCAGTGGGTCCGCCAGTCTCTCAGGCTTTGGACCCTGTCTAAACAAAGCTCTGATTTGTTATCATAGCCAGTAACATTGATAGATACAAAGACCAAATCTCCTGGGCCTTTGCTATCCACATCATAGTTAGAGGTATCGTTGAGTGTTGGATCTGCTGTTAGCTCAACAGCCCAACTCGTTGCAGTTATCCTAAACCAGCGCCTCATCATGGTTGTTGATGCACCGTTTTGTATCTGGACTTCCATATCATAGTCCTTACCTGCAGTAAGATTAGCAATTCCAAACCTTAACTCAGCAAGTCCATTTGCGTCTGTTGATGTATCTGTTGTGATACCTGTAATGTCACTCATTACACTCGTACCAGGCCCATTATGACCTATCTGCCAGACATCAATGAGTGTTACATTTGCTCCTGCTATTGCAGAACCGTTCTGATAGTTTACATCAACACTGACCACTACATTTGCAGTGGTAGGGAGTTCCCAATCACCATAGGTTGCGTCTTCTCCAGTGACCTCTCCCCACACATTCATCCAGACATCGAATGGGCTTACCATTACGCCCCACCATCTTGTGACTGCACCGTTACCGATGTCTATCTCAAGATCATAGAATCCGTTGGCATCAGCTGGAAGGTCATAGTTGATGGTTGCTTTTCCATCTGCATCTGTGTCTCCGGCACTGCCATTGGCTATATCATTCCAGTTATCGGATTCGCTTCTGACTGTATAGTTCACTGACATGCCGCTGACAGGAGTGCCGTCATCTTCTTTGACATACACTTCAAGTGATAGAGTATCTCCTGCTGCATAAGGCCAAGGAGTTATTTCATAAATATCCACCCAAAGACTTGATGAGCTGACAGTTACTGTCCTTATCTCATTTTGGTCTGTCCAGTTGAGGATCGCTCTGAAGCTTCCCTTAAGATGAGGTGGTATTGTAAATGCAAGCTGGGCCTCACCATTGGCATCAGTAGTATCAGTGGTAGTTGTCAGATAGCTTACATCTATGGTCTGATTACCCCATTCAACATACTCAAGCTCCATGGTCTGACCGCTGATACCGCTACCATCAGGATTCCTGGCATTGACAAACAAGTTGACAGTGTCTCCTGGCTTATAGTCTGGCCTGTCTGGCCATGCCCAGAAGTCTCCTGCAGATATCCTGAACCAGACATGCCTTATGACCTGGTTGCTGCCTATATTGAATGCAACTTCTGCTTCATACTCGCCTAATGCAACTTGCGGGTTAAAACTAAAGCTTACAACACCGTCGCCTCCAATGACTAGGTCGTTGGCAGTGATACCCACGCTGTCATTTAGAACATTCCAGTTCATCGGGTTGAAATATTGTAGTATTGTGACATTGATCTCTCCGCCATTCAGTGGATTGCCATCAACATCATATACAGTAAATTCAAGAGTCAGGTTTTCGCCATTGCCAATAAAGGTGTGCATGTTCTCCCAGTTGAAGAACACATCAAATCCTGACTTGATATCAAATGGATAGTGAGCTTCCACATGCATAGGGCTATCAAGATCAGGGATGGCTGCGATTGCAACATACGGACCGCCGTCTGCAAAGACCATGGTTTCCTGGTGGAATCCTGTTCCATCAGTAGTAAAGTCAGCCGTGAGTCCATCTAGTCTTACCCAACCGTCTGCATCAAAGATGTAAAGTTTTCCATCTGTATCTGCAGGTCCTGAAATATTGAAATCAACATTATCTCCTGTTGAATACCTTGGCGGCTGAAAGTCCGGTGAGTCCATTGAAGAACCATCGCTGGTTATCAGGTCCAGATCATACTGCTTGACATAGAAGTGTATCATAGCCGTGTAGTTGACACCCAAATACTCTATTGCTACCTCAGCCTCGTAACCACCAGGATCAAGGGCAAAGCCTGTAAGGTTGACCAGTTTCCAACCTGCATTTGGAGAGTCTCCAACTGCCACAGTGAATTCAGAGGCCAGGTCAGTAGGACCATTCCATATATGCTGCAGATATACATCGCCATCTGCAACAGCTATAGCTCCGCCAACATTATTTTCCAGTTTAACCTCTAATGATATTGTATCTCCAGATGCATAGCCACCCATTGGGTTAAATGGCCTGCCCCATGGGAAGACATTGTTATAGACATTGAAGGTGTATACCCTTTGGTCGCTTGTATTGGTGCATGTTGCACCAGTATAGATACACAACTCAACATCAAATGTGCCTGATTGGGTCAGACCAGAAAGATCATATGTATAATTCTGTTCCTGTCCTTCACTGAAACTCTGCTCTGTACCTGCAATATTGACTGCTTGCCCAGTATCGATGTTAGTCAGGCCGGTAACATTTATCTTTATATCACCGCCAGTATTCACTCCAAAGACTAATGTCTGTCCCAGATCAATACCATATGTCCTCAGCCAAACATCATAGTCAAAAGTAGCACCAACTATCTCAAAGGTAACCGGTATTGACTTGATGTTATTATCAGTATCCTTTGCCTGAGTCACAAGCATATACTTGCCTTTCTTGGAGGGTGCTGTGAATCTCAATATGTTTGTTGTATCGAAGTCAGATGTCTTCTTAGCTCCAAGCTCGCTTACCCAAGGAGGTGGAGATGCAACCTTGCATTGAGGAGACAGGCAGGTGTATTGAACAAGCTTAAGCTCATTCATGTCAACTGCTCCGCCGCCAGGATTGCTCAACAAGAAATTGACGCTAATGTTGCTTTCAGGAACAAATTGTGTTGTCTGCGCTCCATTGCTGTCCTGAAGCTGGACTTCTACTTCTGTCTGATAAACTCCCAATTCACAAGGCCACATGCCTGCTGAATAGGAATCACTTGAAAGCTCCTCACCGTTCACAGATGGAATAGGTCTGTATCTGCCAATTGAACTTGGTGCAGTAACAGTAATAGTAGCCACACCATCAGCATTGGTGGTTCCAGAGCTGGTTGTAGTCGCAACCTTGTCAGTCCATGACTCAAGATCTGTGAATTTAGTGATGCTCACATTTTGGTCAGCCACACCTGTTCCGTCTGTATTAGTAATAGTTATCTTGTACTGGACAGATGATGAAGGCGAGACTGTCGATTGGTCTGAATCTACAAAAGAACATGACAGGCTTGAGAACTTTTGGATCTGCAAGTAGTCAATATATTCCTCTGCTTCTCCTGTGTTAGGATTAAAGGCATCAATCACATAGACATAGACATCCTCTATTGCAGGGGTTGAGTTGACATTAAGCTCAAAGCTGCCCCATGCATTGGTTGTTGTAGGGCTGGCTCCTATCTGTTCTACAAGATCAAAGTTCTGTGTGTCATAGAATCCTTCAAAGGATATGTTGATATTAGGTATCAGGTTGAAATCCGGATCAAACACAAAGCCGTATATAGTTGTCGGTACGCTTGGTTGTGCATAATAGAATGGCATGGTGTATGCGTAGACAAAGAATGATTTTACCATGAACCATGCTTCCCGGATCTCCTCAACCGAACCTGTATCGACTTTCACGAACACAAGGTAGTCTCCTTTCTTAAGACTCTGGCCTGATTTAGGTTTTACAGTCACAACTGTCTGGCCGCCAGCAGTGGTGTTGGTGGTCGCAGTATATTTGTCTGTAGAGATGACCTTAGGAGATTTTCCAGATATGAACAACAGCTTATCAACAGTAACATTAGAACCATTTGGAACTGGCGTGCCATTAAAGAAGTTGGCAGTCACTGATAATTGCACTGTATCAGTAGGTTTGAAGACAAATGCAGAGCTTCCTGATCGCTGCGTATCTACAAAGACATCAAGATTGCTGACCTGGAAGAAAGCTGTCCCTGTATCAACACTACCCTCATCATCTGTAACCTCTACTTCTGCTTCATAGAATCCTGAAGTCAGGCTTAAAGGTTCCAAGGAGAGATTGATCACTGGTTTTCCCTTGCTTCCTGTTGTTGCATTGACTACTGCATGTCCAGTAGAGGTAACATTCATACCCTCTTCGCTCACACTGTAGGTGGTGCCTGTTATTATATTGGTCAGACCAGTCAATTCGACTGTCAACTTGGAAGCAGCAACCTGCTGCCAGGCATCATTCATAACATTGACATGGAAATAGGCATTTGAATCAGAGGCAAACCTCCAAGCCCAATCCCAATTGGCACCTGTTTTTTTCTTGGTCTCAACCCAGATATCATACTTCTGGACGCAGACTTGCTCTTGAGTATAAGAGGTTCCATTGGCAGTCTCAACTTTCATTGTACAGACATAGCATCCACCGTCAGACGGCGCACTCATGTTTACACTTGAACCGTTATTTGTGGCATCACCACCACTAAGCATATCATCTGTAACATCATTGCCGTCGCCGTCAACACAGCCTTCGACAGTGACCCTGTCTACAGAAGTCTCAAAGTTGCTTGACAGCCAGGCCTCAGTATCAAAGGTAAGGCTCTCGCCTGAGCGGACCTTCCATTTCATGTTCTCAAACCTGTCTTTTACAGATGCGGTCGAGAAAACACTCTGGACTGTGATGTAGACAGTACCAGTTATGTAAGAGGTTGTTGTATTGACTCTTATCTTCAATTCATAGGTTCCACCAGTATTTGGCGTCACGAAATTGAGGAATTTGGTAAAGCCCTCGATTGTACTATCCGCCATGGTGCCAGTTGTGGGCAGATCTGCCAGGCAGTCCTTGCCGTCCTTCTTGCAGGATATGATATCTGCGTCTGTTATCTGGCTGCTGACATAGGAGTCGCCTGTTGCCAGATCAACTACATTGATGCCTACTGTAACATTATCATTCTTGAGAAAAGCTGTGATATCCTTATTTGCGAATATTGGTTCCAGTTCAAGATCAAGGCTATTGATAATCATGAATTTCTTCTGGGTCACAGACTGCGTCTTTGTGGCTGTGACTTCAACATAATAATTTCCGCTCTGCACTGAATTAAGCTTGTATGGCGTTGAGGTATAGACGCCATCGCTCTCAGTGAAATCAGAAGCACTAAAAGTATGCTGGGTTGTTCCTGAAGTATCTTCATTGTTGGACTTTAGTTGTGCAGAAATCTGGACACCAGAAACAGGTACAACGTTTCCGCCTGAACTCTCTTTTGTGATAATTACTTTTACGCTGACATTGTTAGCTGTGCTGAACTTATTGGTCTTAACATTCTTATCATTCAATAGGATGACATCAACATTGAAGTAAGGAACCTTGAACATTGCCATGGACTTGCCGTTCTTGACATCAACCAGGTATTCACCATAGGCTGCAGCCTCATCTGGTACAGTGTAGATCACAGTTGCAGTACCATTGGTTGTTGTTAAGCCTGGCTGGTCAATGACTGGCGTTCCGTCTTCCCTGAAAACTATCAGAGGAACCTCTGCACCATCTGCAGGTGTCTTAGTGCCATTGGCATCAATATCATAGACCTCTATTGTTATGGTGACATTGTCACCGATGTCATAGATATATTGATCAGTGTAAACTTGGTATTCTCTTTCTCCCTCAACAAAGAAGAAGGCAAAGCCCATTGTGGGCGGCATGGGGGGTATAGCGTTGCTCAGAAGTTGTACGATAGCAGTATATTGTCCAGAGGTGCTCGTACCAGTGAAATTGTCTGAGGTGAACTTACCTTCAGCGTCTGTAAGCAGGGTGCCCTGCGCATTGACAGTCGTGCTTGAACCCGCCGGATTGCGGATAACAACAGATATATTACGATTCGCCAGAGGGCTGCCGCTACTGTCTAAGGCTAATCCTCCAACTGTGACAATGTCATCTGTCTGGAAGTGCATGGTCGGATTGATGTTGACCTGCACGCTGTCTGCCATTACATAACTTCCTGCCAGTACAAAAACAATGCACAACAGAAACATGGTTTTGTTTAACAAATTGTTTGCTCTATACCTCATTTTTCAGAACACCTCTTACTAGTTGGACTATCAATTTTTCAGAAAATCTATTGATTATAATATTACTATTAACCATAATCTCTATCTCCCTCTAATCATATTTACTTTACCTTCCCTCTTACTATCTAAGTATGTACTTAGCCATATTTATCCATACTTATAAAGATTTGTCTTAATTCAGGAGTTATAACTGCCATTTTTTCAGAAATTGTTTTTCATGTGGATAAAAACCATTAAAAAAATACAAAAAAAATAGCCGTTTAACCATTTAGAAATGATGAAAAAGAAATAGTTATTGTTATTGTCGTTTTCCTACACTCTTAAACTCTAAGAATTGATATAGATGGTTATTTTCTAAATTATCAAAAGTGTCTAGTTCAAGATGTCCAATATCATCCAGATCTCCGTTGTAAATAAGGAGTTTCCTCCTGGTATCAATAATGACCTCTTTAGGATTCCCACCTAGAAATTCTGTCCTATGTTCATAAGGAAGCAACTCTTTAGCAGTCTTCCTAAACCATTCTTTATATTGATATATTGTTGGTTTTGGAGTTTCATCCAGAAAATCCGATAACCTTTGGATTACATCATATACTTTGCCACCGTCATGAGTGGTCGAACCATACAACGTATCTTTACCGATTCTTAGTTCAAGATTGCCTATAGTAGCCATATTAAAAAGGTAACTCTAAGTAGTATATAAATATTAGGATATTCCACTAGAAAAACGACTGAAAAACAACCAGCCACTACACAGATAATACCTTAGAATAATAAACCAATCCCTGGCGGCAGACGATGCAATAGAAAGTTATCAATCCAGCCATTCATGGCGGCCAGACGGTCGTGCTTTGCACGCCCTGTAGGGGGTGTCTGTAGCACTTAGAAAAGCTTCATTTTTCTGGTGTCCCAGAAAGCTTTGTTTTCTAAGGAGAACAACCCACCCTCCTATCTGCGCCATGTCTGGATTTCAAACTAATAGCCACACATTAAAAAAGAAATAATCTATCTCCATACCCTACTACTTACTTAAACAGCTTCTTGATCTGCTTCTTGGACCAGCCCTTGGCCTTCAAAGCCTTGCTGATGTCTTTCTTAGAATATCCCTTGTCAAGTTGATGCGCTACGAACTTCTCCAGCTCCTTCCTCTTAGCATCTGTCAAACCGACTTTAGCCTCTTTCTTGGCGTCTTTCTTAGTCTCTTTCTTAGTCTCTTTCTTCTTTTCTATCTTCTTCTCTTCTTTCTTATGTTTTTTCTTGCCTTTCTTTTCTGCTTTGTCAGCCTTATCAGGAGGAGGAGCCTTTTTGACATCCTTAGCCTCTGCTTTCTTGAGTTTCTTGGCAGATGTATGCAGAATGTCATCCACAACCTTAGCTTTCCATCCTTTGGCCACCAAAACATCTCTTATATGGGCGTGGTCGTGACCTTTCTCCATCTGGTGCTCAATAAAGGATTCAAGCTGTTTAATCTTGTTGTGAGGCATATGCACATTATGCTCAATTAACTCTTTCTCATCAATCTTGAACTTCTTTTTATTCTGCCTAGCAGTAGCTAAGATCATCCACCATCCTACGATCAGCATGACCAATAATAGCACAAGCCATGGCCATAGCTCCTTGATCTTCTTGATAAAGACAGGAGGTACTGGCGGTTCAATTACATCATCACTTGGTCCACATAGGGAAGGCATGCCTGTACAACGCCAACCTGCCTCAATTGCGCATGCATCTGAGCAGCCATCTCCAGTCACCAAGTTGCCATCATCGCACTCTTCTCCTTCGCTGAGTATACCATCTCCGCAAACCAATAATGGAGCCACTACTTCTTTGGTCTTGAGGCCGATTGCATAGTAGCTCAAGGCTTCTGAAGTTGCCATATAGTAGTAGAATGTATCATCTTCATCTACTAATGTAGTTGGCAATATATTCCATTTATTATCCTCAAACCTATAGAGCACTACATCTCCAGGTTCTGCTGCATATGAGCTCACCCAGACCTTTGCAACCTTGAAATATATCTTGGCAGATGAGATCTGGTCATCATCAAGGTTATCTTTTGTGATCTCAAGGTATTTGTAAGCCTTGTTAGCTTCAACATCAACTGGCGAAGCATCAAGCAGTGTGACAGTGATCTTGACATTTCTGGCCACCTTCTCGAAGACCACATCAATCTTGCTCACTGCCTTATTAGGATCAGTGACATCAAGGCTCTTGGTCTCTCCAGCCCTGACCAGGGTCCATACGTCTGGATCCGTGGCAGCACTACTTCCGCCACCACCTACAGTATCAGGTTCAATATATATACAAGCCCTGTTGTTGCCGCCGCCATAAACAGCACCGCAGCTGTTGGCATCTGTCCATCCAGTACAGCTTTGTATTCCATTTGATTGACAAGTATTCCATCCATCACAGGACCATGAAGGCGTACATGTTGAGTTAGTCTGGCTAAGAGCTGTATGGTTCAGACCCTCAACTACAAACTTGTTGATATCAGCATCATAGTTACAGATGTACTGTCCGAAATATGTTGCGCCGTCGCAAGGTATTATCATTTCTTCAGTTCCATTACATAGGGAAGATATCTCGCTGACAGAGGCAACCGGCTTATCCTTGACACAGACCTTCTGCTTAGATGCGTCGATCCTGGTTATCCTTACTGTCTTGGTCTCTGACTGTCCAGTCAGGTTGATACCTGTTATCACAACCACAGACACACCTTCTCCTGTATCTGGGTCAACTACGATCTCTTCGTTGATTGTGACATTTGAAAGGTCCAGTTTGGTTGTATTTGCGAAAGTGAAGTTGAACTCAACAATTGGAACAGCCTCAGTCTGGTTAGTGGTCTCATTGATGACATTGGCCATGAACTCTATCTTTTTCTCACCAGCAAACTCCTGGCTTGTGTTGGTTGAGTTCTCAACCCTGAATGTCAGGTTATCGATATTGGTGTCCACAAAGCTGACATTACCTAAGAGGAAGTCAACAGATTCGTTGATCGGATCATTATCAAAGTCAGCTCCCTGGTCTTCGTCGCAAGCATCTCCAATTGTATCTAGATCAGTATCTGCCTGTCCAGCATTGGCCACAAACTTACAGTTGTCAGCATAATCTGAGACACCGTCGCCGTCAGAGTCCCTGACATCAGTCGCAGTTAGGTTCCAGGTCTGGGTTGTAGTGTCAATACCATCAGTTACCTCAGCAATGATCGTGTAGGTTCCAGCAGATAGTGAGTCTGGCACCATGTTGAACCAGCCTCCTGTGCTGTTATAGGCAGTTGCATCTTCTCCCTTCCTTACAAACCACTGTGCCTGGGCAGTATTGTCGCCCTGCGCATCCGTAAAGGTTACACTGTAGTTGATGGTCTGGTCTTCTCTTATTGTTGTTGCCAGATCCTGAGTTGCAGCGGCTGCACCAACCTTGCTTGAGAAGTTGGTGATGACCGGAGCAGCATTGGTGTTGTTGATGAACGCATTGAAGGTCTCGCTGTCCCAGCTATTGCCGTCTGTTACATTGATTATGACATTGTTATGCCAGCCTATGGTCTCGCCGGAAGTGATCCTGACAGTTGCGCTTGCAACTGCATCGTTAGTTACAGTTAAGTTAGCCAGAGTACTAGCGCTCTGTACAGCAAATGTAAGGTTGGCGTCCTCTTCATCAACTGCGCTGACTGTGTAGGCATTGAGTGCAGTGTTGATGCCTGTCAGGCCGCCTATTGGATTAAGTACCGGTGCATCATTGACTGGATTGATGGTCAAGGCAAAGACATCGCTGTCAACACCGCCTCTTCCGTCGTATACACTCACTCTTATATTATAGGTGCCGTTCTGGTTGTTCACAGGTGTGAAGTTAATCACTCCCTGGCCATTAACAGTTGTGATCGTAAATAGTGTGCTATTGGTTCCAAAGGTCAATGGATCTCCATTGCCATCTGTTGCATTTGCAATGTGCACAAAGTTAGTATCCTCAGTTGCAGTCCTGTCTGCCACAGTTCCAATCACAGGAGCTACGTTGGCAGGTGTTGCATTCAAGGTGAAGACAGCATCGCTGTCATCCAAGGCCATAAAGCCGTTGTTGTCTGTTGCATACACCCTGACTTCTGCATCAGTTGCATTGACATTTGGTATGGTCCATGCATATGTGCCATCATTGCTCTCATTCTGAGCAACCAATACCCAGCCAGTGCCATTGTAGAAGCGTATTATAATAGAGTCAGCTAATACGCCGCTTGGATCCGTAGCAGTCCAGAGGATATTCTGAGTTGAGTTGAAGACCCAGTGCTCTCCACCGTTTGGTGAGATCACTGCGACAGTAGGTCCTGAATTATCAATAGTAATATTCTCATTGGTTGATGATGCATTGCTGCCATCAGATGTAAAGGCAACTGCTCTTATATAATAGGTGCCATCAGCAATTCCTGCAGAGTTGAATGTATAGCTACTGTTGACAACAGTGTCAGTTCCAATGGTTGCCCAGCTCACATTGTCTGTTGAATACTGGAAGGTCACATTGATGACTGATGCGCCAGCAGTGTAGTTAGCTTCATAGTTGCCAAAGACAGTCTCATCATCTGCAGGCCTGGTTAACACAATGAACACAGATCTTGCCACATCAAAACTTGATGAGCTTTCTGTCTTATATTGCCTGTGTACTCCGTTTCCAAATGCCTCTGCATAGAAATCAGCATTATAGTCGCCATTTATTGGTTCAGAAGAATTGAAGTTCCATACGATTGTAAATTTCAGTTCATCAAGGACAGCAGTTTCATATCCATATCCGTATCCTGTTCCAAAACTGGTATTCTGATATATATAGGGGCCTGTTCCATCGCTTGAATATCCATAGCCCCAACTTAGGCCTGAGCTGCCCATTGGAACATTGACTGGTGTGATTACAAGGTTCTCACAGCCAGAGATGACTGTGCCATTAAAATAGAATGTGCAGGTCTTGTTGACAGGACCCACGATCTCAAGAGTCAAATTATTGACAGGCACCCTCTCACCATTTTCTATATTCATAGTGACATTCATGGTCAGAGAAGTGTCAGATGGTGTGACGCTTGAAGTGGAAAGATCTATAGTCAAGACAATGGCTTTTACAGGTCCAGAAATTAGAAGAAGGGTTATTACCAATAGAGTCACTGCAAGACTGATAATGCTTTTCTTGTTGATTATATGATGTTTTCTATCACTCAAAAACTGCTCACCTACTTACTGAGGACACACCCCTTTTTTGACTAAATCTCTTTTTTTAACAGATCTGTTTTCCACTATTAAACTATAAATATTTTATAAACTTTTCGATTTGGAAAAAATCTGTTTTTTACCAAAAAGTGAAGAACGATTGTCACATTAATCAGTGACGTTGCTTTTCTGCCTGTTTTCATCTGTAATCATATAAGACAACATCCCAATTAAAAGGGCCGAAACAACACCAATTAAATATGCCAGCCAGCCCAATTGTATCACCTTCAAAAAGATGAAAGCACCGCCGACAACACTGACCAGGACCAGCTGCCAAAGCTTGACTTTTTCATCCATCTTTTTTCCTGGCAACAGGATGACTAGAAAACCAAAGACCAGCACAGCGATCAGCAGATAGTTAAGGTTGAAGAACTCGACTGGTTTGAACTCATTGACAAAAAGCAGCACTATATATAAGAAAAGCAGGATCTTGAAGATGGTCTCTGAAATCGATGAAATGATTCTCAATCCTTTTTTTCTGCTCAGAAAAAATAACAGCAACACCAGAGTTACCATGGCCGAACCATAGACGATCCAACCATAATAGCCTACCTTGACAAACACTGTAAGAAAAGAGAGAAAAACCAAGACTAAGAATGCCACTAGAAGAATCGAGATAATCTGTCTTCTTGTTTTTCTGTAAAGCATTGTAAAGATTAAGACACAGAGAGTATAAAAACTTTACTCCTCTCCTTCGTCAAAAAAGTCAACCACCTTTGAAAAGAAACCCTTGCCTTTCTGTTTTTTAGGCTCTGACGACTCCTCGCTGGGCTCCTCAACTTCCTTTATCTCAAAATCCTCTTCTGTAAAAGATTTCCTGGGCTTTTTCTTTTCAAGCTTTTCAAGCTCATCCTCAAAAGATTCTGTTCTTCGGGAAAGGAAATCAATCTTCTTGGACTCTTTTTCCTTGAACTTGGAGATGTTATCGATCTGCTCCTGCATCTGCTTAAGGACCTGCTTGATCTTCTTGTAGTCAAGCTCTGCCTGGTCATAGCTGACAATGGATCCTACTTTCTCATGCATCTGTCGCAGCTCTTCCTTAAGCTCTTTTCTTGAGACCATCTGGTTTGTCTTGTCCCTTATTTCGAGGACATCTTCCTTAAAGCCGTCAGATCCCATTGACTTGATTGATGAATGAAGTTTCCTGATGACAGCGTTCTGCTGGTCAAGCTTCTTGTAAAGAGCAGCCACTTCGTGATTGAGGGCATCAATTTCAGCAGTCGGATCCTTCTTATCCTTGATCGCCTTCTTAAGGGTCTTGACAGCGGCTACGAAATCCTCTTGCTCGACCACCACCTCTTGCTTAGGCACTTCATTGAGTTTTGACTTGAGATAAAAAAGTGACTTCTCTGTAGCCTTGTTCGTTTCCTTTAGTTCAAGTATGGCATCAGAGAATACTTTCTTGACCTCGTTGACCTCATGCAACATTGCCTCTTCCTTGACAATGGTGTGCTCCTTGAGCTTAAGGAACTTATCCTTGATCATGTCAATGGTCTCATTCGTATCAGCGACATGTTTCTTTACCTTCGTAAAAGAAGTCTCTAGAACTTGGTTCAGCTCTGTAAAAGATCTTATCATCATATAACAACCACCCCTATAGTATTTTAGTTTAACATCTCTTTATTTAATATCCACTCTAAAATAAGAACAGATATATAAGTTTTTCGGAAAGTATAAAGAAAACATAAAAAAATAGTTCAGTTGTCAGAACCTATTAAAACCTGCACCGGCATAAATACCTGCTGAAAACCAGTCCCTTTCTTGACAGTAAGCCTCAGAATATATAAGCCATCCTTATCGATGTTAATCACACCTAATACACCTTTACGGACTTGCGTCCCCGAGCCAATTTGTTTCCAACAATCATTACACGGATAAGATGCTTTTCCTATTTCAAGGATATAGCTATCACCTGTTGCACTGCCCCTAACTTCAGTTCCAAAAGAGACCACATCCCACATAAGAGAGTATATCGGATCTACATGGTACATTCTCGGACTTGAAATCCAAGCTACAGCTCCGCCAACCATCGAATCACTTATGCCAGCCAATGCTTTATGAACATTTACCCTGCCAGTTCCAAAATAAAAATAATCTCCGGGTCTGTCAAACATAGAGAAGTCTGTGCCAGGTATATCGACGCCTTGCTTGATAATATCTTTTAATTGATTAGGGTTAAGATTGGAGTTCTTTGACAGGATAAGACCAGCTAACCCTGCAACATACGGCGCAGCCATGCTTGTACCGCTGTAAGTATCATATCCATCAGGAACTGTCGAGATTATCTTACCGCCAGGTGCAGCAACATCTACCCAGAATCCGAAATTAGAAAAACCTGAAGGTTGGTTATCTTCATCAAAAGATGCAACTGAAAAAACATCGCTAAATGCAGCAGGATATGATTCTCTGATAAACCCTGCGTTACCTGCAGCAGCCACCAGAAAGACGCCATTGTCATTTGCATAATCCAAGGTTTCTTCAAGAATAGATGAACGATATTCACCACCAAAACTCATAGATAGTATATCAACGCTATTATTTGTTGCATAGTAGATACTTCTAATAACTGCGTCTGAGACAACTAGTCCGACCTCATAATAACCATCGGAGATGAATCTTTCTATGACACCTCCTGCCCTAAGGGGCATAATCTTACAACCAGGACAGACCCCTGCAATACCCCTTGCATTATTTGTTGTTGCTGCAGCAATTCCTGCACAATGAGTTCCATGTCCATAATAATCCAAGGGCTCATTATCCCAGCCCATATAATCCTCCCCATCAATAAATCTATAAGGATCTGAGTTATATTTAGCAGGATCAAGATCAACAAAATCATAACCTGTACCAGGAGGACACCCCTGGGTACAATCTGAAAGCATATTATCAAATAAATCCTCGTGAAGATAGTTTATACCTGTATCAATTACACCAATAACAACATGAGATTTTCCACGCTCAATATCCCATCCTTTTTCTGCATCAGTCGCCCTATGAGCCCATTGCTGATCGTACAGCCCATCATTCGGCTTGAAGAAAGTGTAGTATATATAGTTAGGTTCGACATGCTCCACATTGGGATCCTGCTTAAGATCTTTTATCGCAGTCTCAACAGACCTCGCATCTTTAAGCTCGAGTTTGTATGTATGACGTAGACTTGGATCTTTAACATTATCAGCCAATCCCTTGAAATCTACCACTCTATGCTTTTGCACGAGAACATTGACTGATTCCACACTGCTTAAGACATCAAGACCATAATTTACTGCCTGACCCGACACCCCCTGGCTGCCGACCAGTTTCTTCAATCCGGGATCATTCTTAAATTTGACAAGCACCTCTCCTGGCATATAAGCAGGCAGTCTTTTTGCAACAGACAGCTTGGGCCCCCACACACCAGCACTAATACCATCAAGATTTAAACTCCTTCCATAATTCCTCAAAGCCCCACTTGATTGATCTCTTGCAAAACCCGCAAGGGATTCAGTTTCCTGTCCATCTAATCTGTTGTTCAAGAACAGGAGCGTTAATCCAGACATGACCACAATTGCAATCAGAGAGTATATAAACGTAGAAGGCGGAGTTTTCATCTTAAAGCTAACTCAGAAAATAGATATTTAAAAACTTTTTTATACGATCCAGATATACACAAATCAATGAACCAAAAACTACTCACATGGCTGCCGCTGATTGTCTATCTTTTGCTGACATTTGTGGTCTCATCCATGCCGCAATCAATGGCAGAGCCCAGGGCAATGGGTATCCCAACCTATCTGATACATGCAGCCGAGTTCTTTGTGTTGGCAGTTCTCGTTCTCAGAGTTCTTTTGTTCTACAAGGTCAAGCAACCCTTCATGATGGCAATATTGTGCACTGTCGCATATGCATCCTTTGATGAAATGCACCAGCTTTTTGTGCCAGGCAGAAGCGGAGAGCTTTTAGATGTGATTGTCGATACTATCGGCAGCTTCTTTGTACTGATCTTCAAGAATAAGAAGCTGAGGAAGATTATTGAGTGAGAATAAAAAAATAGTGATCGCCTATTCTTCTTCAAGCAGTTTATGTAATTTCCTTAAACCAGTTTTATTTCCATCCCACTTAAGCATCTGCATCGCTTTATCAAAAGAACACCATCGATGAGCATCATGTTCCTCATAAATATTTTTATCAAATGTTATTTTTTCATCTGCATTGATTTCTGCACCAAATACATATTCAGTAAAATGTTTTTTGTCTTCCAATGTGAACTGATGCACATCATTAATTATCCTTTTGATCCGGGCAATCCCGGTCTCTTCTCGCACTTCCCGAACAATCGCATCATGCAATTCTTCTCCTTCTTCTAATCCGCCAGTCACTGGCTGCCAAAAACCACCTCTTGATGCAATTCTCTTCAGTAAAAGATATTCATATGAACCGTTGACAAACCTGAAGATCACCACCTCAACTTTTATTGGTTTTCTGCCCATATATATCTAAAAATGATTTTAATTAATAAAAGTTATCATAATTAAATTAACCTACAATCATGTTCTTTTGTTTGTCAAGAATTAAAGACTTTAAGAAAACTGTATAGTGCCCTTGGTCAATTTAAAAGGAGGTAGCTTATTTTCCTGTGCCCATAATTGATAGGTCTCAAATTCTGCATAATTGTTCCCGAGTTTTTCTGAGTATGGATATTCATGATGGGCTTTGGTGGTAAATGCGTCTCGCATTTTGTGGAACTCAGGCCATTCAAGCTCACAAAGCACATCTTCGAGTTTGACAAAGGGAGACCTCAACTGAAGATTAGTATCCATCAGCACACTAAAAGGATCTTGGAGGATATGGTATGCCACCGCGCTATAACTCCGCTTATGATCTGCCTTTAGAGGACGCTCTTCTGATATGAAAACAAAATCCCCTCGGTACCGTTTATCTTTAATGCCATAGATTCCACTCCTTTGTAATATGACACCAGTAACAGGAACTTTTTCGTGAATAGTAATGACTTTTTTATCAGTACCAGCTTCACCACATTTCTCACAGATATAACCTTTCAACACCATGGAAAATCAGAAGTCCAAGATATTATTTAAACCTTTGGAAAGTGGTTAAACAGATCTTTAATGGCGTTTTCATACAACCAAAAAAAACACCCTCTTCATCACCTGCTAAAGAAAGTTATTTAAACATCCAATCCAAATTAAACAATATATGAAAACTAAGCCAATCTTGAAAAAAATCATCCACTATATGATTGCAGTTTTCGTCCTTATAATCCTATTTTTCTTCGTGGCGGAGAACAGGAGTATGTTTATATTCCTTGCAATACTTGGAGTACTCTTCCTGGCTCTGGGAATCTGGCTGATCATACTGGCCAGGAAAGAAAAAGGCAGGTTGAAATTGTTCCTGATGGTAACAGGCATCTCCTCTGTTGCTCCCTTTGCAGGCACCATACTGCATAACATGTTCTACGCCTTTGCCATAACATTTGAGAAGCTTGCATTCTTGTTTGAGGCCCTGCATGCAACATTCTTCATCATATCACTGGTTATGGCGCCATTAGCATTTATAGTGGGAATTATAGGCAGCTTGATCTGTTTGAAGAAAGTATAGAATAAAAAATTCCCCAACACAATTCACCATCCGTCAGAGACTAAAATGAAAATATTTATATAGTTGAGAAGAGTGCTTTTATTCATGAACAGCAAACCCGAAAGACCGAAGGGCCTGACAAAACATCAAACTACATTCTATGATAAATATATTTCTAAAGGATATGAAAAAGATTCAGCGTTATACCTGGCTTCCATGGCAGGAATGCCTATAAAAGGCGGCTTTGTAAGCGATCCAGAGAAATATATTGCTACACATCCTGCAGCCCATTTAGCTTGGATGGACTTCCACTCGCCAAGTGTGATGGAGGAGTTTCGAAATAACTATATAATAAATATGTGATTTTTTCTAAGAAAAATACTAATCCCTACATCTCATAATATTATAACTCACTATCTTGAACTCCTGCAGACTGTCGCTGTCTTCAGAGATTGTGTTGACAGGTTCTAGGATAAGCTTGTTGATCTTGAAATAGAGTTCGTTATAATCGTATGTCAGGAACTCATCAGTCAGTTCCTTGCCAAAGCCATCATCAGGAACCTTAAAAATACCAGACATTTCCTCGCCATCTTTCCAGGTCTGCATAGTAGTTTCACCACCACTAATCACCCTTCTATTGAACCACCAATTACCCTGGCCATGAGTCCTTAATATAACAGTATCAGGGATGAGCTCCCTTACTTTTTGAGTGCAATCATTTTCCTCAACAGTCTTATCCGGCCTGCATGAGCACCAGCAGTTATGCTTCCTTCCATATTTAAGGGATTCAGAAACATCGGATTTCTCAGAGTCAGAATATATAGCTTCTATGTTGACCATCGAACAATCCTGGCTGTTGCAAAGGTCGTTGCAAGTTTTTATACATTTGTCTTCAGAATCAAACCAAGTCTTCTCCGCATCACTCAGACCTTTACCTGTAGGATTGCCAGGAACATCATAGATGCCTTTGCTAAGATCACGGCAGGTATTGCATCCTGTAATAAAGATAGTGCACAACAAAACAATCAACAGAACAAGTGTCAGATATCTCATGCTAACCCTAACGAAGATTCTCATTTAAATAATTTTCTAAAAGAAAAAGAAGAAAATTTATAAAAAACAGATTAAATGATATCATAATTACAGAGGTGCTGACCAGTTAGCTGCTGGCACCATCTTCGTTTAAAAAACTCAGAGGTGATGCATAATGAAGAAAACAAAAGCAAAGAAAGAAAAATGCTGTCATAAGTTCGGCCATAATTGCAGCGGAGGCTGTACATATTTCATGGGCTTTTTAGGAGCAGTGATCTATTTCATATCAACTGCAACTGGCTTTTGGAGTGGAGTGCTGGGAGTGCTAAAGGCAATCATCTGGCCGCTTATCCTTGTTTTCGAAGTGCTTAAGTTCATGGGCGCATAGAAGCAAACGCTTATTGCCAAATTATTGCATTATCCTGCCCAGCGGAAGCATAATTGCTGTATCCTGTATCAATAATATCTTTCAAAGAGTTAACTACTTTTCTAGGTTCTCCAATCAAGACAGGAAACTTCCATCTGGAGTCAGATTCATAACAATGATTTGAGATGATCTGCCTATACTTATGTGCAGCAACCATTTCATTGACAGCGCCCTCAGCTCTTAGTTCAAATTCCCTATTGAGTGCTCGCGTAAACACTTTTCCATCTCTGTCTGCACGTCTTACCAGAGAATCCAACATCAATTCAGGTAAATAACTCTCCAACAAGTTTTCCTGTCCAACCAGCTCTCCAATCTCATCTGCACCAAGCGGAGATATGAAAGTTGATGCGAAATCAACAGAGGATTCATACCTATCTTTTAAGAAATCCAGTGTAGTATAATAAGTTTCAAGCAAGACAACATCATGCGTTTCAATTGCAGAATCCAGCTCATCCAGATATATTCTTTGTTCAACTCCCCTACAATCATATTGAAAGTAGTTCCCCTTTTTCCCATCAAAACCCAAGTCTTCTTCAGTGCCTTTATGCCTCTCTGTCTTTGTCTTCCTGACTTTTACCTGATACAAATCAGGGAAGTATAACTTTTTAGTCCATTCAATGATCGGCCCTTTCCCCACCCCGGATGGTCCTGAAACGACGACCAATCTATTTTTCATTTTTCCTAACCTCATAGATCTCTGCTTTCTGATAGTCTCTCCACACAGAATAATGGGTATCCCCGCCATAGACTTCTTCTGCGCAGGCAATGTGCGTGACCTTTTTTTGGCCCTTGACTAGTTGCTCCAGTTTTTCACCAATTAGGATCTTATCGAATCGGCTTCTATAGACCAGCAGCCCATTGGTTTTCTCAATAACTTCAGATTCATGTTCACATTGACCAGTATACAAACCCAGCTTTCTTGGTTTTATATCGCCAGACGCAGATAATAATTCCAGGTCTGCTGTTGAGAAATCATAGAAGTAGGTTACAAATTCCCAATCTTCAAAGATTGTGTTCTGGCCGTCAGGTATTTCACGTACATTAGTTATTGAACCCGCTGGCCTATCCATAACTGACTTATAGGCTGGTGATGGAAAGAAAGAGACTTCCTTGTAACGATCAAATATTTTTTCCCATATTGATGCAGCACCAGCAGTTGCTTTACCGGACTTTTTCTTGTTTAAGAATATGTCGGGATGAAGGAATTTTCCATCCTCATCTACCAAACACTCAAGGTCAATCCCACAAAAATGATCGTTCAGATATTGAGAATATCCCTTGATAGTTTCTATTGCCTTAAAATACGCATCCGTCGGGTTAGGAGCTTCCACTGAAAACTCGCTTCCAGTCCTGTCATCCTCGCAATCATGCCATATAATTTTATATTTCATTTTTCCTAGTTTAGATAATGAATATACTATTTTAATTTAATGCATACTTTATGTATTTTGAATACATTTTTCGAAAAGTTTATATAGTAAATAATCCAACACAAAAACATGTCCTAAGAAATTCAATTAGCATTTAGGGGACATTGTAAATCTTGGAGATTTCCAATGAGAAGAAAACTGATCCAACACGGAATGTCATCACTGACCATAACCCTGCCAAGAAAATGGATCAAAAACAACAATCTGAAGAAGAGTGATGAGATTGAGTTGGATGAATCGAATGGAAAACTGATTATTGCCACAAAAAAACACTATGAATCCAAAAAAATCGCAGTAGATATCTCTAATGCAAAGCCCATGATAAGAAAAATAATAGGGGCCACCTTCAAATCAGGCTATGACGAAGTCAATATCAGATTCAGCTCGTTCAGTGAATTAAAGGCAGTCCAGGACCTGATGAGGGAACAATTTTCAGGCTTTGAGATAATCAAACAGACTAAGAACAGCATCTTAATAAAAAATGTATCTCAATCAAATTTTGGAGAGTTCAATAATATGCTTAGAAGATTCTTCTATATCATGAATCACACAGCATCTGAAGTCTCTGGCGCAATAGGCAAAAACGATCTTGCATGGCTGAAAAACACAACCCTGATGAAGATTGAATCAGATAAATGTGCCGATTACTGCAGAAGGGCCATCAATATGGGCTTTGAGACAGAATTTAAGAGAATAGGCCCATTATATACTATCATTGAACAGCTTGAAAAGGTTGTGGACAGGTATAGGGACTTGGCAGACCATATTGCCTCAAAAAATATTAAAGCCAGCAATAAAATCAAATCTTTCATAAAAAAACTAGCTGACTTTCAAGAATTATTCCGCAATCTGTTTTACAAATATGAACAAAATAAGATGGTGGAATTTGGCAAAAAGAAAGTGAGCCTACAAAAGGAACTAGACAAAATATCTGAAAACTGCTCAAAAAAAGAGATGAAAATCATCACCCTCCTGGACAGGATCCTGAATCTAATTTTCGATCTAAACGGTCCGTTGATCTCAATCAAAATTTAAATTATGTTCAAAAAATCATAAAACAATAGAAAGGATTTGAGGCTTTCATTATATAAAAACCGAAAGCTTTATATATTAAAGGCAACTAATATATAAAAAAGTATATTAATAATAAAAAAATAAAAGAGGTGTAAATATGAAAATAAATAACATATTAATGATTTTGGCTGTAATAGGTCTTTTATTTGCAGCAGGATGCGCATCTGGAAAGGCTGGTGATGATACTATCACTATGACTGGAACTAATAATACAAACACAACCAACGGAACAATAATAATAACACAACCAACAACACTAAACGAAACAAACACAACCAACAACGAAACAAACGGAACAATAATAATAACACCAACAACAACACTAAACGAAACAAACACAACCAACAACGAAACAAACGGAACAATAATAATAACACCAACAACAACACTAAACGACACCAATCAAACCAATAAGAGTGTAATACCACCAAGACCGCCTAAATACGAGAACGATACAAACACGACGGTTAATGGAACTAATTACACAAGTTAATTTTTTTCTTTTTTCTTCTTTTTCTCTAAAAAAGACTATATATTTTTATAGGT
This sequence comes from uncultured Methanosarcinales archaeon, assembly GCA_964647565.1. Taxonomy (GTDB): domain Archaea; phylum Nanobdellota; class Nanobdellia; order Woesearchaeales; family CAZYIM01; genus CAZYIM01. The sequence goes on from CAZYIM010000007.1 coordinate 56,939, forward strand.
ATTTCCATTCCCTACTGTATGGAAACCAAAAGGCAGCTATTAATCAACGGACTCTCAGAATCACACCTAGAGCTGAATCTAACCAATGTTTGTTTTGATTATTGCAGCCATTGTTATGTACCTTCTGTGCTTCCAAAGGATCCCGAAGCTGTTTACATGGATCCAGAACTTGCCATCGAAGCTGTCAAATTGTTTGAACCGCATAAGCGGAATGAAAGTGTGCCTGGTTTTGTAGGGCTCAATGGCGGCTGTGCTTTTGCCCATCCAGAACTGGTTGAGATAGTTTCTGGTATCAAGAAGATCGACAAGAAGATCAAGTTGGTCATCAATACCTGCGGATTGCCCCTATTGAAAAAGAAAGCAGATAGGGTGCTCTATAATCTAGCACCATTATTGACAAATGAAGACAGCATCTTACTTCCCCAGGATGACGGCTTCCACAAGTTCCCTTATAAAATGCAGAATCAAGCGGCAGTAAGACTGACTAACTTGGGAATACAATCGACCGAGGGAAACCAGGGCACAAGGTTGATGTGGGCAATCGGAAGAGGCACCTCGTTGCCAAAGGATAAGATCTGTGATTGGGAATTGCAGAAATGCCTGACTCATTCAGTTTTAGCATCATCAGACAAAAAAGATGCCTTATCTATGGATGTAAGCCTGAACATAAGCCCTGACGGATATTTCAGGTATTGCTGTTATGCATCAGGCAGCAATGTAATCCATTTTAATGAAATCCAAGGAATGAAAAAAGAACAGGCAATAGAGAAAATTGCAGACGGATTTATGCATCCCAAATACCAACACCTTCCAGATGACCTAAACGCATTTTTCCAACAGCACGAAAATATAGGATACTCAAGCCTGCCAGCCAACTGTGCAAGATGCGTAGCAGTATTAAACGCTATTTAGTTTTTTATCTGTATTTTCTCAATCTTCTCAAGGGATCATGTGGCTTGTTAACTGTAACAGTTCCGCCTTCGATCGTAACATTATCTAGTTGCAGCTTCTCCACTTTCCGCACATCATACCAGTGCTTCAGAAGTCCACCCACCAATTGTTTTCTTTGGCTGGCACTAAGATCCTTTAGAACATCATGATACGGCACCTTCACATCGTAATCAGCAACATCATACATAGATCCGGCTTTCTTGACAGCGACGTGGGAACAGGCACCGATGCTTCCCAGCTGCCCGAGGTCGGCATTGATAGGCGAGAATATGTTGAATAAAATTCCAGGAATATTATACTTGATATAGCCATATATACCCCTGCCAACTGTTTTTATGCTTATAAGCTTATCTGATCTTCCGTATGTTTTCAAAGGATTATACTTCTTGATCATGGAAATTACCTGGTTTCGGGCCTTGTTTAGGTCGTCTTGGTATACATCCTTGAATGCTATTGTCATGTCTTCTATATTATTGACTATTTCCTTGTCTTTTTGAGAAGTCCATTTCTCTTTTTTTTGCTTCTCCCACTGGGATTGTACCTGATTCATCACATTTTTTCCTGCCCTGCGCACTTTTTTACCAATTGAACGGCCTATAAGATCTGATATTATTGGAATTGGTGCACTATAAATAATGCCCTCTTTTAGAAGAGGCAATATCTGCTGTTGCACATATTGTGCGCCTTCCTTGAAAAAAGCGCTCGCTACCACAACACCGACACCTACAACTGTTGGCAAGGCGATGTTCTTAGCAATTCTCCGGGTCTGTTTCCTGAACTTGGCCAAAGGAGTCTTTGATTTCTCAATCCTGAATTTCAATACGCCAACCAGGTCATCAAGCCTAGAATAAGCTCCAGAGTTCTTGAATTTCTCATCTGCCTCTGAAGTCAGTGTCTTGATCTCTTCATTATATAATACTTCATATATATCTCTTACATCATCATTCATTTTACCACCCGAAACTATTTAGAAATGGAAAGTCAGTTATTCTATATAAATATTGCCTAATATTGAACACCATCAAGCCTGTATCTAAGTAAATTATATAAATCAAATTGCGTTACCTATCTTCTAAAGGGGTGATGACCACAATCGCTCAGGGAATATACTTTTTCTGGGGACAAGGAGGTTATTAATATGACAACAATGAGTATAGGTGATGTAGTGAAGATATTCATCAAAGATAATTGCTATCTGTTAGCATCAGATGTCACAATTAGAACACGATATCAACTCCTGAACACAGGATTATGCTCTTATGATGGTAACACTATTGGAGGAGTAATAAGAAATTTAGATATAAGCCAGAAAAGAAGAAAACTTATCTTTGAAAATGAGATTGAATATGAGGATCTTACATTTGATGAGAAAGCACTTGCAGATCACTTAAGTTTCGGATTTCAAACCGCACCAAACGTGGTTTTTGGAGTTGTAGGCTTTTTCAATAAAAGAGATAGATATGTTGCTGTTTTCCAAGACTTATTTCCTTCAGAAAAAAAAGATGGCACATATAGAGTCCTCGGGAGTAGCATTAAAGTTAAGAATTTAGCAATCAGTTCAGTCGTTACTTATGACAAAGTGAAATTAGAGGGAGGTAAATAAAATGTCAACAGTGAATGTAGGCGATATAGCATCCCTCAAAATTACTGTTATCTGGTCAGGGTACTGGAATAAACATAGATGCAATAGCTTCAATCTATACATATGGTAAAGTAGATCTGGTCACTGACTAGAACAAGACAGCATCATGGTCATCTCCAAAAAGAGCTCTGGCCAGTTTATCTTCTGAGTCTTCTTTTTCATCCCAGGCAGCAAAAGATAACTGGTCATCAAAGCGAACAAGCTTATCTTCCAACGAGTCAGGCAATTCTTCATCCCCAAAATAGATCAGTTTTAGATCAGGGTAAACTTCACGCGCCAGATCAATGACCACATGGATGTTGGCAGGATCAAGGCCTGATAGAGGATACTGTTGCTTGCGATGATTATCAACAAAATAAACATGTTTAAATCCTTTCCTGACAATCATATTTTTTCTTCTGATCGGGAGCTGATCCTCGGATGTAACTCTTGTCACAAGGGCACTACAATCAGAATAATCTATCCCCTCTTTTTCGATAATTGGCTCGATGATGCCAAACTGCCTGTTAAAAGTCGATGTCTTTAGATATTTTAGGACAAGGATATTCTTATCAGCTCGCGGGCCTTTGTCACCCTTGCCAACATCATGGCCTGCGTGGCTTTTCAGGCCCACAGCAATGGTCTGCCCAGATCCTGTCTCTCCAAAAAGATAAGAGCCATCTTTTACTGTCCTTTTCGACCTGTGTTTTTCCTGGAAAACACCACCCAATGTATGAGTCAGGGCCCTGATTGCCTGTGTCTTGCCTGCATATGTATCGCCAATCAAACCTATCTTTACCGGATCCAGTTCCAGGAAACCCTCAATATAGAACGCATTATCTCTTATTGTTCTTAGCGGACCTGCTAGGCGATCTGAAGTTAGTTCATACATAAGCTAAAAAGTAACCACCAATATTATAAAAATCTTAACTATTTAAACCAGAAAACTAATCACCAGAACCAATATCGCCATAAACCAAAGATAATAAGAAAACCTGATCAATTTCTTCCTTCTTATCAATCCAAGCAACCATTTAAGAGACAAGACTCCAAAGACAAAGGCAAAGAACATTCCAACAATGACTGCAGTCAGGTTCTCGATCACAATTATATCCTTGGCCTTCATCATACCTGCACCAAGTATGGCTGGCACTGCCATTAAGAAAGAGAACCTTGCAGCTTCTTCTCTTTTTATACCTGCAAACAGGCCAGTAGCTATGGTGGATCCACTCCTTGAGATGCCAGGAATAATAGACAATCCCTGCATCAGGCCCATAAAAAATGCTGTATAATAGTTCATCCGCCTGTTTTTTCCCTGCGGCCACTTCTCTGCTATATATATGATGAAACCTGTTATTATCAGCATAAAGCAGACCACGCGGACATTATCAAACAAGGCCTCGAAATATCCGCCTAAGAAATAGCCGATCAAAGCAGTCGGGATCGATGCCACCACTATATATAGCAGCATCTTCCTGTAAGGCGCAAGCATCTGGTTGGTCTTAAAGACCGAATAGAACAATTTCATTATATCCCTGAAAAAAACAACCAGTATCACAAGTAATGTTGCCAAATGCAGCAATACATCAAAGGCTACAGCCTGGCTGATGCCAAAGAAATGCTGGACAATGGCCAAATGGCCTGAACTAGAGACTGGCAGCCACTCTGTTATACCCTGTATAATGCCAAGGATGATCGCCTGAATTACAGATACCATAATATCAGTCATAATTATTTATTTTAAAAAATCTTCGGCTTTAAGACATCGATAATTCATCACTATAAGATGATGAATAACCGAAAGCTTTTTAAAGGATTGGAGAACATTATAACTTAGAGAGCATTACTATGGACGAGAGAGCACTTGCTCAGTTATATCTGACATTTCGCTTTTTCTAGAGAAGTGCTATAAATAAAACATATATGAATATATTACTAGTAATATATTAAAGAGGTATATAGAATGAACTTATTTGAAAATTTTGGCTTAAGCCAAGAGCTATTATCAACAATAAAAAGATTGGGCTTTACACAGCCCACCAACATACAGGAAGCATCAATTCCTCACATAATCCGAAAAAAAGACGTTATTGGAGAATCTTCAACAGGTTCTGGAAAGACACTCGCATTCGGATGCGGCATCATAGAGCAGGCAGTCCGCGGAAAAGGCATACAGGCACTAATCCTGGCCCCCACACGCGAACTTGCTGAACAGGTCAAATGCATGTTAAATGAGCTTGCACAACATAAAAATCTGTTAATCACATCAATCTATGGCGGCGTAGCCATCAATCCACAGATCAACGATCTCAAGAGGGCTGACGTTGTAGTTGCAACACCCGGCAGATTATTGGATCATCTTCAAAGGAACACAATAAACCTATCCAGGGTCAATATACTGGTGCTGGATGAAGCAGACAGGATGCTTGATATGGGATTTATAGATGATGTTGAAAAGATAATCAAGAACTGCCCACGAGAAAGGCAGACCATGTTCTTCTCAGCAACAATGCCGCCCAGGATACAAGACCTGGCGCACAGGTACATGAACCATCCAATAAAGGTTGCAGGCACCAAGATGGTTGATCCTGCAAAACTCAAACAGGCCTTCTACCAGGTCCCAAGAAATAAAAAACTAGCCTTGCTGATACACCTGCTCAAGGAAGAGCAGTCAGAACTAGTCATGGTTTTCTGCAATACAAGAAGAAATACAGATTTCCTTGTGAAAAATCTCAAGGCCAACGATATCAAGGCTATTGCTATCCATGGCGGGCTGTCCCAGAACAAGCGGACAAATACCCTAAAGGTATTCAACAACGCCCAAAGAGAAGTATTGATATGCACAGATGTTGCTGCAAGAGGCCTGGACATTGATAATGTTTCCCACATCTACAACTATGACATCCCCAACGATTCCAAAGACTATGTCCACAGGATAGGCCGGACTGCAAGAGCAGGAGAAGCAGGCAAAGTGATAAATCTTTTATGTGACATCGACTGGGATAACTTCAGGAGAATTCTGGATGAATATAGAACAATGAATGTTGATGAGCTGGCATTGCCTCAACTGAAAAGAGTAGAGATGATCCGGACATCAGAAAGGTCAGGAAGATTCGGCTCAGGAAGATCTGGCGGCAGGTCAAACAACAGGAATAGGGGACCTCCATCAAGAAACCGATCATCCGGCGGCCCAAGAAACAGAACAGGAGCAGACTCAGGAAACAGATCGTCCCAATCCCGAGACCCAAGAAGAAGAGGCCAAGGATCAGGCCAGGGCCCAAGAAACAGAGGTTCAGGCCAAAGAAGACCCAGTTACAGAAGATAAAGTAATAATACTCAGCAATTTAATTTATTGTGTCGGCTCTCGATGTTTTTACTAGAAGTCAAAGAAGATTCTTTATGTCTTCAACAATTTTATCATCTATCTCCAAATAGCCTTTCATCAAATTTTCTTTCATCAAATTTAAGGCTCTTTCACCAGGAATTAGAATCTCATCAAAATCACTTGCTTTTTTACTGGATTTAATCTCTTTGATTAATTCTGAAACTTCATCTTTGAAAGTCTTTATATCAACAAAAATTTCAGGATTTATCACTAAAAATAGGAAACCTCTATCAAGACTGCCTTTTAGTTTACTGCCCATTTTCGCTCGCACAAAAGACCCTGCAATAATCTCTATTGCTAAACACAATCCATACCCCTTATATCCTCCAAAGGGTGTGAGAGCGTTCACTTTATTAGGATCTTCTGTCAGATTCCCTTCTTTATCTAAAGCCATGTTATCTGGTAAAAGTTTTCCTAATCTTTTCGCAAGTCTAACTTCTCCCATCGCTCTTGTTGATGTAGCCATATCTAAAACAAAAGCAGTATTATTTGTTGGAATAGCAAGACCTATTGGATTTGCACCTAATTTTGGTTCTATGCCTCCAAAAGGCGCAACTCTTGATTTAGAATTATCTATTACAATTCCAATCATATTTTTATCAGATGCCATTTTAGCATAATATCCTGGCATCAGATATGATTGCATATTGTTCATTCCGACAAGAGCAATTCCTTTTTCACGAGCTTTTTTTATGGCTAAGTTCATCGAAAATTTTCCAACCAATTGACCAAAATTTCCATTCGCATTAATCAAAGCATAAGAATCATCTTCTTTTTCGACTTTCCAATCTCCTTTCCGATTCTTAATTTTTTCTACAGCAAATTTTGGAAAAGAAACAAATCCATGAGATTTTTTACCAGTCAACTCTCCATAAAGATACTCATCTACGACAATTTTAGAATCTTCTTGGTTTAATCCTGATTTTAGCAAAATGTCAGTACATAATTGCTTGATTTCATCGATATGAATTCTCATATATTTAATAATAAAATTGATATTATTAAAATTTTTCTAATACCCCTATCAAAAACTTTTTAAATTCTATTTATAAAGACATTATTCATGAAGCTGTATTTCAGTGAATCATTGAAGCTTTTGTTCAAGACATGGCCATTTTGGGCTATCAAGATCCTGGTCTATTTTGTGATGACTCTGATCTTTTTTCTTGTCGCTGCAGTCTTCATCTACATTGCAAGTCTTTTCTCAGGACCGTTCGGATTCCTGATCCTGATCATAGGCCTTTTGATAATGTGGGGCATATTCAAACTCGTACGGCATTATGTACTCTACCTGATCAAGGCAGGCCATGTTGCTGTGCTTGGAGAACTGGTGCAGAAGGGAAGCATCTCAGGCAGCGAAGGCATGGTCGGCTATGGCTTTAAGATGGTCAAGTCCAAGTTTGTGACCGCCTCTGCATTCTTTGTGGTGGACAGGATCATTGCAGCCATTGTACACGGCATATCAAACTTCATCAGAAGGATTGGTAATTGGGTTCCAATACCTGCTGTAAGGACCATCTTCAACCTGATCGCGCACATCGTCTCAGTCTTCCTGAACTATATTGATGAAGCTGTCTTGAGCTACCTATTCACTCATCCAGAAAAGAATGCCTGGAAAGGCGCAAGAGACGGACTCGTCCTTTATTTCAAATGCTGGAAATCAATGCTTGCAACCAGTGTGATATTAGTATTGATCAACTATGCGATTGCTATAGGCATATTCTTTGGGCTTTATGTCCTGACAGCACCGCTCGTATTACTGTTACCCTGGGCCATATTCCACGAGATCCCTTATTTCATCGCACTCATAATCGCGCTTTTCATCAAGGTCGCTTTCTTAAACCAGTGGACCCTGGTCTGGATGGTGACCACTTACCAAGAATCCATAAAAGGCAAGGAGCCTGACTCTGCTGCAATGGAAGAGCTTGAAAGGCTTGTTCCAAAGTTCAGGGAGATAACATCCAAGGTCGGCAAGGAGACAACCACAACATATTCCATGCAGACACCAGCACAATCAGTCGAAATCCCACTTTCACCACATATCAAGCAGCAGGTAGACAAGCTATTGCCCTATGTCAAGGACCAAAAGACCAAGGGCTACTCTGACGCTCAGATCAAAGCTGCCCTGCTAAAGGCCAACTGGCCAGAGAATGTCGTAAATCACGCTGTCAAAAATCCGTGACCACCCTAATGTAATACGCTAGGGGCATGGCCCCTTTCGATCGGGTCACTCCCTATTAAACACATGTTATAACGTTTCCACTCCACCAATCAAATAGACTGGTGGTATAAAATGTGTCAAAAAAGCTTAAACTAAAAAGAATTCAAAAAGAGGTGTTGTTAATGAAAAAGATAATATTGTTTTTTCTATTGATGATTCTATGCATCGGAATGGTATCTGCTGCAGGAGACTCATTTGAGACTGCAGAGACCATAACTCCAGGGACAATTGAAGGAAGCCTTCTGGAAAGGGATTCTGTCGACTTCTATCAAATCAATCTCAATCCAGGACAACGTTTGACTGTTAAAAGCACCTTTGAAAGTGATGAAGATAGTGTTTGGGCAGAAATGTATCTCTATAGTTCAGACCGCCAAGAGTTAAAAAGTGCGTGGGATTTTGAAACTGCACCTTTAGTACTAGAATCCCACTATGTTGCGAATGAGGACCTGGAGGGCATATTCTATATTCGACTTAAGCTGGGCGCATCATATCCTGTAAATAAATATGCGCTAGAAGTAAATGTCGAAGAAAACGCAGACATGGGCAGCGGAGATGCCTCAGCAACTTTTGATGACGCAATGCCTATAACTAACGGTAGCTTTCCGAACTGCTGCTGGCTGGTCGCAGGCAAGAGTGGCAAGGATGAAAAGGATTTCTATAAGATGGACCTGAAGACTAATGACTTCATCAAGGTCAAATTGACGCCCGGAACTGACGAAGTACAGACAGCACAGCTCAACCTAGCCATATATGATTCTTCAAGAACCAAGAAAGTAAGCGAAGAGGCAGACAACGAAGGCCAGATAATAACAGTTGAATACCATAATATCGGCGACCCGCAGACAGTATATATAGCTGCATTAAGGGATACCTACTACACTAAAGGAGGACCTTATGGCTTGGACGTAATACTCGAAAACAGGGCGCCTGCTGTCTGCGTAGCAGAGCAAAAGAAGTGCTTCGGAGATGACCTGAAGATCTGCTCTGATGACCTGACTGATTGGGACACCTTAAAGACCTGCGATGATGGATGTGTACCTGCAAGCTGGGGAGATGCAGCCAGGTGCGCAGATAAAGGAGAATCAGTAACAACCACTGCAGATATTGAAAAGACCAACAAGGCAGCAGCCGGAGCAGCAGCAGGATTTTTAGGAGTAATGGCGCTCATGGCAATCCTACCTATAATTATCGGCATCTATCTGTTGATCTCTTTGATATGCGCAATAATCTGTATTGTCAGCATTGCGTCTGCAGGCAATGACGGTGGCTGGAAAACCCTATGGATTTTGATTGTGATCTTCCTGGGATTGATTGGCTGCATCATCTACTGGATAGCAGGCAAGAAAAAAAGGATTGACAAGAACAGCGCCATGGCAGGCATGTCAACAGCCACAACCACACAGCAGCCGCAACAGAGCGTTTCTCAACCGACACAACCAGCAGCGGACCCACAGGTTGCACAGCTCAAGAACTATGTGTCATCAGCAAGAGCTGCCGGCAAATCCAACGATCAGATAAAAACAGAACTAAGGAACGCTGGATGGCCTGACGACAAGATCAATCAGGCACTATAATGAGGAATAATTTATTTTTTTTTAATTTAATTTTTATTTTAATAGCAGTATTTCTCTGGATAATATTCTATTTATATAACTATAAAGAGAAAAAGCCAAGGAAAAAACCATCCCATCCACCACCGCCACAGCAGGCAGATGTACATGCTTCAGAGGGCTACCAGGTAAAACCCAACGCGCCACCTTTCAAGAAACCACCTGAACCTCCTGCTCCAAAACCCAAAGAACAGATAAAACCTGCAGGCCCAAAACCCAAAACACTTCCAATGAAAGTGCCTTCTAAGAAAACAAAACTTAAGTCACATCTATATCACCCGCCACCAAAAGTATTAAAACATAAATCTTGAATTTTAGAAACAAAAGAAATGCAAAGCATTTCTAGGCTTCGAAAAAAAATCCTTTTTCGAAATCTTTATATAATCTATATAAAAAATATACTTCAGAAGGGGTGATTTAATGGTCAATCAAAAAGCAGTTGATTATATCAAACAATACAAGGATACTTATTCTATCGATGCGTTGAAGTCTAATCTTACTAATCAAGGCTATCCGCCCGCAGAGGTCGAAGAGGCAGCAACCATTGCAATGCAGGCAGAACCTGCACCAGCCGCTGCACCGCCGCAAGCAGAACCTGTAGCAACTCCTCAATTCGATCAGCAGCAGGCGCCTCCACAAGCAGACCAACAGGCAGCACCACAATTCGTCGAACCCGCTCCACAAACCGCAGGCGCAGAGATGCAGCCAATGCCAACTGCCCAACCATCTGATAACAGCAACCAGAACAGGACCTTGGCAGCATTAGGATATCCGATCGGCATAATTGCACTAATATTGATCTTCATTGCCAAGGATGATCACTGGGCCAAGACCCATGCATTCGCAGGACTGTTCTGGAACCTTGCATATGTCGTCATCTCTGTTTTCATATCTTTCGTCACATTTTTCCTGCCTTTCTCACTTTCATGGTTGCTATGGATTGCATTCCTCGGACTATCAATATATTTCGCATACGAGGTCTACAATGGCAAGGATGTTGAGATACCTTTAATATCCAAACTTGCAAGGGACGCAGCCAAGTAATTTTTTTCTTTTCTTTATTTATTAAAAATGGTCAACAAAACAATTGTAAACTATTTGAACCAAAATAGACCTGAGTATTCTATTGACTCGCTCAAGCAGGCCCTATTAAAAAAGGGCTATCCCAAGAAAGATGTGGAAGAGGCCATAGACCATGTCACTAAGGACTCCCCCGCACCAAAACCGCCAAAATTCTCACCAACCCCTCCTCCTTATACACCGCCCGCGCCAAAATATGAAGGGAACCAGGAATCTATGTCGCATTCGTTGGTAGGACTCTCTTACTTGATATGGGTGATTGCCATCGTTGTTGCAGTAACCGCCAAAAAGAGTGACAAGTTTGCAAGATACCATGGTTTCCAGGCATTGTTCTATGGCTTGATCTATGGCTGGATTTTTGGATTCGTCCTAGGAATTTTTATAGTAGTAAGCGGCATATTGACCATCATACCAATAATTGGCATAATCATATTTCTTTTTGCATTGATTGTCATGATTGCTGTTTGTGGAGGCATCACAGTCTTTTCCATAATCTTTACTGTCAAGGCAAGCCAGGGTAAGATGTTCAAGATCCCCTTAGCCACCAACATAATGAAATCAATGATCAAGGATCTTTGATAAGAACTAACTATCTCTTTATCCAATCATTATTCAGATACCAACTATAGGTATCTCTCAAACCGTCTTCTAGAGAAATATCAGTCTTAAACCCAAAATCATTTTTTGCAACAGAAGTATCCTGGCCATCTATGACCCAGTTGTTCGAAGCAAGCTTCCTTTTCTGAAGGTTCAGGATCACATCCCTGCCTCTCAAAGACAAATAAGAGCCATAGACAGCTCCAAGCAAGACCAAAAATCTCGGTACCTTAATGCCTCTGGCCTTCTTGCCCATCACCTCTTCGATCTTATCATATAGTATATTCAAGGAGACAGGATCATCATTGCAAAGATCATATGTATTATTATCAGTCACCAGATTCATACCAGCATCTATGACTCCTCCCACAAGATCATCTACATGTATGATCATATGTTTTTTATTCTCACTGCCGTCGTAGAGTTTCAGGCCTTTGTTTATCATGTTGAAGATGCGGAAGTAATCCTTATCCTTGGGTCCGTACACTCCACCTGTCCGAACAATAGTATAAGGTACTTGATCACCATAAAACTTCACCACATCTTCAGCAACCTGCTTGCTCCAGCCATAGTGTTCGATAGGCTGGCTTGCTGCAAGAGTTGAAAGCAATACAAATCGCTTTAAAGAAATCTTTGAATTAGAGATAACATCAAGCATTGCATTGGCAGGAACAACATTAGAGTCATAGAACTGCTCAAGGTTGGCACCCTTGGTCCGGGCCGCAAGGTGATAGACATAGTTCACATCCTTGCATGCAAGCTCCAGTTCAGAAGTATCATCATAGCCATCTATATAGTGTCTCTCAACATCAAGACCCTCGAGGTATTTCTCATCGCTCTTAGTCCATCTTAACAGACACCTAACCTTGATATCCTTAGCTAACAGCTTCTCAACCAGATGGCTTCCGATAAAGCCTGTTGAACCTGTAACCAATGCTCGTGTCATCTTAATCCTTAGCAGTGCTCTCGCTGTCCCACATATGCTTTCTGTTTGCCTTCCTGGCTATCAAGAAATTGCCCATGACCAGGAAATCAATTCCAGTTCCCATCATACACCTATAGGCTTCCAAGGGAGTGTTTACAATCGGCTCACCCCTTATATTGAATGATGTATTGATCAATACAGGAACACCCGAGAGCTTCTCAAACTCCTTTATCAAGTCATAATACAAAGAATTGGTCTCTCTTTTCAAGACCTGCAACCTGCCCGAGCCGTCGACATGGGTCACAGCAGGAAGTAACTTTTGCTTGGCTGCCCTTATAGGATAGACTGTCAGCATGAACTCCGACGGGATAGGCAATGGCTTGTCAGCGACAAAATAATCATGAACATCCTCAGCTGTTATAACAGGTGCAAATGGCCTGAACTGTTCCCTATGCTTAACTTTCTTGTTTAAGATATCTTTCATAAAAGGATTGCAGGGATTGGACAGGATGCTCCTGTTGCCAAGGGCTCTTGGACCATATTCAAACCGGCCCTGGAACCAGCCGACAACATTGTTGTCATTGATCAGCCTCGCCATCTTCTTCAATAGTTCCTTTCTGCTCTTGAACTCATAGAAACTGATCTGGTTCTTCTCAAGAAACTCATTAATATCCTCTCTGGAATATCCCTTTCCAAGGAACGCATCATCCATAACAAACCTTTTCTTCCTGCCCAGTATAATATTGTAGGCATAGCACGCAGCACCAACACAACCGCCTCCGTCGCCTGCAGCAGGTAGGGCATAAAGATGCTTGAAAGGAGTCTTGCTTAGTATCTTCCCATTGACTACACTGTTCAGGGCAACACCACCTGCAATACAGAGGTTCTTTGAGCGGGTTATCCTATGAGCCTCTCTTGCTAGATTTAAAATCACTTCTTCTGTCAGCTTCTGCAAAGAGGCTGCAATGTCAGCATGCCTCTTGCTCATCTTCTGTCCTCTTCTCCTTGCAGGTCCAAAGGCCTTGATGAACTTCCTATTAGGCATTCTCAATTTGTAATGGAAAGCAAAATAGCTCATATCCAATCTAAAGCTGCCGTCATTTTTCATATCAACAATCTTCCTGAACTTATCGTAATATACAGGCTGGCCGTAGGGTGCAAAGCCCATGACCTTGTACTCATCATTGTTGACCTTAAAGCCAAGGTAAGCAGTAACTGCGCTATAAAGCAAACCAAGGGAATGGGGGAAATGAAGCTCCTTGATAATCTTGATGTCATGGTTGGCCTGGCAGATGGTTGTTGTCGCCCACTCACCAACCCCGTCCAGGGTCAGAACAGCCGCCCTCTTGAAAGGTGATGTCAAAAAACTGGATGCTGCATGAGCCATATGATGCTCAACAAAGAAAATATCGCCCTTGTACTTCAATTTTTGCTTGACCTGGCTGTGCACTCTCAACTTCTCTGTCAGCCAGGAAGGCACTGCTTTGTAAAACGACCAGAAAGACAAGGGAAACGTCTGCAGGTACTGGCTCATCAATCGGTCAAACTTGATCATCGGCTTCTCATAATATGCAACATAGTCAACGTCATCTATAGAGATGCCAGCCTGCTCCAGACAAAACAGGGCAGCCTTCTTTGGAAATCCAGTATCATGCTTCTTGCGGCTAAACCTCTCTTCTTCTGCAGCTGCAGCTATCTTGCCGTTCTTCAACAGGCACGCCGCTGAATCATGATAAAAACAAGATATCCCAAGTATGTACATTTTCCTTCCCCTTTGTTAAAACCAGACATGGCGCTGGCGAGGGGGAGGGACGCTCCTCCGGAAGCCCCCGAGCAAGGCTCGGAGAGCCGACAGCCGCCATGTGTGTCTGGTTTTTGATTGTCATATTAATGTAACTCTCAAAATAACCTATAATACCTCTCTTCTTTCTCCTTTCCTTGGTTTCTCTTTATCCAATATGAATCCTTCTTTTTATAATCAAGGAAACGCTTGCCGGATATCCGGGCGACTATCGATGTCAATCCGATGCCCACAATATAGGCAATAAGCATCAGGAAAAAGTTGACGATGTTGGCTACTGTCTCGCCAAACAGTTTGAAGCCGTCAATAAAACCCCTGGAAAACGACCTCATTGGCACACCACCACAGCAATTATTGCATAGAACCCTGTTACTGCAGAGATGCAAAACCAATAAGGCGGAAGAGTGACTTGTTTTCCAAGGATAAAATATAGAATGGATAAGAAGATTGCCATGCCCAGCCAGAAGCCTGCACATTTACCAAAACATTCTATCGATTGATGAACTCTCCTAGGTACCTCATATTTCAAAAACAACCACCTGTAAAACTAAAGCTCACCTCTCTTTAGCTCACTTCTTCTTTTTCTTAACTAACCCAACCTTTTTCTTCCCGAGAATACGGCACCAGCAATCATTGATTGGCGCCTCAAATTTTTTCAATAGTATGATTATGATCATGACAACCAGCAGTATCAAAAAGCTTGACGCCACTGTCAGCGGAATCCTAAGCAGCATGTTGGCTATCATAACAGACAGGATTACCAGGGCAATGCTCAATCCAAAAGACAAAGCAAATTTCTCGATCAGATCTGTCTCGTCAAAGAAACACCTGACCAATACATATCCTGGCAGGAATATCAAGTATGCAAAACCTAAAAATGCCCTCAATGACTGCAAGAAAGGATAGCCAAAGGCAAAGAATATTATCAATGAGGCGACCAGCGAGAATGCTATATAAACACCTGCCCCATAAAAGTCCTTATTCAACCCCATTGTAGTTTATTAATATTATTTTTTATTTAAAGATTACTATTCTAGCTTATATATTATCAAGCCTTTATATTTTGCAACTGGCTTGAACAATTCACCATCAAGATCAAATCCTGCATAGACATATTTGATGTCCTTCTGCTGCATGAAATCTGCAAAGCATTGGCTGTCCTTGTTGGCAAAGCAGCTATTGATCACAGGATGACCAGGAGGAAGATGCACTTCTTCAAGATCATAGTATGGCATGGCCCAGCCCATCATGAAACGAGTTATAATTTTTTCATTTGGAAAGGCCTCTCCAAACTTGGTAAAAAGAGGATGCTCATCATTCATGATATATATCTCTGAGACATGGCTTTCCTGGTTCAGCTTCCAGGCAAAAGGAACAAGGATTAAAAGGAATATTATCAAAAAGATCGGGAACTGCTTAAGCCATTTTGAGTCAAACAGACGGTTGGGTGTGTCTGCAATGTGGTGCACTGCATAACCCACAAAAAATGGTATGAAGAGGAAGATGAAATATATCAGTCGCCTGTAGACAAAGACAAAGCCTCTGTACTTCCAGTACATGAAAAAGTCAACTATCATGAAGACAAACAATGGTACAAGGGCATAGCTGGCCTTTCGCTCTTTTAACATGATGAAAAATATACCAAGCGCCAACAATACAAGAAAGAACCAGGGCAGATTGTTTGCGATTATCACAAAGGGCTTGACAGCAGGCCGAAAAAAGATATATTTGAGCAGGTCTATCGAAGGGCTTAGGTAAATATTCTTGAACTTCATCAAACCCAACACTAGCATAAAGCCCACCAGACCCATAAAGATCAGCCTCCACTTCCTGCTGAAGACCAGGTAGAAGAATGTCGCAACAAAAGCAAGTACAATTGTGCTTGCATGTGTTATTGCTATTGCAAGAAGTATGAAGAGAGACATCAGCCAGTTGTCTTGGACCAGGAAATATAGCAGCAGCAAGGTAAGAAAAGAGCCCATGGCTAAAGGCACCAGATAGTAGATGCCCATGATGGTTATGTTCGATAGAATAAGTGTAGAGAATGCCATGACTGCAATAGCTACTTCATCCCTCTTGAACAATTTCAAAGATAGGATATAGAACATCAGGCCCAGGATGATATAGAAGATCGATGGCAGGAACTTCTGTATTGTAATCAAGCTCAATCCAGATAACAATGAAAGCGATGAGAGCACAGTGTAGATGCCAGGCGGATATATCCATTCACTTCTATAAGGCTCGTGCCCCTGCAAGAACCCTGTTTCCATGGTCAACTTAGCCACAACAATATGCTCCCATTCATCCAGGTGCTGCGGCATCTGGTTGACCCTAGTCAAGAAGTTCAACAAGAACAGCACAATCACCACTCCCAAGACGAGAGCATACCTCAACCAACCCTTCATAAGTTAGTTAGGGGTAAAACACCTAAATAAATCTGTCGGTTTGAGAAACAGAGAGATAAATCAAATTTAAAATAAGTCCGGATAACCCTCAAACTTTCATATCCCAAGCTTCTCCCTCTCCTGATTGTAGTATTTGTGTTTGTCAAGGAAGATAGCGATGAAATACTCGTTTTTCTTTTTGGTCAATATCGACCTTAAGTTGCTCTCCCTGAACTTGAGGATGAAAGCAATAAGACCTTGCACCTTGGATGAACTTATTGGCAGGTTTTTCCCGTCCTGGCAGTCCCTAACCCAATCTAGGAGCTGATCTTGTCTGCCCTTTTTCAGATTATCAAAAACCCTGTTGAAATGACCTTCGAACCTCACCTGAGCACCCAACAGCTCTGTTATTATTTTTCTTGCCTGTTCATGCAACAATTTCCAGAACCTCTTGGTAGGTGCTATTGTATATCTGCCAGTTCCTATAGGTTTTCCTGCCCTTTTCAGGCTTGCTGTTCTTCTGCAAGTATTTTTTCAGCATCATCTTAAGGCTTGAACTACTATATGCCTTAATAAGTGTTATCAGAAGATATTTAGAAATTATCCGGATCTTATTCTTGCTTTTTCTAATTTTGTCTGTCACTTTTTTCAGCTGCAATGAATCTAACACAACATGATTTGCAGCATATTCTGCCTTCAGCACGAAATCCCTAAGCTCTTGCAGAAAATCCTCATCCTGCAATATATGCAATATTGTTCTCTCATAAAGATCCAGAAGTTCAGAGGGGACAATATCTTCTTCAGGAGATGTTTTGGGACAGCAGAAGTTGGCCAGGCTTATGGCAGAGATGGATCTGAAGAAAAGGGTATTCTCAATATCCTCAGGGAGGAAATTAATCTGAATCTTCCCGTCTCTGTAATCCTCTTTATTATATTTAGAAATTACAAAAATATCAATATCCCTATATTGCGCTTTGTAGAGAAATGATCCGGCAAGGAGGATCTTCTTGTTCCTGTGTTTCCTCGAGTATTTTTTAAGGATATTTACAGCTTGTTTCAATCGGTCTTTTCTAATATGTTCCTTGCCATTAACATAAATCTCTGTATCAATACCCAATAAAGCTGTCATGGCAGTCAGCTTCTTCTTGATGAAATGACTATAATAATAACGCTCATTGTTATTCAGCTTTTTACCTTCAAGCTTGGCCTTAAGTATTTGGAAATAGTTCTGGCTGAAGATATGCGGCACTAGTAAATCTTTTGAGTCCTTGAGCAGATCCAAACTTATTATATTTTCAAATTTCACCATTCAGTATATTGAAATATACCTCATATTTATAAAATATTCGTTTGTGAAAACACAACCGACCAAGCCATATAATAGCAGGTTCAGACTAAGTCAAAAAAACAAGCAGCAACACACATTAATTTTTCCCTATTCAGTAGTAAAGTTTTATAAATAAAAAAAGAATACTTATTTTTATGACCACGAACTGGGAAAAACATAGAAAAATAGATAAAATATTCAAATATCTTACCAATGTTTTCATGGCAGGATTTGTTGGATATATGTCATACCTAGGAATAACAAATAAAAAGCAGACTCTCGAAAGACAAGAAAACTGCATGCAGGTAATAACTGAAAATGTTCCAGTACTAGAGGACATATTAACAGAAGAGTTCTCATTCATAGAGACGATTGATGCTCCAAGTGTAAATAATACTCTTGATAAGGCTGTTGAAGAAAAAGAAGCACTCAAGATATACAGCAATTCGATTATCCCGCTAATGAAGGAAGAGATGGGCTCTGTTATTGAAAAGGATTCTATCCAAGTCCGTTTTATGAACGGTGAAGTTGATCCTATAAATTCATTCTACGGATTTGCACAATACCTCGGAGGTTTTATTGGTTTGTGCGGATTATTTAGTCTTGGCTTAGGATTCAAGAAAATAAAGCCAAAGGAGTTTATACATGAAGGCCAAACCTATATAATCCAACCTCCGAATTTAAAGGTTCTCGGCGGTTTGATGCTTTTCGCAGGATATTTAATCGGAGCAACCGGAGTTTCAAATTATCGACAAGTAAGCAAAGCCACACTTTCTAAAAATGGTAACTATGCAATATATCTCCAGGCTGACGACCGATGGAAGGAAAGACACACCCTAAGCATAGTCCTGGCCCACGAAATCAGCCATATACATCTTCATGATCAAACAGAAATATGGCCCGCTGACTATGGAGCTGCATTTCACGAAGGTTTTGCAAGATCCGTCCAGACAGATGTTGCAAAAAGAGCATATGAGCAAACCAATCAGCAAGATTTTGTATATTCCTCAATAAAAAATGAAATAGAAGAACTATATGGTATTTATCTGGATGCCTGTAAAAGAGAAGGAATTAAACCAAACAAGGACATTCAAAAAAAAGCAGAGGAATACGACTTAGATAAAAATGGAAAAATGTGGATGATAGATCAATTATTCACCATATATAGACAGTATCCTCCACATAATCTCGGAATCGCGCTCTGGAGAATTTCTGAAAAACTAGAAGGACAATCCCTTGCAGATGATGCAATTGTAAAAGGATATGATGCAGTGCCAATCTTTTCTCAGCTAACTAAAAATATTGATAAAAATTAAATTCTTGGCGGCAATTCCAGAAACCTGTATATCTCCTTTTTTTCTAGGATTAAGCGACACATGCCACTGTCCGGTTTTTTTCAATCTCAAAAGAAACTCCATTTTTATCAATTCATCAATAGCTTCACCCACAACCTTAGCACCTTTCAGATAACCCGGCAATCCTTTAACCAGATTCTTCTCTTCTGTATGAGAAGCACCCCATTTATGCGGTTTCATGGCCATTAATTTCCTAAGAATCCTTTTCTGGATTGCAAGTGTATGCATATTTAAAGTTTCAATATAAGGTTTAAAAGAATTAACAACAAATTTCCGGAAAAATTCTAAAAACCTCCATCTCGGAACATTAACGTACCAAAATAGAAAGTTTTAAAAACATCTAAACTTCACAAAAGCATATGAAAGAAACAACAGTCTTCAGGCAAGCGCTTGGCGATTCCCCAGTAATACGTGTCTTAGATTTTCTGATTGAAGGAAGAGAACTGGACTATTCATTGACAGACATTGCAGAGAATGCCAACATCGGATGGACAACCCTGCACAGGATCTGGGACAACCTGGTAAAATTAAATATGGTCATTTTCACCCGGCAGATCGGAAAAGCCAAACTCTTCAAATTAAATGAAGAGAACCAAGTCATCAAAGATCTGATCAAACTATACGACACCCTCTTGATCCAGGAAACAGAAAAAACCTTTCTAAAAAAGTCAAAGCAGTTGTAAGATAATATTTAATGAGGCAGCAACATTAGCGCAGACGCCATGTCTCATGGCGAGGTTTACACAGCAAACCGTTCTGCCTGCCAGCGGTGTTGCAGCCGAATGTTCATTTCTCAAAAAACTTTTTCTTCATCTCTCCAAAAGCTTTATATAATTCAATCGACTACAACCTCTTCAGGTGGTTGTATGAGGAAGAGAACTCGAGTTATTATAGTGCTAAGCTATGCAGTTTTAATTACCATTGCGTTCATTCTATTACTGGCGTTTCGACAGAAGGAAGTTGTCTTTAAGGAGAAACTCATCTGCTTTGACTTCACTGCTGTGGACGACCTGGCTGAGTGCTACCAGAAACTGGGTATCAGGAAAGGACAGAAGACTGTTCTTGTCAATCTAACTGCAGTGGAGAACAGGTTCGGACAGGTGGAGCCGTTGCCAATCACCTCATCAGTGTTTCCTAATCAGAACTTACCCCAGAAGAAGGATGTTGTCGCAATGGTCAATGTAACTCTAAGACCTACAAATGAAAGATAAAAAAAATATTATTCTTGTAAGCCCGTTGTCAGGGCTCTATGATGCTGTCTATAAGACCATACCTCTTGCATTGCTCGCAGTCAGCAGGAACATTGACAGGGAGAAGTACAACATCATCCTTATTGACCAGAAGATCCCTGGCTGGAAAAACAAGCTAAACAGAACTCTTAAACAGGATGCAGTGCTTGCAGGCATAACAGCGCTGACCGGCCACCAACTTTATTTCGGGTCATTGATCGCAAGGTATATGAAAAAGAAAAGGCCTGGCCTTAAGATTGTCTGGGGCGGCATCCACCCTACTTCTGCACCCATTGCAACACTGAATGCTGATTTTGTTGACTTTGTGATCCTGGGAGAAGGCGAGGTTGTCTTTCCAAAACTAGTAGAAGCCCTGGCCAGCAAAAAGGATGTTTCAATTATTGACGGCATCGGCCACAAGGAAGGCGGACTGGTCAAGATCAATCCAAGGAAAGAGTTTGTCAACATCAAAAAGTTGAATGATCCCCCATATGATCTGATCAACATCCCAGACTATCTTGACAGAATGGATGAAAGGGAGTTTCATATCGAGAGCTCAAGGGGTTGTGTTTTTGACTGCAGTTTCTGTTACAATCCAGTCTATAACAAGGGCTGCTGGCGGCCAAGAGATGCCAAGGTATTGTATGACAACATGTTGCATCTTCATGAAAGTTTCGGTATCAGCAATTTCTTTATCATCGATGACAGCTTCCTTATATCAATGAAAAGGATCAAGGAATTCATCAAGCTGATGAAAAAATCAACCATGCAAGTCAAGTGGTCATGCGAAGCCAATCTGGCAATGCTCAACAGGCTTGACCAAAAGACAATTGCAGAGCTAAAGGAAATCGGCCTGAACTGGATATCAATCGGGGTTGAATCAGGCTCTGGAAGGATAAGAAAACTGCTGGCTAAGCAGTTTGACGTTAAGAACCTGTTCGAATTCAACAAGCGCATTGCCAAGTTCAGCATCAATATCAGGTATAACCTTATGACAGGCACGCCCTGGGAGAAAAAAGCAGACCTGGTCAAGACAGCCAAGATATGCCTAAAGCTGATAAGAGAAAATCCTCATGCCATGATCCAGCCCATCTACATAACTGTTCCTTATCCAGGCACCAACTATCTAAAGACCTGCAAGGAGTTTGGCTTCAAGGAACCCGCAAGCTTCCAAGGCTGGACTGAGTTTGATCCGATGAGTGTTGGCAACCTGCTGCCCTGGTTTAAGGGTAGGAATAAAAAGATGTTCGAATTTTTAATGTTTGCATCATTCTTCATAGACAAGAAACTTGATTTCCATCTGCCAAACTCATTCTATGGAAAAAGCATCAAACTCTTGACCACTATCTACAGGCCTATAGCAGTCTTTCGGTTCAGGCATTTCATCTACTGGCCGTTTCCCGAAGGGCTCTTGATAAAATTTATAAACCATCTTCACAGACTATCTGTTCGAAGGGAGATGAGATTATGATAGTCAAGCAGTTCAAGATCGGGGAGATGCAGAACCTTTGCTATGTCGTGGCTGATGAAAAATCAAAAGAAGCCATGATAATTGACCCTGGCTGGGATTCTGAAAAGATCATGAAAGAGTCTAAAGGCTTCAAGATCAAGTATATTGTGTTGACGCACAGCCATTTTGACCATATCGGCGCCAAGAGGACCATCCAGAAGCAGACAGGAGCAGAGCTGGTGGGCCATTCTCGCAATCCCTACGCTGAAAAAAAGGTTGATGACGGCGACTTCCTAAAACTCGGAAGGAAGAAGGTTGAGGTGCTCTACACGCCAGGCCACTCAGATGATTCTATCTGCCTATTGACAGACAAGATGCTGTTCTCAGGCGACACAGTCTTTAGCCAGGGCTTTGGCAGGACAGACTTAAGGGGAGGGAATAGGGAGCAGATGGTGCAGAGCATCAAGCGGATACTAAAACTACCTCCGAACACTATTGTATATCCAAGCCATGACTATGGCGGCAAAGAGACCGCTATCCTTGATGTTGCAAAAAGAGTAGAAGTTGATCTGGAAAATATATGATTGTTCTTAGGATACAGAGTTCTGATCAGGCCCATCCAAACCAAATTTCTTGAGCAGTTCATGATAGAACAGTTCATCATCCTCAATAGAGATAGCCAGGGATTCCATGGGGCATACAGAACTTTGGTCTTTGGTCAGGATGTTATCGACAAGATCGTCCGCTTCAAGCTCAACGCCATTTTCAGACAGCCAATCCTGTGCAAGACGTGAAGCCAAAGGTGTCTTGACTTTGCTGGCAAGTCCTGAAAAAACAATCAATCTTGCAGCAGCCAAGCCTACAACCTTATCATGGAAAGTGCAACCTCTAAACTTTGATCTGAACTGGATGACACACTCCAGCAAGGGACGCAGCCCTGGTTTTGAAGAAGAAAAAATATTATTGTCATCCTTTGCCAATATCAAAGAGCAATCCTTAAGATCTAACATCTTATTGATCTTTTTACTGGCCTCGAAAGATAGCTGGAAATTGCCGCCCAGATAACATTAGAGACAGCCAGTGCCAAGACTAACCTCAGGATAACAGATACAGGCATATGAACCAGATAATAATCTGTGACAACTAACCACGGAAGCTGGATCAAAAACGCAATCATAACTGCAGCAATAGCAGGCAGTCTTTTTCTAAAAAACCATCCTGCAAAAAATCCCAGAAGCACATTACCAACAATCAGGTACGGATTCTGCATCAGAAAAGCAGCGTACAACGAACCAACAAGACCTGAAATCGCTCCACCTTTAGGCCCGTAAATAAAAGCAGCCATAAAGATCGCAAACTGGAAAAGATGGATCTTAAACCCCCATGGAGTAGCCAGGTTGATCAAGCCAAGCAAGTTGGGCAGTATAAGCAAAACTGCAAAAAGGGTTATTGCTCGATAGTTCCACTTTACATTGAACGAGAAAATGTTTTGGTTTATCATAGAAACAATAGAAAAAAAATCAGCTTTAAATGTTTTTCTTTTTCAGTTCATCAAGATTAGGGCTTTCATCAATCCTTTCAAAGATATCCTTTTCAAGCAGTCTTATAGGACCTTCGACTGCAGCCAGGATCTGATCAGCGCCAGGGTAACGCTTTTTCGCATATTCCAAACGTTCGTCAAAAGAGACAACCTCATCGTGATTGACCCTGCAGTCTGCATAAAGGACCAGCTTTTCCTCCCAGGTGTCAATAGGATTCTCCTCGTCAATAATAGAGGTCCATCGATGCTGAATGACCAGCCTTCCAAACTCAGGGTATCCAAGCTCTGCGAGTATGTCGCCGCCTCTCTGCCAATGCCTAACGCCAGTGGTCACTTCTTCCCACTTGGCAATATCATGAAGCAGGCAAGCTCGTTCCACCACATCCATGTCTATCTTTTCTCCTTTCTCAATCAGCTTTTTGCCAAGGTATAGGGCAACATTAGTAACCTGTAAAGAGTGCTTTATGATTATCTCCTGCTCTTTTGGGATCCGCTCTCTCAAAAGCCTCATGCATTCTTCTCTTGATGGGATTTTCATGATGATGCAGATTTAAAAGTGATATAAAAAACTTACGGAGAAAACAACAAAAGATTTCAATAAGATTAAGTCTTACAGAGTCTTACAAATGGAATCAATAACCATCAAGATTCACGACGAGATGGCAAAAGAGATAGAAAAGTCCATCAAACCAGACTATGGCACCAAGACAGAGTTCATAAGAGAAGCCATAAGGGATAAGTTAATGAAGCAAAGAGAACAACAGCTAAAAGAACATTTCATGAAATATTTTGGCAAATCAAAGAGAAAAACAACCAATAAAGAGTTAAGGAGAATAAAGGAAAAGGTCGGGAGACAGTTTGCACAAGAGAGGGGAATGAAGCTAGATTAGTTCTTCAGGTTTGTAAGGTACACAAATGCCTCTAAGGTCATTGAAGTGCTGGTCCCTTGTTACAAGGATAGCATCATTATTTCTAGCTAGAATTTGCGGAGAGTTTACGGAAAAACTTAAGCAAGAAATATAAAGCTATAATCTTATAACAAAATAACTGTTAATATCACAAAATTTAAATATTAATGCCATATTAATACAATATGAAGGTGATATTAATGGTAAAAGCAATAATTGAGATAAAAAATGAAACTAACCGGGTGTTGAACATGATAAAAGCTAAATACGACCTGAAAGACAAATCAGAGGCCATAGACAAGATGGCAGAGCAATATGCCGAAGAGATAATGGAACCCGAACTCAGGCCTGAATATGAAAAAGAGCTTAAGAAGATCATCAAGGGCAAGCACATAAGCCATAAGGAGTTCATGAAGAGGCTGACAGATGTATAAATGTAAGGAGAGCGTCAGACTGCTTGAAAAGCTGATCATAGTCAAGAAGAAAAAACCAGAGCTGTTCAAGAGGATCATGCAGAAGATAGAATGGATCCGAAGCAATCCAAAACACAGATACAAAAAACTTAGATATTCTATGAAAGGATTAAAAAGGATTCACATAGGCCATTTCGTTCTAATATTTTTGATAGATCATGAAAAAAAGATGATCTTATTTGAGGATTTTGATCATCACGATCACATCTATAAGAGATAGTTTTTTAAACAATTCTGTATTGCCCTTTCTTATGAAAATCATAGGTATAAGCGGAAGTCCAAAGGACAGGAACAATTCAGCAGCCATTGACATGGCATTAGAGACAGCTCATAAACGAGGCTTTGAGACCGAGAAAATCTCATTGGCGCATAAGAGGATCGGCTTTTGCGTTGACTGCAACAGTTGCGCAGGTAAAGACCACCAATGCATCATCAAGGATGACATGCAGAATTTCTATCCTATTCTTGAGCAGGCAGATGCACTGATAGTTGCAAGCCCAGTCTATTTCGGAACAATAAGCGGACAGTTAAAGGCGCTGATCGACAGGACACGGCCGACACGAAGAAAAGACTTTGCCCTCAAGGACAAGGTCGGCGCTGCAATTGCAATAGGCGCCAGCAGGAACGGAGGCCAGGAAACAACAATAGCAGCAATCCATCAATGGATGCACATCCAGGGCATGATAGTCGTCGCAGACAACGCCCATTTCGGAGGCACCGCAGTCAGCCCCTTTGAAGACGACAAAGAAGGCCAAAAGACAGTCAAGGATACAGCCAACAAAGTGTGCGATCTGTTGGAGAAGATCAGCAGTCAATAGTTGAATCTTCTTTTGTACTGCTTATGGTCAAACCATTCTAGAATAATGCTCATAATCGTTATCTCGTCTGTTTCAATCGTGTAAATTAACCTCCATGAACTGGGCAAATTATACTTCCAAAGGTTGGTTATTCCATATTTCTTGATATATACCTTAGGCCATAGTTTCTTAGGGATCTTTATGCCGCAGTCAGGATCGCTTTTCAGAGCGTCCATAGCTAGGTCAATAGATTCATAAAGCGTCTGATTTTCGAATTTGCCATCTCTTAAGGCCTCAAATTTGTCTTTTAATTTTCTATTCATAAAAGCAATAGAAATCTTCTTTTTCAGCGTACAACCAATCCTTCTGAGATGAGCTTCTTTATTCTTTGGGGGTTATGTGTCCAAATGATGACTCTGTCTTTAGCGACCAGTATCTTTCCTGACTGCTCTAGATAGTCGATGATGACGCAGAAGGTCTGGTACATCATCTTCTTGGGCAGGTGCTCCCAGAGGCTTCGCTTCTTGAACTCGCCGGAATGCTTGCTTATGAACTCCTCCACCATCAGTACAGTATCCAGCTGCGGATAGTGCAAGATGTTTTTGGCTTTCTTAACCATATTGTTATGCTGAGAGACGGTTCCAAAACAGGGGGCTTTAGCCCACAGATACAACACCGTCTCTGGCATCCTAAAAATTCGCCTGTCAAAGAGAGCGTCAAATCAAACTACGTGTTTAGTCCTAGTAGGACGCTCTGGCGAATTTTTATGATATAAGTGTATATAACTATATAAAGCTTTTGGTTGGTCTTGAAAAAGATCAGATCCAGGCATAAATCCCTTGCAGAGCCGCGGCTTAAAAAAGCTTTAGGAGTTTTTCCCGGAGAGGTTGCGGGAAGACAGGAAAGAAAAAAGAACATACAAACATCCAAAAAGAAAAAACATCGATAAGTTCAATCCAGAGTAGAAAAGTTTAAATTCCAGTTCTGATTATTTCTTACCTGCGTGGTTAACAAATGACAAGAAAAGTATATGGCAGCACGCCAAAAGGATTATTATCTGTTCTCATAAATATGCAGTATAGGAACATCTCTAAGTTACATATCAGGTTTGAGCATCCTGATCTTGAAATTGAATCAAGGCATTCAAAACCAGGAACAGAGTTGAGCCCTCTTGAATTTGAAACCCTAAGAGAGCTGCAGATAGGCCAAAACCTGGATTATCTTGCAAACTGTTCAGCAGGATCACCAGGAAGAGAAAAGGCTAAGTTAATCCAGGGGAGGTTAAGAACTCTCGGACTTGTAAAAAGAGATGATTCAGCATCAAGGCCCAACACCTACACGATTTCAGACAGGGCCAAGAACGGGACGTATATCGCCTATATCTAGAAAAGTTAATACCCGCTCAATTTCTAAACAGACAAAAAGCATCTCAGATTAGTAACCACTCAATACGCGACAACATCAAGCTATCTCATGCTAAAGTCTATTGCCTTTGATGAAAGAGTCAGCGAGCTTCCAACAGAAATAAAATCAACACCAGTCTTGGCAATGCCTGCTACTGTCTTTAGATTGACGTTTCCTGAGCACTCTGTCTTTATTTTCTTTTTTGATTGCCTGATCAGCTTCAAGGCATTTCTCAAATCAGCCAGACTATGGTTATCAAGCATGACCACATCTACCTTGGCTCTGCTTTTAAGCAAAAGCTTTAGCTGGGCAGCATTCTCAACCTCAACCTCCACCTTATACTCTGGTTTTTTGGTTTCCAGGATCTTGAGCATCTTCTCAAAACCGCCGGCAGCCTTGATGTGATTATCCTTGATCAGAATCATGTCATACAATCCCTGGCGGTGGTTCTTCACACCGCCCATCTTGGTGGCATGTTTCTCCAGTTCCCTTAATCCAGGAATTGTTTTTCTTGTATCCAGGATCCTGGCTTTTGTGTGACTGACTTTCTGGGCAAAAAGACTGGCCTTGGTAGCTATGCCAGAAAGGTGCTGCAGGAAATTTAAGGCTGTTCTTTCGCAGGACAATACTGAAATAGACTTGCCCTTTACCTCAGCAATCACATCGCCTTTCTTAAAACTCGATCCATCCTTTTTAAGAGCCTTGAACTTGACATTCTTGTCAAAAGATAGAAAA
>CAZYIM010000008.1:0-76044 GCA_964647565.1 uncultured Methanosarcinales archaeon
AGCTAATCTTGACGACAAGATAGCGTCAATGCAAAAACAAGGCGGCTGTGGAAACGGCATGGAGAGTTACGACCTTACTGCGTATTTCTACATGAACCATTGTCAGATGCCTAAAGCCAAGAACCCGATGTTCTTCTGGGCCATTGATGAGAGATTCTACAAGGATGTGGATCCGAACTATGTGCAGACCTATCTCAAAGAGCAGATGGCTGAGCCAACAAATACAATGGGCCTGATGAAGAATCTGGCTGGCAAGTTTGATACATACGTGCTTAGAAAGTCGACAGAAAGTGGATACGGCTCAGATCACAACAGAAATGCACACAAAGAATGGCAAAAGGCCTTTGGTGAAGAGAATGTCATGTATCTAGAGGAACCAGACAGGATTGTAGATTGCATACTTGGATTGGTGGCTGCCAAGGCAGGGCAGTTCGATACATACACCAACTTGCTGACTGCAAGGCAAACCAAGAAACAGGTTGGCCAGGTCATGAGTTCGATTAGATCTAAGGCCTCGCAACAACTTTACCAAGGAACTTCACTGAGAAAACTGCCTGCTGGAAAAAAGAGCATAGCGCTGGGGAGCTGAAGACTAAGTCTCAGCACCTGAAATTAAGGTAAGAGGAGGTAATACGATGAAAGTGATAGCTACAGTACCACCATACGCACCCCGCCTGGAGGAGCGTAGCAAAAAGTTGCTGGCGCCTCCTCGTAAGGAATCGGAGGTAAGAAAATGAAAGTAATCGCAACAGTCCCTCCATATGCACCCTACCTGGAGGAACTGGCAAAGCACCCTGTTATCGAGGGCTTTAGACTGAATACAGTGATGCCCGTAACAGAGTCTCTTGAATCCCTTTTGGGAAGGTTGAAAGAAATAGCAGATCCCAAACCTGTCTGGATTGATCTGAAATGCAGACAACTAAGGATTGCCAGAGGGGCTTATTTCAAGGCGCCAAAAAAACCAGTTGTCATAAAGACTGGAGGAAAAAAATACATCCTGGATTCCTCCAATCCAAAGGCATACGGGGAGCTAAGAACACCACCATGGTCTTACATTGAGTTGGATCATGAGATTGAGTTAAACACCAAGGAGCCAGTGAAGTGTTACTTCAGCGATGGCCTGGATACAGCTTACATAGCCAGAGCCAAAGGCAACAAGCTTATCATGCTTGATGGACCGCAGAGAGTGGTAGGAGGTGGAGAATCGATCAACATACTGGATCCGAGCCTGAAGATCAAAGGCTATCTGACCAACAATGATATCAACTACATAAATGCAGCAAAAAAGGTCGGCATCCACACCTACATGGCATCATATGTAGAGAAGGAATCTGACATCTCTGACTTTCTGAAGCATGATCCGAATGCACAGCTTGTTTTGAAGATTGAATCTGAGAAGGGTCTTGACTTTGTAGACAAGGTCTATCCAAAATATAAGGCCAATATTGGTTTGATGGCAGCAAGGGGCGACCTCTACGTTGAGGTTGGAAGGCCGCACAAGATACTGAAGGCGACGAGGCAGCTTGTGGAAGCAGATCCAAATGCAATTGCAGCATCAAGGATCATGGGCTCTCTAAGGAATGGTTATGTGCCAAGCTGCCCAGACATCTCGGACATCGGATTCTTGATGGAAGTCGGATACAAACGGTTGATGGTTGGCGATGATATCTGTTTTGACAGGGATTCGATCTTTTCAGCCCTTAACCTGATATCTTCGATAAACGCAGACTATGTACCAAGACCAAATATGAAATTTGAGGGTAACTAAGGGAGGTAAAAATGAGTTACAGCTGGGGATCAGATACAACAACATCTTGGAAGGGAGGAAAGTCATTTGACTATGGCTCTGCTAAAAAATCATATGGTGATGACAGGTCATATGTCTCGACTCCTAACAATAAGAAGGACAAGAAAAACATAAAGGATATCCTTGATAAATTAAAGGATCTAAATCCGTTTGATCTTTCAGCTTTAGCATACCTGCCTCATGACCTATTGAAAAAACCAATTAAAAAGCTTAGGAGGTTGATTAAGATGAGTTACAGCTGGGGATCAGATACTACTTCATCCTGGGGAGGAAGTAGTGGTGGAGGTTTTAATTATGGCTCTGCCAAGAAGTCATACAAGAAGAAGGATTTGAGCAAGTCGTATTCACCGCCGTCTTCAGGCAAATCCTTGAACATGGGCAATGCATACACAGTATCTTCGAGGATCATCGATAAGATGATGACAAAGGAAGACATGGATCTCTTGAAGATGCTAAAGAAAACCGACATTTTAGTTGTTCCGGGTTCTTATGACCATGTTGAAAATGTGCTAGATGCGATTAAAATACCTCACACCGAGTCATATCAAAGCGCGATCCTGGATCCAAAACAAGTTTTGCTTGTAAATTGTCCAGGGGATAATATAGATTCGCTTGTCTATAAAGAATGGAGGGGTACAGACGCGATCTCTAAATTTGTTAAGAAAGGAGGTTTTGCAGTCACCACAGATTGGGCGCTGGAGAGGGTTATTATGAAGTCGTTTCCAGGTTTTGCAGTCCATGATGGAACTGACACAGATGATGATGTGGTTGAGGTTGACTTGATTGCTTCAAAATCGCCATACACAAGAGGTCTTGGCGAGGGATCATTGAAACCAATCTGGTGGCTTGAAGGGAGCAGTTACCCTATAAGGATAAAAGATGATCAGGTTGACATCTTATTGGGCAGCAAAGAGATGAAGGATAGATATGGTTACAACCCAATTGCCATTAAGTTTCCTTATGGTCAGGGCAGAGTTGTACATGTGACCAGTCATTTCTATCTTCAGACCACCAAGTCAAAATACGATGCCCAGGCCAACAAGACAGGTCTTGACTTTGCAACTGGCTTTCTGGGCATGGACAAGAAGACTGCAAGCAGGATACAAGGTATTGATAATGTCTCTTTTGGGGCTGTAGAGAGCGCATATACATCGATTAAATTCCTGCAAAACATCTTTGTTGAGAAGGTGAAAAGGAATCTTGGCATGAAGGGAAATATGTCTTACCAGCCTACGATGAGAAGACAGAGAGGTGATTCGGTCAAGAGCAATGCCTTAATCTAAAAATGGGATCACGGGGACTACAATGCAGCTGATAGAAAAACGTAAGTTGGAGCATGGAATGGGATATATCTTTGAGACTAGTGATAACTATCGTGTCTTGTCATCAGATACAAAATTATATACTGCTGATGGGAAGAAAAGCAAATGGAAGATCGGGGTCAGCCTAACATCTGGTTGCAAGGTCGGGTGCATTTACTGTTTTACCAACCAGATGGATAAGTACAGGAAACTGTCTGACAATGAGATTGTTGGACAGGTTGATTATATCTATAATCTTCCAGAAAACCGGAATAATTCTTATGACAAGAACAAGATTGAGATGAAGGAGATGGGCGATCCTGCTATGAATCCGTGCAATACTGGTAGGGTGATTGAGAAACTGAATCTCAAATATGATAGGCTGTTCTATGTAGTCTCGACTTCAGGTATTAAAAATACTCAATTGATTGAGGTGTTGAAGAGTGTTCGGAGCAGGGGTGCTGATGTTCGGCTTCAGTACTCCTGCCACACTACTTCAGATGAAGATAAAAGGATGTTGAGTCCTAAATTAAATATGATGAGTCTGGAAGAGATCGCAGAGACGACCCATGATTGGTATGATGGTAGCTCCAGAGCAACGCTCACTTTTGTGCCTATGCAGGGACTTGAGCTCTCGTATGAAAAGGTGGCTGATCTATTTGTGCCTGATCAGGTATTTGTCAAGATATCTTATCTGGATATGACTCCTTTTGTTGAACAGCACGGTCTGAAGGATGAGGCTGATAAGAAAGTAGCGAATTTCATACGCGGCCTGAAAAAAGCAGGGTTTACATATGCATATAGGAACGGACATCATTCAATAAGTTAATATTTTTACCCCTGTGTAGTGGTGAAAAGCGAAATCTTTATAAATAGACTTGATTTTAGTTATTCTCCCAAGGTGATATATTGAAGAATCATGAAAGAATAGCCTCAGCATGCATGGAGCCCTCAGTTGTCGATCAGTTCAGAGAAGTTGAACAAAGGGCCAAAGATTATGCAATTGCAATGAGACAAGAAGAGATAAATAAAAATCAATCTAATTCTTAATTATACTCTCTGAGCACAATATTATTATAGTATTTTTACTTTCCTTTTCATATGAAGGTGGTTGTATTATCTAGATCTGGCATGTTCTGTGAAGGTGGAACTGCGACCTATCTTTCTAATATTATGCCTTCGCTTGTAGAAAAAGGCCATGAGATCACAGTTTATAATTCTGGAATAAACCTGGAGAGGCAACATCTTTTTCCTACTATTGAGCATATTACAGTAAAGACCAATCATATTCTTCTTAATGATTATCTAGAATCTGGAAGCAGGTATGTTGAACATGCCCTTGAACATGATGATGCGGACATTTTTCATATCCATTACCCTCCTGCTGCATATTATATCGATAAAATAAAAGCAGCAGGTAAAAAGGTTATAGTTACCTATCATGGATCAAGATTAATCAAACCTTCGACAACGAATAAATATAGAACTGATCTATATTATAAGTATATCGAGACATTGTCAAAAGCAGACGCTGTAGTCACTCATAGCCCCATAACCTTCAGCAAGTTTAAAGAACGAGAAATAAATAATGTGCATAGAATCAATCTTGCCACTAAGATTTATAAAAAAAAATCCCTCCAAGAAATTGAGGTTTTAGGATTAAAGCCGGGTAAATATATTTTTTATATCGGGAAATTGCGGCATGAAAAAGGTGCTGATTTGTTAATAAATGCATTTAAGCATCTGAAAACTGATCTTGACCTTGTGTTGGCCGGAAGCTTTAATTATGAACCTGAATATGCTAAGCGATGTATTGAGCAGGCTAGTTCAGATAAAAGGATTAAATTTGTAAGGGAGGTTCTCAACAGAAAGAAAGAGGAACTCTTCTCAAATGCTTATCTGGTTGTTAATCCCTTAAGGATAAAGGGGTTGCCTCTTACTGCTCTGGAGGCCATGGGGTATGGCAAGTGTGTATTGAACAGCGATCAATCATTGCATCATAAAGCCCTTAAGAAGCACACCCATCATTTCAGGAACGAGGATCCTGACAGCCTGGCAACAGAACTCAAATTTCTTCTTAATCATCCTAACTATGTGAAGAACAGGGGTAAAGATGCAAGAACATTTGTGAAGAGGCACCATAGTTGGGTGAAAGTGATTAATCTTTATGATCATTTGTATAGGACAGTATAACTATCACTCAAAGTGCTTGTATAATTCTTCAAGATTGTGCTTGAACTCGCTAACATGTTTCAAAGGATCCTCATAATAGAACTGCCCGTTTCTGCCTTTCTTCATGATACTGAAATGAAAATGAGGATAGCACCAGTTCAGATCCTTACCCATCTTGGTTTTATATGTGCTGTTGATTCTATCATATAGTTCATTAGGATCAATGGTTACTCCATTGGTTCTTACTGAGTCCATTATGGCAGTTATTTGCAGCTCCATATCAGTCATCAGACTGTCCCTGGCTGATTTGCGCATATCGACATCTGTTCTGTTGATATCATCAGTCCAGAGGGCGTTATATAGATTACCGCTCATACCTATCTTACCGATAACATCTCCTTGTTTTATCTCAATGTTTAAACCCTCCAGCCATCTTACTTGAAGAGAGTCAAAGACAGCATTTTGCCCTGAAAAAGGATTTATCTCAAATATGCCTGGTCGTTTGGAGGTTATTATTTCAGATCCTTGCTGATGACCATAGACTGTGATATATTCGCTGTCAAATCGCTTATGATTTAGAATGACTGTATAACCCAAGCCTTCTAGATAGCCGACGTGACGAAGGGTACCATCCTCTGATGCAATGATAAACTCTCCTATCCTTCCAGGGACATCAACAGCATTATGAAAAGCCCTATACCATTCCTCTTTTGTGATGTTATTAAGATTTGCTTGACCGACCTCGCCCTTTGGCTGAGGATTTTTCTTTACCTTTTTCCATCTTTTAGCTGAGGGTAATCCATTTTTTCGAAGGTCAGTATATTCGATACCTGCTAAAGGTGAGATGAAATTCATATCAATATCAACAATTTCAAGATAGTTTGCAATCTTAGAGATTCTTTTGTTTTCATCCAGAAACTGTTTTCTCTCAAGTTCCATTAGGGAACCTGCTTTCATAAGATCAGGATTATTTTTCTTGGAATTCCTTTTTTTATTATTATACAGATAAGTTATATACGTTATGAGTCCCTTGCTGCCCCGGACATAGTATATATGTCTATAGTCTGCTCTTTTCTGACTCTGTTCTCTATATGATTCCATCAGATTTAGCAGTGAAAGTCTGACATCCAATAGTACATTATAGGTGGATTTCTCTTCAATTATTCTCCAGTACCTGGCAAGCTCAGCTGATCCAGTAGAATCTTCATCAATGAGTTCAGTGATGATAGATCGTTTTAAGGAATCAGTTAATCCTATGGTCAGATAGTTGGTCTTTAATTTTATCTTCTCCTTGATATAAGGTACAGCACCACCAAGGTTTATATTTCTGTCCCAATCTGATTCTAGAATGGGTTTGTTTGGTTCTTCAATAGTGAATGTGCTGTCTCCTGGAATAGAAATACTGATAAAATGCTCTTTTCGTATCCTGTCTAGATAAAGTTGGCTTGTTTGGTCATACTTAAAGCCATTTTTACCTGGCACAAGAGATACCAGATCTGTCTTATCCAGAGCCTTAGATCTTGTATAATCATTTATCAATTCTGTCTTTCGTTCTTTTAAGAAGGTAGTTCTTGATGAGAAATACTTCAAGGCGTCTTCTTTCAGTTTCAATGGCCCTCTTTTTCTACCATAAAGTTTGAGCAGTTCTTGTTCAGGTTTATTTAACAAAGAATATGATGTAATGAGCACATTTCTAAGATAATCAAAATTATTTTCTTTGTCTTGTTGTCTGCCAATAGAACCAACAAGCTCATTATCTTGCATGGTGTTTACCAGAGATGCAAGATTCTGCAATTGTCTTATCTTTGGCTGTCTCTTTTCAGCAGGTACCAGTTCCCTGAAAACCGCTTTGGCATCAGCCTCTGCCCAAGGAGACATAGCAAGCGGTTCATATTCCTTCATCTTATATCTTCTGGTCTGGAAATTGATGCTTGCATGCATATAATTTACCAGATTATTGAACTGTTTATCCAGGTTTTCTTCAAGGACCATGACTTGCTTCTTAGCTCTAATAGAATTGTCAATATTTTGATATAATTTAGGGATTTTCCAAATTCCAGCACCAATAGCACAGCAGAGCAGTCCGATTTTAATGATGTTAAGATCTTTTTTAGCTTTTCTAAACGCTTTATTATGGGCCTGGGTAATAGAATTCCACGGTTTTGTATTAAATTCCATTGCATGACGGTATTTTCCAGCTCTTTTTTTAAGAAACCATTCAGTGCCTGTAATCTTCCCCAACCAAGACATAGTTAATCTTGAGTATAGCCCATATTTAAACATTACCCTTCTAAAGTGGTTGTTTAATTAAACAGTATTTTTCCGGCTTTGTCCAGAAAGGAGGATTTATCCTGCCTAGCGTAGCCAAAAGTTCAGGATCTGATTAAAAAAAGAATCGGTTTACAGTCGATAAAATAAGGGGTGTGAAGCGCGGGAAAATTCTCTGCGTAAGCATTCTTGACAGAGCCATTTTTCCGTAACCTTTATAAACAAACACTATTTTCTCGTCATTGGTTTAGAGGTTCTTAAGCACATTAACATAGCTACTATTATGCTAATGAGAGGTACATCAAGATGATTATTGAGACAGTCAATACAAATGAACTGATTAAGAGGACAGCGGAACAGCTGAAAAAACAAATCCAGAAGCCTGCATGGAGTGATTACGTTAAAACAGGGGCTCATAATGAGAGGCCTCCTTCTGACAGGGACTGGTGGTATGTTAGAGCTGCAGCTGTACTTCGAGCTATTGCTAAACTTGGACCTATAGGTGTTTCAAAACTCCGGACTAAGTATGGAGGCGCCCGTAACAGGGGCGTAAAACCAGAACAATTTAGGAAAGGTTCAGGTGCAGTCATACGAAAAATTCTACAACAACTTGAAAAAGCACAGCTTATTAAGCAAGATGTTATTGGAAAAAGGAAAGGGCGAGTCATAACTGCTGCAGGTAAGAAACTTTTGCAGTCTGTTGCAAAAGAGATTCAAAAAGAAGCTCCTAAGCCTAAAGCACCCGTGCCTGTGGCTCCTCCAAAAAAAGAAGAGCCTAAACCGGTAAAGCAAGAACCTGCTGTTGAGAAGGTTGAAAAACCTGTTAAAAAAGAGGAAGCTGCTCCAAAAAAAGAGGAAAGCAAGCCTGTTAAACAAGAACCTGCTGTTGAGAAGGTTGAAAAACCTGTTAAAAAAGAGGAAGCTGCTCCCAAAGATCAGCCTAAACAGGATGGTGGTGAGGAGGTGAAGGCGTAAAATGGCACGATTTAAACATTTCAGTCGAAAATTAAAGTTAATCAAGCTGAACAGACGGACCAGATGGGCGCCTTTTTGGACAGTTCCAAAAATCTATGGTCAGGGTAGAAGAGTTCATCCCGGACGGCATACTCATACTAAGAGAAGCTGGCGAAGAACTAAGACAAAAGTGTGATAACCATGGCAAAACTAGAAAGAACATATAATATTCCTCTAAGAAAGGGTTTTTTAAACACTCCTAAATATAAAAGAGCCAAGAGAGCAATTCGATTGGTCAGAGAGTTCTTGCAAAAACATATGAAATGTGAAGATATTAAATTAGGTAAAGAACTTAATGAAAATTTATGGGAACGAGGCATTAAGAATCCTCCTCATCATATCAAGGTTACTGCAATCAAAGAAGATGATGTTGTCAAGGCTGAATTGATAGGCTTTGAATATAAGGAAGCTGTAAAATCCCAGAAGAAGAAAGAAGACGGCGGCTTGAAAGAGAAGATTGCTTCTAAACTCGGAATTAAGGCAGACGAAGAAGAAACTAAGGAAGAAGATAAGAAGAAAGAGTCTAATACCGAGACCCAAGAAGAGAAAAAAACAGAGGCTAAGGAAGAAGACGCAAAAAAAACTGAAAAACCAAGTTCTTCTGGAACTAAGAAACCTGAGGTTCCTGAGACGAAAAAGCCCGAGCCAAAGAAAGACGAAGCCAAGTCAGCTGAAAAGAAATAACTTTTTTTTAAAGCTATTTCATTCTTTATTAAACATAGAATTAATCTATACAATTCTCTATTTAGTAAGTTGAGCAAGCACTTTTTTCAGTGCAGAATCTAAAGCAACATACATGTTTCTGTCGGTTATTTCGCTGTTTATAGGTTTTCCAGCATCAATTAACTTCACGTGCACTTCATAACTTTGGGTCTTGCTGGTTTTGTGGATATCTTTTAGGGTCACTGTAATATTCTCAAATTTTGATGAATGGTCTGTCATTTTTCTCGCATAACTACCCACCATTTTCTTGACTACGACCAATGCATCTCTGTCTAGATCCTTGAACCCTCCTAAGGTTATATTGCCTCCTAACTCAATCATACTTTCCTCTGAGTCGTTATCCCCCATGTTGTACCCCTTGATTTGAATCTTTATAAAATTTCTTATTTTAATTTTCAGGCATGAGCGCAATATCAAACTACTAATGAGTAACAAATCGAAAACTATTTAAATAAGTACTAATAAGTATATTATTATGAAAAGAGTTGATTGTATTCATTGGTCGTAGACCCCTTTCTTCTAGTTATCAAACTCTAAAAATCAAAAAATCTGTTACTGCTTTTCTTGTATCTTTCATTTATTCTTATGAAAAAATAAAAAATCTTTTAAAACAAACATTTATTCTAAGCAATTATATATGGCGGTATTGGTGTAATCAACGGCAAAACTTACCAGTTTTGATAGGGCTGGGGGTTTCGCTTTGCTCAAGCCCCCAAAGAAGCACAATCATAAGAAATATATGGCGGTATTGGTGTAATCCGGTAGCATGCGGGACTGTGGAATCTTTTATGGAAATCCCTCGGTCCGGGTTCAAATCCCGGGTACCGCCCTCTTTTCTTTTAGTGGGATTGAGCAAAGCTGTTGGCTTTGCGAATGTCGTACAGCGTGTCAACCGAGCAACCAGTTGCTGGGTACCGCCCTCTTTTCTTTTTAATATTTGTTCTCATCATCATTTAGCATAAGCTATCATTGTTTCTAGATTGATTTTCTAATATGCCACCAGCATCTTCAAAGGTGAATGTGGCGGAGAGTGAAAAAAATGAAAACAAACCAAAAACCAAAAATTGAAACAAGAACAACCCCAACTAAGGACATATCCTGCGCTTCAATTAAAGGCAGAACTGCTCAGGGTGTTCATCGGTAGCAGCCAGGCTATTAACATATTATCGACCATTGCCAGAGTTGGTGGAGGAGTATATGATTTTTTACCGAATATTTTAAACAACTGGAAATGTAACCAGGGTACCTATTCTAGATTGGATGAACCATTTAATATTCGGCAAGAAGAAGAGATTGTGAAACAATATATGACGCCTATGCTTCTTTGCGGAAAACCTGCTAGTGTGGACAGTAGGAGATGGTTTCTGAAATCCTTTAGCAACGATCAAACTGCATTTTCAGGCTTTACATCGCTTGTAGATGTTGTTGATAATGAAGAATTTGGATATTCAGATCAAATAAAGCTAGTTTCCGGAGCTGCTTTTGCCGAACCCTTTGTTCTTGCTACACTTCCTGTTTCTAAACAAGAAGATCTAAAACAGCTTACATATGAGCTATCAAGGCTTGATTCAACCCAGATTGACGATGTTGAGAGAATTTTGTCAAAAGCAGATGCTATAGCTCCAGATATTCGTAGAAGAACTAAGGGCAAGAGTCCAATTTTTTTTTATGGTATAGCAGATGATCTTTTTCAGCTTCCCAAGAACATGTTTGAACGCATGCAATGGGCTACTAACCTAGTTTATACAACCTTGATTGATCAGACAGATCTTATTGAAGGAAATAATAGTAGGAAAGCATTTACAGGATCAATTGATTTTATGCTTTGTGGAGATGATATCTATGTAATTGATATTGGTTTTCCTGCTGTGGGATATATTGCAGATATTGTTGCAACCAGTAATGTCCTTGGAATTGAACCCGAAGTGAATATTGATTTGATTGCATCAACATTTAATAATGATCTGACAGTATATAACAATACCCTTTCAAGAGAGCTTGGTTTTTTTAATCTTGAGAAAACATATCTTATTGATCAACTAAAATCTAGGGGATTGAATATAAAAACTGAAGAAGATCAGTTATTTGAGGTGGCAATAAACCAAAACCAATTGCCTAATACGACCTTGGATTATTTAAGTAGGAATCAGCCAGTAAGAGAAAAGATTTTAAAGCAGATTGAGCCTGATCTTGCTCTAAGGAATATTCGATTGCCGAAATCATTTATTATGGAAGTTGATGACTTTTTCTTAGCAAGGAATTATGAATCAACCCGTCTTGGAGATGAAGATTATGGGTTAATTATTAAAAAGAAGGACATTTTTAGTAATTATAGGTACAAAGGTGGTTATTATAAGCCTTTGATAACTCCTCTTTGGTCGAGGGAGTTGAGAAAGACTAAAGGTAGCTTTCTTTTTGAACAGTTTATTCCAAGTCTGACCGAAATAGACATTGCAGGGGATATTAAAGGCAAGAGAGCATATGAAATCCGAATGTACTTTGTTGCAAACAATAGAGAGGGATTGAGATGATCAGAGCTATTATCTTCGATTATAACCGGACCATCTTTATTCCTGAAATTGGAGGTGTTCCCAAAAGGACACTTTTATTGCTAAAAGAGCTTAAAAACAAAGGGATTAAATTAGGTCTTATCAGCGTGAACGAAAAAAAAAGAAACCTGGAACCTGTATTGGAGACTTTTTTCACCTCAGTAAAGATTGTTCCACAAAAAAGCAGTTCCATCTTCAGTTGCATGCTTGATGAATTAGAAGTATCTACTGACGAGACTGTTGTTGTTGGAGACCGGGTAAAGGAAGAGATTAAGTATGCAAATCAACTTGGATTGAAAACTGTTTGGTTAAGAAAAGGTAAGTTTGCTGGAGAGCTCCCTGATTCAACCGAAGAAAAACCAGATATAACAATAACTGATCTAAGAGAGCTTAAAAAAGAAACATTTTAAATCGATATTAAAACATCGGAGTAAAAGAATGAGAATAAAATTGTTGAAACTGCCTGTTTATGAGACAGATATAAATGAAGACACGTATGAAACAAAATATCCCATGATACCTTTAGGTTTGTCAATATTAAAGGCATCTTTAAATAAGAGTAATATTGCTGCAGTTCAAGATGATTTGTCTGTAAAGATCTTCAGGCAGAATATAAAAAATAAATTAATAGATATGAAATTGTTCAACAATGAAAAAAAAGTTAACAATTTTATTAAGACCAAGTCAGACCTGATTCTGGAAAAAGAGGGTGAGAAGATGTTGGCTCTTACCAACAGCAGAGGATTTGATTTGTTCGGATTCTCTGTTGAAGTG
Source organism: uncultured Methanosarcinales archaeon (assembly GCA_964647565.1). Lineage (GTDB taxonomy): Archaea > Nanobdellota > Nanobdellia > Woesearchaeales > CAZYIM01 > CAZYIM01. The sequence goes on from CAZYIM010000008.1 coordinate 12,609, forward strand.
ACCAATAATCCTTCAACAAGCGGGATTGTCTCTGTCCTGTCCAAGCTTATCAAGGAAAAATATTCTGTACCGATAATTTGTGGTGGGAGGGCTCCTCCAGAGGTTGTCAACAAATGGCTGAGGAACAAAATTATAGATTATTGGGTTAACGAAGGGCCTTATAATAATCAGGCTCAGGTGTTGGTTGAGGTTTGTAAACAATTTGAAAAGAGAAGCTTTGATCCCAAGAATATTCCCTTGCTGAGTTATTTTCAAAATGGAAAGATAATGACCAATCAGGCATTTATGGAGAAAGATGAGTTTATAACTCCTGATTTTGATGGCCTGCCCTTGGATATGTATAGAAAAAACAGAAAAATATTATCAGAAAAGTTTGGTCCTGTTGTAGATAACATATTGATCTTGCCTTATTTTTTTATTACGGGATGTCCGAACAGCTGTGCGTTTTGCTCCAACGGCCCTACAAAGTATTTTATGATGAAAGATCCTGAAAAAGTCAGTGCAGATCTGAAATTGCTCAGTAAGAAGTATAGGACAAAATATTTTTATTTTCTGAATAGCAGCATAAATCCGACCAAGGTTTACGTAAACAATCTCTTGAAGTCCTTTACAAACAACAATGTCTCTGTATTATTCACTGACTGTGCTTCTTTTAGAAATATGGATGAGAAACTCCTTGAGAAACTAAAAGCAAATGGGGCAACACGATTGATATATGGTCTTGAAACAGCTAGTCCGCGACTATTAAAATATATTAATAAGAGCCTGGATATTGCCCATGCAGAGCGGATGCTGAAAAAATCATTTGAATTGGGAATAATCAGTGAAATTGAGCTAATCCCGGGATTGCCATATGAACGTGATGAAGACATTAAAAAAACTGTTCGATTCGTCGAGAAAAATAAGAAGTATATACAGCATGCGAATATCTTTAAATTTTGGTTGGACGGTTGGTTCCTAAAGGCGCCTGACAGGTTCGGTCTTAGGTTGTTATCAACAAAAGAGGAAAAACTATATATACCAGGAAATAAGAGAGTATTTGAGGAGATATCAGGACTTAATTACAGGCAGAAGATAGAGCAAACAGAAAAATCATATCGAGTGCTTAGGAAACATTCAATACTGTATCATATCAATGATGTTCCAGGTATTACCATTGATGAATATTTGTTTATTATGAACATAACGCATATAATGTACAGGCAATCAGGCATATTAAAAAAACGTTTCCAAAAATACAACCAAATTGCTGAGTAATTAAAAAATTGCCGGCATCTTTAGCAATCAAAGATCGTTAAGGTTCAAGGAAAGTAAATTTCCTAAGAACCTTCTTGAATATGTGAAGGTGAATACTATGACAATGCAACTAGCAAAGGGGGTCCGTGATTTTCCCCCAGAGGATAAGATAGCAAGACAGAAGCTTGTAGATAGTTTGAGGACTATCTTCGAGAGATTTGGATTTGTTCCACTTGAGACTCCGATTATAGAACGCTGGGAGACGCTTACTGCCAAGGGTGGTGCAGGTGAAGAATCTGATGCTTATAAGGAGATCTTTAGGTTTTCTGATCAAGGTGACAGAAAACTAGGTCTGAGGTTTGACTTGACAGTGCCGATGTCACGGTTTGTTGCTATGAACCCTAATCTAAAGATGCCTTTCAAACGATATCAGATAGGCCGGGTTTATAGGGATGGTCCGATCAAGACTGGCAGATATAGAGAATTCTGGCAGTGCGATACAGATATTGTGGGCTGTAAGGAGATGACTGCTGATGCCGAGTGCATCAATGTAACCAGAAAGGTGTTTGAAACCCTGAATCTGGATGTGAACATCTTTGTGAGTAATCGAAAACTTCTTTCTGCATTAGTTGAAAAAGCAGGAATTTCTGTTGAATTGGTTGAAAGTGTCTTGGTCAGTGTGGATAAGCTGGATAAATATGGAGAGAAAGGTGTGATTGAGGATATGATGAACAAGGGCTTTGACAAGGAAGAGGCTGAAAATGTCCTGAAGTTTATCAATGTTCAGGGTTCTAATGATGAGAAGCTTAAGAAACTGGATACGATTGTTCCTGGAAATGAAGGATTGAATGAGATGAAGGTTCTTTTAAGTTTTTTGCCCTATGATAATGTTGTTTTTTTACCTTCCTTAGCAAGAGGCCTTAGCTATTATACTGGTCCTGTCTGGGAAGTTTACTCTAAGAAAAAAGAACTCAACTTCTCTTTAGCAGGCGGTGGCAGATACGACAAGATGATTGGAGACTTCATAGATTCTGGCAAGGAGTTTCCTGCGACAGGCCTGGCATTTGGTCTTGAGCCAATCCTTGAGACCATGAAGATAGAAAAGAAGATTGAGCTTTCCAAGTCAACCGCACAGGTTTATCTGATTCCGATCGGAACATTGAAAGAGTCACTAGATATTGCAGAAAACCTAAGGAGCGAGGGTATAAATACAGATGTTGATATAATGGGTAGAGGTATTTCGAAGAACTTGAATTATGCTAATTCCCTGGGTATCCCTTTTGTTATTTTCATTGGTGAGGATGAACTGAAGAGCAAGATGTTTAAGTTAAAAGACATGAAAAGCGGAAAGGAAGAGACCCTGAGTAAAGAAGAGATTATTAAGAATTTGTCACAATGAAGACGATCATCTTGATCCCATTTGAACTCAAAGAAAAGAACTTACTCGGTTATCTGAAAAAAGAAATAGAAACTAGATTTGAATCAAGGGTAATAATTCACAGTTCTACCCTACTTCCGCTTTGTCGAAAACGGGAAAACCAGAGTCATGCAGAAGATTTTTTGCCGATTGTCAGAAAGATCTGCATGGAGCACAAGGCCTTCTATGGATTAGGAGTTATGGATGGTGATCTGTACATTGATGAAATGAACTTCGTCTTAGGTTTTTCATTTATGACTTCTTCAATCATAGGCTTGGCCAGGTTAAGGGATAAGGATAAACATCTATTCTTTGAGAGGGCTGCTAAAGAATCCTTTCATGAACTCGGACATCTATTTGGCTTAAAGCATTGTAAAGACAAGAATTGTGTGATGTATCTCTCCAGCTCTATTGAAGAGACTGATAAGAAAGGGTCTGAATTTTGTATTAAATGCAAGGAATGTTCAGTTCTAAAGAATTAGAGGATCTTTATCATTCCTCGATCTTCTATTAACTCACCTCTTCTGATAAGTTCATTTATATCTTCTTCACCAAATTTTTTCAAGGTTAGAATTGATTCAATAGGTTGGTTGGCCATGACATAATCAAGGATCTCTGAGTATTTATCTTCCTTTTTGTCATCGCTCCCGTGTTTTGCGATAAACTCATGGACTGCAATAATGTGCTTGCATTCTGCATTCTGTTGTTTCATCCGGAAGATGAATGCAGGGCATTCGCAAAAGGGCATATGAATATCAACTTTGTAGAATTTGCCTTTCTTAGATGATTCAACCAGGTAGAAATCCCCCTCCTTCTTGATGTTCATAGAATGCGATAATAGCTTGTGTTATTTAAATTTTTAGAAAAAAAGAAAAAATAAAGATGCTAGACTGTATCCTTGTCTTCTTCAGCATCTGCTTCTGAAGATTCAGCTTCGGGTTCAGACTCGACCGGTTCTTCAACTGCGCTATCTTCAGAGGTCACATCTTCCTCAACTTCTGAGTCAGTATCCTCTAATACAGGTTCAGCTACCTCTGCTTCTGCTGTAGTTTCTTCTGCTTCTACCAATGCTTCTTCTTCAGGTACTATCTCTGATTCAGGTTCTTCTGCGACGTCGTCAGCAGCAGCTTCTTCAGCTTCAGGTTCTATCTCTGTTTCTACTTCTTCTTCGGTTGTTTCTTCTGGTTCGTCTTCAAATGCTTCTTCAGTAACTTCATCTGTTGCTTCAGGTTCTTCTGCGATTTCGTCAGCAGCAGCTTCTTCAGCTTCAGGTTCTATCTCTGTTTCTGCTGCTTCTTCTGGTTCTGCTTCTTCAGGAGTTTCTTCAACTGTTTCAGCTTCTGCTTCTTCTGGTTCTGCCTCTGCTTCTTGGCTAGGGGCAGGCTCTTCTACTTCGGTAACTTCAGGTTCTGAAGGTGGTGAGATCTCCTCTTCATTTTCTTCTGGTGGAATAGTTTCTTCTTCCATAAATAATCACCTCGTGTTCTATTCTGCTATCAGATGGTTTATAAAGTTTGTTAAAATTTCGAAACAATTATATCAACTTCAAAATTAATAAAGAATTCTGTAATTTTTTCTACATTAATCAGAAAGAATTTTAAGATTATTTAATCAGTACCATACGTTTAGTCTTGACTCCGTTCGGTGAAGTCAATTTAGAAGTATAGATGCCTGATGCGACATGTGAGCCTGCTCTGTCAGTTCCGTCCCAGGTAGCCTGGTGTTTGCCTGGCTGAACATATTTATCAAAAACAGTCTTTATCCTTTGTCCTGCAGTATTATAGATCTCGAGTTTTGCTGCGCCTGACTTTGAGGTTTCGAACATCAGCTTGGTTGTGTTGTTGAATGGATTGGGATAGTTCTGGTATAAGAAATTCTTTGGCATCTGATGATCCTCGCCATCAACGCCTGTAACAGGTATTTCGTAGGTCCACAAGATGAGGTTTGCCAGGCCTGTTTCATCACTGCTTCCTGCAAGATTATTCAAAAGCGTATATTCCCTGTCTCCGTCAGCATTGACACACATATTTGCATTGTATGTTAATTTGGTACCTGTGATTGGATAGGTGAATTTTCTTGGACCGATAGCTGCGAACTTGTTGATCAACTCTAAAGCAGTTACAGCACCATCTGTGTTAGTATCTATGTCAAAATAGTCACCTGTCTTTTTTATGGAGTTTAGGAACATGTTTGGAAGATCATTTTGATACATTAGCCAGTCATTATGTGGTGCCAATGAAAATGCAGCTATGCCGTCTCCATAGAAATTATCCAGGAAGTCGCCTCCAAAATCAGAACCTATAAGTGGTATGACCACTTTTGCATGATCTTTAAGTTTTTGGAAGAGTTCTGCAACTTCGATATCTATTGGTGAGATGGGATATATTTCAATTCCGCTTTTCCACTGGTAATGTACAACATCATCGATTTCATTCCGATTCCAGTCCACTCCCTTAAAGCCTCCCTGGTTGTCTTCATCCAGACCATTGACTTGCAGATCTTCTAAGTTAAGGGTGTTCAGGTCAACATCGCCCATGTCTACTGCGATGGCTGCTTTATAGCTGCCGTTTTTCTTAAATGCGAAAATGATATCATTAAAATTATTTTGGTTCTTGTCTACATCAAAACCATATATCTCTGCTTTGATTGCCTCATCTGATATAAGTGCTGTGTGCGATGAATCATTAAGCACCTTATCGAGAAAATCAGCTCTCTTGGCTGGATCTACGCGTCCATCTCTGTCACTATCGAATTCTGGTTTTAAAAGGTATTCTATCTTGTAGATGAGTTTCTTGGTTGCTGTAGTGTCTGGATCATGTAGAACTAAGTGACCTGGAAGTTTCACTCTGTCTGGAGTTGCTGTATAGACTATTCCTTTGGCTGGATCGCCATTCTCTCCCAGGCTCCAGTTGATCCAGGGCATATCTAATCCTACATTCCTTTGGCTGCCGCCATAGACTACAAGAGATTCAGTATAATCCTCGCTTTCCAGAAGATCATTGTCAAATATGGGACTCTCTGTAGGAGTGACCAAACCATTGACATAAGTGTAACCTTTAAATGAGGATTGACTGTCCTTGTCAAACTTGCCATAGCCGTTGGTAAGTAGCATCGGACCTAAGACGACATTCCATTTGCCATTGGTCTCCATTATAGCTGCAATCTCGTTTATGCTGGAATCCAGGCTTGCATAAGTTGCATCTCCTGAAATAGGCACGTTACCAATGACAGTTGTGTCTGGCCTTGGTACGTGCACATAAAAATTCTCAGGTTTTACAATGTTGTTGCTTGTAAGTTCATTAAAAATCTCTTCGAGTTCCTCATGGCATTTTTGAGTATTTGCCTTGTATTGGTGATCATTAGCATAATAGACAAACCAGTTTTCCCTCTCTTCGATAGCTTGGTTTGGTTGTTGTGCTTTTGCTGTAGAATTAAGCATGAATGGTAGTGCTAAAAGTGATAGCCAACTAGCTGCTTTGCGAAATATTTTCTTCATAGATCTCGGAAATGCATCTATATTTATATATTTTTCCAAGATATTGACTTGGGAGTAGTAATTTTATTGGGGATAGGCTTCTTCAATCAACTTTTCATGACCTTTTATAGCCTCTCTAACAGGTTCCAATAGTTTGTTGATCTCCTTGGCTAAAGCCATTTTCAGGTCAAGTGGATGCAGTTGCTTAGCGACAAATGCATCTTCCAGTTCTTGATAGTTCTTGAAAGTCAAGTTACCGCCAAACTTTTCAGGTCTTTCAATAAGGAAATCCTCTCCTTTGTCATCTTTTATGACCATAAGGATGTGTTGGATGAAACTTAATATTCCATTTTCTGCAACTTCTCCTTCAGGGCAAAATGCCTTGTTGAGCTTTTTCTTAATATCTTCTTCAGAGTCAAGCAGATCGATTTTGGAGTCTGCGACAGATGCAGACATCTTCTCTCCAATCAGGCCGGGTATTATAGGTGTCATTACCTCAATCCTGCTCTTGTAACCAACCTTAGGATTGTACTCCCTGGCAAACATGAAAATCTTTCTTTGGTCAACGCCGCCGTACTGGACATCTACACCGAGATATTCCTCATCAAGTGCCTGTTTGATGGGATAGATGAGACCAGAAAGCTTGGGGTTGTCAGATTGTTTTACAACATCAGAGCTTGCCTTCATGCAATCGTGAACAGAAGCATAGGTTGACATCCTAAGTACGTCATAGTAATATTTTCCATTCTTCTGAATATCAGATCCCTTGACCATCTCAAAGTTGTTTATATCTGCGCCGATTGACTTGAACATTGCAGGAACAACAATCTTGTAATATTCGAATCTTTTTTCAAGTAGATCCCAGGGTGTGTTATCCAAAGCCCCATGCAGGTCTGCTAATAGTAGGATTGTTCTAAATCCTGCTTTTAAGAAATCAGCAAGCTTGAGTACCCAGAGGAAATAAGCTACGTGTGGTCTGCCTGTGATGGCTGTGCCAAGATAGACAGAAGGCTTTTCCTTTTTCTTGAGCAGCGCTCTAAACTCATCTTCTGTGATTATTTCCTGAGTATTTCTCTTGATAAGATTAAATCTTTCTTCGACATCCATTGTAGAGAAAAGTTATTGAACTATGTTTAAATTGTTTTCTGTTTTAAAGAGGCCAAAGATTTATATAATTAAAGATTTATGATTAAGATAATGTCCGAAAATTACAATGGAGTCATAGGAATTATATTTCAAAGAGGAAATCCATTCAAATTTCTCTTGATTCATAATAAAAAAACAGGTAACATCTCTTTTATAGCAGGCGGAAAAGACGGTGATGAATCTTCTAGCAGACAAACTTTAGCCAGAGAGGTGAAGGAAGAAACCGGATTAGTTCCGTCAGATTATTTAGTTATTGAAACACCTATTTTTCACGAATTCATCTATAATTCTAAGAAAAAAGAACGAGCTGGCCAAACGGCCAGACAATCAGTTTACCTGATTGAAACTAATAAAACAGATTTGACACCGGAAGATTCTGACTCAAAAATTGATGGTTGGTATATTGCTGAAGAAGTTACTCAAAGATTAACGTTCTCTGATTCTAAAGAATTATTCAAGAAAGCTATAAAATATATCTAATTTCTGTTTTACTCTTCATCTTCGTCATCTCTGTTACGAAGCAGCCAGTATGCACTTGACGAACTTGCTGCGGCAATGGCCGCAATGACAGCAGGACTAAGCCCGCCATCATCGCCATTACCTGCGTAAGCTGGGGTTGAAATTACTAAGAACGGGATTGTTACAAGACCTAGATACTTGGCTCTATGTCCGAAGTTCTTGACTTTATCTCCGATGTCATAAAGTCTTTCCTTGTAATTGGTGACTCTTTGATATAGGTCTTGCAGGATGATCACCTTAAGTCTTCATATTCTGTGAGGTTGGTCAATATTCCATCGAGTGTTGAGGAAAGGTTGTTATTTGGCATAGGTTCTACTTGTATCCAGCCCTTTTTTTGCAGAAACCTTTCTACAAACTCTTCTGCAGTATAAGGCTTATCTGGATTCAGGGTTTCATATTCTAATCCATATCTACTGTTTATCTCTAGTGATTCTGAGTAGGGAATTAATAGGTCTATTTTGCCTTCTGTTGTTTCAAATCTTGCCATCTGGTATGTGTGGGATCCTGCTGTCGAATTATAGTTGTAACCCACATCTCCATAATTTACAGCTATCAATTTGGCGTTATCTATCTTTTCTTTAGTGCTGATAAATTCAGAGGTTGCATATGGTGATGAGTATGGTGATGATTCAACTGCTTCTGTTTGTACAGGTTCTTCTGTAGATTCTTCGTTAGGTTCGCATGCCATCCATACGCCTGCTGAGCCTGCCAGGAACAATGTTGATAAAATAATATGTTTTAGTCTCCTGTTCATTTTTATCACCTTTGAATATATTATGTGGGATTAGAGATATAAAACTTTTCTCAAGAATTTTATTGAAATAATAGAAAAAACGAGGATATTTTAGTCAAAACAGAACAATTTGGTGCAGTTTTAAGCATTTTAATGCTCATAAACTTTATAAACATAGCTGTGTAGGAACTATTCATGTCATGGGTTTTATACTGTCTGGGTGCAGTTGTTGTTTGGGCTGTAGTCAATATTCTAGATAAATTCGTGATGTCTAAGGAGGCTAAGGATGCATATCTGGCGGCAGCAGTCTCGGGTATCACATCATTTATTGTTCTAGGTATAATATCGATGGTTAAAGGACCAATTTCGCTGCCTGTTGACATGATCATTCTTGCGCTTGCAGCAGGTTCGTGCCAGGTAATAGGGGTCTGGTTCTACTATCAATCTATACAGGATGAGGATGTCTCAAAGATGATGCCTCTTTACTCGATAGCACCTATTTTTGTTGCTCTTCTCTCATGGGCTTTTTTAGGGGAAGTCTTTTCCAAGCTGATTTATCTTGGGATACTGCTCATAATTGCAGGCTCGTTCATACTTTCATATAAGAAAGGCAACCACAAGATAACCTTGAATCCTTTACTCTTTATTGTAATATTGTCTACCTTGATTTTTGCCTTCAGAGCTTTATTTATCAAGATGGCAACTTTACAGGCAGAACTCTGGCCTGTTTTCTTCTGGATAGGATTAGGGACGTTAATACCTTCGATAGTGTTCTTGGTTATCCATCGTATACGCAGGAACCAGCTGAAGGCTATAGAACATTTCTTTATTGTTGATATTATAAGCCAAGGAGGTTATATTCTGAATCTCCTGGCCATCTCAGCAGGTCCAATAGCCCTTGTTAGTGCATTGACCCAGACCAAACCTCTGCTAGTCTTTATATTTGCAACCTTTGTAACTTTGTTCAAACCTAAATTCATAAAAGAAGATCTTACAAGAACATTGGTTATCAGGAAGATAATAGCTATAGTGCTTATTATTGCAGGTTCTTTGTTGATAATATAAATTCAAGAATTATTTTCCTATCTATGGCTGATTCTCAAATGGATTTGGGAATGCTTTCATGTCTGCTCTGCTTTCATACATCTTTCTGAGGTTGATCATGTCCTCTTGTTCAAATGGCATGAATGTGCCTGGTGCCAAGGCTTCGAAATCAGTTATATCTGGGCCAGGGTATTTTCCTGGGCTCTTGCTTAATAGAATTTTCTGGTTCAGCTTGACAGAGCTGCAAAGATCTTTCAATGATCTATCTAATGTATCATATAGGACTGGACAGATTGCATCCAATGTGGCGTATTGTTCTGAGCCATTATCTTGGACATATCTGCCGATAAAGATGTGGCAGCCGTAATCTTTGTATCATCTTGGGCTGAAATTGCCCTGGTCAAAAGGGGTGTGATTCAATTCATCTAAGGCTTGTTGTACTAACTCTTTTCCGCTTTTCATTTGTTGGAAAAATCGTCATCCCTTTTTAAAGTTTTCGATGTTTTTATCACTATTTAGTAATTATAAAATTAGATGTTGTTTAAGCAAAAGGTTTTTATAATTACCCAACTACCATAACCTGGGTGGTTTAATATGGTGAAATTGATAACTAATTTGAATGTACTTTCTCAGAGATATGCAACAGATCAGATGAATGGCATATTCCAGGAATATGAGAAGAACCTCTTGGAACGAGAGCTATGGCTTACAGTGATGAAATCACAAAAAGAGCTTGGCGTTGATATTCCTTCAGAGGACATCGAGAAGTATGAGAGATCCTTTGGGAGCTTGGATCTGAATCGAATAGCAGAAATAGAAGCCAAAAGGCGGCATGATATCAAGGCCAAGATTGAGCACTATGTTGAGGTGTCTGGAGCAGGTGAGCACATCCACAAGGGCATGACCAGCAGGGACCTGACTGATAATATAGAGCTGATCCAGAACAGGCAGGCTGCCAGGATCATCTTTGGAAAATATGTAGCAATCCTTGACAAGTTCATCAGGCGTGCAGACGAATACAAGCCTATTATTCTTACAGCCAGGACTCATCACCAGCCAGCCCAGCCTACTCTTCTTGGAAGACGGTTTTCAATGTGGGCTGAGGAATTGCTGTTGCATCTTCCAGAGTTCGAGACCTTTATTGAGAATATGCCTTTTAGAGGCATAAAAGGTGCTGTGGGAAGCCAGTTTGATCAGGTCACTCTTTTAGGCGGCTATGACAAGGCGGAAAAACTTGACAGGATGGTAGCAGATCACTTTGGCTTCAAACGTCTGCTTGACTCTCCTGGCCAGGTCTATCCAAGATCGCTCGACTATAGCCTTGCAAACAAGCTTGCACAATTGACTTCTTCATGCGAGAACTTTGCAAAGGGTATGAGATTGATGTCTGGCTATGAGCTTGTTACAGAAGGTTTTAAAGACGGACAAGTGGGCTCGACAGCTATGCCGCACAAGATGAACACAAGAAGCTCTGAAAGGATATGCGGTTCTTCAGAGTTAGTCAAGATGTATGCTGATGGTGCTTCAAGGATTTCAGGTGACCAATGGGAAGAGGGTGATGTTTCATGTTCCATAGTTAGGAGGGTTATTGATCCTGACATCTTCTATGCCTCAGAGGCTGTATGCGAGACCACTCTTACTGTGCTGAGGGAGATGGGTGCTTATCCAGTTGTTATTGACAAGGAGCTTGACAGGTATCTTCCTTTCCTTGCTACAACTGAGATATTGATGACAGCTGTAAAAAAGGGTATGGGCAGAGAAGAGGCTCACAAGATTATCAAGAAGTATGCAGTTGAAGAAGCATTGAAGATGAGGGAAGAAGGTGAAGATCCCTGGCTTGTCCAGAAACTTGCACTAGATCCCCTTTTCATGGAGTATGATATTCAAAAAACAGATCTTGAGAAGATCCTTCAGGACAAGCAGCATTTCATCGGTAATACTTACAGGCAGATGGACCGAGTCAAGGCAAAGGCAGTATCATTGATGCTGGACAGGCATGGAGATGTGGCTGTATACCAGGGAAAAGACATACTCTGATAGGAAAGTATTATAAAAAATAGCAGATTACCTAAATTAAAATGATGCCTGAATACATAGCTTCAAGTGTAACTGGTCTGGGATTATTACTATATTCTGCATGGCATGCAAAGGAAATAACCAATCGTAAACTCCAGTCTCTGGAGTATGCTTTAAGTGATGATACTTTAGATATTGCTGATAGGTTTTTACCCCGCAGTGTTCTCAAGAAAAAAACAAGAGTAGGTCCAAGAACTTCACAAGGTATATTGGAGTATGAAAATCTTGAAGCTGCACTTAAATCATCTGCACGTTATCTGCTAGGTTACAGGAAATTGAGAAAACATTTCAATATCTCTGATAGGAAAGACGACACTAAAAAAAGTCTGAAGGGGGTATTGGCAAACGATTCTAATCAATGGTCTGGATTCATGACTTTAGTCATGATGGGCGCTAGCAAACTACAAAATTCTGATTCATTAAAGATTCTCGGTTATGGCGCGGGTACAGCTTTGGTCACCAAGATTGGCACTAAGATTGGTGAATACAGGGCGGTATCAAAATACATAAAACAAGCCAAAAAAGTTGAAGCTTTAATAAAAGAACGTCGAACCCAAAGGAGTAACTAGATTTTCTTAACAGTTCCTTTTTTTGAATCTATCTGGATTGTATCTCCCTCTTTGATTACCTTTGTGGCGATCCTGGTGCCGACAATGCAGGGCTTTTTCATCTCTCTTGCAAGAACAGACGCGTGGCATACTAGGCCGCCTTCATCAGTTACCCAGCCCACTGCTTTTTCCATGGCAATAACAAAATTGGGCGAGGTCATTGAACAGACTATTATATCGCCTTTTTGGACCTTTTTTAGGTCTGCATCCTCATTGATTATGACTGCCTGTCCTTTTACAACACCTTCAAAGACACCCTTACCTTTAATTTCAGAAATCTCTTTATCAACTGCTGTAAGCGTTTCTGACCATTTCTGAAACTGTTTGAACTCTTTTCCAAGCAATAGAATGGGTTTGACACCAGTTCTGACATAGCCATATCCTTTTTTCTTCAGTTCTAAGTGTTGTTTATCAATCTTTTTTAAGGCTATGATCTCCTGGCTTGTAAGATATTTCATATCCTTTAGCTTGATGCCAAGATCTACCTCTGCTCTTTTTAGGATCTGGTTGAAGATGAAACAGGCTTTATAGATGGTCTCCACACTCCAGTTTAGCAGGTAGCCATAATCTTGTGCAAGTTTTATTCTCTCTTTTGACTCATCATCTAACTGGTTGATTAATTGCTCTGTTGTTTTTCTTTCATGCTCTTCCTCTTTCTTTTTAGTTTCTAACAATTCTTCGGGATCTTCAATTTCAGATATTTTTTCTTGAAAATAATCAATTGGCAACTCATCTTCCATGTTGAAGAACTTTTGAGACAGCCAGGAGAATTTCTTATGATGTTCTCTAAGCAGCATCTGAAAATTCGGTTGGTTCTTTTTGGTTGCCAGCTTTAGCAGTTCAAATCTTTCCTGTTGAATATAATCTTTTCTAAGATTGAAAAGAAGGATTTTCTCTATCTTTTTTTCATCATAATCTACCCCTTCGAATATCAGATTATATTCTGTGACATACCAGGGAAGCCAGAAAAAAGAGACTGCATTATAGAATTCCTCGAAGCATAATAAAATGGCTTCAAGGAGATCAGGATTTCTTATATTTTTCTGCACTGTGTCTAAAAGCAGATTGCATTGTCTTATAGTTTTATCATAGAGCTTCTTATAGAAATCAAAACCTTTCTTTCTTAGGCATTCTACGATAAGTTCATCCTGGTCTTTTGGAACAATGACTGATCCGACAATGATCATTTCATAAGGGCCTTTGAAATCTGACTCAATTGCTTCTGAGAAATATTTCTTTCTTCCAATCAAAGAGACATCAGCACCTAGAAGAGAAATCTCTCTCTTATAGGAACGTTTCCAAGAGTCTGGATTTGGTAGCTTAATCCCCATAGTGTGGATTATCCTTCGCTCTATTTAAACTTTTATATTATGCTTCTTGTAGCCTTTCTTCTTTAGGAATTTGAAGAAGTCCTTTTCTGTAAAGAAGAACTTGTTTATCATGTGTTTCTCAAATGGTCCGTAGAAGCGGTCTGGGCATATCATCCAGACATCTTTTGTGGTCTGGAATGCATGAGTCAGTTCAGTCAAGACGCCTGCTGAGAAAACAAGGGTTGGCAGGAAATAGACAATTATCTTCCTTGATTTGCCTGTAAACCATTTCAAATCTCTCTGAACTGTCTGGGCTGCCTGTGCATCGTTGAAAGTTTTAGACAACTCTATACTTCTCGGATTTAGTACAGCGAAATATTTGTTAAGCTCTACAATGAAATCATCAATTTTCTTTGCATCTGCTTTACTCTTGATATTGCTCATAGGGAAGCTTGCATATACCAGCTCTATCTTGGGTTTGAACATTAGCTTGAAGAGCAGATCTCTGGATTCAGATCTTGGCAGAATAAAGTGGGGTTTACCCATCAGTTCTGACATGCCTTTGGTCACACTGACTTCGACATCCTGCCACGAAAGGATCTGATGCTTATGTACTTTTTGGTCTGCCCATTGTTCAGATGCAGCCATCTTTCTTTGTATCCTTTCTGAATTATCGATAAGAGTAATAAACATGTCTGGTTTGATGTCTTTAAGGTATTTCCAATTGAATGCATTTGAGAAGTTTTGCTTCCACCAGAACGTAACGTGGCCTGCAACGATTACATGTTCATGCTTTTTCATCTCTTCTTTGAGGTCTTTTATGATGTTTCTCATCACAACTGCCCTGAATGAAGGGTCTATGTTCAGGACATTTTTTTTCACAAAAGTAACTCCGAGGTCAGACTCGAGTTGCTTCATCAGCAGGTCTCCGAGAGATATATATTTTATGTTTATGCCGTTTTTCTTGGCAACCCTGATGGTTTCCTGGATAAATCCTTTTTTGTCAGCTTCTGATATTGCGGTTAAAAATATTTTCATTGATTATCACCTGTAGACGAGAATCTTATCAGTTTTAAAAAAGTTTCTATAATATTGTATTTTTACTACTATCGAATGGTTATAAATCGAAATCTTTATAAAGGAGAAATTCTTTTTCAATAAAATTAGTTATGAAGGAGGTAGATATTATGAATCAACTTGAAAAAAACCTTGTAGCATCATTTAATCTGGTCAGAGAGGATGTTATTAACTTAAAAAGCGAGATGGCTGCTCTTAAGCAGACCAACCAGCATCTGAATGAAGTTCTTAGAGACACAAGGCGGCAAGAAAAACAACTCTATCAAAGAGTCAAGACCTTGAGCCAGAAAAAAACTTCTAAAGTTGTCAAGAAAGTGTTGGTTACAGCTCAAAAAACTTTTGTGGCTTCAAAGACAGGTAAGAAAGTCCATAATTCCAGCTGCCCCTTTGCAAAGAACATCAAGCCCAAAAAGAAGATGGTCTTCAAGTCAAAGGCAAAAGCACTGAATAAAGGATTCAAGTCTTGTGAATGCCTGAAGAGATAATTTCTTTTATTTTTAATATTCCTGATTGAGAATGAGCAGATTCCCCTCTTTCAAAGAAATAACAGCTGTTCTTAAAGCTGACAAGAAGCATCTATTGCCGACACTTTTTATCTCGATTCCAAGTTGGTTGAATAGGATTAATAATTGTGAACGTCAGGTTCTATCATTACATAAGCATTTCTCCAGCAATGAAGGTATGAACACATTGATGTGGATGTTTATCCAGACTGAAACTGCTTATCTTACAGAAACCCTTGGAATATTTGATGTTGAGGAGAACGATTACAGGAGCCTAGCTGCTCCAAAAGAAAATCAAGAACTCTATAAAAATGTGGGTCTACGTGATACAGCTGCTATTGATGGATTAATATCGGAATTATCAGAACAATTAAAAGTACTGCATCAAATGGATGCAACTCAACACTGTGAAATTAATCAGAAGTTTATGGATGATCTGATTCATTACAGGGATGGGGGTGGCGATCACGACAACATTTTATTTGATCTGAAAAAATATCTTGTTTCGCACACTCATTACCCCGACAACATAAACCACTCAAAAGAGATTGTGCTGCATGTCCATAAATTGAATGACAAGAGTGATGAAGGTAATTATTCTGAGCCAGATAGGTCAACCAGCTATTTTAGGGCGTTGGGTCTTGTATCTTATTTTCATGAATTAAATGGCGAGGGTGACAGACACGTCATGAATATTGATTTTTATGTCAGGCATAGGATCTGGACAAAAGAATATAGTTTTGGTCCGATCAAGGTTACTCTTGATGAAAAAGAGAACAAGATGACATATACTCTGGCAGATGATAGTCAAGCAACAAGTAGTGTAACGCCGATGGAACTTTCAAAAAAGGATGTAAGCTTCTTTCTTTCCATCTCTCCTGACGTGCTTCCATTCATCTGTTACGATCCGAGCAAGGATCTCGAATCAGATATGCAAAATCCCGGTATCTTAGAAGGTATTGAGAACCTCTCGTCTGTTGCCAGAGAATTTGTGCCTAAGGTCTGGGGAACAAAATGTTCATATCTTAAGAATATGGACGGAATTCTCTAATAATAGCTTTTATTGGGAGGATTCTTTAGCACTTCTTCCATTATCTCCCATTTGCCGTTTAATACAACTGGCTTCATAGCTGCAATCTCATCCTTATAATGGATGTCTGGGACGGGATTCATGATGAAGATTGGCAGTTCAGCATCAAAGGCCTTGCCCATCTCTAGAAACGTGTTGCCCCCGATATAGTTCTTTTTCTCTTCCTTATCATAGTTCAAAACAAGAATTGCATCAGACATCTCTATCTTTTGAAAATGGACTTTCATAAGGTCGCCCTTGAAATCCTCTTTCTCTTTTTTCAGCTTGAACTCGTCATCCACATCCTCAATAGTGGGAATATAGACCTCGTGGCCTCTCTCTTTAAGGATATTCTTGATCTCAATGATTTTGTCAAGGAAGGCATAGCTTGCGCATATGGTTATAATCATAAGAACATGTAATCAACTGAATTATTTAAAGATTACTGAAAGCTTAAATATGAGTTGATATTCCCCTTGTCTATGCAGGAAGAAGACAGGAAAATACTGGAAGAATTGAATCATCAGCCATATCATTTTAAAAATGAAACTTTTATAAGATTGGCTGACATAGGGGTATTTAGCTCGTATGCTGATACTGTTGTTGGAGGTAAGGGGAGTATTATTCTTGTTGGAGATATGAATTCAGGAAAATCCGCTATAGGTGATTTGTTTGTTGTGGATGGATGGTTTTCAACCCACATTCAAGACTCACAAACATTATACTATCATAATAAAGGTCTTTTTGCAGTGAGAAGAAAAGGTGATAATAGAGTGCATTATGACTTTGATGGCTTGTTAAAAGATCCCATGGATATTTATAGAACGATTGCCATATTCTATATGCAAAAGAAATTGCAGGGTAATAAGATTGAAGAAGCCAATCCTCTGTCAATCCTGGACATGATGTTTTTTTCAGGTCCGGGAAGAGAAAAGACTCCTGAACTGGATGGGCTTGTCTATCCTCTCCTAAAAGACATTCCTGCTTTTGCAGTAGACAGATTTGAATCTCCTATGTTGAAATATCAGGCTATCCAAGATGTAGTCAAGGATCTTATCTACTAGTGTCTTTGGGTTATTAGATTAAATGTTATTTATGCCTTAGAAAGTGTTCTTATAATATCTGATCCTGTATGTGGAATAATACCTTTCTCGAATTTCTTTGGTTCTTTTAGATATTTGGTAAGGGCATATGCTGAGAAAATATAACGATTATCAAGTTTTTTTATGTTGTTAGGAATATGCAGCTCATATTCCAGCTCTTTGGTAAACTCATATAGTGTTTCTGTGTCGCCTCTATGCAGCACAAAGCCTGAACACGAAACAAGTTGAGATAGGAATGGGCTATATTTTGTTTCAAAGAGGTCACCTTTTTCTGGAACCCAGATTTCTTCTATGAGTTTCTCAACTTCTGTTTTCCATTTCTTATTGGGCAGTTCTGAGAGATTTGAATAGTTAGGATATAGGCCTCTGAATCTTGCATAGTGTGATTCTGCTGTTAAGGGAGTTTCCAATTCAAAGTTTCTTTCGCTGTTCAGGTTTCCTATTTGTGTGAACTCCTCATTCTTGGCAGCTACGAGCTCAATCTTTTTTATTTCATCAGGAAACAAGTAAAGATTCTCTGGGCGGTGTCCACCATATCCTGCATCGATTGTAAGGAATGTGAGCAAGCCTTGGGCATAATCAGTTTTTTGAAATTCAACCAGCCTTTCTTCAAAAGGAGATTTGGTATTGTCATATGGCAGGTGTTTTATGAATTTGAAATCAACTGTTTCTGGAAGCTTTTCTTTTCCAAGAACTGTCTGCAGGAACTTTCTGAGCTTGTCCCTTTGTGGGGATTGCTGTAACCTTCCTGAATCTGGCCGGTCTATTTTTATAGAGGTTTTAACCTGGACAGCTGTGGCATCAGCCGCATAATCTAATATTGCACTATAGATGATCTGGTTCATGCTTGTTGCAATCGATGCTGCTGCCACACCAATGAATTCAGAAATATCTTGTGATAATGATTGGTCATTTAGTCTTTCGAGATCTGGTGCAAGTTTAAAGGCTCGCAGCATCTGACTCAGTCGAACATTAGCAACTCGTGGATTATTAGGTAGGTAGTACATTTTCTAGAGAATAATGCAGGATATTTTATAAATTTGTTGTTTGTTCACTACTTTTAAATGGTATTTGGCGGGGTGTTGGAAGCATTAAGTGTTTATTCCCCTTCAAAATCTATCATGTGGAAGACTTTGTGGCGTCCTGAATTTTTTTTCTCAATTTATTCATTTAATTGTCATAACTCTAAAATTTATTCGGTTTTTCCGAAACACTGGACATGTACACGTAAGACTTTAATATTCTCTATTTTATTATTTTTATCAATTTTTCTTGCATTTGAAATCCAAGAAGTTAATTGATGATTTCAAAATGAAAAAAGATAAAAATCATATCAAAATGAGAAATAAAGTTGAACTTCTTTTAGATTTAGGTTTTTCAATTGAAGATATAGCTGCCAAACTTCATTTATTAATTGGAACTCGCTTTATTAGAAAATCAGTAAAATGGTATAAATACTGCATCATGGCAAAGAAAAACCAAAAGATGGCTATTTCCAAACATCCTGGCCTTTACAGCAAGGCAGGTAAAATCGCACAACAAAAACATCCCTGGTTGGGGAGAGAATTGGGAAAGAAATATGGGCCGATCCAAGGAAAGAAAAATGCCGAAAGACTTCGAGGGAATTCTAAATATTTTTCAAAAATAGCCAGAAGATTACATGAAATTAATCCTGAACACTCTAGAAGAAATATGAAAAAAGCTCACAATACTATGAAACGTGAAGGGACCTTCTACAAACATCAATTTAATGCATCCCTGAAATGCATGGAAAAACATCCTAATCAACTTAAAGAAATGTCAAGAAAAGCCCACGCTTTATACCCTCTTGCCCAATTGGCAAGAGAAAGTAGAAGAAGGCATTACCCTTATAGATTTATGGATTGTTTTTTTGATTCATTCAATGAAATGAAATTATGTATGTTGTTAGTTGAAAACGGATTGATGGAAAAACCGATAGAAGGGAAAAACGTGCATTTTCATTTATATAATCATCATATTGATTTCTTTGTTAAAAAAACGGTCTTTATTGAATATCATCCTCCAATACAGTATGGTGGTAAAAACGAGACTCTAAAAAGTTATTATAAAGAACGCAGGAAACTTTTAGATAGTCGCGGATATAAAGAATATCCCTTAATTGTATTTGACAGATTGAATCGTACCGAAAGTAAAATAAATAAAATAAAAAAACTAATCGCCCTCAAATTGAATCATAGAATGAACTTTCAATCCTTGCTTTTCTAATTTATTTCTACCTCCTAAATCTGGCAATTCGATTACAAAAGAACATTCGATAAGATCTCCTCCTATTTTTCTTATTAACTTAGCTGAGGCCCCCGCGGTACCTGCGGTCGCAATCAGATCGTCTACAAGCAACACCTTGTCACCTTCCAGGATAGCATCTTTATGGACCTCGACTGCATCCTTGCCGTACTCCAGCTCATACTCTTCCTTGACGGTTTCTGCAGGCAGTTTGCCTGGCTTTCTTATCAGCACAAAACCTAGTCCTAGTTTGTAGGCAAGCACAGAGCCAAAGATAAAACCCCTGCTCTCGATACCCGCAATCTTGTCTATCTTCATATCCTTGTATCTTTCGTAGAATTGATCGCAGGTCTGCTTGAAGGCCTCTGGATGCTTTAGAAGCGTTGTAATATCCCTAAACATAACACCCTTGATCGGAAAGTCGGGCACTGTTCTGATAGTTGATTTTAAATCCATATTGATCACCCCGATTGAAGTTTCTTGTACTGATTTATATATTTTACCAAAGGGAGATGAAGGGGGGATGTATTTTATTAAATGGTGATAGAAAAATCACAACAACATTGGCACAGACGGATTCCTTTACGGAATCCTACTTGCCTTTGGCTCGCCTGGCCATGTTGTGATTTTCCAGCGCTTTGGCTGCCCACGAATGTTTCTTCGATGAGTAAATATTATATATTAGCTTTACTTCCCCTCTTCCATGGAGGGTTGTACTTTTTGTGAAATCTATGAGAAGAAGGTGAATATTATCAACGAGAATGAACATTTCTATTCTAGGTTTGACCTCTTTCCAGTCTCTCCAGGTCATGTAGAAATAATCCCTAAGAAACATATTGTCTCGCTTTTGGATCTTACTAATGAAGAGTGGGCGAATCTGCAGCAAGCCATAGATCATACGTGGAAGATCGTTCAACTGGCTGACAAGGCCAAGGTCTATGAAAATCTGTTAGAGAGTCCGTATAACAAGAAATCAGAAGTGTATCTTCGATTGATGCTGGAACATCCTGCTATTGATTTAAAGCCAAGAGATTTCAACTCAGGCAATAATGATGGGCCTGCTGCTGGCAGGACAATTGACCATCTGCATTATCACATAATTCCTAGATACGCGGGTGATATGGAGAAACCTCTTGGCGGCATTAGGAATATCATCCCTGGTATGGGTAGATATTGATTCTATTGGTGGTTATTTATCTACTTCTGAGTGGTAAAAACAAAACATTTATAAACTCATTCTATTGCTTTAACATCATGGTTAAAATTGAAGCTCCTTTGTTGACAACGTATTTTGTCAGGCACCAGGAATCAGTCCAGAACAAACAAGGTTTTGGACCTTCTGATACTGATCTGACTGAGGAAGGCAAGCAAAACGTCAGGGATATAGTCAAATTGTTCAACCATGTTGGTGTTGATAATATCGACTATATATTTTGTGGCGATCTGAAAAGACATGATCAGACGTTAAATGCACTTCTTGATCAAATAGATTTCAAAGGACATATACGATTTGATGAAAAATTGAATGCATTCTTTAATCATCCTATGTTAGAAGGTGATCCTGAAAAGACTGAAAAAGAGTATGATCTTGCAAGATTCAAGAGAGGAGACAATGGCCTTTACGAAATCAGATTATCTGATAATAAAACTCTCGGCTTTGATCCCCAAGGAACAGGCGTTTATCCATTTGATCCTCTTTATTCCTGGGCGTATTTTGATAAGGATATAAGACAAGCAGTATTTCCTGATGTGCAGGATTTGGCTACGTTTGATGAAGTTGAGAGGAAGGTAAAAATGTTCCAGGCCTCATTGATTCACGAGATCAAACCTGCAAGACCGCAGAATGTGGTTGCAATCTCTTCCTGTTCGCCAAGCGGTTATAATCTGGAATATTCTGCCTTTGAAACTATTGGTGAAAACTTGTTTGTATCTTTGGGCAGTGAGAATAATTCGATTTTCTATCAAAAACATGATGAACTGATGATTCTTGGATATTCTCGAGAGGATTATCTTCAGAACAATGATAAACTTAGAGTAATAGAAGGAAATATAAAGATCAAGAATTTTATTAATAGAACATGAAGCCTTTCATCAATCTGGGTACTAGAAACAAAGGCACTTTCTGGGAATATTTGAGCGCTTATTCTTTTCGGCATACCAAACTTCCTATAACTAAATATGAAATTTCCTCGTTTCTTGGTTATGGGGCTGGCGAGCCAAACATGCATTGCCATAATAAAGATGTGATTGAGCAAACCATTAAATTGATGATGGCTGAATTCAACCAAGGCAAATACAATCAGAAATTCTTTAATATTCTGGATGCAGTCTATCGTTTGCCATATGATGATATTAAAATAAAACTGAAAACATCTCTACCTAAGAATCTGCTTGATATAATAAATCTCTTTGAGACTGTTTTCAAAGCAATGGCAGAAACTCATAAGCCCATGTTGTTGGCATTGAAATCACAATACCTGAACAATTTTTTCCGTGAAGAACTAAAAAAGGTTTTGAGTAAGAGTGAAAAAAACAGGCTTGTTGAATATACAACACTGCTTCTTACACCAACCAAGCTAACATTTGTTCAAATGGAAGAAACCAAATTGTTCGAGCTTCATAAAGAATTTGAAACCTTATATGAAACAAAAAGCAAATCTTTGTTTAAGGAATTTTGTCGATTACCAAATATTCAGAAAAAATTAAAGACATTGGCTCGAAGTTATGGTTGGTTTCATATGGAATACTCTCAGTTGCCCTGGGATGTTAAAGAGCATGAAGCACACTTATGGAACCGGATTGAAAAAAGTTCTGAAATTAAGGCGCCAGCAATTAAGATAACAGAAGCAAAACTTGCACAAAAAGAATTCTTTAAGCGACATCCGGATTCAGAAAGATTGAAAAAATTGACTTTCGCTCTACAGGAATTCTCGATGATTCTAGACTTTTCAAAAGCAATTGTGATCCATGAGTCTTACCTTGCAAGGCCATTGTTTAATGAGATAGCAAGAAGATTAGATATTAGCTGGAATGAGCTGCTCTATTTGACCATGCCAGAGATAGTGGATCTTCTGAAGAAAGATTGCAAGGCCGACAAGACACTAATCGCTCTGAGGAAGAAACACAGATTAGTCTTGCAGCGGGATGGCAAGATTCGTGTCTATCAGGGGCCAGAAGCATTGAAGCTTGCAGAACAGCTGATTGATGACCAATCAGATCAAGAAGAGATCCGTGGCGTTATTGGTTGCCAGGGAAAATATAAGGGTGAGGTAATAATCATTCGCTCGATAAAGGATAAAGCTAAGTTTCGCAAAGGCGCTGTCTTAGTGACACATGATGGATCTGCAGAGATGACCATGTTCCTTAAGCAGGCAGGTGCAATTGTTACAGAACAGGGAGGTATGATCTGTCATGCTGCGATTGTTGCCAGGGAGATGAAGATTCCGTGTATTGTGGGCACTAAGAATGCAACAAAACTTCTGAAAGACGGTGACCTGGTCGAAATCGATGCGTTTAGGGGAACAGTGAAAAAGATCTGATCACTTTACTTTTGCCCGCAACAGTTCTTGTTTAATGGCTTGTATAACAATTCCCCTTTGTCGTCGACTGCTCCACATCTGGTGATCATCATGGCCATGTTTTCTTCGACAGCAACTTTAAAGAGTTTACTAGATGTTGGACATGAACTATAAGGTGGATTATCTTTTTTCCTGTCGCAATTGTAACAGAGGCATTCTTCTCGCCTGGCCTCATCCATTTCTTTATTTGCCCAGATCTTAGGAGGAATCTCCTTTTTTGGGTTTGCAATTAATTCTATTCCCATTTTTTAACTCCCCCACCTCTATTTTTTCTTAACAACCTCTCCGAAAGCATCTCCATAAAGAGTGTAACTAGTGATGCCCATAAAACCCGAGTAGATGATTGATAGTATGAAGTAGATTAAGAAAGCAAATCCAGTCCATATTAGCGGTATAGTGCCGCTGCCCATCACTATTGAGGGTAATGAGATCAGCCTATAGATTATCTGCAGTACGGTGGATCCTACAATGGAATACGCAAGGATTATCAGCCAGGCAATAAGATATGATTGGGTGAATGCACGTTTGAAGATCAACTTAAAGTTAAATGCATCTCCAAATTTATTCTTATTGATAAAATGCATGATCGCCATTGGTGATATATAGCCATAAAAGACAGCAAAGATCACGAAAAACAGTAACAATACAAGGAAGATCAGTATTGCAACAACTATCGTTCCAGTACCAGTTAATGTTGATGCGCCTGTGCTGAACAATTTTAGTGAGAGTACAATCACAATAGCAATTGCTATTACAATTAGTATGGGTATACAATAGATGATAAGTATTATAGAGCCTAAAAGTCCGTTTACCCAGAGCTGGCTCCAGTTTTTCCATTCTGGCAGCTCAAACTTTTTTTTCATAGCAGACTTTGCACATTCAAAAAAATATCCTATTGTCCAGAAATTAATAATTGGTAGCCAACAAAGAAGAATCGCGATCAGGAGTTTCTTGAAATCTTTTAGAGGCCTTTTTAGTGCCAGAACAATTTCAACCATTTTGTTATTCTTTTCCTTTGATTAATACTTTATAAAATTATCGAAACACATTCTATCAGAAACGACTCTATCCAGAAAGGAGGATTTATCCCGCCTAGCGTAGCCGAGTGTTTAGGATCTGATTAAAATAGGATCGGTTTACAGTCGATAACATAATGGGTGCGAAGCGCGGGAAAATTCTCTGCGTGAGCATTCTGGACAGAGCATCAGAAACGAAAAATTTATATATATTATTTGTTAGAATCTTAGTATTGTAATGAACACGCAAAACAATTTCTGTAATTTTTATAAACAAGAAACATGTCTATAAAATGAGTCCGCTGGATGAATCCCAACCATTAGATCGATGTAAGCATTGTGGAGCAAAGATTTCTCCTGATGATGTAATCTGTCCCAAGTGTGGTGCAGATATATAGAATTTGTTTTTTTTATTCTTTCTTGTCTGCTTCAGGCTTTGCATCAGCTGGTTTTCCTTCTTCAGCTTTACCTTCACCAGGAGCAGCCGCAGCTTCTTCAGCAGGCACGACCTTGTTGATGACAACCTCTGAGATTTCAGCTTCTCGCATCTTATCAACAATGGAAGACCTTGTCTTACCGGTCATAGATGCTAGTATCTCTTTGGCTTTCTTTTCTTCTTCTTCATGTTTCTTGACAAGCTCTTCTTGGAGTTTCTTTTTCTCTTCTTCCAAAGCAGCTCTCTCTTCATCAGACAACTCTGTCTTTTCCTCTTTGATTTCCTTGTCAAACTTACCTTCATCAATCAGCTTAAAGGCTTCAGATGCCTTGACACCTTCAACCATGATGCCCATAGAATTACAGGTTCCGACTATTTCCTTGATTTTCTCTTTCATGGTTTTTCCTAAAAGAGCGTCTTCCTTCATCTTAGCGATCTTGATAACTTGAACAATGGCCAGGTCTGCAATAAGCTCTGATTGAGGTACTCCTGATCCTTTTTCAACGCCTGCTTCTTTCTTGATTAGTGAAGCTGCGGGTGGAGTTCCTATAGAAATCTCGAAAGCCTTGGTGTCAGAGTCTATGATGACTTTGACTGGTACCTGCATTCCCTTAAAGGCCTCGGTCTTTTTGTTTATCTCTGCAACTACTTCGCCGATATTTACGCCTTTAGGTCCTAGAGCAGGTCCTAGTGGAGGTGCAGCTGTTGCCTTTCCTCCTTCTACCAATGCTTCTACAGTTTCCTTTGCCATAATAGTTCTCAGGAAAAACAGGGCATTTATAAAGGTTATGAAAACCTGGGCTATTATGAAAACCTCTGGATTTTTATGTTCGTCTGTGCCATTGTTGTCATTGTTTTCGACTGAAAAGGAGAACAACAATGGAAAGGCCAGACGTAATCGACGAGGTTAAGCTATAAAATAGCTTTGTTCTCGTCGATGTAGTAGGACATGAAAATCCTAAAAGAAGTAAAGGGTTTCATAATAGCCGAAAACCTGTAACTAATCATCCAAGCTTTTCTGTGATCAGACACTTGGGTTTATCAATAAAAATGTGTGCGCATTTGTCTCCTTTTAGTTCTGATTCCAGATTGTTTCTGATTTTCCAGTATTCATCTGGAGGAAAACTTGCGTGTAGTACTGCTTTACCGTAATTCATCTTTTCCAATTCTTCTTTTAAGTCTGTAAATATACATGATTTGATCAGTTTAAACCCTGTCAAGAAAGTATTATTTATTTGCGCATCACAGGTTATCAAGACCTTGCCGAAGTCGAGTTTTTTTGCATTTGGAGTATTCTCTAAGGATCTTAAAAGGATGTCAAGCATATTTGCTTTAAGTATGGCTTTGTCCGGATCATATATGAATTTCCTTGGTGTTTTTGAAAAACCTGAGCATTCTATAATTTTGCCGTCCCAGTTAAGCATTGCTTCTTCTGGTAGGGCTACTACTGAGGTCCTACACTTAGCTAGCTTACCGAAATAAGTGGTAAGTCTATTTAGAGAGTTATTAATAGATATATATTCAAGTTCACAATCTTCTGGAGGCTCTTTGAGCTGGGGTGGAAGCTCAAGTGAAAGATTGGCCTTGATTTTTTGGCTTGTGCTTAAGAGAAATCCGAGCTTGGGTGAAATGTTCTCGATATTCCTCGATTTTTCACTTGGTGCTCTTTCTGGATCACAGAATACAATATTAGCATCTTTTATCTTGCTTAGTTCTTCTTCTGCCAGCCCATGGATAAAAATAACATTATGTGATCCTGCTTGTTTGATATTAAATTTAGCATACTCTATTTTTCTTTTATCCTTCTCAATAGCATATACCTTGTCACATTTTTTTGCAAATGCAAGAGTTTGGATGCCAATTCCACATCCAACATCCACAAGGGTTTTGCACTTTAACCGTCTTGCTCTGTATTCTGCTACCAGAGGATTGGTTGCAAATCTTAGGTCATTTTTTTGATAGATAAAATTATCAGGTAGGTGTTTGGTCTTTTTTCCAATTATCCTGGCTTTGGCTATCTCATAGGCTTCTGAATCATACTCTTTTCCCAGATTGTCAACTATCTGTTCTTGAGAATATCCTGCCCTAAGCCAATCCTCTATTCTTCTGGCTGTTTTAAGAAGAGACTTAAATCCCATAAGGTATGGTCAAGATATTTGGATTAAAAAAGTTATTGATTATGGGCTCTGTTCAGCAAGGAGGATTTATCCTGCCTAGCGTAGCCAAGTGTTTAGGATCTGATTAAAATAGAATCGGTTTACAGCAGATAACATAATGGGTGCGAAGCGCGGGAAAATTCTCTGCAAAATCATTCTGGACCGAGTCTGATTATCGATACATTTTTATTATCTTATTTAATTCTCAGATTCATGGTTGTGCTTGAGGATAACGGCCGATGTGTGATTCGCTATGAACAGGGTTGGATGAAAGCCAGCTACCATACTATCGGTAAAGAGACTATTGATGATAACACCAGACTCCAAGCAGCTAAAATGATGATTTATTCTTCAATCAAGCTATTGTTGGGTGCTTATACTGATCGCATCAACCATGATTAAAGATTGACAAACTTTAAAAGATAATTAATCTTTCTTAGGTGCATGAAAGTTCTTATCCTTGGAGGTAGCGGATATCTGGGTTCTAAGCTTATGGAAAAATGGAAGAATAGGCATGATGTATTGGGTACCTATTTTAACAATGAACATGAGGGCTTGGTGGAATTAGATATTCGAGATAAAGACCGGTTGGTCAGGACAACAGTCGGTTTTAAGCCAGACATCATTGTGAACACCTCTGCTTTTTCAAGTGTTGATTTCTGTGAAGATCATCCTAAAAAAGCATTAGATCTCAACACAAAAGCTGTAAGGACATTGTCAGATCTTTGTGAGTATGATGGTATTAAATTGATCCACATCTCGTCAGGTTCTATTTTTAAGGGTGATGTTGGCAACTATTCTGAGAATGACCTTCCTGATCCTATAAATACGTATGGATTAACAAAGGGTCTTGCTGACAGGCATCTGATAGAAAAAAATGATAACTATATCATTGCCAGAGTCAGTCTGTTATATGGTCATAAGGATCCTGAAGGTAAGAAATTTGCAGATTGGATATTGAATAATTTACGCAATGGAACTGAACTTGACCTCGCTGTCGATACTTTTTGCAGTCCAGGTGTTACAGAAGATGTTGCGAGTGCTCTTGAAACCCTTATAGACAAGGGAAGAACAGGGATATACAATATTGCTGGCCCTGAAATAATAAGCAAGTATGATTTTGCCATTAAGATTGCACAAATATATGGTCTGAATGAGAATCTGATAAAACCCATTAAACAAGCAGACTTAAGGGGATTAGCTCCCAGGGCTGCAGATGTTTCATTAAACATCAATAAATTGACTTTAGAAGGGATCAAGATGCGAAATATTTATGAAGGTATTAATTTTATGAAAGATTGTGGGGTGTGAACATGGAAACGAATGATAAAGATTTTGAGACTGACATTAACAAAGGTAAGGTGATAGTGGATTTCTGGGCTTCATGGTGTTTTCCGTGCAGGGCCTTTGGGCCTGTTTTTGAGGAGACCTGTAAGGATTATGAGGATATTAAGTTTCTTAAGATGAACACAGAGGATAATCCAGATACTGCAACCAAGCTTAATGTGATGAGCCTGCCTACAATAATATTCTTTAAGGATGGCCAGGAAGTTAAACGCGAAGTTGGATTGCAGTCAAAGGACGCATTTAAAAGCCTCATTGAGGAAGCATTCTGATGTTTATTCATAATATTAATCCGGTGCTATTGCAGATAGGGCCTTTAGCTATTAGATATTATGGTCTGGTTTATGCAATAGGATTTTTATTTGCATATCTTTTCTTTATAAAAAAATATAAAGAAGTGAAAAATCTGAAGAAGAATGATGTTGAGAATCTTATTTTATATCTTATCTTAGGCGTCATTATCGGCGCTAGGTTATTGCTTTTTGTGTTCTATGATCCCTCTGTATTCTGGACAAATCCTTTGCAGATATTTAAGATTTGGGAGGGTGGTATGTCTTTTCACGGGGGATTGATAGGGGGGATACTTATTATTTGGTGGTTCTCAAGAAAACACAAGATTAATTTCTATGAAATAACAGATCTTTTAACCATTCCTGTGGCTATAATGCTTGGCATTGGCAGGATTGCTAATTTTATCAATGGAGAACTTTATGGAACCCTGACTAATGTATCCTGGTGCTTTAAGTTTCCAGCTGCTGAAGGCTGCAGGCATCCATCGCAGCTTTATGAGATGGCGAAGAACTTCTTTATTGCAGGATTTTTAGCTATTCTGAAAACTAAGAAAAGTTTTGTTCCTGGCGTCCTGACATGGATATTTGTCCTTATGTACGGAATCTTAAGATTTATAGTTAATTTTTGGAGAGAAGAGACCAGATGGCTGGGTATTAGTATGGGGCAGTATCTTTGCCTGGGTATGATCGTGGTTTCAGTCTTTTTCCTGATTAGACTACATAAATCCCACACTAAAAGCAAAAAATAAATATAATAGAAGTTCTTTAAAAGTAATATGAAGTGTGAGCTACACGATTTTCCATTGAAAACCTATTGTAGCTGGTGTTCAAAACCAATGTGTACTGTCTGTGTTGCAGAATCAGATGGTAAGAAATACTGTAGAGGCTGTTTTTCTAAGCTTAAACCTCATGCAAGGCAGAAATTCTTTAAATCAGGTGGAACTGGTGTTATTCAGAATGTGGATCCTTCGCTTAATGAAGATGCCATTAAAGAAACCCGGGAAGAGATGGAAGATAAATATGGGGATAAGCCAGAAAGAAAGGGATTTATCTTAAACGAGCCATAAAAAACTAAATCATTTCTAAATTACTCCTTTTTAGTGGTGAAGATTAGAAAATTTTATATAAGGATAATGAATACTACTACACATGTCTAGACAGAAGATAAAGCGAGAGCCCCCTGAGGAAACTCTAAGGGCCATTGCTGAGAAAGCCATTGAAAAGCATTTTGATAATGTCAGGACTCCTCTAATTAGAGCTGTTGGTGGGGAAAGCTTCTATAATTTATTCTGTAAAGGGCGTGAAAATATGTTTAAGCTTCTCGAAAAAATCAGGGACCTTGATTCTGAGAGGTATGGTCATCTCTATTATGAACCCTTCAATAAAAAGAAATCAGATAAAAACCATCATTTAGAAGAGAACGAAAGAGACATTATTACCGAAACTTTACTGGAACTAGACGAGAAACATCCTTTAGATAGTGGCAGGATGCCCACTGGTTCGCGACTTGAAGTGTGCAAAAGATTAAAAAGTGCGGGATACAACAGGAGCGATGATTCAACCTATTACCATATGCGTGCTATTTGGAATGGACAATACCCTTGCTCTGATGGGCATATTCCCCTAAGGATGAGGCGTACTTCGAAAAAACTTGGAATAACTATCGACAATAAGATTAATGATCTTGAAAAAAGCGAACCTACTATTATCAGCTCCATATCAGGCGACAAAAAAGAGAGGAAAAAAAGGAGATTCAATCTCAAAAGGAATGTTCCTCTTGGTCATCAGAAACTGATTGCTTACATGATGGATCCTGAGAACTACCAGGTTTTTTTTGGAGAAGGCTCAAATCTGATTGCAGTAGATTTCAGGGAGACAGACACAGACTCGAAGCTTTATGAAGCTTTCAAGAAAAAGCTTGATTGTATTGAAGATGCTGTGGAAGATCAAGAGCTGATTGAATTTGTCGATGGTTGGCTAAGATGTGATATGATTTTCAAGAGAGCTAATGGTGTCTATGCTATTGCTGAGATAAAGCAGAATGCTATTGATACTAAACAATATAGCAACGCCCAAAAAGCTCTACAACAGATAGGAGCATATACTGGGGCAGCAGAGGAGGTAGTCCGTCTGATTGATTTTAATAACAAGAATAATCCAGAACATCAGGTGCTTAAGAACCCTGTGGAGGGTTATCTGGTGGCTTATACAATTCAACCTGATTTGCTTCTCTATCTGACTATGACAGAAGCAAGAGGTGCTTTTGTACTAGAGAGAACCAAAGTTGATCAGTATATTGAGAAAGCAATTGGAAAATAGATTTATTTCATGACATAGACAGTTCTGGTGGGGAATGCCATGTCAATCTTGGCCTTGTCAAATCTTTTTTTGATCTCCATGTTTACATTGTGCTGGGCTCCTAAAATATTGTCAAGGTTCTTAACCCAGTAGATAATGTTGAAGTTGAGCGAAGAATCTGCAAATTCCATAAAATTCACCAGAGATTTGTCATCTGTATCCTTTACAGAGATTATTGCTTCTTCGAGTATCTTTTTGGCCTTTTGCATGTTTTTGTAATTCGTATCATAGGTTACGCCCACTGTTATCTTGACTCTTCGCATCCTTTCTTTTGAGATATTCTCTATTACAGAATCAGCAACTTGCGAATTAGGTATGATGATCTGGGTGCCTCCAAAGGTCTCTATCCTGGTAGTCCTTAGGCCTATTTCCCTGACAAAGCCGTCATTATCTCCTACTTTAATCCTGTCTCCAAGCTTAAACGGCTTGTCTGTAAAAATGGCTGCGCCTCCAAAGAGGTTGGCCAATAAGTCTTTGGCTGCAAATGCAAATGCCAGTCCTCCTATACCTAGGCCAGCGACTAGTGATGTGACATCATAACCAAACCTGTCGATAATAACTATTAATGCTATGAAAAATATGATGAACCTGACAACTTTTTTCAATATGGGCATTAAAGCATCGTCCATGGTGGTCTTGCTTTTTTCAGTCAAAGGCGTGATATAGTGTGTCAGTATCGCCTCCAAGATAAATACGATGAACCATGCAATGTCGAGTATAAGCAGGATGCTGATGACGTTGCTGATAAATAATGAGAAGCCTGCGCTGACATTCAGGAATTTTGAACCAAAAAATATACCGCCTATGACCAAGAGAAAAACAAATGGCTTTTCTATTAAGCCAACAATGATGTCATCCACTTTGCTTTCAGTCTTCTCGGCCTTTGCTTTCATAATGGTGGAACTGATCCAGTGAATGATTCTGCCGATTAGTACGCCACCAATGATGAATGCACAGAATATCAGATATCTCCAGAGTTCATTACCAAGATAGATATTGTATAAAAAATCCATAGTGTGCGTTGGAAACAGATGATTTAAAAAATTTACTATTTAAACCCCTCTATTTGGAACTACTCAGGAGTGATTAGTTTGACAATATTTATAAATGATGCTTTTTTCACCTATTGTATGAACAAATTATTATCTTATGGGATGGTTCTTTTGACAACTGTTGCTATGGCAGGAGCTGCAAGAAGTCAGACCTATACTAAACCGTCAGAACTAGTTGAGAAAGTGCAGCAATATCAAAGAACTCATATTAATAAAAAAAGAAGAGATACATATCATACTATAACTGGATTTCCGAATGTTGATTGGGTGCTGCCAAAAGGAATTCCTTTGGGACCTGTTAAACTATTGGCTGTTAAAATAGAATACAAAGACAGTAAATCCGATGGACCATCAAACAAAGATCAGCTTAGATATAG
The DNA here is from genome assembly GCA_964647565.1 of uncultured Methanosarcinales archaeon. Lineage (GTDB taxonomy): Archaea > Nanobdellota > Nanobdellia > Woesearchaeales > CAZYIM01 > CAZYIM01. The sequence continues at coordinate 44,797 of CAZYIM010000008.1, forward strand.
TGTGAAGATAAGAACTAAAAACGGACAAGAAAAAACAGGCCGCTACTTGGTAAAGTTCAAGAAAAATAATGATTATGAGATGAAAAGGTTAGTCCGCAATGGCAAGAAACTCAAAGAAGCACATATTGAAAAAAGTGACGAGCTTTCTTCTGTGATCAGGACCATAATTGGCTCTGCATTGGATGTTGAGCTTTTCATGCAGAATCTTAGTTCAAAAACTGTATTAGGAGAATAATCATTGTAAGAAAAAGCCATCTTTTAGGGCATAACCACCCTTATATTCTTTGACCAAATCAGATTGAGATGCCATAAGCATAGTCTTGAAATATATCTCTGTCATCAAGGCTCGGGTCATTGAGCCGCTACGATGCCCGAAAGACAGATCACCTTTCTTGGACTCTTTTTCCCAATTAAGATTACCATTATTATTTTCTTTTTTCCACTTCTTAACCATCTTCCTGTCAAAATCAATCATAGTTCCGTTGTTTCTTGGATGGAACATATCATGGACTTTAATCTGGATGTAAGGAATGTGATCATACATGTACCGCATGGTTAACTTAGCCTCAAAAGCCTTTGAATTGGTCGGCGTATCAAGTTCCTGGCTGAAAATTGGGATTGGGTCGAAAACAAAATCCTTGTAAAAGAATATCTTGCCTTTGTCAAAGGCATTTTTTAGGCAGTGTTTGTAGGCACTCTGGACATTGTTATCCAGGCTGTCTCGGGCAGTCAATCCAAGATCGATTTTTGTGTCAAGATTATAATCCTTAAATACTCTGCCTCTATATGTATAGGTGAGGTCAGTGCCACCCATCTGACTTTTGAAAACCTTAATCTCTCCGACACCAATATCATCTTTTGCAGAAAAACTTTTAATACCAGAACAACCGGTCATATAAAGAGTTAAAGCAGTGCAAAGCCCAACAAACAATCCCCCCAACTTCTTCATAACAACAAGAAATGGATTAAGATATATAAAAATTGTGCTTGGGATATCACAATATTTTAATAATAGTTAGTTCAGATTTTGTTTTAGGTTGAAAGAGAAGAGGTTTGTTAGTTTTTTGTTAGTTGTAGTTTTATCTATGGCTTTGGCTCTTGTTTTTTTGGATTTTGTTCCTTCTGGTGGTTTGGCGGGTGTTGGTTTGAGTTGTGATTCTGTTTGTTTTGATGGTGGTTATAGTCGTGGTTTTTGTTTGCCTGAGAGTGCGGGTTGTGTTATTGAGGGTAGTGTTCATGAGGGTGTTGGTGATGTTTTTTGTTCTGAGCGGTTGTCTGTTGATGCTGTTTGTTGTTGTCTGAGAACCAGAAGTTTTGGATCTGGTCAGGAACAGGATGTTCTGACTAAGTTTGGTGGTGTTGAGTTTGTTTATGCTAATGGCCAGAGGGTTGCGAAGGTTGAGGGTGGTGATGTGTTTTTCTTTGTGAATGATCATTTGGGTAGTCCGCGGAGAGTGCTTGACTTGACAGGCAATGTTGTGAACGAACTTGACTTTTTGCCTTTTGGTTCTGAGATGACTGCTAGTGGTGAGGATTTTAAGTATACTGGCAAGGAGTTGGATCTTGATAGTGGTTTGCATTATTATGGTGCTCGTTATTATGATTCTGTTGCAGGCAGGTTTATTACTCCTGATACTGTCGAGAAGTTCCCCAATCCGTATGTCTATGTTGCTAATAATCCTATGAAGTATATTGATCCAAGAGGGCAACAACAGAAATCCGCAATAGTTTTCTTGGCAGATGCAGGTGATTTCTCAAAAGGAAAAGGATTCATCAGATCTTCCACAAAAAAATTGAAAAAACAATTTAATGGTTTTCTTTTTAATAGTTTTATTATTAGGCATACAGCCAACTATTTTGTTAGGAGTGCTCAAAACCTAAGAGATGCTTATCAAAATGAGGGTTATGAAGTACAAATCATATCAGGGCATCAAAGCTCACCTATAATAAAATCTATAATTGAGAAAGTTCTTGAAATAGATGTGCCCACTGATGTAGAAAGTGGATGGACTGTTTCAGATTTAGTAACTGAGAATCCTGGGAAATTGGTGGGTGTTATTGGTCACAGTTCTAGAACTGATGAGCGAATTTCAGTTGATATGAAATATACTCGAAATAGTGTAGGTGCATTAAGAACTGAAGAAGCATTTATAATGGGACAAGACAGTTCATATGTTGAAATTTTTGGGTACCCTACTGATACTGCTCACTCTAATACTTGTTTTGAGATATATGGATGCGGGCTGGTGAACTCTGTTGCAGAGAAAAAAGGAACTGTGAGTAATAAAGGTCTAAGCCTGGCCACTAAAATGAGAGGGAAATATTCTTGGGAACAAATACAAGACTACTTTGATGAATCGGCGAATTATCCTTGGTTTAAGTCTTATGCTGGATATAAAACTGTTAAAAAAAGTGAGTGATATGCTATATTCATAGGGAAACCTATAAAATTGTGTTACAATTTTAAGGTTTGTAAATCCTTTGGATTTCCATAACTTTTATAAATCATCCAGATTTCCTTCTGCTTACCAATGATTGATGAAGCCCTTAGGGGCTGAATGAGGTACTTTTTTCTAGTATCTCTTAATTTAGCTATAAAAAACCTTTGGAGGTTAATAAAATGAGTGAGAAAGCATATGAAACAATAGAGCTTGCAAGAAAGACTGGCAAGTTGAAAAAAGGAGTCAATGAAGTTACAAAGACCTTAGAAAAAGGCACAGCAAAGATAGTGTTTGTTGCTAAGGATATCAATCCACCTGAAATTTCAATGCATCTTCCATTACTAGCAAAGGAAAAAGGCATCACCTGTATCGAGGTTCCTAGTAAAGAGGAGCTCGGAGCAGCAGCTGGTCTTACTTTAGGCACAGCAGCAGTTGCCATTGTTGATGAAGGGGACGCAAAAGACTTAATCAAAGATCTTGGAACTAGTGAGTGAAAATGGCAGAAGAAAAGAAAAGCAGTGGTATTCATTTTTCCATGGGCTTTCCTGCTAGTGTAGAAGAAGTTGTGGGTAGAACAGGTACAAGAGGAGAAGCTACCCAGGTGAGATGCAAAGTCCTTGATGGAAGGGATAAAAACAAGATCCTGAAAAGGAATGTCAGAGGCCCTGTACAGGTCGGTGATATCCTTATCCTTAGAGAGACTGAAATCGAGGCTAGAAGCCTTTCAAAGTCTGGAAGAGGAAATCAATAGAGGTGTTCATGATGGCAAAATGTGATTTTTGTAAAACGCATATAACTCCTGGTACAGGAAAGAAGTTTATTAAAAAAGACGGCAAGATACTGGATTTTTGCTCAATGAAATGTGAGAAGAATCTGTTAAAGCTTAGACGCAAACCAAGGACCACAAAGTGGACCAAGGAGTTTGAGCAGGTCAAGAAAGGGGTAAAGAGTTAAAATGATCGAAAGAAGTCTGGTTGCATTAAAGCCTGATGCAGTGCAGAGGGCATTTATAGGAAGGGTCATCACAAGGTTTGAGGATGCAGGCCTTAAGATTATCGGCATGAAGATGGTCTGGATCGATGAAGAATTCGGCAAGAAACATTATGCTGACCTTGGAGAACGTAGAGGGGAAGATGTGCTTAGAAGGATGCTTAAGCTGCTTACTTCGGGACCTGTTGTTGCCATGTGCATCGAGGGTGTCAAGGCAGTTGAAGTTGTGCGCAAGATTGTTGGAAGCACTGAACCAAGAGCAAGCCTGCCAGGTACGATTCGAGGGGACTTCGCTCATATGAGTTACGAGTATGCTGACAATAAAGATATAGGAGTACCGAACCTGATACACGCTTCAGGCAATGTTGAGGAAGCCGAAGCTGAGACCAAACTTTGGTTCAAGGACGAGGAGCTACACTCTTACAAGACAGTGCATGATGTACATGTGCTATAAAAAACTAGGAAATAGGTGATTATTATGGGAGAAAAGATGGTGGAGAAGGTCACAAGAATCATGACCAATCCTGAACAGATAAGAAATATTGCAATATGTGCTCATATTGACCATGGAAAAACAACATTTTCAGACAACTTGTTGGCTGGATGTGGTATGATGTCAGAAGAGCTGGCAGGTAAGGCTCTTCAATTGGATTTTCATGATGATGAACAGGAGAGAGGTATTACTATTGATACTGCTGCTGTGAACATGGTGCACACATATAAGGAAAGAGAGTATCTGATCAATCTGCAAGATACGCCAGGACACGTTGATTTTGGTGGAGATGTAACAAGGGCTATGAGAGCTGTTGATGGTTGTATAGTCTTGTGCTGCGCAGTTGAGGGTATAATGCCCCAGACTGAAACAGTGTTGAGACAGGCTTTAAGAGAGCGTGTCAAACCCATTCTCTTTATTAATAAGGTTGATAGATTGATCAAAGAGGTTAAGCTAACCCCTGAAGAGATGCAGAACAAGTTTGTAAAGATCATCACTTCTGTAAATAAGCTTATCAAGCAGATTGCAGAGGAAGAATATGGTGAGAAATGGCAAGTCAATGTCCAGGACGGCAGCGTCTGCTTTGGCTCTGCATTCCACAACTGGGCCATGAGCATCGATTACATGCAGGAGAAAGGCTTGACTTTTAAGGATGTTATTGATGGTTATCAAAGTGAAAGCTGGAAAGAGCTTAGAAATAAGGCGCCATTGCATGAGGTAATTCTTAATGCAGTTATTAAGCACCTTCCTGATCCCAAAATCGCCCAGAACTATAGAATACCCAAGATCTGGCATGGAGAATTAGAGGGTCCTGTTGGAAAAGCGCTTCAATCCTGCGATCCAAATGGTCCTGTGATGTTTATTGTGACCAAAGTTGTTGTTGATCCTCAGGCAGGAGAGATCAGTGCTGGAAGACTTTATTCAGGAACCCTAAAGAAAGGGGAAATGGTCACGCTTTCCAAGGCCAAGCTCCAACTTAGGACACAACAGGTTTATATCTACAATGGTGCCAAGAGGGAGATTGTCGAGAATGTGCCTGCAGGCAATATTGTTGGTCTAGGAGGTATGAAAAATGCTTATCCTGGAGAGACCGTTTCAACAGATATAGGAGTGACTCCGTTTGAGGAGATCAAGCACCTGTTTGATCCTGTAATTACCAAATCAATTGAAGCCAAGAATCCTGCAGATCTTCCTAAATTGATCGATGTTTTGGTTCAGGTCTCAAAAGAAGACCCATCCATCATAGTTGCTATCAATAAGGAGACAGGCGAGCATCTGTTGAGTGGCATGGGAGAGCTTCATCTTGAGATTATTGAAAACAGAATACGAGATACTAAGAATGTTCAAATAGAGATGGGTCCGCCTATTGTTGTATATAGAGAGGCCATCACCAAGACCACACCTTCTCAAGTTGAAGGAAAATCTCCTAATAAACACAACAAGCTGTATTTTATTGTCGAACCTTTATCTGAAGAGATGAAAACAGCACTTCACGAGAAGAAGATCAGTGAAGGCAGGATCAAGAAAAAGGATGAAGAGCTCTGGAAAGCTCTATCGGATGCAGGTATGGATTCCAAAGAGACTCGGAAAGTCAGAGATGTCTTCAAGGGATGTCTTTTCGTAGATGGAACCAGAGGTATTGTCCATATTGGAGAGATTATGGAAATGGTCCTTGATATGTTTGAGAATGTTATGAATGCCGGTCCTATTGCAAACGAACCTTGCATCAATATCAAAGTTACCTTGACTGATGTCAAGCTTCATGAGGATGCAATACATAGAGGTCCTGCTCAGTTGTATCCTGCAATCAGGGAGGGTATCAGAGGTGCAATGCGACTGGCTGGCCCTTTGATGTATGAGCCTTTGCAGATCCTGCAGTTTGAAGCTCCTAATGAATTTATGGGTGAGATTAGCAAGTTGATATCCAATAAGAGAGGTCAGCTATTGGATATGCAGGAAGAGGGTGGTTTAGTAATTGTGAAGGGTAAGTTGCCAGTTGCAGAAATGTTTGGACTGAGCTCAGATTTGAGAAGCGCAACTGGAGGCAGAGGAAATTTCTCTGTGATTGACCAGTCATTCGAAAGATTGCCTGATGATCTCCAAAACAAGATTAGCAACCAGATAAGAAACAGGAAAGGCTTGAAAGCTGATGCTAGCGAGGGAACCGAATAAACCGGTTCATCGAGGATAATTAGACGAGATTAAACAATAAAATTTATAAAGGAACAAAATTTCCTGAGAAGAGAACTAGATTAATAAAAACACGTTAAAAAATAGATATGGAGGATAAAAATGGCAGAAGGAAAACCACATGTAAACCTGGTCTTCATCGGACATGTTGACCACGGTAAGTCTACAACAGTTGGTAGATTATTGTTCGATACAAAGAATATTGATGAGCAGACCCTTAGAAAACTAAAAGATAAGGCTGCAGAGCTTGGAAAAGCAGGATTTGAGTTTGCATTCGTCATGGACAACCTAAAAGAAGAGAGAGAAAGAGGAGTAACCATTGACTTAGCTCATAAGAAATTTGAGACAAATAAGTACTACTTCACAATAATTGATGCTCCCGGGCACAGGGACTTTATCAAGAATATGATTACAGGCGCTTCACAAGCAGACTGCGCAGTTCTGATAGTCGCTGCAAATGACGGTGTTAATGCACAGACAATTGAGCACACCAGGTTATCTAAGATCTTAGGTGTTGGTCAGTTATTGGTTGCAGTAAACAAAATGGATATCTCCGGCGTTGATTACAGCGAGGAGAGATACAACAAGGTTGTTGAGGAAGTGAAAACTGTTGCTATCCAGGCAGGATGGAAAGAGGACGCACTTAGATTTGTTCCAATTGCAGCACTTACAGGAGATAATATCGTTGAAAAGAGCGAAAAGATGTCCTGGTGGGCTGGAGACACACTTGCACAGGCTCTTGATAAGTTTGCAGAACCTGATAAACCTACAAATCTTCCACTGAGGCTTCCAATCCAGGATGTTTATAACATTACAGGTATTGGTGTTGTTCCAGTAGGAAGAGTGGAATCCGGTGTCATGAAAATCGGAGACAAGGTTATTGCAGTTCCAGGCAGAGAAGGAAAAGGTGTGCCTGGAGAAGTAAAATCCATAGAGATGCATCATGAGCAACTACAGAAAGCAGAACCCGGCGACAATGTCGGATTTAACATCAGGGGCTTTGGTAAGAAAGATATTGCCAGAGGAGATGTTATTGGTCCTGCAGACAACATCCCTACAGTAGTAGAGGAGTTTACTGCTCAGATAATTATATTAAACCACCCAAGTGTTTTGACTGTTGGCTATACGCCGGTCTTCCATATACATACAGCACAGGTTGCATGCCAGATTACTGCTATTGAAAAGCAGCTTAATCCTGCAACAGGTGAAGTTGTAAAGGAAAATCCAGACTTTGTCAAGAATGGCGATGCAGCAGTTGTAAGGGTAAAACCAGTTCAAGGAGTAGTTATTGAGAGCCAAAAGACAATTCCTCAGCTGTCAAGATTTGCTATCAGAGACTCTGGAGCAACAGTAGCGGCAGGAATGTGTATTGATCTCAAGAAAAAAACAGCTTAGAGTCTCAAAAAAAATTTGTTTTATTTTTTTTAGACTCATGGTGAACTGAGTTTATCATGTGGGTAAGCAAATAAGGTAACAGAAAAATGCAGAAAGCCAGAATCAAACTAGCAAGTACAGATATTAACAAGATAAATCAGACTTGCGACTATATCAAGGGAATTGCTGAGAAGACAGGCGTAGTAATGAGAGGACCTATTCCTATGCCAACAAAGAAACTTAAGCTTACCACGCGAAAAAGTCCTTGCGGAGATGGTTCCGCAACTTGGGACAGATACGAGATGCGGGTTCACAAGCGTCTTATCGATTTGGGTATTGATGAGCGAGCCCTAAGGTTGGTCATGAGAGTGCCTATACCTGAAGGTTTGAACATTGAGATCGAGATGATCGAGGATTAGTGCCTTTATTTCTTCTTTTTTCATATACTAAATTATAGTCTAGAGTCCCGAATGGTTCCGCAATCATTGATTGCTTGTCATCTGAGGGACTCAATATTGAGATGATCGTTGACTGAGCTTGTCTATGGCAACCTCAAAAACATTGTTATGTTTTTGTTGGTATATAAAGTTGAGCTTTATATGCCCCAAAATATTTATTTAACAAATTTCTCGTGTAGGAGTAATTCTTTATTTTTTTCTATTAAATATTTAAACATAATTAGATTACCCCTTATAAAATGGAGATGAATCCGCCATATAAGCATATAAAACAGCTTCCATACTGTTGTGTTCCTGCCTCTTTGAGTATGATTTTAGATAGGCGAGGTATAGCTCATGATAGCCAGGAACAGATAGGTTGGGAATTAGGTCTTGTCATTCCTTCTGAAGTTGTAAAACAGTTTACTCTTGCTAGGACTGCGAAAATAAAGCCTAAGGCTGGTTGGGGTACTCAGGTAAATAAGCCAAAATATTCTCTTAATAACTATTTTATCAAGAAAGGTATTGATCTTGTTGAGCAAAACTATTTTATAGGCGATATAGGAGATGTTCCTGAATTTATCCTTGGTAATATTAAAAATGATATTGATATGGTGGTCTGTTTTAACCATAAGCAGCTAAGACCAGACAAAGATGATACTGGACATGTGGCTGTTATCCAGGAGTTTAGGGATGCAGAAGTAGTTCTTGTTGATCCGAGGATGGATGAAGAACAATCTATAGTTGAGTATAAGAAGCTGATCCATGCTATGCAATATCACGGTAGAAAAAATGGTGCGGGATTCTGGTGTATTGGTGAGAGAAAACAACACGGTCTTGGGTAAGGAAGTGACAGGAGATACTTAGATTGCTCTGAGGAATTGTTGTTCTGGGTAAACTTTTTAATATTAGTTGTTTTTCTTTTTCTCATGGTGAAAGTTCTTTTCATCCAGAATATTCAGAGGGAACATTATGCAGTCATGCTTTTATCTGCAGTATTGTTGAAATACGGACATGAGACAGATTTAGTTCTAGGCAGTTTTAAAGAAATAAGGTGCAAAATCAGGAGCTATAAACCTGATTTGATTACTATATCTGCAATGTATCCTGAGAAGGCTTGGGTCGAAAGGGTATGTAGATATATCAAGAGGTTTGTGAATATTCCTATTGTGGTGGGCGGAGCAATTGCAATGTCAACACCAGGTCTTGTAAATGATCCGAATATTGATGCATTGGTCTGTGGGGAAGGCGAAAAAGCTGTTGTGGCAATTGCAGATAGGATACATACGGGCAGGGATCTAACTAACATACACAATGTGTTGCTCGAGCTCAGCTCTGCGAAAATCCCTGCTAAACATGCAGTCGTGGCTGATCTGGATGGCTTGCCCTTTGCGGACAGAGTACATCTACGCCAGGAATAAGGGTGTAGACCCGTTCAATGTTCCTTCCTTTGAAGGATCTAGAGGATGTCCGTTCTGCTGTACTTTCTGTATGTATAATCAACTGAAGTTAAAACATAGCTATCCGATCCAAACAAGAAGAAAGGCGGTTGAGAATATTATTCAAGAGCTTAAATCAGTCAAGGCAAAGCAAAATCCGAGGATGCTGCGGTTTATCGACAGCATTTTTACCTCAGATAGAAAATGGCTGTTAGCTTTCCTTAAACGTTATAGATGTGAGATTGATATTCCCTTTATTTGCGATGCACATTTTAACCTTCTGGATGAGGAGATTATTATGGAACTTAAATCCGCTAACTGTCACAACCTAATGCTGGGCATAGAGTCTGGAAATGATTTTGTCAGAAATAATGTTCTTGGAAAGAAAATCGAGGCCTCTCGTATACTTGCCATTTCTAAGCTGTTGCAAAAACATAATCTGGCATTTGGGTCTTTGAACATGATGGGCATGCCTGAAGAGAGATTTTATCAGGCTATCCAGACTATTCGCATAAATCAGAAGATCCGGCCAGACTACCTTTTCGTCGAGTTATTTATGCCATATCCTGGTCTCGATATAACTAAACGTGCTTTGGCAAAGGATTTGCTGGATGATGAAAAACTTACCTTGTTGTCTTCCAGGAAACATAAGATGATGCGAAGCCTGCTTTCACAAAAAGACATATGTAAGGTTTCCAATCTCCACAAGTTCTCAATCTGGCTTGTCCGATTCCCTTTCCTCGAACCTTTGGTTCGTTTCTTGGTTCTTCTTCCAGAAAACAGGATTTTTGATTATCTATACGCGTTTTCTTTGTATGTAGAATTTAAAAAATATTCAGGATTCAGTTTTTTTAAGACCTTGAGTGCTGCTTTCAGGAATTTCAAAGCATTAAACTGATCGGTGTTGTGTTACGGCTGGCATATCAGTGAGCGGACATAATGATCATTTCTTTCTTGGATCATATTTTTTGTATTGGCAGCCATCCTTTTCTACAATCCAGACTGGATCACCATGATCTTGTCCGAACCAAGGCACAATCTTGTAGGTTAGTTTATAGGCTTCTGGAAAGTCTATGAAATCAAAAATATGGCATTCAATCACATCCTTGGCTTTTTCTACTGAACTGCTTAGAATGGGTTTGCGCCCTCCGAGAATGCCAGAAGAATTCTCTATATCAGGATCTCCAACAATAATTGCATATAGGTCGTCTGCCATCTTAGAACTATATTAAATCACTGAACATGTCGTTGAAATAGGCTTTTCTGTAGGTCTCTTTTACTGGATCATGATCTGGTAGTTCAGATTCTTTGATGATAAAATATCCCATATCGAGCATCTGGCCAAGGATGGTGTTCAATGTGTTTTTCTCACCGCCCACTTGGTTTCGGACCATGATTGGCAGGTTAAATGCCTCTAGAAAGGTTTCTTGTGCTGATTTCAACATATTAGCATCAACATCATTTGTTTTTCTTGCTTCTAATAGTTTGTGATAGGTCTGGTTTACCTTTTCATTAAGTTGTTCAGCTTGTTTATATAGGTCCGATTGCTGGTTTATTTCAGCCATACAGATTAGAAATGTACTTGCATATAAAATAGTTATGTATTTTTACCTATAAAATTCAAAAAATTTAAAAATTAAAGTAATCATTAATTTTATATGGGTGTTTCAGAAAGGACATTAGAAGAGGACGAGGCCAAGATAGACAATATATTGCATAAGATTCTAAAACTTAATGAGAAGATTGAGTTTCTCTCTAAGCAGGCAGATGAGGCGAGTGAAAAGAAGTTTGTTCGGGAAAGGATGAGGATGATCAACATCATGACTCAGACTGTACACAATCTTGCCTGGCTAGCTGATGATATCGAGCTCAAGGACATGGAACTTACCAAGGAACTTGAGACTAAGATAAAGGACCGGCTCAGATCAGCTATTACCAATATCAACAAGGCTACTGAGATGTTTGGCAAGGAAGAGGGAAATATTTAGCGAGTCTTTCCAGAGCCATAAAGAGGTTATATGATTAAAAATCATGTTTATTCTTTGTCTGTCGTGGCGATTGTTGCATTGGTTGCAATTGTCGTAATGATAATTCAATCGATCTACAATCCTGTTTATCCTAACTTTGACAAGACTCTTGCAGGCCAGGCTTATAGTGATGGGAATGTTCCTGATCAAACAGGCCCCTTTTCAGGGCATGTACAAGAGATTCATTTGGATAAGCGTCAGATATATCTGATTTCGTTTAATGTCCTGCCAGAGGATACACGCATTTCAAATGTATTTAAAGAACATCTGGGTGATATCATTTTTCAATCAGCAGATAGAAGCCAGACTTATTCTGGCGAAGAAAATATAGACTTTAAACAACCATACTTGATCTATCCAAAAAGCACTCCATTAACAATAGAAATAACAGGTAAAAAAGTGGTGGCAGATTATGTTTTTAGGTTAAATAAAGGTACGAATTATCTTGCATATCCTTTAGATGTTGAAGTCAGTACTGATGAATTCTTTGAGGAGTTTAAAGAAAAAATATTGTTAGTCAAGGATAGTCATGGGACGACATATATCCCTGGTTATAATCTGGATACACTGAAAGTCATTAAGCCCGGCGATGGCTATTATGTTGAAATGCTGTCAGAGGCAGAGATAGATTTTGGTGATTATCTTCCTGATTGTGGAGATCAATCCGGAATAATTTGCAGTAAAAACAAGATCTGCGAAGGGGACATAGTGGAGGCAAGTGATACAGAAGAATGCTGCATGGGAACATGCGCCCTGCCTAAACTCGAAGATACAATAACCGTATATGTCAGCAGTATGCCTTCAAATATTATTTGTGCAAATCAAATGGACGGACCGCATAAAGCAGAACTTACATTGACTGGTACATCTAAAACAGATCCTCGATTCACAGTTGAAGCCAAAGTTTCGTACGAATCTCAAAACAGATTTCATTCAGACACCATAAAAAATCTTAATGGTGAGTGGATAATTGATGATATTGAATATTCTCCAAATAACTTTGATTCCCCAATTCTTATCGCTACAGAAATTGACTATCCGGGTTTGTCAGAATGCCTTGCAGTTCAAACTCAAGGTGAAGAATATATGATGGATTGGCACATCTCAGGTATGGCAACTCCTAGTGTAAAACCCGTATTATTGCCAAGGTTAATGTCAAAACCCTTTGCAGGAAACAAGAAGATTTTGGTAATCAAAGGAAGACACACTCCTGAATATGATCCTGATGCCTACCCCTATCTGAATAATGCTGAATACTATCAAAACCTGTTTGATTATTTTTCTCTTGCAATGAAACGAATGTCTGACAACCAACTAAATTTGAACTATGAATTCAAGGAAGCTTTTTATGAGATTCCGTTTGAAAACCCGTCTGAAGTTGACTGTCTTGGAGACAACCAGTGCAAGACAGAACTGACCAGGAATTTGTTGACAGACCTGGGAATAACTGAAGACAATTATATGGATGATGACTATGACATGATTTTTATCACATTCTACTATTCTATGATACAACAATTCAAGCGAAATGCATATATGTCTGGCTCAGTAGTATACAGAGAAGGCTGCCCCCAGTGTGAATGGGTGTCATTCAATCCTGATGTAAGTCAGAACCTTCCTAACTTCATACACGAATTAGGACATACTTTTTTCAGTCATCCTGTTATGCGCCACAGCATACCTGATGGTTCTCCAGACAAAGTAACGGATATACACTTAGGATTAGATGGAACTAAGGGATTTTATGATCCTGAAAAACCAACATGGTATGCACATCCTTATGCTATGGGCCAAGGTGGTTTGCGATTTAATCTTTTGCATCAAGCTGCTCTTGGTTGGCTTAAAGGTTCTCAGGTAACAACAATCACAGAATCAGGAGTGTATGATGTATATTCAGACAATCCTGATATGACTTCTGATCCTGCAAAGCCATTAATCCTTCAAATTTTAGTACATTACCAAGGAAAACCTGTCTATGTGTATATAACTCTTCCAAACATCGAATTCACTGAACCTTTTAAGGGAACCTCACCTATGCCCTGGGAATATACAGAGTACAGTAGCATTGAAAGTAACCTTGCAGATCACCTTCGCAAGGGCATCCAGCTTTGGTCTGTTCCACTTAGGTCTGATTACCACACCCATGGCCATACAGCCCATTTATACAGTTACAATAATGACCAAGAATACTATCTTGACTTTTGGGATAGTGCAATTCTACCTGGAAAAGAAGTCCATCTGCAATGGGAAGGAACTGATCTTATTCTTAGGAATATTGAACGTAATGGAAACCATGCAAAGGTTGAGGTGATCTATGATCCAGTTCCGTTGATTTGTTCAGACCAATCAGGAGTGATCTGCGCGAGTAATGAGATTTGTGATGGAGAGACAGTAGAAGCTGGCGACACAGCTGAATGCTGCATGGGAACATGTAAAGAGGCACACAAAACATTATTCATACTTGCAGAGTTTATTGGACAACCTATTGTCAGCATGGCTGATACTGAAAAAATGGTATCTATGTTCGAGGATTACATGAAGGAGAACTCTTATGGTAAATATCTGATTGACAGTGAGATCCTTGGCCCTTACCAGATTGATGTTGATATCTGTGAGTTGAAGAATAACAGGCAGGAAATAGTCAGGCTGGCTTTGGCTGCTGCAGACCAAGAATATCATATAGATGATGATGTGAATGTTGTTGTGATACACAATCAGGGCAATGACTGCCTGATACACGGAGGAGAAGCCTATTCTTATAAAACATATAACATACCACGGCCTGTAAATATCAACCCTATACGCGTCAACCCAGGGGCTTTTAAATCTTATATTGAAATCGCGGTTCATGAATTTGGTCATGCCTTGACATTGCCTGATCAGGGCATTGGGCATCCTAGCGGCATATATTGTCCGCTTGAGGGGAGGAATGATGTCCTTCTGAGCAATTCCTGTATTTCTGGTCTTGGAAGTAATTTTGAATTTGGTCCGATGGGTAAAGGCGGTTTACTCCAATTGCCTCTTCCACATTATAGGGCTTGTGTAAAATTAAGAAAAGGATTCCTGACAGAAGAGGATTTCATTGTATCTGACCAGGGAACTCACACCATCATCCCCATTGAAAGCCAGAGTGCAGGAAAGAAATTAATTATTATCCCTGTTCCACAGATTTTTAATACAGTCAGCACCAATTATGGATATGACTTTAATGATATTGGCAATATAACTCTGGAGTTCAGGGAACCAGACAAGATATTAACACATGTACTGTATGTTATTGAGCATGATCCTGGTGGCTGGGGCTGCAACAGGGTTTTAGCAGAATACGACAGACTCTGGGCAAATCCTGCTTCTCTTGAGGTTGGAAAAACTTATTATATTAACAATAATGGAGTAGATGAGATATCGATCACAGTCAATGAGATTGTAAATAATGACCACGCATCGATAACTGTGAATCGGCTTGTGTGATTAATTTTAAGAATTATTAGTTGGTTTTCTTTATTTTGGCTACAAAAAAACCTTGTCACTTTGTTCCTTGAGTTTTTTCGTGCGTATCTATATTTTCTTTATTTTGGCTACAAAAAAACCTTCTGTGTCGTTGTCCTGGGGGTAGATTCTTAGGCAATGCTTAACAGACGGATGGATATCTATGTTCTCCCATTTTGTGATCGGGTCTGACTGCTTTATTTTCAGTTTTATTGGCATCAACTTGGCGTTATCAAAGTTTTTTAGTAAGCTGCTGACCATGCCTTCATCTTCAAGAGGCTCAAGGGTGCAGGTTGAGTATACCAAGGTTCCGCCTGGCTTGAGTACTTTGAATCCTGATTCTAGTAATCTCGACTGTAGTCCTGCCATTTGTTTGACTGAGTTGGGAGACCACATTTTCAGGGTTTTTAGGGATCTTCTGATAGTGCCAGTTGCACTGCAGGGTGCATCTACAAGCACTTTATCAAACTCTGTTTTCTTGAACCAGTTTCCAGACATCTGTGTTAGGATGGCATTGTGTACTCCGCATCTTTCCATGTTAAGGCCAAGAGCCTTTATCCGGTCGCCCAGTAGTTCATTGGAAATAAGAAGTCCCTTATTTTTCATCATGCCTGCGATTTGGGTTGATTTTGAGCCTGGAGCTGCACACATATCCAGAACCATTTCATCTGGCTTGGGATCCAGGACAACAGGAGGTATCATGGATGCAGCATCCTGCACATAGATATAGCCGAGATTGTGTTCTGGTGTGTTGCCAATGTCAAATCGTTTCTTGTCTTTGTATTCTATCCAAAAACCCTCTTTGCACCAGGGAACTGGGATTAGCTTCCAGTTTCTAGAAAGACGTTTCTTTAGATTGGGGATAGGGATCTTCAGAGTGTTGACCCGGATGCATTTTCTGATGTATGATAATGAGTATTCCATGAACTCATCATATCTATTTCCAAGAAGCTGCTTGTAATGTTCAACAAACTTATCCTTGATCTCAATCTTTTCACGGTCAGGGATTGGTTCTAACATTTTAATATAGAAAAAGTATATTATTAAATGTTTTTTGGAAACTTTGGAGATTTTTTTTCTCAGGTAGTCGCGGGTCTAGATAAAATGGATTGATTTCTGATTTCAAATAGGCTATTGAAACTTCAAGCTGGTAATTCTCATCCATCTGCTTTTGCCTTTCCAAGATTCCTGGAAATCTCTTGGTTACGTTCCTATTGATCCCATCTGGCAAGGGTTGGATATAAGTTGAGTACAGGTTTTCAGCAGCAGCCACATATCTTTGTTTCATGGTTTCTAAAGAGTCTGCTATCGTAGTAATTTTACCAATATCTAAATCCAATACGGGGATTCCTGCGTCTATCAGACTAAGAAGAATTGATGAAAAGCTGTTGGTGCCTCTGGAGTAGAAATCAGTTGTGAATTTTATCTTGTTTACAAGAGCATCTATCTGGATCGTTTCATAATTATTTGATATTGGTGTGTCGACAGATACAAGAGCTTTGATATCCTTAGCTTGATACTTGTTCATCCTTATGCAGCCATGGCTCATGGCATAGCCAAGGGTGTAATCCTCGTGAAAACCGTGTACTGCAAATGCTGCCTTTCTGTTTTCATCAAACACAAGTACTGTGCCGGAATATGCTCCGCCTGTATCTTCAATACGGATTATCTTATAATCGCCGATTGGTGTTGGAGTGGACGGCTTGCCTACTGCAATCTTGTGATGGCTTACAAGTGAGTCGTTCTTGAAGAACTCCAGTTGGAACTTAGGGATATTTGTGGTTATCTTATAGGAATCTTTTTTTGGTTTATCCTGAGCAAATCCAGTACCTAATGATAACATAGAGAAAAGAAAGGTGAAAGCTGCGGTCTTCCATCGCTTCATACTGTTTTTAAGAATAACTACTATTTAAACCTTAGGGATAGGAGATGAGACCTTTTTTAAATCAAATTAAATAATAAGCATTCATACATGGCACAGACGGCCAAATAAAGATTTGTCCTACTCGGCTAAAGCCTCGCCTGGCCATGGTTCGCAAGCTTCTTTGCGAACCCGAGAACAAACGAAGTGACCATGAATGCTTATTATTTTAGAAGTACTATGCTAATTTCTTAACCATGTAGAATCCTTGTTTCTTATAACCGAACTTTCTGTAATACTCCCTGACACCGACACCCGAAATGACAACCATCTTGCTTTTTTTCTTTTTCTTGGCTATCTCTTCTGCTTTCTTGAGTAATTGTCTGCCAAAGCCTTTATGTTGGATCGCACCTTTTTTTCCAATCGCAGTTGCAGCACCATAAACATGCAGTTCTCTGATGATAGCCTCTTTATTATCCTGGCTGGGAAATCTCATCCTGCAAAAACCAAGCAACCTGTCTTTATTAGTTAGAGATATAAAGTACTCTCTGCCTTTTGAAGCCTGGTAATCAAGGATTTCAAGCTTTATGCTGCCTTTGATGGCTTCGTGCTTTATCTCTCTGCATCTGATGCAATTGCATATCAGCTTTTTCTGTTTCATCAATGCAGAGATCATCTGTCGAAGATTGGTCCTGTCAACACCAGCAGACCTAACATAAGTTGGGATATCTCTTTGCACTCTCATGATCCTGCAATACTTGGGTACGACTTTTTTTAGTTCTATGATGATATCCATTGCCTGCTGTGTGCTCAGCGGCTTAAACTTGCCTTGTTTGTATAACTTGTAGAGTTTAGTACCTTGCATGATCATGCATGCATATATCTTTAGCATGTCTGGCCTGAAGTGGGGATTGAAGAAGAACTCCTTTAGACCGTCTATATCCTGTTTTTTTGAAATGTCTGGAAGACCAGGCATCACATGATAGTTGATCTTAAGACCCATATCCTTAAGGATTCTTGTGGCATTGATAGAGTCTGTGACTGTATGTCCCCTTTCAATATTTAATAATGCTTTGTCATAGACACTCTGTACTCCAAGTTCTACTCGTGTACATCCATATCTCAGCATCTCCAACGCATGTTTTTTATTTGCATAATCGGGTCTGGTCTCGATGGTCAGGCCAACACACCTGATATTGGATTTCTCGTTCAGCTGCTGTTCTTTTTCAATGGTTGTGTTCTTTTTCTTTAGCTGTCTTAGCTGCTGCTTTATCATTGAAACTCTCTTTTTATCACCGACTTTGCCTGGCAGGCCAAAGAACTTTCTAAACTTTTCAATATCAAGTTCATTTTTCCTATAAAAAAGCCTGGAAAAGTCATTCATGGCCTGATAGCAGAGCCTTATGAACGTATCTCTATATTGTTTTGGAAAGCTTATGAAGGTGCCTCCCATTATGATCAGCTCAACTTTTTCCGGATTCTGGCCTAAAACAACATACTGCTCGAGCCTGTTCATGATCTGCAAATATGGATCGTATTCATTCCGAATAGCCCTCATGGTGGCTGGTTCTTTTCCTGTGTATGATTGGGGTATTTTTCCGAAAAAAGACTTAGGGCCGCCCGGACACATGATGCACTTGCCGTGAGGACATTTGTATGGCTTGCTCATTATGGCAACTACTGCGACCCCGCTCATAGTCCTTCCTGGCTTGGTATATAGATATTTTCTAAGGAAATTTAAGTCCTCTTTCTTGCAATGCATCAATACCTGGATGTCAGTAGGGATGTTCTTTACTTTCAGCTCTTTGCAGAGATCTATCTTCTTTTTAGAGATCTGCCTCTTGGATGGCTTGTTTAGCTTGATATAAGAGATAAGTTCTATATAGTAGTCATCTTCTTTGGACATAACAATCAAGGTTCAGAAATGATTTAAAAGTTTTATTAAAACACTTTGTATGTTTTTTTAGATCCAGGCTTTTCTTTTTGGTTTTTTATCAGATAAGATATCTCTGGCAAACTGTATCTTCTTCTCATGCGACCAATATTTCTTGACATGGAATGTTGTTCCTTTATATATGATGAACTCACTATCGCTGTCAATGCCTCTCATTTGTCGTTCTGTCTCGGGATCTAATGAGCCGCTGGAACTACTGAACCTCTTATTATTGATATTGTCGTAGCATCCTGGCTTGTCCCCGTTGATCTTTACTTTTCTATATGTGTCTAATGCGAGTGGTGGTGTTGTATCGTATGGATATGGTGTTATCGGGGCATAAGTTTGCGGCACATCCCATTTGTCAAGCTTGTTCTTATCCTGGACATACCGAAACACTTTCATATGCTTATTTTTATTTCCAGGGTCATAAATGGTCAACTCCAATGCGGGCGCATCGAGATTGATTATCATCTCAGCAAACATTTGCTCATCAAACAACTGGGAGCTGGACTCTTTGAAGACAATCTCATCGAGTTTTTCCGAGTCAGTTCGAGGGCTGCCGATGATATTTAATACATAATCTTTCTTTAAGGTATGGAAGATCATTGATGTTCCGTTTAATGTCTCTTCTGAAAAATGCATTCTGAAACAATATTGCTTCTTGTCTATGATCTTCTTATGCAGATCAAAATATAGTCTCGGATTTTTACCTATGATCTTGGCATAGCTTTCAAGTGTGGATTTTCTCTCTGATACAGAAATCCTTGTAGCGATCCTTTTGAAGAACTGAAAAATATCTGTCCTGAAGAAAGTTGACATGTCTGTTAGCTTTTCTGAATCTGTGAATTCAATAAACTCGTATTCCCCGTCCCGAGGTTTTCTTTCTTTCGGGAAAATCTCTAAGATATTATTCCACAATTCTTTAACAACTGCGTACAGTTCTGGGTTGTTCTCTATTGGTTTTAATTTTACATATTCCTGGTGGTCTGGCCAGAGATAGTCTGCTTTGTCAATTCTGTTATGTAGTGTCCTGTCAACATCATTTAGATGCCTGAACTCAAGGCCCATTTGGGTCTTGCCTTTTTTTTGTGATTCCAGAACCTTGTGAATCACAAGATCTGAAATATTTTTCTTCAAGAGTGCATTATCAATTTCAAGAAAGTCTGTAAGCTCATTCAAAGAGAAGCCATCCGGATCAAGATAGTTTAAACACCAATGGAACTCTTGTTCTATATTGTCTTTGATCAAGTCTGTAGTTGAATAGATGATCGGCCATACTTGATTCTTGTGTGCAAGAAAATAAGTAATCGCATCTTCTTCCTCTATCTCCTCAACAACGAAACATCTTTTATTGAATACAATCTTAAAGGCAGGTGTTAGGTCTGTCAGTTTATCAACACCAAACTCTTTGTTGAGCTCAGCAATCTTTTTCTGTAAATAGCTGTAGTCCCTATTTAACTTGTAAGGATGTTTTTTCAGATCCTCAAGTTGAGACAGGCATTTGCTTACTTCTGGGTAGATATTCCTGTTTTCAAAAGCAAGGGTATAGACTTTTTTATCCTTGTTCCAGCCTATCTTGGTCAGATCGTAATTTAACTCAGGAACCTTATCAAGAAACTTATTGAGCAAATCAAAGTTGGCGTGGACCAGTTCGTTCTGGATATCGCCAAATCTAGCTGGTTTGCCATCGAAATCTGCCACCAGTTTCTGTCCTTCTCTTTTAATAGAAATGTTAGCAGATCCATAATCATTTAAAAAAACAGTCTCCATTTTCAAAGGGTAGTGGAATATAATTTATATTCTTATGGATTTGATTGAGAAAAAATTACTTGCCAGGTTCCTTTGCATACCTGTAAACAATAGGCTTCTTTTTTGGAACATAGCAGGTCATCTCAATCTTGTCAGCCCCAGAATTTGCCACTAGCTCAGTGAACTTTTGGTCATCGGTCAATTCCCTGGAAACCATCATGTTCTGATTGAAAAGACAGTTTGGTTTATCGCCAAATATATGTTCAGGATGATCTAGCTTGTCTGTGCTCATGAAATTAATTACATAGTTCTTTTCAGGTGTGTTCATCAACACAGAGACCATGAAATACTTATTGTCTTCGCTGGTTGTTTTATCAAGGAAAAAGTAATCTTTCTTGTTTATTTCGTGGAAGGTGCCATGGAACTCAGAGACCTTGCCTCTTAGCTCAAGCACTTGCTCAAGCAGTTTTTGCTGAACCTCTTTTTGGCTTTCATCTTTGGCATCAACATATAGTTGTCCGATCTCATCTTCTTGTTTTGGTGTGTATCTCTGGCCGCTTTTATCAACTCTGTACTCAAAATCTACTACATAAACATAACCAACAATGTCTCCTTTCATACCTTCTTTTAATTGATCGCCTTTTTCTCCAGGATATTCGAAATCAGCAACAGAACCTTTCAGCTCGATCTTATCATTGATCTTAAACTCTTGAGCATCGTACCATTCAGGCAAGTCCTTGGCTGCTTCAGTGACTTTCATCTCTGATGAATCGAGACAGACTTCCTGGCCTTCTCCGAGTCGAACATAAAACTTACCCTTGTCGAGTTTAAGAACAGGTCCATAACTTCCCACCCAAAGATGCTCTTTGAACTCATCAGTATTAATCTTGTCATTGGCAGTCACAACAACTCCTGGCAGTATTCCATACAAAGGGGGGTTGCTATTGAATTTTTCGAATATTGCTTCTATTTGATCATAGACTTTTTGGAAGCCAAGTTTGAAGTTAATTGCTTTAACATTGATTGGCAGGTGCCATTCCTTGAAAGCCTTTTTTAGGGCTCCTTCAAGTGATT
This sequence comes from uncultured Methanosarcinales archaeon, assembly GCA_964647565.1. Classification (GTDB taxonomy): domain Archaea; phylum Nanobdellota; class Nanobdellia; order Woesearchaeales; family CAZYIM01; genus CAZYIM01. Next base: position 66,297 of record CAZYIM010000008.1, read on the forward strand.
GTACGTTCTTATCCATGATTTTCTTGTATTTTAGATTGTCTTTTTCAGATTCCCTGGGATGTTGTTTGATAACGCTATGATATCCGTCTTTTTTGAAGAAAGGATAATTAAAGTCTTTTGCAAGGGCTGTTTTGTTTAATGAATTGCCAAAGGCAATTGCATTTCTATTCCCGCCAGTTGTTTTACCTTTACCCAATGCTTGAATCTCAGAGTAGAGTTCTGCAACAACCTGGGTGACATCTTGGTCCTCTGCTGCTTTTGGCACTACGAACTGCAGCAGGTTGTAGTTGAAACCAGGCTGATAGAAATTCTTGTCGTGATAAAGGTTCACAAGATTATCAAAATAGCTTCCTATGTGCTCTACGCCGACAGTCTTGGCATTCTCTACAGACGAACTGACCAGTTTTAACATCTGTTCTTTTATAGAATCAGTGTCAACCTCCAGATATTCCTTAATCCTGTTAAGCACTCTGGATTCATTTGCGTCGATTGTGATTATGTTCTCTGCCTTTGACCAAATACCCTTGCTATTGGTTGAGAAAAACATGGGTGTTTTAAGCTCATCTGAATATAGGAAATAGTTTTTTTCGTTATTATTTTCGAGTATGAATGCTTTCTTTGTGATCTGAGTTTGTGTTATAGGCAATAGATCTTGGACTGAATCGATACCGTAAGTTGTGATTAGATTCAATATATTCTGTTGGAGACTGCTATAATCTTTGTTTAAATTTTCAGGGTTCTCAGACAGCTCATTAATGGCTGCATTGAACTCTAGTGCCCTTTGCATGTCGCCTATGCCTTTGAAGTTCAATACGAAGTTTCTATCCTTGTTGTTGATTGTGATTTTACCTAGTTCATATCTGATACCTGCTTTTTTTGCCAGGATATGTTCAATGACAGGATAGTTTTTATCGACGAATTGGTTAAGATGTGTCGAGAAGAAGTCTGACATCCTTTTCTGATCGACTTCTATATCTTTTCCTTTGATATTAAATCCGATCTTGTTCTTTTCAATACCAGTTATATTGATGGTTTCAGATGACTGTCTGAAAAGATTCTCTGCAGCGGATATATCATTATAGACTGTTGAAACGATCTCCCTATCCTCCTTGTTTTTGAAGGTGTGGAAATCATCGAAAATCCTTGGAAGTGTGTTATAGTTAAGGTCGTTGGTGGATGATAAAGCCAGCAGGACCTCAGATTCATATCTCTTTATTTTTTCAGGACTGTACAAATTGTTAAGCTTGGTTCCTTCTGGAAAGATTCTGCTCAGGATATGCAATAGAACAGCATCGCTTATTGCGCTCTCATTGTTCTTTGCAGCTGCTGTCCTTACATTCTTGAGCTCAGATTTCATCTGGTCTAGAGTGATGTTCTCTTTCATCTTTTGATCCTTCTCCAAGGGGTTTTTTTCTTACTACCTTTCTCGTCCGGGTTGCCTATTTTTGTTTCGAAATCAATCTTTTTTACTGCAGGAACAACATACTCTGTTACTGGCATGGTCAAGTTGTTTAGATCTATTTCTAAATTCTCATTATTTGATACAAACCGGACATGTCTTTCAGGAGTACTGCCTATGCTGACAACCTCTTCTTTAATAGCTAGAAAATGTGCATCCGTTCCATATTTTAAATGAAAATTTTTTTGGCTGTCGAGTTGAGGGAAAATGTCTTGGAAAATCTTGTAGTTATTTATTCCGGGATGATAGAACGGACCTATATTGATGGCTCGAACTGTGTTCAAACTTTCAGGAAAGTTGAGTTTCACTGTATGCCATACAGCTTCAATACCTATAGCCACCAAATCCTTCAGACTATTTTGGAAGATCTTGTTCATCACTAGATTGTATTTTTGCTCTTCGCCTTTTTTCTTTTCTGCTTTTATCATTGAATATGGAGTGACGATAGGTTGAGCATTACGATTTCTTCCCCCCCAAAGCATAAGGCCTCTGCTTCCATTGTTTTCTTGACTTACTGCTTCTTCAGTCATTTCGATTTGCCAATGGACTGGCTGGTTTCTTATCCCATTATAGGTTGAATGTTTGAGGGTAATCTGAGGTGGTTTTTTCCAGTCATGAGCTCCATTTACCTTTTTACCGTCCGCATAAACATTGTATATTTCATAGTCAGGAAACTCGTCTTGTTTCTGGGTTTGTTCAACTTCATGATGGAATCTTATGTGCCTATAATATTTTTGTTGAACTTGAGGTGATTTTCCCTTAGCCAGAAGTTCTGCTGCTTTTTGTGCAAGTTCGTTCTCTTTTCTTTTTCTTGATTCATCATTTGTTAAGTCAGAAAATATGGTCTGATCCCTTTTAATAATATCACTGATCTCTGCTTTCGTTGGAAATCCTGATCCTGCATCGACACATATTCTTTCTTTAATACCGCCGGTTTCTGTATACATCAAGAAGGGTAATGCTGCAGTCAATCGTGAATCATAATCATCCGGAACAATCTTTTTTGCACTAGCTGCTACAAGCATATTTCTCAGACAATCAAGATAAGTATTTTGGTTAGGATTTTTAAAGGTTAGAATATTTATATCTATATGATCTCCCCCAATAACCTTCTTGACCAGATTATAATCTGACTTCTCCATGAAATCCCCTCTGTCTGCTTAAATGAACAATGCTTATTTGCCCTGCGAATCTGCTTCGTTTACGACTTCGTAGCTTGCTTCTTCAATATCCTTGTCATCGATCACACTGCTGATCTGGTTTTCAACATATTGTTTAGGATTTTGCATAGCACCGTCTTCTAGATCTATATGATCTGCAGCTTCCAAGAAGCCCCTTGCTACAGACTTGACATCATCAGTGATCAATTTCTTTGACAATTTCTGATTAGCGGCTTTCAAGAAGAGTTTTATTGCTCCTCCCTGCAAGGTTGCTGTGTTTATGCATACTCTTGTTTTAGTGTAGATATCTGCAGCTGCCATTCCGATCTGACCAGCGCTTAGTGTAAGCTGTTGTATTGGCGTGACTGCTTCGAGATGACTGTAATGGTGCTTTAACTTTTCTTTTATCTTGTTGATCTCTTCATAAGCCCCTGGCAGGATCTCATCAGCAAACATTTCATAGGTATCTTCATAGTCGCCCATGTTTTCGAAGATCTCATCAATAGCACCTATCTTGGCTTTATATTTCTTTACCATCAGTCCAGATGTTCTGGCGTCTTTTTTCAAGCGTAAGGTTTCTTGTTGGTAGTTAAGATCTTTAGTATCGCCTTCGTAGTTATCTATGTATGTTTTGAGCTTACTCTCAGCTACTGTATTAATTTCCAACGCTTTATCCATTTCGTCCTTGAAAGTTTTTTTATCTGTAAGCATCTTTTCTCGCATCTTAAATAAATTCTGATAGACATCTTTAGCCCTGTCTATCTCTGCTTCCATTGCAGAGACTTGCGAGTCCAGGTTTGTATCCATTTGCTTTATTCCTAAAAGTGCATCCCCGATCAATTCTTGAGTTGTTTTATCGATCTCTACTTCGATAGTCTCTTTTTGTATCGGTGGCCATGCTTGAGCATCAGTACCTTTCCTAAATACCTTCATAATGGATAAAGGGTGTTTTTTAAGATAAGGATTTACTCTCCATTTGTCTTTTTCTTCTGTTACTTTGACATTTGCACCTTCTGTAGGATCATGTTCTTTAACTTGTTCTGCTACTTTGCTTAACTTGTAGAATTTTTCTCCAACATCATTCATCATATTTGTTGCAGATTCATGCACATTATTGAATGTCTGTAAATCCTCCATATAATCAGATCGAACATTTTCAAGCGCTGTTGCTGCTTGGTTTGACCAAGTCTTTAGAGCTTTTTCAGTTTTTTCTATAACTGAATTTTTTTTACCAGTTTTTGCCATTTTTCATCCTCGTATCTAGTTTTATTTAATTATTACCCACTCATTTTTTTGTCAATACGTCTTAGTAGTAAAACGTTAATTGGGGTAATGTTAGCTTATTTATAAAGATTTCTATTTGAAGATGCTGATTAATGCTTTAAATTAGTGCTGTTTCCGTCTGAAAACCAGCTCAATAACGAAATATTTAAATTGCAGTACAGAATACTTAATCACTCATGGGTGGCAATGATTTGGCTGAGCAATTAGGGCTCAAAAAAGACATAGAAGATATACTCTTAAAACTTGAAGAGCAGATTCCAGATAAGATAAAGACTCTTAAGAGCAAAGCAGAAAAATTACTGACTGAAACAACACAGAAAAAGATCAAACTGCAATACTTCTCCTTCCTACAATACCTGTGTGCAGAAGATCGTTATGGATCGATGTTGATGGGTATTGAAAACGTCTGTTTTGATGATGAGGATGCATTTACAGATGATGAAGATAATGATTTTCATGATATCATGTCAGATCCAACATCACTAGGCTATCTTCTATTTGTTGACGATAAGCCAATGGGCTATTTTGTGGGCTCAAATGATACCGAAGAGCTGCCAGAGGAACTTGTTGGAAATTCTTTCTATATAGCGTCCTGGGGTTTGCTGCCAGAGATCCAGGGCAAGGGAGTCTCTAAGCCAATGATGGATCTCTATGTTGATACAATCAAGGAGACAGGATACACAAATATACTTTTTCACACAAGGAACACTGCCGTAAACATAAGGATGTTTCGGTCTATGGGCTTTAGATTGTACAAAGTTATTGAGAATTATTATATTGATGAGACTGAAGGACTTCCTGATCCGACCATAGACCAGGATGCAGCCCTTATGATTATGGGACCAGGAGAACCGGGCGAGGTAAACGAGTGCCAGAAACAAATAACCTGAATCTAAAAACGCCACATCCAGATCTTGAATTGACTCTTGTAGATGAAACAAGAAAAAAACGGATCAACAAGATATATCATAATCTAAAGAAGCTAGAGGATCTTACAAGGGAAGAGATCAAGAGGGATCTTGCAAGGGATTATGAGATCAGTACCAGTTTGAATAGTGCTTTGGATCCATTTGTAAATAACATACAAGACATCATGATAAAAAGTCATGATGACGAGACCAAGGATCTTCTTTTAGATTTTATTGATGCTGCCGCTGGCAGCTATGATGCTGCATGGACTGCCTGGGATGATTGGATGAGGATGCAGGGCAGGAACTATCACACTAGTTCACCTGATGCTTCTAACTTTAACTATGGATTGAGAACAGTACTTAAGGGTGTTCCAAAGACTCTTGAATTTGTGATAGACAATAATCTTGTTGAAGATTATAAAACACTGGTTAAGACAGGTATAAAGACAGCTTCTTTTGTAAAGAGAATAGGCAATGTGAACTATATCTGGAACGGAGCCAAATACCTTGTGGCTAGTGAAAATAGATGGCGTAAACCTGTTAACATGGTAAAGGCTATCAGGGATAGGGGTGAAGACAGGTATGCGGACCTGATCCTGGATATAATGTACAATAATGTCGACATAGAGCCTCTCCATCTGGAATCAGGCATAGATGATTTTGTAAAGTATTATATTGACATGGCACAGAACGGATTTAGGAAGGAGGTTGATGCAATCCTTGATTTTGTACATGGGATGGAAGGATTTGGAAGCCAGATGCATGTAGTATTTTCCACATTTCATCGAACCCTTAAAGAGTTGACCACCAACAAGAATGGCAAGACCTACAAGAAGAGGATCAGGAAAAAAAAGACCAAGATCCTTATGCGATACATGCAAGAATTCAAGCCACTGATCCAGTCAATAGAAACTGGTTATCGTCTTTCAAATATTCCTGCATTCAGAAAATCCATTGATAAATATAATAAACTAGGCCTGAAGAGTCAGATTGAAGAAAACATAATCTATGCTAGGGCATTGCAGGATGGTATGGATATCAAGGATCCTATGAACCAGCAGGCTAAATTACCTGGCCTTGAATTTATGCTGGATTATCCCACTTTTGTTGAAGCATTTGGACGACAAGGCGCTAGAAACTTTGGGAAATATATCGAAAAGCTGACCAAGCTGGATATTGAGAAGCAGGATACATATGCATCTGTTGGCAACATCCCTAATTGCTTGCTCTGGAATCTTAAGGGCATGGATGAAAAGGAAAAAGGCAGCCTGAAAAAACTGTACAATGACAAGCCAAGATTCCAGTTATATCTAAAGCTTGTTGAGTTGATTGCAGAACAGGCCAGGAATAATAAACATGGTCATGATATCAGGGATTATTACAGGGACTTTGAACTGAATTTTGTTGAAAAGACAATATTGGAGATTAAGAATCCTGGTTTCTTCCTGGAACATGCAGAGACCTTGGTGAACGCAAAGATTGTCCGGGAGATGGACAAGGTTGAATATTTGCTGAAATCTCCAAAACTTAGGAATGAAGCAGAAAAAAGGCTTAGGCATTATTCTGTTTTTAGGGATCTTAAGAGTTTGCACAAGCTTGAAGACGCTGAAAACTGGTATGCTGCCCTTGCAGAGAGGGTTGGTTTTGATTCTGAAAAAAGCCTCGAGCAATACGTTGACAAAGTCCATGAATCAAAGCATTTCAGTCACATGGTGGAGCTGGTCAATGAGATATTTGACTGCAAGATCAATCCTTTCAAGGCACTTGATACAATGGACCTTCTTAAAGAATTCTGGATGCGGGACCGTGTTGTGAATTTGAATTTCCTTATAGAGTCTGATGAACCTTATGAAAAGAAATTTAAGACTTTGGATAAGATACGAATAGACAAGAATGAGAGATTGCTCACAATCATGCCTTTGGACAGTTATGATGTTGATGACTGGACTGAGCGGGCAACCAAAAAGGCTGAGGATTATTTCAGGGAGGAGTTCAAGGTCAATGTCCAATATCCGACTGAAGTCATTCTAAGAATAGCTGAAATAGTACATCGGACTGAAACTAAAGATATGGTTAGACAATTGCTTCAGATGGAAGAGAAAAATGATCATAACCTGGCTATGTTCACTCCTGGAAAGATCCATGGCCAGAGAGATGTCTCTAATCTGCTTGTCCAAGCTGATTATGTCGAGGGTGTAAGGACATTGGTGGCAGGCTTGATAAGCAGCAGGCCAAAGAGCATCAGTGCAGCCTATAAGTTATTTGATCCGCCTATCCTTGATTCCGCCCGTATATATGTCTGTGGTTCTCTTTCCCCACAATATTTCTTCTATCAGATAAAAGACATGCTAAAGATCATTGATTCTCCCTCATTTGAATATAAACACAAAAAGGAAACTGCAGAGATCTTGATGAACACAATCAAAGAGACCTTCCTTATCTCAAAAGTGTACAATGAGAACAGGAATAATCTGCTCAATCTTGTCAGGGGTGTCGAGGCCTTGAAGACACCTGCAGAGAATTTTGATGCAATAGTCGCCAAGATGCAGGACTTTAAGTTGATTGATAACTTTGATGGTGTAAGATTGATGTGTTGTGCATTTCTTTCAGAAGACAAGGAGCGGACAGAGGCAGCATCAATCTATTACAACGCAGATCCATACATTGGTCTTGAACATATTGTGCCGAGCAGTTCAGGTATGATCTCTGGAAAACCTTTAGGGGTTGAGATCCTGGCCAACTGTGAGACAGGCAGGAACATGGATGTACTTTTGCTGGACTCTGCTGAAGGAGGACACCTGATGCAGAGGGTTCCAGAAAAAAAATACCTGAATCTTTTCCTTGAAGGCCTGATAGGTGCGGCTGAAGATTCAAAATCTGACCTGCTCTTTGTGCCTGAGAAAGCTGTGAATGGAACTGCAAAAAAGTTTCAAAGCTATTTCAAGAGTTTCATCTGCGCCCAGAGTCCCCAATCCCTGCATCTGTCAAAGAAGAGAGGCGGGAGCAAGATAGAGACTCAAAATCAACATAGATATCTGGAAGCATTTAAGGACAGGGAACAGTTGAGCGAGACCATCTCTGGTTATTATGCGCCAACAGTCCTACTCAGGAATGCATTCGATCAGAAGTTCAACAGCCAGGTCTTTTGAGTTTCTTATCTTTGAAGATCTGTTCTACTATGTTGGGTATGTTCCTGGCTATCATCCGGGATTTGACATTCTTGAGAACCATGGTGCCTCTTCTTAATGAGTGGACCAGGAACACGTCATAGTTGCCCTCTTTCTTCCAGGTCTCCCTCCAGATATGTGATTCCATGTTCTTGAGGGAGGTCTGATATGCATAGATCAATCCGTGTGCAGGCTCGTCGCATGCAATTATCCTGGAACTGGAGATAGACTGAATAACAAGGGCGTCCCATGCAATATCCAAAGGGCCTGTGAACTTTGGACATGGCTTGCGCTTCTTTTTCCAGGGAATATCTTGGGCATCATCAGTTACTTTGGTGAGGGTAGTCTTGGGCTTTTTTAAGGGTTTAGTATGATAGATATAATGTGACATAGGTACCAGGTATTCCCAGTTGAAAGCATAGAGCCTGAAGAGATCCCTGATCTGTTCATCCGCATCAAGATTCTGGTAGAGCAGATGAAACAACTTTTCTGGTTGTATTCCCAGTCCCTTTTGCCTTAATATGGATGTTATAATCTCATTTCTGTTCTTACCCTGTAATTCATGAATGTGTGATTGCTTAATATAGTGAGAGATTGCAGGAACTTTCTTTGGAGAGTTAAGATACAGGAATTCATCAAGAGCAACAGGATTCTTAACATCACTCTCTGGGATGCCCATTAGGGTAGCAGCACAAAAATTAGGATTGATATTGGCTGTCTTGTGGTGCGAGCAATCCTTGAGATCTGTCCTGCCGAGGTAGCTGGTGCACATACTGTCTTCTACTGTCAGGAAAAATTTTCTGATCTTTTTATCTTCAATTACAGTCTGGACTGTAGGGATATTAAAACTGTCTTCGTATTGTAATATCTCATAGAGTCGATCTCTGTAGATAGGTCTGTCAGAACCTAGCATACTTTCAATTCTAGTTATTTCAGGCATGTATTAATTTAGAACTTTACTACTATTTAAAATAATAGGATAAATAGCTAGACAAATACCACTTTTCTCTTTTCAACAGCTCTAACAATCATTTTTCTTATCTCGTCATAAACAAGGATTGCAAGGCTCATCCCAAGAATAAAGAGCCAATCGCCAAGTGTTAGTGGAACTGTCTTGAACCAGTTCTGCATGAATGGCAGGTAGAGCACTGCAAACTGTAATATCAAAGAGATTAGTACAGCACCAATCAGCTTCATGTTGGTGAAGAATCCCATCTTAAACAGGGATTTATTTGGGCTTCTGCAGTTGAAGACATTGAATAATTGATACATGACAAGCAGTGTGAAAGCAACACTTCCAGCTTTCATCAGCATTGGCTCTGTTGCGCCTGCAGGTGCATATCTCCAAAAAGCAAACAATACACCAATGGCCATGACCAGGCCTCCAAGCCCCCATTGTAGGAACTTGGATGTAGAGAGAACCCTCTCATGCTTGTCTCGAGGTTTTCTATCCATGATGTCTGCTTCTGGTGGTTCAATACCCAAAGAGAGTGCTGGCAACATATCTGTAATAAGGTTGATCCACAATATCTGGGTGACTGTTATTATCAGTAATTTAGGGAACAATAGCAAACCAAAGAAGATGGTCAGTATCTCCCCCAGGTTGGATGAAAAGACGTATCTCATAAATTTCTTGATATCATCATAGATGTTTCTTCCTTCTCTAACAGCACTTACAATAGTTGCAAATGAATCATCCATCAGTATCATATCAGAGGCTTGTTTTGAAACATCTGTGCCGGTTATTCCCATAGCAACTCCAATATC
>CAZYIM010000009.1:0-75265 GCA_964647565.1 uncultured Methanosarcinales archaeon
GAGAAACGTGTTGTATATACGAAGAAAACGTTTCAGCCACAAGGAGCTAGGCAAAAAACAAGTTGATATCCAGTATTATGAGTATTTCAGTCCACGAACCAAGGTCGTAGCAGAGCTCAAGTACACCTCAAACGGCAAGGTTGGCAAGGATTTTGGCAGCTGCAAGAACCTGGTTAAGAGTGTCTATACACGGATGAAGTTCACCGGAGCAGATCATGCTGAAATCTATACCAACAAGGATTTTACAGAAAGTGTCAAGCGAGAAGCCAAGAAATATCATATCCGCCTCTACAATGGAAAGAAGTTAAAATGGATGGACCGGCAAAGAGCCAGCTTGCTCGGATTGGGACTCCTAGCAAGAAAAAGGCCAAGCCTGGAACATATGATATCACAGATCGAGATCACAAACCAAGATCTCAAACCCAAAGTAAAAACAATATACAAATGGAAATAGGAGGAAAAAATGACTGAAACACCAACAGAAGATGAAATATCACAACAGTTGAATAAAAAGAAAAAAACTAAGAAAGGTAAGTCAACTGAAGAACTTGAAAAGAAAGTATTAGGATCTGACGGTTTTGCTATTGTGGATGAAATTGAGCAGAGTCTCATTGATATGGACGAAGCAGAGAAATTGGCAAAGCACAAGATTCTGTCTAGATACAGCGGACCATTCCAAAGGGTTCTTTTCTATGCAGATAAATTTAACATCTATAAGGCAGAAAACTTAACATCTATTGGCAAAAGACAACTGATGAAAAAAAATGCCAAAGCCAATACAATGATCAAGAAAGCAAACAGAATCATTGAGCAAACTGTCAATGATATGCATAGAAGATTAGATATCAAAGAAGACGCAGGAATTCTAATTGACAGATATCACGACAGAATCGACGAACTCGATGGAAGAAAAGAAGAAATGGTCGCCCAATACAGGGAAGAAAAAAAAGCTGCAATTGATGATAAAGAAAACACAGATTACAGGAATACAAGAGAGACTATTCAAGGACTTGTTGCAGACGTCCAAACATATGATGACAAACTAAGAAAAGCTCAAAGGAGATTTGTAAGGGAAGATAATGTTATCAAAATATATAATGTAAAAAAGGAACGTCTCAAGTCAAAAAGAAATAAGATACAGATCATCTATGATGCCAACGAGGATATGATAGAAGTTGCCAAAGCAGCTAGCCAAGCAGGAATCTCTGCCTTTGAGATATTGAGGATGTTTAAGGGTTCTGAGAAGGAAAGAGATGTTCTAAGAGATCAGGTTGATGCAATAAATAAACTTGAAGATGAAGGCAGTGAAGTACTTAACAGAACTCCTGATCCTGAAAAGACCATGTATGAGGTTCCAAAACAAGTGGCGGACTATAATGCAAGAACAGACGAGGCACTTGCAAATGCGGTTCAGGAGATACGACAACGTGATGAGAAGGAAATAATTTTTTAATTTGAGGGATAAAAATGATCGAACCAGTTGAAATAGACAAGGCAGTTTTAAGAAAATCCAGAAAGGACATTCTTAAGTTGTTGAATCAAAGGACTTATTCCTTTTATGAGACCTTGGATGATAAAGTCGAAGATGATGACTCGGGTAATCTGGTGAAAGTGATTGATTCATATGTACAATTCTTGACTGTATATGATGCTTTTCACCAGACTATTTCAGCTAGTAAACAATTCGGTAAACCTACCAGGACCCTCGATGAGTTTCTGGAAACTTATTCTCTTTATGCGGGAGCAGTCGAGGGCAAATCGATCATCGAAAAGATTCCTATAAAAAAAGAATCTAGATATCCTGGCAGGAGATCAATTGATTTTACAAAGGTTCATTTTAAGATCACCCAAAGCATGATCGAATCATATCTGTTTGGTATTGAAAACAGCAAATCTCTTGAGAATCTTGTTGGAATGAGCCGGGACTTTTATGACTGGATCATCCAAGAAGCAGAGCAAAAGTCAGCAACAGAAAGTTTCGCAGACTTTCATGATGTAGCTAATGATATACATATCAAAGTTAATGGTGTTACTATTAATGGAATCCAGAGAGGATCATCAATACCCTCTGTTAAAAGGAATATTACCGAGATGAGATATAAGCATATAGTCGGTAATAATGAGATGATTAATACACTTAAGAAAGGAGTTATCCGTCTAATGTATTATGATACTGAGGGCAAACGCAACATTCTGGAACATGAACTTGGTGCGTTGCCCAGGACCTATTATTTTTTCGGAAGACCTGGCCAAGGCAAATCCGCTACATTAGAAGCCACATTCAATTACGCACAAAGACTATCTCAAATTAATAATAAGCCCCTAGAGATAATTGATCTAAGTAATTTCAAGAGTTCGTTCTATAGTAAGAGCCAAGAAAAGCTTCATGAAATATTTAACAAAATTGATGAAGGAAAAAAGATCTATATATTGGTAATAGAAGATATTGAATCTGTATTTCCCGCAAGGTCGAATAAAGAAGGCAACAATGAAGATAATGCAAATATTCAAGTTATAATGAACAAATTAGAAGGTGCATTCAGATCAGCAAGCGGTAATTATATGCTGATTGCAACAACTAATTACCCCATATCTAAAGACGATGCTTTACCTAGTAGATTAAGAGAGAAATTTATTGAGATAAGAGGGCCTGAAACAAGTAAAGATTATTCTGATCTATTCAAGATCAAGCTGACACAACAAATTCAAAGCAATCTTGTAAATATCCGTGATAGTGAATGGAAAGATCTTGGTACGTTATGTCAAAAATATGATCTAGCAGGAAGAGATGTGAAGAATATTCAGGTAAGTTCATCAGATTACATTTTAGAGAAAGCATACCCCTCTTCAGATCCTCATGATGAAAATTATGCTAAGGACTACACTTTTAATAAGAAGAGTTTACAGCGTATGAAAAAATCCTTCAATACAATTGATAAACTCGTTCTGGAAAAGTTTATCACCACATATCAAACAACCTATCTTAAGGCGGGAGCTGATAAGTTTAGGGATGACGTCAATTCTGAGAAAATGAGAATCTTAGCATATAATACTGCTATGGCTGAACTGAAAAAGGAGGAGAAAATATGAAATTGAAAACTATTACAAAAAAAACCAAGGAGCTTTCAGATAAAGTCAAACATTCGATTATCGATCCACTATTTCTCACGGATGCATACAGGGAAAGGATTGATCAAGAAATAGAAGATTATCAAAATTCTCCAGAAGCACAATATCTCAATAGTCCTGAACGGTATAAGATTAACAAGAACGATTTGCGTTCAAATATTGCTAAAGAACTCTATGACCAAGATGAGGAAAAAAATGGATGAAAAGACTAAAATTCAACGCGTCCAATCTTATATTGAAGAAGTAAAAAGTCTTGAAAATATTCTTAATGAGAAAAAAATATTCGATACCAAGTTAAACACTCTTAGAGAAATAGAAAATGTTATTGATGCAAGTGTTCTCGGAGATCAACTATTTTATAATGTTCAACAACTTGAAACAATAACTGAAAAATGGAAAAAAGAGGGGCGTAAAGAAGAAAGCACATTAGATAAATATTTTAAAGCTGTGTTCGGCTATAGAGATTCTTATGACTCCACAGTTGCCCACATCTTAAAAAAGAACCGCAAACAGGTTGACCGTGCCTTAAAGGATTTTGGCAAGGAGAAGGATCCCGAGGTTTTAAAAGAGAAAAGAGTGAAGGCTATTTCTCTTTCTGCAGCATATAGGGATCTTTATGAAAGTCTCAGTCTTTTTTCCCAGAAAAAGGACAAGACCTATAACAATGCCTTGGAGTTCCAGGAATTTCATAGGGAGTGTGGTATTGTTATTGAGGCATTTGAAAGTTTAAAATCCAATTATTCCATTGCTGATATTTCCTCAAAGAACGATCTTGACTTTTTTTATGATCGTTGTAAGGACATGGTCGCGGGATTGGAAACCCAAGAAAAGAAATATGGTTTTAGGATCATAGATTTCAAGAATAAGATAGATGATTTCAAGAATTCTCTTAGCGGGGATTGTTTAGAGTTTGAAGAATCTGTAGAAAAAAGGAGTTCATTGCAAGAAGATAATAAAAAAATTAAGGATTTAATTCCTAAGCTAGAAGAAATGTCTGGAAATCTAAGTGTCTTGTATGAAAATAATCTGTTGATAGAGGATGCAATAAAGCTGATTGAGTATAGCGATTCAAATAATACTAACAAATTCACAAAAAAACTCAGAGAGAAAAACAAACAACTGGTTAATCAGGCGAATGGCATATTGAATAGGATTTATTTGAAGACTAATGAAGAGTTTGCAGATATCAATGCTTTGTTTTCAAAGGAACCTGAATCTGTACTTGAGATCGATAGTTACTTGTCAAATCTTGACAAAGGAGAACAAAGAATTCAGGCACTCCAGTCTTTTAAGATCTCAATCGGTTCGAAGATCAAGGATTTTGATGAAAAATTACAAACTATAAGTAAGAAAAGGGATTACTTGGAAGGTATTAAGCAAAAAGCTCTGGAGATATCTAGTGAGACCAAGTCTTTAAAGACAAGGGATCACAGCCAAATCTATAGGGATATGTTCGATGAATACAGCAGGGACCCGTATCTTTCAGAACTAGTGGTAGGTTACAAAGAGATTGCTAATAGAGTAAAGAATGATAAGAGAAAAGAACTTGAAAAGAGCAGGGAGCCTGATTCTTCTAATTTTTATCTCAGCGACTTTATCATCGATGAATTACCTTATCCTCCATCAGGAAAGATCTCTAGCCTAAAGCATGCACTTATGGGTGTTCAGGACAACACAGGTGTCGGCCGCTTGGCAAGATTCTTAATAAAACTTGAACATCTTGAGCCAGCTGATAAGGTAGACGAAGTCGAATATGTCCGTGGATTGAGATTAGGCTTGAAACAGGCTCTCAAACATGGGCCTTTGGCAAGAGAGATAAATGGAGAAGCAGAGAACCAGAAACTTATTAATGATGTTTATAATGGAATTAATGATTATATTTCAAGATCAGAAAATAACCTCGGATTCTCTTAAATATAGGACATATGGAAAAGATTTAAATACGTTATTGCCTTTCCAGTAGTTAATCAAATAAGAGTTCGGGGGGATGGCAAATGGAAATGGATCCGACGAAACCTTTGGAGTATCTTGACCCATTAATTAGAAGGTTATTAAAAGGATTACATGCAGAAAATCCTAACATAAAATATGACTACAATATATCCTTCTGTAGCATAGGTAAGATTGCCCGCTGGTCAACCGGAGGAGTTCTGGATATTCGACCTTTAAAAAATCCTTTCTTTATAGACGAACTCTTTCTCTTCAGTTCAGATGAAAGAAAGGCTATTGAGTTTAGAAACCAAATATTAGCTGATGAAGAAGTTTACAACAAGAATATTGAAATTACTGCAGGTTCTCTGGATAATATTGTCAATTATAATAAAAAAATAGATATAAGTATCATAACATCAGCCAATGAAAAAGAATACTGGAGCTGGTGTGGAAAGCATAACATGATACCTAACAGGCAGATAATGTCCCTTCTCAACGCAGGGCCCATAAAAGAGATAGCTAAGCAATTCAATTCCGATTATGAAGGTCATGTACTGATTGTATCCAACGAAGTTGAACCATTATGCTCTGTTTTTGCCCAAAACTCAGATATTGATCCAAGAAAAATATCTGGACTGGGACATATAGACCTGGTTCGGTTGCGAAGAATACTGCAAAAAAGAGAAGAAAATAAGATTGGAGAAGAGATTGGCAGGTTAATACAAGCAGGGGAACAGTACAATCGTAGGGGCACTAAGCTTAAGATAAAAGGTGCATACGTAGTGGGTAATCACTCAAATCCCTGGGTCATTTTAAAAGATTTAACAATAAACAACGATCCAAGATTAGCAGCAAGTTACATAAAGAGAAATAAAGATATACAAGAAGAGCTTAACAGGCATGCAGGGATACAATATGGTCTTGAACTATACACAGAACAAGAAACTAAGATAGCTATCGTTGAATCAGTTCTTGCACTAATGGACGAAAAAACTGAAGTGTGCAATTCAATACTTCATAGAGTTTCTGCAGATTATGCATTGTATGCTCTACAGCCAACCACGTATCAAAACTATTTCAGCATTGCAAAAAATCATGGTAATTGGATAAACACGCTAGTAGAACATGATAAAGAAGAATTCAACAGAAGGACTAAAAGCACAGAATACATGCTGGAGATATTAACTGGCAGGATTGGCGGATCTGAGCTTGAAAATTACATCTATGACATACTCAGACAATCCAAAGGGCCAGATTCCAGAGTATCTAGAGGAATTGTTCAAAAAAAGGCAAGACAACTATCTGATAATTTCCTAAGGTCAATAAATGATGAAGCTCCGATTGAAAAGGTACACATCCATTTCCCAGACACTGAAATCAAACAAAGGGAAAAACCTAAGCCAAAAGAGATCATAATCTCTGATGACGATAAAAACCAAGAGTATGCAGAGCTGGGTCTTGAAGGAATATTGGTTGCTCCTGTTGCAAGCACTAAACAGGATTTAATAGGCGTATATAAACTCGAAGACTTTTCTATGATGACTTCGTTTGATGTTAATTGTATTGATAAAATACTCCTTGAAGGCAGATATCTAGTCATGCTTAGGAAAGTTAAGAATAAAATAGATAAATATGATTATGAAATTGCAGTCGGCAATCTTAGAACAGGAGATATGTTCTCACACAGTCTTCAAGATGCGAGTGATGTAATTGGTATAAATTTGGAAAATCAGGCTATAGATATTGCATATATTGATAAAAAAAGAAACCATTGGTGGGTTTCTTTTGATATTGCTCAGGAATCTGAAAAATGCCTTTATGAATCCAACAGAATAAATACAGAATTTCCAAAAGGAGGTTCTAATGCGGCTTTTGCCAAATTAGAAAATGAGGTACAGCTTCTAATAGGGGGCATGGGTAAAATAACGAGGATAAATGGGCAAGGTCAATCCCTAGAGGCTCTTAATGGAGCAGAAAGTTCTTTGTTCAACATAAAAGCATATCAGAATTATGTTTTTGCAAGCACTATTGATGACAAGGTTTTTATGTGGGATATTAATAAACCCGCCAAACCTCAGAGTTTTGAAAGTATACTGGGGGAATATGATGTTGATAAAAATCTGAGGCTTGCAATTTTACCAGATAACAAGCTTGAAATCAAGGATTTGAAAGGGGGACAAGATGTCAACTATGATTACTCATTTGATCTAGCCAACGATGTCCACCTATTCGATAATGGAATCCTCTTAATTGGAGAAACAGATAGTTATTTCCAACCAAATGATAAAAGGTTAAGTCCAACAATGATGAAAATAAAGAAAATATACATCGAACCACAATATCTTATTAAGAAATGAGGTTATCAAGAATGACGCAATATAGCATAGATGTGGATATCGCATCAGATATTGGAATTCAAAGGGATGAAGAATTTCAAAAAAACGAAGATTGTGCAAAAGTCTGGATAACAGAGGTAAGGAATTCATTTGGTTCAAATAAGATTGTTTCCTATCCTAAAGAAGAAACCATACGCTATGTCTTAGCAGCGCTTGCAGACGGTCACGGTGATGGCGGCCACATAGCCAGTAAGATTGCAGTTCATAAGGTAATTCACTCCATCAATAAATTCTTCATGAACCGTTCATCAATGTACTTTGGTGAAACCGAAAAAGATAAGAGAAAGATTGAGGGTAAACTTAGGAATGCCATTACAAATGTCAATCAAACTCTATTGAAGAAAAAAGAAAAAAGCCAGGGGCTTACAAAGATGGGTACTACTCTAGATGTGTTATTGATGCTTTATACAGGAGATTATTTCATAGGTCACGTAGGAGATGGAAGAATATATCGACAAGATCGATTAGGTATGTTCCGGCTTACTGAAGATCACAGTGGTTATTTTGAGTTTGAGGGTAAACCTACTAAAGACGAAGAACTTTATCTCAATTATGTAGGTTTAAAATCAGCACCAAGAGCTCTGGGAAAAAGGAAAAATTTACCCTCTGAAATCAGCAGAGGTAAATTTCAACATGGTGATACGTATGTTTTGATGAGTGATGGAATCTACAATGCAACCCATCATGATGAGATCAGTGAGATTTTAAAAAATCCTCAAGGTACGGCTCAGGAGTTAGTTGATAGAAGTAATAAACCCGATAAGGTTATCCAGGTTTTAGAAAAATATGATGATATAAATAAAGAGAATTTATATGAATCAGTTGCAGGTGCAGATAACGCCTCGGCTATAGTGATAAGAATCGATTAGGAGGGAACAGAATGGATTTACATGGCGCTAAAAAATTATTGAGAGGATTTACATATCAGAAAAAACCAAGCTTTAGTAATATTTATGCACCTGGTGAAGAGGGATCACAAGGGAATGTATTTTTTGCTGATAGTCTACAATTAGGGCCTGTTGCAATAAAGATAGGCGAAAGAAAACAGGTTGGCGAAAAAGTTGCAGACTTATTCAAGAGAGAAGCCCAGATAATGAGCCAAAAGCTTGAGTATATTGTCACAGTCCATAAATATGAACTCACACCCAATAAGACTCCTGTTTTAATTATGGAGAAGGGCTTAAGGAACCATAAAAATGCTATCCTGGATAATGAACTTGAGCTTGAAGATGGAAGTATATATGATATAACCTTTGAAGATAAGGAGCATGTCTTGGGAAATATTTGCGAAGGTCTCTGTAATTTCACAAAAAGTTTGACTGCAGAGGGACTTGGAGCGCATAGGGACCTAAAACCATCAAACATAATCCTTTTTTACGATTATGATCTGCAAAGGCCAATTGCAAAAATAGGCGATTTTGGTCTTGCAGTCATCAGCAGCAAGAGCACATCTGCCAAGGGTACTATTGAATATAGAGCCCCAGAGATTTCACGAGGCAGGAAAACCCATCCTGACTGGAAAGCTGACCAATTCAGCCTCGGATTGGTTGCAGTCTATAATTTTTCAGGAACAACACCTTTTGAAAGAAAAATGGGTGAACTTGTTGATGCTATGGATCCTTATGATGCAGAAAATGAGATGGCAGAATACAAGAAGAAGTTCAATCCTGAAACAGATGTTGATTTTAAGGGTTTTGAAAAATATTCAGAGTTTATTATCAGATTACTACAGTTGAATCCAAAAAACAGATATCAATCTACAGATGAAATGTTGCAGAGCTTCAGAAAAGCAAGTGCATTTGACTTAACAGAGGAGTATAGGACTTATGATAAGCAATTGACAACTGTGGTTAATAAAAAAACCAAGTTAACTAAAGGTGACTTTGGAAAGATAAGTACTGCTATTAAAGGCATAAAACAGCTTGCCGAAGAAGGCCTTGATTCTAAATTAGTTGAAACATCTAAGAAAAATATTAGGGATAAAATTAGTTTGGACAGAAATGCCATTGTTAAGGATTATGCAAACAAGTTAAGAGAAGCTATACCCTCTGACATGAGTAATGTCTCTGATGCAACCATTACAGATATATCTGGAATATTGGATAAGTTCGAAAAAGATGTTTCTCCATATGTACAAAAAGGTGTAAAAAAAGAATTTGAGCCAATAAAGAACCAGGTCAATAGCTTTATGTCAAGTTACAGGGACCATAGCAATAGATTGATTGAGGATATCAAAGGATTCTTTGGTTCCACTAATGGAAAACGCTTCACAGAAACAGAAAAGAACAAGCTTGAGAAAAGAAAAAAAGATTATGATTCAAAACTGGATATAATCGAATCTGCTTGTAAAGCTTGGAAAGGCAAGATGAAAGATTGGGATGAGCTTTAAGAGAATGAAAAAGTGTCGCTTACCCAAGAAGTTAAAGAAATAAGGGAAAAGTTAAGCGAGTTAGAGTTCAAGCTAAAGGATCCTGATGAAGAAGCAGTTTCTAATGATGCAGCAAAGCTTCGTGAAAAAGGATTCAATGCGCGAGTCTGGGGAGAAGATCCTGAACAGGCCATCAAATTCTACCAACAAGCCTTGGAAATTGATCCAGACTATGTTAAAGCCCTTATTGAGATGGGAATTGCAAAAAAAGATATCGGAGATCACAAAGGTGCTTTGGACGCCTTTAACAAAGCAGAGGTAATAAGGCCCGGCAACCCAGATATATACAGGTTCAGGGGCGATCTTTATTATTCTATGGGCGAAATGGACAAAGCAAGTAAGGATTACTCCAGATGTATGAACATCGTTGATGCTGACTTTAAGAAAGGAACTTGAAAAGATGTCGCTAGAAAAAGAAATTGGAAAAAGTAAACGCTTGTTGATGAGTTTAGAGATCCTTGTTAAGAAAATTGACAGAGGTCTGGCTACAGAAGGATGGGAAAACATCAAGCAGGGTAATTATTCAAGGGGAATTGCTAAGATAAGGGATGCTAACATAGAAGAGAAACCAGGCGACTTTGAAGATCTTAAATATCTGGTGGGTGATAAGATTCGAGGTATGAATTGGGATGAAGCAACCAACTTTGCTAGCGAGTTTGAATCTGAAATTGATCCAATGATCAATGAAATAATTAACCGTGCACCTAGTTCAGATTCCAGTTTAATAGGCACAGGCGGACTTAAACCCAAGCATATAGCTCCTTTGTTCATCAAATTACTTATGAAAACATGCAACAGATCACGGACAAGTGATTTCTATCAGGGTTTAAATAACTGTTTCTCCAGCTGGGCAGATACTGTACTCGATAGCAATGAAGAAATCACAATCGATCTGGATAAGACACGTTCGGTGGTTACTTCTTTGAAATATTGGCCAGATGGTTTATTCAGTGATATGCACAGGGGAAGGTTCATATTAAAAGGTAAGTGGGATAATTTGTTTAAATACCCACCAAGTATTGGAAAATATATGTATGAAGGCGCTTCTTTAGACATCTATTCTGATTTTGAGATGCTGATGGCAGGCGATTACTTGTACGGCGGAAGCTTAACTGTCCATGGAAAACCTATAAATTCTGGATCAGGCAATATCTTCGGTCTGTATGCAGGACCTTACATGAATTCAGGTTCCATCAGGTTCACCAATGAGATCGGCTTGAATTATTTATATTCAATCGGAACACATCAATGGGGTGGAAGCATTGGTTTTGATAAGAAAGTATACACCAAATCTTCTAATGCTAAAAAAGACCCACAAACCTACAATAGAATGAGTATGCGAGATAAGTTCAAGTATTGCTGCCCATTCAATACTGCCCAATGGCCTGGATTCAATCATGGTAAAGGATATCCTTATGAAAACATGATGAAATCTTATCAGTGGCCTGTTATTGGAGTTATGCAACATAATACAATGAAAGGTGGAAAAGATGCTCCCATTATTGATCTAAGAGGGGGTATTATCTCACCGTATGGCAAATATTACTCTATAGTCGGATATGACAAGACAGATGGAACAATCAAGATAAATTCTGCAATAAACGGAGCGGTCTGCTATAAGATGAGGGGAGGTGAACTTCATTCAGGAGGGGACATCGATTCAGTATATCTTGATATATGGGATGGGAAGATAACTGTTCCTGCAGGGACAAAGGCAGAAAGATATTTTTTTGAGGGGAGCGGATTTCGGAACCATGGTAAGATTGTGAATTCAAAAGGCAGAAGATTATATCCCCTGCCAGGTAAAAAGATTGTAACTATGTTTAAATCGATTAAATGAGAAGATGACACTCGAAGAAGATATCAATAAAACAAGGAAAAAGCTTAAGAGGACTAAGTTTAAGAAAGAAAGGAAATTTAAGATGAAGTCTTGGATGTGGGGTGCTGCATCAATAGTATTCATCGGCTCAACAATAGGCATAAGCTCCTGGTTAAACAACAATTATTTCCCAAGCAAACAAACTGTTGCCTCTCAAGACAACACGCAAGTAGTAGCAAGTGTGATTGAAGATACATTAAAAGTAGAACAACCTACTTTAATCGACAACCTGACAAAGGAATTTACTCCAACAATAGATAGAAAGAGTTCAGACCCTTTGATTGCAGACTTATTAAAGAGAAAAGCAAATGAATATTCAAGTTTACCCAGAGGAAAAAAATATGCATTTAATGAAGAAAACATTGTTGATATGTTCACAGATCATCAAGGTGCCATATATGCATTATCAGGGGAAAGACCTTATCGTCCAAGTGAGTTATATCTCAAGAAATTAACTGTAACGTCTAATGAAATAATAGTCAGATCCATGAATATACTTGGGAAACGGATTGCGAGCAATGAAATCTACTTCGGGGGCTTTGATAAATTTGGAAACGGATATTTCTATACGCATCTGAAGGACATAAAAGGCCAAGGAATTTCAAAACATTATATCCAGATTGAAAAGCTAAGATTTGACTCTGTCGGAAAGATTGTAAATCGTGAAAAAGCAGGTCTTATCAAGTTTTCAAACAATCCTAAGACTATTAGTTTGCAAGGCGCTTACTGCGATATTGAAGGCAACCATTACCTTGCAATAGGTCTAACCAGGCCAGGTCACAACGATAGAGGAATCCTGGAGATCGATGGGAAAAATCTTGACTTAACTGCGTTACGTGGGCAAGATGAAGTTATTATTTCAGATCTCCACAGCAAAACAAGTAATCAATTCATTAAACTCCCGAATAAGGTAAATTCAAGATACCATTTTAGAGGCTGGCTAGAATCTGGAGGGGGAGGGACTAAAAGATTCGAAACCTATGATGGAGAATTTTTAATGTGTCCATCAGGAGGTGCTAGTTTCAATGTTTTTAATGAAAGTATGGAACGTATTTTTGCCCATGACTATAACAGCAATTACTATGCAAAGGATTCAAGAAACAGGATTATCGAGATTAAACACTGTCACAGGTTTGTTATAAGTCCCTATGATAATTTCTATGGATTAAGGCGTAATTATCCTCTGATTAGAGTAATTACAATGAAAAAAGACACTAAATGGTGGCCATATCTGGTTGAAACGATAAGAAATTATGTCGATGATGAAAGGTTGGTTAGTTTCAAAGATCTAAGAGTAGGCGTTGCAGATAACAACCATCTCTATGTTATTGAACCTGGATTCCTACATAAGATAAACATTAAAAAATGACACTTGAAAAAGATGTAAAAGAAACAAAAAGCATGCTTGATGGCATGGTTATCAAAACAGATTTAAAAGCAAATAGATTGGAAAAAGAAAAAAAAATAAGGCAGTTGCTTGAACAAGCCAAAATAAAGGATCACGCGAGGGATTGGGGTACGGCTCAAGATCTTATTAATCAAGCCAGGAAGCTGGGTGCAGATGATAGTTTGTTTTTTGCAGATTCAATTGCCAAGTTCAGACAAAAACAATATGATCAGGCTATCGAAGCAATTGACATGGCTCTATTATTAGATTCGCAAAATGAACAGTACTTCCTTCAACGAGGCCGTACTAAAATGGAAATGGGTCGATATAATGATGCGATTGAAGATTTTGATTTAGCGATAAAATATAAGCTTAGATATTGGGAAGCTTATTATAACAAAGGCCTGTGCTATGAAAAACTGAACGACACTGGCCAAGCATATGATGCATATCACAGCATTTGGTATAACGGAGGGGAATACTCAGATACTGAACAAAGAATGGCAATGCTAAATAGAAAAAATAAAGAAAATCAGGACAAAATGGCGGAGTATATACATAACAATTCGTTCGAAGGTAAGCTAGAAAATGCCTTTAGGAAAATATTCAGAAGAAAAAAGAAATAAGATGTCACTAGAAAAAGAGATCAAGAAATGGAAAGGTAAACTAAAGGATTTGGTTTTTAAGCTGAAACCTCCTGAAGAGGATCCAGTTGAGCGGGCAAGGAGGATCAGATTGGATAGCTTTAAGCATCATTATAGATTGGGTAAGAACAAACAGGAATTGAATGATCTTGATGGTGCTGTTGCTGAATATGTTAGAGCCCTTAAGTATGAACCTACTAATGTTGACTCATTACACAGGATAGGTAAAATCAAAATGCAACAGGAGGCTTGGGAGACTGCCATCCATTATCTAGATAGGGCGTTAAGACTGGATCCTGATCACCTAACAGCATATTTTGATAGAGGATATGCAAAAGCAAAATTAGGCGATGAGCAAGGCCAGCACAAAGATTATGAAAAAGGCTTGGAACTAAATCCTAATATGAATGCAGCTACATCATTGGTTGCTGCTTCGAGAAAAAAAGAACAAGATATATTGGATGCCTTTGATGGCAAGAGGAGGAAATAGTGTGGCATTGGAAGAAGAGATCAGCAAAACAAAAAAGTTGTTAGACTATATAGAAATAATCTCTCATGATAAAGATATTGAAAAATACTTACCAAGGACCTGGTTAATTGGACCTAAGGATAGGTCTAAATTGGCTTATTCAAAAGCTTACTATAAAAGGGTGGTGGATAAAACTTACAATGGCACTGACTTTAGCGGAATAGATGATCTAAATATTTGTTTGGCTCTCAACCCATACCATGTCCAAGCTTTATATAGACGAGGAAAATTCAATTTAAAGCATAATCATTACCGCAAAGCTATTGCTGATTTCGACAGAATAATTAACATAAATCCTAATTATGTAGATGTTTATTTACAACGATCTTTCGCAAAACATAAATTAGGTATTAGATGGGATGCAGAGGAAGATAGAAAGAAAATGTATGATATCATCAAGAAGAACGGTGGTAAGCTCCTTGGAATATCGAATAAAGCATTTTCAAAAATAATAAATGATGACGCAATGAGCGTAATAAATAGAATAAAATGACACTAGACCAAGAAGTACAGAAAATGAAGCAACTGCTAGATACTCTTGAGATGCATGTAATGTTGCCTTCTGAATCAGAAGAGAAAGATCCCATCAAAAAGTGGATGGATGAACGAGAATCCGTAAAAAAATTCATCGATACAATTAGTTTTTGGGTGACGGATTCTTATCTTGAAGGCATTAAGGCAGTTTTCAAAGAAATTCCTGAAAATAAAAATATTGTTGACTATAACTTTATTGAAACTGCAAAGCTCAAGGATATTTGGGTAGAAACTATGACTACTTATTTAGAAGATCGCGTGCTGAAGTACTTCGGGATTAATGAGAAAGATGATCTAAAAACACCTATGTTGATGAAGTCTACAATAGGCCTTTCTTCACACGACCTTAAAAATATCATAGATGAATATGGAAAAGACTACACTTTACAAAAGCATAATCTATTAACAGAACTATTAGAAGAAAAGATCACTAAAAGACTTTATACTGATGTGGGTGCCCATCTAAATGATGAACATGTTGAAGATGTGATCAAATGCATAGAAAGTCTGGATGCCACGCATTTCTTAGATGTTAAGAATATGTCAATAAAGGATGCTCTTGAGATGTATGATCTATATGCAGAAAGTAATGGATTATTTACTCCAAAATATATCAAGGATCATTTTGTGGATAAGAAACAAGAGATCCCTAAATATCTTACAATTATTCCGCCTTAGGCTTCTTGGCCAGGTTCCATAGAATCTTGAAATATTTTCTGTACGCATTAGCGATCTCCTGGCTCCTTATCAGGATGATCAATGGCTCTTTTGACCACAGAATCAGGCTTACATACTCACCACATATGGATGTGGTTACAGGACTGTCAAATTCTCTTGGCAATAGTCTTGCTTCTGTATAGGGTAATTTGTTAAGAAAATGCATCCTGTCCAATGCATCGGCATTGTATATATGATCCATCTGTATCTTCAGTTCTTTTCTCCTGTTATGGTAATTAGTCAGGAAAGGACCTATCATCTTGGCCACATCAGCTATGACGCCATAGGTATAGATGGTCTGTTTTTGCTTTAAAAATAATTCAAGCATGTTTTTTGTTGCTCTAATGCCTTCGAATATCTTAGCTTCGCTCTTTTTAGACATCTGTTTTGCAAGTGCAAGCTGCGGCAGGGCTTTAGAAAGCTTGTCTTCTTTTTCTTTGAGCATGTCCATCAGCCGCTCTGGATCGCTGGCTTCAAAGTATTTGGTCTTATCCTTTAGAATATATGCCACAAGACCTTTGTCTATCAGTCTTTTCAATGCATCATAGACATTAGTCCTATGTACGCCGCTCTTTTCTGATATCTTGCCTGCAACTGAACAACCCAGTTCTAGAAGTGCCAGATATACTTTGGCCTCGTTGTCCGAAAGACCGATTTCTTGAAGGATTTCTTCATCCATTTTTAGTTCTTTTAATGGTATGATAGTTTTAATAATTTCCGGAAAAAACTTCGGAATGTAAAAAAACATCCGTTTTCATCACTGTATGATGGAAAAGCTTATAAATTTTCCTATCTTACCGAAGGTCATTATTCAAGATAATATATAAAGCTGGCAGGGGGTAATAAAAGTGTCGTTAGATGGCGATATCGAGAGAGCGAGGAAAGACTTGCAAAGTATGGATTTCAACACGAGATCCATAGACAAAGTCAAGAGCAAAAAGGAACTTGAGATAGAAAAGAAACACAGTTATGGGTTTCGGACATTGATGGGGAACAATGGCCGTACAGGATATGCTCATTTCCAGACGCCTAAAGAAGATCAAACTTGGTTATTACTTCTTCAAACTAGCTATGGTTTAAAGGGTTTCAAAAAGTTAATGGATGAAAAAGTCTTTGATGCCAAACTTCATGAAAAGATGGATTTCATCCAATTCTCAGCACCTAATATAGCTGCAGGATATAACCGTATTTTCTCAGTAGGAGATAACTTTATCAAGATATTTAATTTCAAGGGAGACTTGATCAATAATGTGATTTTGGATTCTGGAATGCCTATAAAATTCGATCCTGTTTACTATAATAATAGTCTGCTAATTCACGGTATGGAAACTGAAATGCAGTGCTTTGACAGGGATGGAGAGTTAAAATGGACATATGATACTGGATGTCACGGTAGAAAAAATCCGCCTACCATGTTGAACGATGCTATTTATCATATCAAGGGCACATCAGATACAATTGCTGTTGCCCTTAATTATAATGGAAAAGAGATTTGGAGCTATGACAATGTGAAAGATGTTGAATCATCTCCCGTAGTTATTGGTTATGGAAAAGATAGAAAAATCATATATGGAACACAGGATGGACTCATCGCTTTGAATCATAAAGGTAAATTGAAGTGGAGATTCAAAACAGAAAAACCAAGCGAATGGATGAACAGGAGACCACCGACCTGCACATTTAAGGAAGACAAGCTTTTCTATTGTATGCCTGAAAGAAATAAGCTCTATTGCGTGAATCCTAAAAAGGGAAAATTACTTTGGGAAACAAATATTCCAATGAATGAAGAAGAGTTTGATTATCCTCCATCTGTCCTGGATAATCGTCTTTTTATGCCAGGATATGGAAAAGTGACAGCTTATGAGATTCAGAAAAAAGGACTGAAAAAACTCTGGGACGTTAATGTGGAAGAAGGGCAGTGTACAACACCCACCATCATGTATGGAGGACGAGTAATCATGTTTAAGAACTTTCTAAAAAAAGCAACTTTTAGTGATGACAACAAGCTGAGCTTAGTTATTGATAATGAAAGCAAGCCGCTTGACAAATCAGATGTTGATATTGCAGCATTGCCAATGAGTATCGGAATAGACAAACACCTTATTGCATAAAATGCCACTTGAAAAAGACATTGAAGGACTGAGAAAAAGTCTGAGAAGCATAGAGTTTAGCACAAGAAGAATAGATAAAGAACAGAGTAGAAGAGAACTTAAGATAGAAGAAAAAAATAATTTTGGATTTAAAACCTGGATGGAAAACTTTGCACGAACAGGATATTCTAATTTCCAAACATCTAAAAAAGAGGGTGATTGGCTACTTATTTTCCAAACAACCAATTATCTATTTGGCTATAAAAAACTGTTTTCAGATCAACTCTTTAAGGTCAAGCTTTCTGAAAAGATGGATTTTTTTGATTATTTGGTTCCAAACCTAGCTGCAAGTTACAACAGAATATTTTGTGCAGGACACAACTTTCTGAAGGTCTTTGATTTCAAGGGTAATGAAATAAACAGCATTTTACTGGAGCAAGCAATGATACCTAATAGGGAAGATCCTGTTTATTATGAAAACAGCCTGATAATAACTGGTTTTGATAACATGATGCACTGTTTTGATAGGGATGGAGAGTTAAAATGGCAGTATGACACCGAGGTTCAGGGTAGAAAAACACCTCCTACCATGACCAATGATGCTATCTATCACATAAAAAACTTGGCTAAAAGGTTAGCGGTTGCTATTGATTATAATGGAAAGGAACTCTGGACTTTTGATAAGATCGAGAAACTCGAATCATCTCCAGTAATCTACAAAAGAGGGTTTCAACAATATATAATCTACGGAACACAGGATGGATTGATAGCGCTAGATAAAAAAGGAAGATTAAAATGGAGATTCCAGACTGATAAACCTCAGGAATATAGTAAAAGACGTCCTCCCACGTTAATGAATGAAAAGATATTCTATTGTATGCCTGAAAGAAACAAGATATGCTGTGTAGATGCACGTAAAGGTAAACTGCTTTGGGATGCTAATGTTCCTATGAACGAAGAAGAGTTTGATTATCCTCCATCTGTCACAGAAGAACGTTTATTTATGCCAGGTTACGGCAAGATAACTGCCTACAAGATCCAGAAAACGGGGTTAGACAAACTCTGGGATGTAGAAGTGGGAGAAGGAAACTGCACAACACCAGCTATTGCGTATGGAGGGTATGTTATTATGTTTCGGCATAATCCAACAAAAAAAAGTTTCAATATGGATCGAAAAATGATCCTGGTATTTGATAAACTTGATGAAGGAATTGAAAAGATGGAATATAATATATCTGCATTACCTATAACAATAGGAGTAGACAAACACCTTATTGAATAAAATGTCGCTGACAAGAAACATCAGGAATCTTAGGAAAGAAACAGACGGTTTTGAATTCACAAAAGTAAATAAAAAAAGACCATTTTGGCAAAGAGCATTGATGTGGGGAGGGGGAGCTGTATTATTTCTAGGTATAAGCATAACGGCCAGCGTTTTCATAATGAAAAACATGCTGGGTTATGAGAAACCGCAGTCTCAACAAGAAGTTGTGCCACCCCCAATTGAACCTAAAGTTAAAACAACTGTAGTAAAAGACACGCTTGAGAAAATAGTTGAAGAAGAAAAAGAACCTGAACTGATCAAGCCAACATTTGAAGTATTAAGAGCACCAGCAGGAACAGAAGACCTGATTACCGATCCGTTTGGAAATTTCTACATCCTGACAAAAACCAATGCAGGAACAAAGTTAGAACAATACAAAGGTTCAACATTTTGCAAATATGCTTCTATACGAAAAATAATGAACCTAGAAAAAGGAGAAATATTCGGCGGCTTTGATTTTAAAGGGATAGGATATTATTATCGTATATCAAATATTGAAGATATACCTTACGAAACAGGCAGTTTTAATCTAAACATATCAAATTTTGAAATGACTAATCCGAGTTATGTTAAGAAAATTAGTAAAAAAATCACTTATAACAATGGTAAGGACAGAAGTGAAGATTATACATTACCCAAATCATACCCTAATAGTTATGAAGCTTTATCAGCTCCAAAACTGGTAGATGGAAAAGTGTCGCCTAAAGGTAATAATTATATATTAATACAGTTAGATCGGAAAAAGCGTCTTGCAACAAAATGGGGACGAGAAAGTGGTTCTATAACTGAAGAGTATTTTGCCAGCTTTTTATTATTTGATAAACTAGGAAATTTAATAAAAACCAATTATGAAAATAAAGAGAAACATTTTCTTAGTTCAGAATATCCTGATTTTTCAAATGCCAGAATTTCAACGTGGGATGGAAAAAGAGTTAATGTATTAAAATTGTCAACACTAGGTATTTTTATTTATGATGAATTTTGGGAACTTCAGGAAGGTTTTGGCAAATTTGGTAATTCAATTGGACAATTTATACGTCCACAAGATATAGCAATTAGTCCCAATAACAAGATCTATGTTGTTGATACAGGCAACAATAGAATTCAAAAATTTAGCTCAACTGGCAATTTTCTTAAAAGTTTAGGTGAGTATGGCGCCAACCCAGGTCAATTCGACAATCCTACAAGGATTGTTGTGGATCAGAATCAAAACATCTACGTCTATGACAAGGGCAACAACAGGATACAGAAAATAAGCAACTGGTAATTAAAATGCCTCTAGAAAAAGAAATAAAAAAATGGAGAAAAAGACTTGATATGTATGAATTTAAAAAACCCGAACCATTTTGGAAAAGAGCTTCGAGAACTGCACTTTTTATCGGGAGCAGTTTCATGTTAAGTTTTATGATTATGAAAAATTTTGGAAATGATCCAACACAATACAACAAAGAACAACAAACTCAAATTAACTCAAGTGAACAAATTGGAAAAAAAGAAATTATCAATCCTACCTCTGAAAATCTTAAGATAAGAGTAATTCAAGAGACAATAATCCCTCCTTCTGAACCATTGGAAATGAGATCTGATTTATTAGGAAACATGTACTGTATTTTCAAAGGCAAAGAAAAAGAAAGAATTGTAAATGTATATGATGGTATTAGGTTTAAACCTCAAACTATAATGAAACGCAACGATCTAATATGGGGAGGTGTGGATCGAGAAATGTTCAGGTATTTTTATTATGCTAATGAAGTTGGAGCAAACAGGATTGATTATAAGAAATATAATATTTATCTTTTAAAAAATAATAAAAATGGAAAAAAAATAACACATCATAAAATAGTCAGCGAAGAGTATGGGTACTGGAATGAAAAAGAAGAATTATTCCATTTGTTGGATGGCCGCTCTGATTCGATCGGCAATAACTATATTATTGCATTAGTAAATTATAAAACAAATCATAGCTATGTCAATAGAACTCTTTCTATCAAAACTGATAACATGGGTGAACTAATTAATAAAAAATTTGTTGTGCCAGATGTAGATAGAAGTTCGAAATTAAAAATAGGTAATGACAACAAATTATATGTTCACAGTCCAAATAAATCCATTCATGTTTTCGATAATGACTGGAACTACCTAAATCAAATCGGATCCCCTAATGGAAATGGTGACGGACAATTTATGAAACCTCAAGATATCACAATAGGTCCTGATGGAAGTGTCTATATAGCAGATACCAGCAATCACAGGATCCAGAAGTTCGATCCTGACGGAGCATTTATTGCCAAATTCGGAGAATATGGTTCTGGCAAAGGACAGTTCAACTACCCCGCAAGAATCACTGTCGACAAGAACAGCAACGTCTATGTCTATGACAAGGGCAATAACAGGATACAGAAGTTCAGGTTTTGAAAATGGGACTTGAAGAAGAAATCAAGAAAACAAAAAGGAAATTACATAGCTTGAATATCGAAGTTATACCCAAAATGCCTGTTTATAAAAAAATACCTAAAAGCTGGTTTTTATGGGGTGTAGGAATCTTATTTTTGAGCTTCTTGGGTTATACGGGCATCACTAAAATACCCTTCTCACAACCCAGTACAAAAACGCCTGTAAGATCATCAACCTATAATCCCCCAAATGGCTCAGACCTTTATCAAAGGAAAACAGGCGATCTTTCGAAAATCGATCCCACTCCTGTAAAGATTGTAAACACGAAGAAAAAAAAAGATCTCTCAAAAATCAAACCTATATTCGAGGAAATCCCTATAAGGAACAAATATCAAACTAATTTGGCGGAAAACAATATTGCTGCAGAATCTCCTTCTCGTTACTCTAGTAGAGAACTTGAAATTTATATGACCCAGGGAGCAAAACTTTCTAATCTTGGAAGATATGATGACGCATTGAATTACTATGACAGAGCACTAGCCATAGAGCCTAATAATCAGAAAATCCGAAGCAGTAAAGGCCTTGCACTTCTACGCCAGGGTAGTTCGCTTCAGAAAAAAGGAAAACTTGATTTGGGCATTGAAAAATTTCTTGATGCAAAAAAATTTCTTACAGATAAAAGTCCTGCAAATACAGGATTATATACTTGCTATCTTGACAAAGGAATTGATGCATTTAACACTAAATCATTCCGGACTTCACTCGTTTCATTTAATAATGCTCTCAGATATCAATCAAATGGCGCCAAAGCAATGGAACTTAAAGGTGCTGCCCTATTTTATCTGAATCAAATTAATGAATCTAAAACCTGGATTGATAGAGCTCTAAAACAAAAAGAAACAGATTTTGGCTATTATTATCAGGGTCATATCCATTTCAAACTAGGTAATGTAATAGAAGGTGGTAATTCCTGGATAAAAGGCAGAGCAATTGACCCTACGGGATATTGTGCAAGACCTGGTAAGTCAACAGACATACGTAAAGCCCAGTAACCTCTCTACAAAGGATTGAAAGATTAAAATGCCGCTTGAACACGATGTACAAAGTATGAGGGAATTGCTCAAAACTCTGAATATAGAAATCAAGAAAGGCCCTTTGACTGAAGAAGAGTATCGTGAATTAATTGATCAAGCTTTAGAAGAAGTTAGACTAAAGAAAGAAGTTGTGGTAAAAGAGCTTGAAAGACTAAAAAAAGGTGACTTTGAAAGCAGGTTAACTGATTTAATACTAAAAGAGAAATATTCGCAGATGAGAAGTGTCCTGATAGCTGCAAACGATAGATTTGGAAGACATGGAAAATATAGTATAATTGGAAGAAAGCTGACAACTCTTGAGAAATTAAGATATAAAATTCCTAAAAAAGTGGAAGAATCAAACATTTATGATTTGGAAGAAAAGATTGTTGCGAAGATCAAGAAGTTAAGAGGAAGAAATGTGGACGTGCATTATCTAGAAAAAGAACTGAACAGACTCGATCCAGATTATGAAATAAAGGGAAAGCCTTCAAAATAATTATAGAAAAATGCCTCTAGAAGAAGACATAAAAAAAACAAAGCAACTCCTCGAAGGTCTCGACATCCAACTCAAGAAGGAGATATTGGCAGCTGGCGCTATTAAATTGACTGAAAAGGATCTGATGGTTGAGAAGGCTCTCAATCATTATCTTGAAAATTCTTCACAAGAGATAAGCAATAGTTGTATTGGGAAGAGCATTAATGCTATGGATGCATTCTATTTTACATTCAAAGATAAATCAGAAGAAAAGTTCGAATTGACTGATAGCATCTATCACAAGAATGAAGAGCTAGAAGAGATTACTTTTCACAGTCTTAAGAAATTCCATGAGAAAGTTAATCCTGAATTTCTCATATTGATGGAATCAATCTATGATGAAATGGATCAACTTCTTCCAGAATATGCAAAGGAGTTTGACAATCTGCTAAATCCTACCAACAAAGAAGAAGAGAAGAGTTATCCTGGAATGGATTTCAAGAAATGGACTGAGATGGCGGGAAAAGAGGAAAAGGGAACCTATACACCAGATTTTATGAGGAATCCATTACCACCCATTCAAACGCATAGCCCATTCCCAACTAAACCAAAAGAAGAGCCTTTTGCCTATAAGCCTGACTTCATGAAGATGAAAATACCTCAGATTTCAAATGAAAGTCATATAGACGAGAAATATACGCCCTTGCTCGATTTGTTACATGAATCTGTATCTGATAAAGAAATGACTGTTATGAAACTCCATACCGAACTGTCTAAAGTAACTCATGACAATTCAATAACTATGGCAAGGCATCTGCAGTTCAGACAAGCCAGCCAGCTATTGCAACCATTTTCAGATCTGGATATCATACTTTATCTTATCAGGTAGGCTGTGACTGAAGATGTTAAACTAGATCCCATAAAACTGAACAAGATGAGCAGGCAGGACATGATCAGCACATTCCTAAGCCATGAAGGCTATTGGATGCAAAGAGAGTTCGGGCTGGTGAAGAAATGAGTCTAATCGAAGATATTTGGGAAGCGAAGAGAACCTTGGAATCGCTAGTAATAAACGTGTATGAAACAATAGAAATAACACCCAATCCTGAAGATCTTTCCCTTGAAAAGAAAATGGACTTCGGATTTCCAACAAAGGGAGGTAACTTTGCTAGAACAGGTTTTGTGGATTTCAGCACAAAAGAGCCTTCAGAGACCATGGTGCTGTTTCTGGCAACAAAGATAAGTGAGGGAACCTCTCTTTTCGCATATAAGCCGAATCCTAAGCCAGAACTCATCTGGACTATGCCACTAGAAAAGGATTGGATAGGATCTGAATTTGTTTCCAAAAAAAATGTAGCTGTCGGATACAACAGGATTTATGCTATAACCCAACATCTGAAATCGTGGTTGAACATCCTTGATTTCAAGGGAAATCATCTTGAGCGAGTTCAACTCGATTACGTTGCAGCCAGATATTCCCACCCAATGGTTTATGGTCATGACAGCCTTTTGTTATCATCGCAAAAAAATATGTATTGTTATGACAGGGATGGCAAGCTGAAATGGGAGACTGAACATCCTGCAGCATTTAGTTATCCACCAACAATCGGAAAAGATGGAATCTATTATGTTTCAGACAGAGGTACAGTATCTGCAGCCTATAATCTGGATGGTACAAAAAAGTGGATTGTTCAGCATAGGGATGGAGAAATGCCATTCATAACTGCTTATTCAAAATCATCACCAATACTGTTTAATGACATGGCAATCTATGGATTATGGAAAGGAGTTGTTGCACTTGATAGAAAAACAGGTCAACAAAGATGGAAATTCAATGTAAATAGTAATTCGGATCATGATTCAACAGTTCCAGCCCTATATGACAATAAGATATTCTATAGATTCTGGTCTGTCAGCGATGAAAGACTCATCTGTCTGGATGCAAGAGATGGTAGAAAACTCTGGGAAACAGGGGTTAGAGATAACAATGACAAACCACCGGTTATTGACCAGGGAAGAATATTTCTTCCTCAAGCTCGTTCAGTAGCTGGCT
The DNA here is from genome assembly GCA_964647565.1 of uncultured Methanosarcinales archaeon. Classification (GTDB taxonomy): domain Archaea; phylum Nanobdellota; class Nanobdellia; order Woesearchaeales; family CAZYIM01; genus CAZYIM01. The sequence continues at coordinate 24,988 of CAZYIM010000009.1, forward strand.
ATAACCTGACAGAGAGAGGAATTAATTCAAAGTTTAACTTGAACATAGATGTACATAATAATTATATTAATGGCCTTGCAGTACTTGAAGACTTTCTGGCTGTTGGCATAGATTGCATAAAGACAATCTTTGTTGATGTTAGCAAGGCAAATGGGGAGTGCAAGTTAACTGAACTAGGAGAAGGAAACTACTCAATTCTAGAGCAGGGAAACGCTACAAATCCGATAATAATAAGATATGATAAGGAACTAGTAAAGTAAGATGTCACTTGAAAAAGAAGTTCGGAAAACAAAGAAAAAGCTTCAAACATTAGAAATCGAGGTCAAGATATCAGAGTTAGAATTAGAGAAAAAATTCAATCTTGGTAATAAGACCTATCATGGAGATTATTCCAAAACCAGATCAGTTGATATTAGAACTTCATCCGACGAAAGCGATCTTTTAGTATTATCAAGAAATTTGGACAACGAAATTAATGTATATCGACCGTTACCAGACTTGAATGTTCAGCCTTTTTGGGGGATTAATATGGAAACAAATAAAGAAGGATGGGCTGGTCTTCAAACATCCACTATAGGTATTGGTTATAACAGGCTTTTTATTGTTACTCATGCTTATATGCAGATAGAAAGCCCTGAGGATGTCAATGCCTGCAAATCTTTTTTGAACATTTATGATTTCAAGGGCAACCTTTTACATAAAAAAAATATTGATAAAGAGTTAGGCACCATATATGGTAAGGAAATTTTCGGAGGACCTAGTGTTGTTTATAAAAATAATTCTTTAATTGTTCATACAGCTGCAAAATATGTTTGTTTTGATAGGGATGGCAATAAGAAATGGGATTTTACAAAATCAAAGAATAATGAAAAATTCAGGATCCTGTATCATCCAGAAATGACCGAGGATGCAATTTATGCACATTATATGTTTGAAGATGGGAATACCTATAAGGTTGCCAAACTGGACTATGATGGACAGATATTATGGGAATCACCAGGAGCGCATAGTTTCGGACCATTTATCTACAAAGATCTTTTTATCTTTTACGAGAGTAAGAATCTTGTTGCTTTAGACAAGGATGGAAAACGAGAATGGAAATATACTCTGGATAAAGGGAAATTCTATTCAAATGTTGTTCTTCACAAAGACAAGATACTAGTTTTGATAGATCCCAATCCTAAAAATAGCATAAAAATCTACGGATATGATGAAACAGTAGTTCATGATTTTTTAAGCATAGATGCCATTACCGGAAAAACTGTCTGGAAAGATCAATTAATCCTTCCAGGAAAATATAGTTTCGCATCAAGTATAAACAATAAGATATATGCAAATACTTCAGATGAAAATGATAAATATGAATCAACATATGAGTATATATTCACAGAAACTGGAATAAGCGAAGGCTGGCGTCGCAAACTGCCTATAGCAATCCATTATAGCGAAATAGCAATGAGGAATAATTTAATGGCCTACAATGCGGGCATATTAAGTACGCTAAAAGAGCCATATACAACTGTATTATTAGATATGGAAAAAATCAGAAAAAATTCACCTCCTCCATTAAAAATAAGTGAAGATACATATGCATTGATAAAGAAATGCGATCGTCAACCTTTGATAATAGAATGCGACAAAGAGCTACTCGATTAAGATGTCACTTGAAGAAGATGTACAACAAGCTAGGCGACAGTTAAGAAGATTAGAAATTAAGATATATGAAGCTCCAATTGAAATACCTAAAAAAATAAAAAAAAAGAAAAGAAGATTAAAAGTTTGGCTCACAAGTCTGGTTTCGATTGTTGTACTGGCCACAGGAGGATATTTTGGCTACAACCCTGCTACGAACTTGATCGATAACATCAAGGAGAACAGACTGATTACAAGTATAGAAAATTCAAATCCAACAATCGGCAGAAAGGAATCTATCATCAGCACCAATCCTAGAGATTATAAGACAGTACGGGAGCTCCAGATGTTCTGGATAAACCAAGGCAACTCATATCTTGAAGAATTCAAGTTTAAACAGGCACAATCCTGCTACGACAAGGTAAACGAAGTTGAGTTTGATGAAGAAACTTGGGATGGCATGACTAATGGTGATGTCTTGGGCTCAGCTAATTCGATGCTCAACTCTGCAACTGCTGTGGGTTTGTATATATTCACAGACTGGCTATTGGATGAGGGCGTACCAAAACTGAATTCAAGACATGAAAAGCTAGCGCATCTTGCCTCTAAGTTCGAGGAAGGGAACGATTATGAAAGCTCATTATACTATTACAAAAAAGCTTACACATTGAATAAAAAACAATCCTACAAAGACGGAATAGACAGAACACAAAAAAAATTCAAAGAACAACAAGATGCCACTTGAAGAAGATATTTATCGTATCAGGAAAAAATTAAAGAGATTAGATATTAAGCTAGTCAAGAAAACAAGTAAAACAAGAAGAAGTTTGACCTACATTACAGCAGCATTGTTATTAATCAGCGGAGGATATGCTAGCTATAAAATTGGTGGCCCAATAATAGAAAACACTCAAAAAAAAGGATTTATCAATAATATTCTAGATAAGTATCCAGAAATACTAGAAAAGGAAAAGATTGCTAATGACAATCCTCGGGAATTGCATAGCGTATTTGATGTTATATGGTTCTGGCATCAACAAGGAGATTCTTGCCTTTCAGAATTTGAACTGAAAAAATCTAGTTACTGCTACAATAGGATTCTCGATGTAAAAATCGAATATTGGCAATCCGGAAAAGAACCTGCTCCTGGCGAAGTTGGTTTTTTTAACTGGAACTATTCACACATGGGCCGTAAGCATGCAGAAAAATACTTGAGCTTCATAAGCGAACTTAAAAAAAAAGATCTTCCTGAATTTGAACATAGATATGAAAAGATGACCTTTATCGCGGATGAATGGGTTAAAATAGAAGAATTACAGGATGCACTTTATTATTATGAAAAAGCATTTGAGTTAAATAAATCTGAAGAGTATAAACAAAATATCGACAAGGTTCTTGAACTGATCAAAATACAAAACGCGAAAATAAACGCTGAACTAAAAGCTCAGTCTGAGAAGGAAAAAACAAGCAAAGGTTTACAAACTGAAGAGAGTAAAAGTCTTAAAACAAATCCGCCGCCTGCTGTAAAAGAGAAAAAGCCCATAGTAACTCCAAAGAAAATAATTCTTGATCCTAATGAAGAGAAGCTGTTCTATATGGTAGATGTTCCAAAAAAAGAAATGCCTCACATCCCCTCACCTTCATGGAGACGCAAGGATGGCGATATTAAAGCTATTTATATGCTGAATGAAAAGGGAAAATCTCGCAAGGATGACTATCTAGTAATCGCTATGGATGCTAATATAGAAGCGTTAACTGTTTTCAACAATGAATTATATATGGCACACCAGTCGAGCTCAGTGGAACCCTATACTGATTTTGAGGGGGATATAATCGTTAAAATCATAAATAAAGAAGGTCAAGTCGTGAGGATCCCTATTGCAGATAGAAGGAACTTAACCACAACAACCCTTGTTAGCGGCGAAATAGATCATCCAAGAAATTCTATACATGCTATTCAAGAATTCAACAATCAATTGCTGGATGGAGGTTCATATCCCTGGATTTTCAAAGCATTGGACTCTAATGGACACGCCATTAACAGAAAGTTCTTCAACACAGGACTTATATGGATTGATGATATTGCGGGGCTGGGCAGCACTCTTTACTATTCAGGAAGCTTGCCCGCTGAGATCTGCAGATTAGAGAATAATAATGGAGAGTTGGAGAAAAGAACAATCTTAACAAGACCCGACAAATACATACATGAACTCGAAGTATTGAACAATGAGCTATATGCAGCAATAAGCAATACTGCCTCTACCAAAGGCCAGATTCAGATTATAAAGGCTGTAAATGCTGCTGGGCAGACAGTCAGCCAGCTGATAGCATCAAGAAACTCAACCATTTACGCCCTTGCTGTTCTTAACAATGAGCTATATGATGCAGGTTTCTATAAGAAAATCATCAAGACCATAAATACAGAAGGCAAAGTTGTAAATCATACTATTCGGGATCTGCATGAAACAGTCTATGCGATGTGTGTTGGAAAGGTAAACTTCCAACCGCAAGTAAAGAATTAAAATGCCACTTGAAGACGACGTAAAAAAAACAAAGAAAAAACTGCATAGTCTCAGCTATATTATCGATGAAACTCTTGGCATTGAACAGAAGATCGGCTGCTGCTGGCCAACAGACAGGGGCAACTTCGAGCGGACAGGTTTTGTAGATGCCAGCGTACCTAAAGAAGATTCAGATTTGGTGCAGTTAGTTTTAACTAATAGTGGCTTTGTAACTGCATTTAAGGTCGATAAGAAATCCGATAAATTATGGAGTAAAGAGCTGTTCCATTATAATGAAACTCGAGGAAAGTCGAGGGGGCCCTATAGCAATCTAGCTATTGGATATGATAGGATATATTGTGTCTTGGATGGATTTATGATTGTTTTAAATTTCAAAGGAGATATTATCAATAAAAAAAAAGAATTTAAATTTAAAAATCGCATTGAAAAAAATTGTGATATTGTTTATAAGAACAACAGACTTATTGTAAGTTCACAAAAAGGCTTATCCTGTTTTGACAGAGATGGAAATAGGGAGTGGGATTTTAAAGATCTGAATACAAAAATCACATTACCTACGATTACAGATGATGCCATCTATTTTAACTCAGGAGATCCTAAAAAAAGAAATAAAGTTGTTAGTTATGTTGGGGCCATCGATTTGAATGGAAAAGAAAAATGGAGATTTGATTTTGATAAAAGGTTCTTTGAAAAAAAAGGAGATTGGAATCCTGACATATTACTCAAATCTTCATCTTTGATTTTTAAAGACTACATAATTTTCAGCTATAATAGTGGAATATTTACATTAGACAGAGAAGGGAATTTTATATGGGAATTTACTCCAAAGGATATACCTGCAATCTTAGGCCCTCCCACCAAACTAACTCTCAGGGGCAATACAGTCATAAGTTACCTGCCTGTAACCAATACTCTGTATTTTCTTAATGCAAAGACAGGAACTATATTGCATGATACTATTAAAGACGCAGGCATACATTCGTATATTCCAATTCATTCTGGCAAAATTTATGTTAAAAATATTTATAACCATAATTCCTTGACTGAGTTTGAGATTAAAGATAAGCGGGTTGAGGAAAGATGGACAATAATTTCAGACAATGATGTTGGCCAGCCAATCATTAATGATAAGTATGTGATTTTTAATGCGGGGATGTCAATCAAGGGAGACTTCATGATATTAGACAGAACAGATTTAGAAGGAGATTATAAAATCAATACATGGAGTAACCGGATCAGCATACCTAAAGATAAATATTCAGTATTAAAGTTTGTAAGACACAGTGATGTTGTACTTGTAAAGGCCAATAAAAAACTCTTGTACTAAAATGCCGCTTGAAGAAGATATCAACAATCCATAGAAAAATTTATATCTTTCAAAGGTATTGATCAAAACGAGGTGGTCAAAATAGATAAAGAGGTTAGCATTGAAGAAGTCACTAATTACAGGCCTGGCACCAGGAACCTAATCATGTCAAGCCTAGAATCTGAAATCGAAAAGCATGAGAACTTATTTAGACAGCATGGTTGGCAGTGTAAGACAATTCGTGATCCCAAAAGTCCGACTGACTATGAACAGCTTGCAACTATTGTGAATGACGATGATGCAGAAGACACCATCTATCTTGTTTTGGTCAATGATGATGCTCATGCCTCAAGGATGAGAGATATCAGCACCCAAATGTATGAATATCTTGAAAAATTTGACTCTGTAAACCATTGGCACATATTTCATGAAGATGTCCGAGTGCCTCCTGGAAATGAAACAGTCAAACTTCACGGGGAATATACAGAAGCATACCAACCCCCTCCTTTAAACAAGAAAACTTACGAAAAGCCCGAGTTTAGAATAGTCAATGAGAATGATGAGGCCTGCAGGAACCGCCATAAGAGAATAATGAATAAGTTCAAGAATAGAGGAAACTCAAACGGTTTTGGTGCAGATATGCGCTTCTAATAAAAAGATTTAAAAACTTCCAACCAAATATCCCTTTATGGTAAAAGAGGTTAAAGGTAATAAAGTTTCTAAACATCTGATAAAGAAAAATGCTCTTGAGACAGACAGCTTGATAAAAAATATCCTTCAACTGGAGGGATTGAACTTCACAGAGTCTGATATCAAGAACATGAAGCTTGTCTCTGAAGAAAATTGCACCACTATTTTCCTGGATTCAGAGCTTGAAGCACTTGATCTAAACCTGTCTGGAAAGCTATTGAAGCATTTCCATGAAAAATTGAACATGAAACCTGCTGAAGTCAGTGAATGGAGTGACAAGTTCAAAGTGCTTTATGATCTTTCTTTTGAGAAAGCATCTGTAGTATTGTTTGTTAGAAAACCCTTTATGAGTTGAATTATTCCATTAACTTTATCTCATTTCTTAAGTGTTCAACCAACTGATCAAGTCCATCAGAATTGACTTGTATTGGCCTACGGATATCAACTAAAACCTTGGATCTGAATCTCTTGTGGTCTTCATATTCTACATCGATTGGTAAAAATGTGATTGGTTCATCTAAGGTTTTCTGGACCTCTAGCAACCGTTTCAGAGGGGCTCTGTTAATTGGCCCCAGTCTCTTGTAATATCGGGTGGTTTCAGGATATAAGGTAATAATATCTCTTTTGGACAGTATATACCCCATAATACCAGTAACATAATCTCGGGTTTTTTTTGCCATCAGTATCATTGCTTTTTTCTGCTCCCTACTTTCAGTTCCGTCGAGCTGTTTTAAGGCATCCTTTTTTCTTACTATCGGAACACCCCCACAATATTCAAGGATCTTGGTAAGGCTGTCTTTCATTATGACATAACCATGATTACCATAAGCCTTGTTTAAAGTCAAACCAATCAGAGGAATATCCATCCAGCTTTGATGCTTAGGTAAGACAACAAGACCTTTGTTTTCTAAACCATCGAATCTGTAAGTATTCTTAAAAGAAATATCATAAAATGAATGCATAACAATCTTAGCAGTCTTAGCAATTAAATAAGAAAAAAGTTTATTCTTCCTCAATCTATATTGAACGTCCACCATAAGAAAAAGGAAAGTGAGAAGAATATAAAAATTTATCCGGTTTCTTTATAAATCCAATCCTCAAAAGCTTTATTAGCCTCAACATCCAATTTCATGATGCAGGGCACATCATAAGGATGGATCTTCTCAACCTCTTGCTTGACCATTTCCCAGTTCTCTTTTCGAGTCTTGACAATGGTCACGATCTCATCTTCACAAGCAAGTTTGCCTTTCCACCAATAAGAGCTTTTCATAGGGAAAAAGTTGGCGCATGCAACAATTTTTTTCTTCAGAAGATGATCTGATACTCTCTTAGCTTCTTCCTCATTCGGATAGGTTATATAGATAAGGATGAATGACATGGAAAAAGATACTGCTCTTCTGCTTAAAAATGTTTTTGTAAGCTATTGGATCTCAAACATTTCATAAGAATTTATTATACCTGAATGACCCTTTCGCAAGGAATACACAATCTGTTTTAATTCTGCCATGTCTTTGACATGGACATTAAGGATAATATTGAAGTGCCCCAAACATCTGGAATATCTGATGATCTGTGGATGTTTACTGCAAGACTCAAGGAACTCTGTCATTTTGAGTGGATCTGGAGCCAAATTGAACAAACAAAGAATATTCTGATATCCAAGCACAGAAATGTTAATCTTAGGCGAACATCTAAGCAATATTTTCTCTGATTTTAGATAGTTATACTTATCTTTTATTGTATCATAGCTTTTCTTTAATTGCTGTGCAATCTGTAATAATGAGCTTAAGGGCTGCTTTTTCAATATTTCATATGTTTTTTGTTCTGCATCTTTTAGTTCAATCAATTTGCCGGCAGTATACTTTACAGCAGAGCCTGGCTTATCATACAAATAATCATGACAACCGATATAGCCTTCATGATCGACATAAAACCTGTATTCTTTTATGTGATGACCTGCAACGGTAAATATTTTTCCCAATACTTGATTAAACGAGCATATGTCTTTTTCTATTATTACAACAAGAATGTCCCAGTGACCAGAAATCGAAGTCACCCAGGAAACCGAATTCATTTTAGCAAGCTTGTTGATCAGTTCTCGCTCATCCGCATATACAAGATTTTGAAACCGCATCAAAAGGCCAAAAGACAATTTGCCAAGAATCACCTGATTTGAAATATACTGAAAACCTGTTATTATTTTTCTTTTTTTCAACCGTTTAATCCTGTAGCTGACCAAAGTTTTATTTGTCCCGATCTTTCTGGCAATTTTTGAATGGCTTTGACGGCTGTCAATCTCCAGTTCCCTTAATATCTTCTTATCCAGCATATCTAGCATAATATCCCATTATTCTTATTTTTATATAAATTTTTCTAATTTTGAAAGATAAATCAAGAGATATATCTATATAATATACTAAACGACCAATTATTAGGTGATAAAATGAAAAAAATCAAATACGGAGTTATTGGATGTGGCGCACACTCCAGGATGTCACATGCCCTGCCTGGAAAAGAAATCCCTGATCTGGAGTTGACATCATTATATGATATCTCTTTACCCCAGATGCAATCATTTGAAAAGGAATATGGAACAACACTCAAGAAACACACGGACCTGAACAAATTCTTTAATAGTGAAATTGATGCTGTACTCATCGGCTCACCAGATGAATTTCATTTTAACCAACTTCAAACAGCATTGACAGCAGGCAAACACGTTTTTATTGAGAAACCTCTAGCCACCAATACAAATGAATTACAGCCCTTAATGGCCCTATTAGACTATTCAACAGATAACAACCTATTAGTCAGCAGCTGCCATCCAAGAAGACTTGATCCGCCTTTCATCTGGCTTAAAGAAAAGTTGACAGAACTAAATACCTCGTTGGGAAAAGTAATATCTTTCTCATTTGATTTCTCATATCACCAGCCAGTAAAGGCCTGGAAGCATGAAAGAGGTCTGGTTTTAGATCATGCCAATCACGAAATTGATCTGTTGCATTATCTGTTCGACTATAAGGATTTTGAAGCTAATCGATTAGTTGACAGCTATAACAGGTATTGCATAACCGGAAACAGAACAGATGATATGAATTTTGTATTTTCTGGAACCCGGACCCTATCCTCAAAAAGATATCTTGAATTCAGTTCTCTAAGGTTTGAACGGGGATTGCTAAATATGGATTCAATCAACGGAATAGCCACACTTGTTGATCACGAAAACAATTCGACAAAAACCTACGGGATTCCAAAAACAGACTATCAGTTAAGAGGTAAAAGAACACTTGAGAATTTTGTGAAAGCAATAAGAGGTGTTGAAGACTGCTATCTATCATCAAGAGATCTCTATATCAACACTGCAATGTCTGTTAATCTGAGCGAAAGAGCAAATTGGAAATGTTATTGGAGATGAAAAAAGATGGAAGTAATTAAAAAGGGAACGAAACGATTAGTTGAGTGTCTGGAATGCGGGAGCGTCTTAAAGTATTATGCAGGTGATGTCTATAAGAGATACGAGCCTCATGTAATGTATGAGATGGAAGGCAGAGACAGATACTACATTACATGCCCCTGCGGCACGGAGATGGATATTACATCAAAGATAAGTTCAAGAATGACAAAAAAAGTAGGTGAACTAAAAAAGCTGGATGACCTGGAATATCTTTAATTAGATTCACTTTTAAGTAGTTACAATAATAAACTTTATATACGCTAGAAATTTCCCCAATCACATATGGAAATAGCCACTAAAACCTTGATTGAAGCTGGTGCCACGTTGCTGGCCGGTTGCTGGGCATTTAAAGGAACCTATAGTTTTATAGATGTTTTTAAAGGCCAGCGTAAATTAAGAAAAGCAGTCTCTGACCTTGAAACCTATATCAGTGAAAACAGCGCAGAAGCTCTCAATAATGCAAAAAGCAGGATTCAAAAAGGCTATCACTCATTGACCTCCCACTGGCATGTATTCCCACTGTCTCCAAGTGCAAAAAAACTTGACAATCTGGTTGAGGATCTAGATAACCAACCAAACAATGAGATTCAATACTCAATCATTCCCAAGATCAATAATGTTAAAGACGCATATAGAGGTCCAGGCAACTGCCCTTATGTCAAAATGCTGATCCCACTCGGAGCCACAATATATTTCGGTATTCAAACCATTAAAGCATTGATGTAAAATGAAACCAATCCATAAAGCTCTAATAGGTACAGGAGTAACGATACTATTTGCCTATCTGACATATAAAGGTATCAGAGGATTTATAGAAGTCATTGGAGGAACAGGCAATTTGGGCGATGGCATCTCTAATCTCGAACTTTATGTTTCAGAAGGCAGCAAAGAGGTGTTGGCAAATGCCAAAACCCTTGTCCAAAATGGATACAAAGCCTTAACCTCATATCCCCACATACTTCCTATAGGAACTCATGCATCAGAAATAGGGGATATTGTTCAAAATATTGACACTTATAATGCACAAGAGTTGACAGATACAATCATTCCTAAAATACAAGAAGTCAAAAATTCATATTCCGGCGTTGGCAACTGCCCTCACAAAATGACCATTCCAACCATTCTAACAATTTTCAGCACATCGAAAACAACAAAACTCTGGAAAAATTATTCTAAAAATGCCCGAAGCACCTCTCAAGTGTAGCAGGCATTGCAATGCCATACTTATTAGCTGCCTTGATGACGCTTATATCTCTTTGTGATCCAAATGGCTGGGTTACAGCAGTAACACCCACTCTGGACAAACGTTCAATAGAGTCAGGAAATGGGAAAAACGCATCTGAAGCGCATACAGCTCCCTTGAATGGTTGGTCTTTAAGTTGTTCATATCCATTGATGCCATAAAAAGGGTCGTACGCAATACCTTCCCGGTCCATGGCCTTCTGCATGCCCTTTATGATAGCCTGTTCAACTGCGCCAACTCTTTCGACCTGACCAGAACCCATTGCTACTGATACTCCATTTTTAACAAAGACTACGCCATTACTTCTTGCACCTGCAATATTCAAGCGCCATGCAGTCAATAAATCATCTAATTCCCAGCCTGTCGGTTTTTTTTCAACTTCATACCAGATATCATCTTTCTTGCTCTGCAACATAGGGTGTAGTATAAAATCATCAATATTCTTTATAGATGTAAGATAGATATCCTGGATTCCAATCCTTCCAGTCGGCATGTCCTTAACAGACAGCATGCCATGTGTATCATCACCAATAAACTTAGGCATAGCACCCATACCAAATATGTTATAACTTGCGATGCGAAGATTTGCTGATTGGGCCTCAAGATATTCCAAAACACCCTTGCCAAAGGAGGGCGCTGCCACAACATCTACAAAGAAAACAGCTTTGCCCTTTAATTCATACATTGCTTTTGCAGTTTCCATATCAAGTTCATCTGTAAATACCGCTGTTCCTCCGAAGTTGCTCCTCCTGTCAGTATCCCTTGCCAATCTGAACAGGTCTGTCATGGTCTGTCCTTCTGTAACTTTCTTGGCAAATCCAGAGACAATGGTGTGTTTCATGATTGCAACCGCGTCATTATCAACAAAATATTTCAGAGTATCCATGGCACGGGTAATATCCATCATGTTATTGAGAGATAATCCACCTTTACCTTTACTGTCGCTGCGCACAGACTCTATCTCAGTCAGTTCTGCAATATGCTTTGCGTTCTCACCTCTTATACTGTCCAGAAAATACATGGCTGCGTGCTGGTTTGGATTCTCACCATATTTAAGGTCCCATTCCTTCTGCAGCTTGATGACCATCTCAGAAGGGAAGTCTCCTCCAGATCGTTGCCTGTACTTCTTCTTCATTCCAGAGATGTCAGTCCCCATCTTAGCTCCCTCTATCAATCCTATTTATTGTAACAGGTTCTTCAAGAGTTCCATCTTTTCTCATTAAAACTGTAGCTGTAGCAACTCTGTAGTTGTCTCCATGTTCCTGACCACCAAAAACTGCCTTGTAGAAACTTTCTGCAATATCTTCAACATTATTAGATGATATCTTAAAGTCCATTGGATCATCTGAATAAGGTTGTAGCGGTGTTTCATTACCACCTTTATACGTTGCTATACCAAACGCAACTCCAGGCTCGAGATCTCGCGCCCATATAGCACTAGCATAACTCTTCATATACTCATCTCTCCAAACCATATGCAAAGATGCTTTACCTCCAAAAGTACATGCACTTATTCGAGGAGTGTAGTTAGGAGCATCAGGTTCATACTGAGTTATGTCTATCCAACCAAACCTATTGCTATATTCAAATGCACTCTTAGAAAAGGCAGATTGAATAATGTTTGTAGGTGTAAGGTTATTCAGGGTATTTTCCCTCAGAATAACAGCTGAATAAAGAAGCTTGGTCTGTGCACCATTGCTTGCAATCAATACAGGTTCGCCTACATTTTCTGTTATCGGCACAACAGCAGGATACAACAGCAAAGCAGGGTCACCGCCCATCAACTGTTTAGCATCAGTAACATCAGTTATGATGGTGTTGCTTTTAGCATCTGGCACACCCTCTTCTTCAGGTATCCTAAGCTTCCTGGCCTGGCTTGAAGGGCTTCTGCCTGTCAGGGTATATGCCACAAAGGTGTCGCCCTCAGGAGTCATACCGACTGCGATGCCTCTTCCAGAATAAATCATACTTTCTAACTCTCTCAAATCAGTTGTCATATATACCACCTCAAAGCACAAAGAAATACTAAATAGTATAAATAATTAGTGTTAATAGAATATATAGATTATGTTTAATCAGCTAGATACTTAGAAAGCGTCCTAATAAAATTTCCAAAACCTCTAAGACCCAGCATCAAGGCATGAAACATCCCATCTTCTACTCTGTCGACTGCCTGGTTTATCCTATCATATTTTTCCCCGCTTATCTCAAATGAGTAGTTACCGTTATAGTCATCATATTTTATCAGTCTCAGCTCATCCTTGTTTAAGACTTGAGGATTCTTTCTGTCTTTAAGGTATTTGCCGTACATCCTCAGATTAACGCATAAGGTATCTGCAGAATCCAGTTCACTCACTATCAATCTCTTCGGTCCAACCACAGTATGATCCTGTTCATAGGCCCAGCATTTGTCAGCAAGAACTTCGACTTGTTTTGCCAGATCAAGCATATAGCCTGAATTGATCATCTTATCATCTGTCATCATCACAATCTTATCATTGAGAGGATTAGTTTTAGGCTGTCGCATATAGGTTACGACTACCTTTGCTTCATGCTTGAGGTGTGCTAGTTGATTCTGTGCTTCTCTGTAATCATCTATTGTCCTGATTACTTTTTCCAGAGAAACCTGTTTTGATTTTTTGAATAACATAGTCTTCTGAACTTGTTAGTTAATATGATAGAAAAAATGTAGCTTATCACTTATAAATGTTTTGTTTTTTACCACTAAAAAGTAATTAAAATTAACTGATAAAACATAAGCCCTCGATGGGAGTTGCACCCATGACCTGCTGCTCACCCGCAAAGTTACGAGGCAGCCGCTCTAGCTACTGAGCTACGAGGGCAGAAGTAAACAGCCAGAACTAGAGTTTCTCCTTGATCTCTCTCATCGTGTGCTTCTTCTGGCACGCACTACAGACAGGTTGCCGTTTGCTCTTCTTATCCTTGACATAAGAGCCCACAATCTTCTTCAAAAAGGTCTCTTCTATCTTCTTACCGCAGAGTTTGCACTTCATGCACACTAAAGAACAAGAATTGATTTAAAAGATTTGTGATTAAAAAGAAAGATTAATAAATTACATGCAACTTGGTTTCTTTTTTATGATATTTTTTTGAAATGAACGATATTTGAGGAGGATTAAACTTGGTATTTTTCCATTGCGTACCACGAACCTCCGCCATATAATACTTCTTTTCACCACGTTCTCTGTACCAACCATCAAAATTGCCAGTAAGACCCACCATCATGTCATATGTTTTAACGCTGTCTGCAGATAACTGTGCTATCTCAATAAGACCAACATCAAAACCAGCACCTTTTAGGAGCGAAGCTGCAAGAATAGAGAGATCTTTTCGGTCACCACCACCCTCAACAAGAGTCTCGATCGGATATTTCAGGTAGTTATTATTACATAAATAGCGATCATTAAGATGCTGATTAACAAAATCCATTATCAACTGGGCCTTTTTTTCTTCATTATCCTGATTTTGGGTTATGGTCTTAACAACTTCCTGCACTGTTGGATGTTGAGGGGTTATAAATTGCATAATTTCCTTGATATTTTTAGGATTATGGCTTTTCTGCTTATAAGGCAAAAAATGAGAAATATTAGTATAAAATTTCCACGAGTTGCCTCCAAAATTTGGCACATATATTATGATATTAGATTCTTCAGGCATAGCTTTCGAATCAATAGAAACTGCTGTCTCAATATAATAAGGTTTACCTACAACAACAAGATTTTCTTTTGGTTCTGGAATCGAAGGTACTTTATCTCTCAAGCAGAAACCGAGCTCAGACTCAAGAACTCGTATTTTAGGCACATAATGGTTTTTGGTAAGTTTATGAGCTACACCTAAACCTAATGCCAAGGTTACAATTGGTGCGGCGATTAAGCCTATTTTAAATATACGTCTCATACCTCATCAGAGAAGCCACTCTATTTTAAAAATATTTCTATATTTTTCACTTTAAAGTGGTTAAAATACATATTGGACAAACATCAGAATAAGCGTAATGCCCAACAGCACCCCATAGACAGGTTTGCTCCAGTCCAGAATCTTCTTACCGTCAAACCAGCCAAAAGGTATCATATTGAACAAGGCCAGCCAGACATTGATCATGAAGCCATACTGAGCGATCAAGATCAGCAGCTCTACCTGAGATAATACTGCAAAGACAGCAAAAGGAATGAACAATAAAGCAAAAACTACATTTGAAAGAGGTCCGGCCAAAGATATCAAGCCTCTCTGCTTTTTATTGACATGCCCCTGGATCATCACAGCACCAGGAGCTGCAAACACAAAGCCAAAAAAACTCATTATCAAAGCCAGCCAAAGCATCCGCTGGTTAGCTCGAAACTCCGCCCAGCAATGATATTTCTGGGCCATGAACTTATGAGCCATCTCATGCACCAAGAAACCTAATCCCACTCCCACAGCCGCAACAACCAGAGCATAAGGGATTGCAACTCCGCTCCTGGCCAAAACAATACCAAATGCTAAGCTGATAAACAACCACGCCTTAAGCAAATCACGCTTTTCAATCTCTGAGAATTTCATAGAAAACAGCAAATCAGGATATGTTTAAAAAGTTAGCCATTTCTTTTTAACAAAAAAGCAAATTATATAATAAAACCCCTATGGAGGGTATCATTGAAAACTATTTCTATAAGCGTTTTTTAAACCAGATCAGCCCTAAAAATCCCCTATATCTTCTCTTTGTTCACACCTAAAACATATCCAAGATAATGAAAGAGCAAACTTAACAAGGTGCTAATTACAAAAAGCATCAAGATTATTTCCCAAGAAGGAATAAAGATAAGAAATGAAAGCAAAAGTGCACCTATTATGAAATCAATTTGATCAAATGGAAACCATGTATGACTCGAATCTCGTCCACTCTGTCGTTTGAAGAAAGATTCTACTATATCACCAAATAATGCTCCAAAACTCAATAAAAAACCTAACCAGAACGTGGTTTGAGGATAGTTAACAAGACTTATAGAACGAAACCATTCGATAGAATAAAGTTGTATCTGGATAAAGAATATCAACATTCCACAAAAAGTGCCAAGAACCAAGCCTCTCCAAGTCTTGCTCTTACCAAACATCCTTTTGCCTCTAAAGGTTTTGTTAAAATCAATGGGATATTTAAGTAATCTTAACTTCTTGAACAATGGAGGAGTCATGTTGGCTATCAAAGCAGGAAGAAAGTAGTATAGGGCTTGCAGTATCATCTTATCACCTTCGGAATCCTGAATCTACAGATCATGAGTATTGAAGAAAGAAGTGTTAGTATTATTACAACCACACTACCGACATTTAAAAAATACAAGATAGGGAATATGATTCCATTCATAGTGATAGGCATACCTTGAAAACCCTTTATCTTTGACTTGTTCACATTATATCTGGCTAGTCTGAACGTTCCTGCCACAACCAATAATACAAAAGCAGCACCTGCTAACCAACTCTTGAAAAAGGAAAACATAAGGACTCCGGGTGCAATACCAAAAGAAACTAGATCTGCAAGAGAGTCGAGCATTTCCCCCATCTTAGATTCAGCATTAAACATCCTTGCTAACTTACCATCCAGATAGTCAAATCCTACTGCCACCAATATCAGTGTAGATGCAAGAGTAAAATCTCCATTGATAGAAAAGAGGATGGACACAAAACCAATAGCCAGATGGATTAGAGTAACAGCATTCGGAATATTCTTTCTTATCATTTTGTTGCTATGATAGTCTGTCCTGCAAGGACTTTCTGACCTTCCTTAACCAATATTTTAACTTTATCAGGCAATATCAACGTTGCCTGACTGCCCAGAGTTATCATGCCAATTTTTTGTCCTCTTTTAATCGAGTCGCCAACATTTAAATGATTTTTTATTCTCCTTGCCAAAAAGCCTGCAATCTGAAGAACTTTCACTTTCAGTTTTTTACCCTCAATCAAAGTTTCGACATGCTCATTCTCAAGCAATGCATTCCCAGTCATAGCCATGCCAAACCTGCCTTTCTTATGCTTAACGTGTTTAATAACACCAGATATAGGCGATCTATTAACATGGACATTGAAAGGACTCATGAAGATGGAAATAATATAGCCTTTGCTGGAAACTTCTTTTGTCAGAGAATGTATCTTACCTAAACCTTTGCGGACGACTATATCTTCTTGGTTAAATCGCTGGATCAAGATGACCTTGCCGTCTGCAGGACTAACAAGGTTATCACCTGGAGGAATGGCCCTATTAGGATCCCTTAGAAAGATGAATTTGTAGAAAACAATTGCTAAGACCAACAATAAAAAAATAACATAAATTACTATCATGATCAAAATAATCCTCCTCATGACTTAAAAAATTATGAATTTAAAAATTTATCCCTTATTATCGGTTATGTGTAGAATGGGGTTTTGGATGCTTCATCTCTTTCTTCTCAGAATTCCCAGTTCGCATGACAGATTTGCCACCAATATTACCATGTTCTGCGAAACCAATGATCATAAGTTCTTTGTTCTTGACAATACCATAATGAACGGGCTGATGGCAATATTGGCATTCAGTAAGTTTAGGCAGGGTAATACTCCTTCTGATATCATACTCAGGATGTTTGCATTTTTTCGCATCTTTGGGATGATCATGAACAACATGATAAGTTATTGCCATATAAATCTCTTAGAATTGCTATTTAATATATTTTTCTATTTTCTATTCACCAATCGCCCAAAGTCTTTTGGTCTTTTTTGTATCTTTCTAGATGTTTGGGCGGATCAACTTTTTTCCACTCAAAACCCCACTTCTTGAGCATCTCGAATGCATTTGAACTTATATCAGGAGATGCAAGCACACCTTGGACTTTATCAGTGCCTTTAAGCTCCTTGATCTTCTCAACATATCTCCTCAATTGGGAAACGCATTTCAGACTACCAACATAACGCTTGCATTCAACAATAACCAGGTTACCCTTGCCGTCATGGCCAAAAACATCGATAAATCCAAACTTGGTATGCTCCTCTCTGCTTACTGGCTTAAAATCTTTTGAGATCAGCGCAGGATTTTCCTTGATCATGTCAGACATCTGCTTTTCATTGCCTGCCAGCTCAAGCTTCTGGCCGTCTTCAAGCACATGAGTAATGCAGTCATAGATTCTGTATATCTCGATATTCATGAATTCTTTGAGATCCAGGTTCTTGGCCTTTAGAAGAAGATGGCTTTCAATTCTTTCAAGCTCATAGGCAGTGCCAGGTTTCATATAATTAACAGGGTTGTTAGATTCTGGTTGGTGTATCAGCAATGTATTGTCTGCTTTTATGATAAGTATCCTATCACCTCTGCTAAGGTGGGATTGAGCCCTGCCATCATAATCTATCTCACATTGGCAAAAGAAAGTGATGCATGCATTCTTTCGAAGAGCATCATAAAACCTGTCAATGAACTCCACCAACTCCATGAGAAGGAGAAAATAAATATTAATATAAAAAGGTTGTTAAAAAAAAGATTAACTTCTTTTATATCCAAACAGCTTATTATAATCTTTATGATTTAAAATCCTTATAATAAAAACAAAGATGATAATTCGATCTCCTTCTATTGTATATAACAGCCTCCAATAATTAGACAGCTTCACTCGATAAAGATTTTGAATGCCTAAATTCAACAAATCTTCAGGAATCAATCTCCTTGTCAGGGGATTGCCGTATTGAGGATTCTCTTGGAGAATATTTTTCATTCTTTTTAAGGAGTTTAATATTATTCCTGCTTCTTTGTCTTTTCGATTTTTCAAATTCAGATAGCATTCTTTTGCCTGGCCTTTAAGAAAAATCTTAACTTTTTTTCCAAACATAGATCAAACCGAATTAAGACAGAATATAAAGATTAACAAAGAAAAACTGAAAATTCTCCGATTAAATTTCAAGACTGTCTTTCAGCATCTGCTTTAGATGCTCTGGCTCAACATATATCCACTGAATCCCTTTTGGGCCATAAAGTATTTTACCGCTTCTGAAGAGATATTCTAGTGTGATCTTTAATGTCTGATGCATTACTTGCTTAGGTAATTTCTGCTTCAGTTCAGTAAATTTAATTGGCAGACTTCTATTTTTCTTAAGAAAGTCTTCTACCATTATTATTGTATGAAGGTTGGGATATCTTAATTTTGTTTTTTGCATCTTAACAAAAGTATCAATTGATACCTAATTAATATCAATTGATATATAAAGTTTTCGCTTCAGAATTCAAACAGCTTCTTTTGGCTTTTCATGTTATGTAATAATTTGCTTTTCCTGAATAATACATTCAGGTCAAAACCAAATTTCTTGTTGATCAGCTTCTCGCTATATTTCAACATCAATTCTTTAGAAGAAAAGGAAATAGGCTTTTCCTGCATGGTTTTTCTTACAGCCTCCCTTACAACCCAAACCCCCAGCGGAGCCCAATACTCGTCGGTTACAAACCGCAAAGCAAGAACAGAAGCTTGCTTCCTTTTAGATTTCAGATGCTCCAGCATAGAGATCCTCGCAGCATAATAGCCCCCCTGCGTATTGAAGGCATACTGTTTCCTGCCAGCATAGCCTTCATAATCAGAGACCGTAGCTATCTTATCAGGATTGTATATGGTCTTTGGCATGTAGGTCTCAAAAAGCTCGTAGCTCCAGACTTCTGGAAAGAACAGAATCAAGTAGTAGTTGCCAAGATGACCTCCAAATAAAGCAGCATACTCCATTGAATTATAATCCTTTATCTCTTTTATCAGGCTCTTGCCAACAGTATCATCCACAGCTGTTATACTCCACCTGGTAGGCACCAGTTTTCGCTGAGTCTTAACGCCCAAATTACCAACACTCAATATCTTAGACAGGTAATGCACATCAAATCCTTTGCCAAAGAGTTGGTTCATGGCAGGTCCTGCCTTAAAGTCTGTATCTGATACCACCTTGTCGACAGCACGAGGTATCTTGGGATTCTCTGTGATCTTCATCTGCTTTAATTTCACAGAAGGGCCGTGCGGCATCACATCCTGCACAAAGCTAATCTTGAACTCAGGCTTTTTATTCAGGTTCATTTCAACATCAACAGGCTTCTTGGCCATACTTATCTCCTGGCCGGCCTCTATGAACCGCTCCTTAAAGGACTTAATATGCACTTTAAAGTTAGAGTTTATCAATGAAGTCCTGAAATCAACTACCTTTGAGATCGAATAGTTCTTTTTGGACCATAATGCAGGATTATCATATTCCTCATTCACACCCTCATTAGATAGAATACCCACATTGATGTCAGGATAGCCGAACCTGCCTACAAATACAGAGGGGCTTGCGCCAAAAAAGTCCTGTTTTCCCTCTATATTTATCTTTTTCTGACTGGATATCTTGGCAAGTATGGGACAGAATTTTCTGCCGCAGAGGGAAGGATCCTTACCCTTGCAGCTTATGCATTTGCTTTGCATTGTTATAAGAATTGGAGGATGTTAAAATAATTTTTCTTTTGGTAAGAACCTAGCTTTTTAAAATAATAAATATATTTCTTTAAATAAAAATATATATTCTACACAATCAATATATTTTTCCGAAAAGTTTATATATGGATGCGGCTTCCCGTCACAAATCGGTGACAAATCATGAGAAGAAAAGTCATAAAACAGGGCCATAACACTTTAACTGTCACTCTCCCACACAAATGGGTGAAGGATCAGAACATTCAAGCAGGAGATGAGATAGATTTCGAACAGAAAGACACAGCCATTCTTCTTAGCACAGAAAAAAAGACGCCTCATAGAAATACAGTTCTCGATGTAAGAGGATCAAGCATCCCTGTATTATGGAGATACATCATATCTGCATACAGAGCAGGTTATGACGAGATAACCATCAAGTTCGACCCTCCAAAAAAGAACGGCAAGAACATATACACAGGTTTTGGTTATCAAACCCTGGAATGGCTCTTTCCAGAAGGAATTCTTCAATTGAGCCCAATGGAAGCAGTCCAGGCTCTTGTAAACAGATTAGTTGGTGTTGAGATAATCGACCAAAAAGAGGACTATTGCATCATAAAAGAGATGGGCGAGACCATGTTCAAGGAATTCGACAGTTCCCTAAGAAGGATATTTTTAATACTGCTCTCAATGGGTGATGAGATATACAATTGTTACAAGACAGATACCAAACAACCCCTAAAATCAATTCATCTGGTAGACACCAATCTTGACCGATTTGAAGACTTTTGTCTCAGAGTATTGAACAAAAAAGGGTATTCTGATTTTAAGAAGACCACAACCATTTACAACACGATCTTCCTGTTAGAGATGATCGGCGATGAATATAAAAAGATTGCACTGCATGTGCTCGACATGAAATCTAAGCCTAACCCACACCTAGTTAAGGAGTTTGAGATCTTCAAGGAACAGGTGCCAAGATACTATAAATTCTTCTATAAGTTCTCAAAGGAGAAGGCAGAAGAGATCTACAAGATGAATGAAGAGGCTATCATATTTCTCAAGGAAAACTACTCTACCTTTTCAGATACAGAAAAAGAAATAATACACCATATCAAGAAGATTGGCACATATATCATCAGTTTGACAGAGTTGAGAATAGATTTGGAAATATAACCCCTTCTCACGAAGTTAAAATTGTCGTGATAATTGATGAACCGGTGAATTCAAATCAATTAAGGAATAACAAAATTAAGACATGTTTGCTCCTGGACAACATCATATTTGAAGAGACCGTATTCATAACCCGCTCCATCTAATAGATCATATGGAATAATAACATAATCTCCTTCAATTAAAGGCGATTTTGCATTGTACTCATTACAACTAATTGTTGTTGTTTCTTGGGTATTAAAATCGTACATCATAACATCACCAGAAGAAACCCACACAACTCTTGAACCATCATAATCATATACATATTGAGTACCGCCATTTGACACAGGAATCTGTTCTTGCGTAGCAATATCATAGGCATATATGCTGAAATCCCAGTTACTTTTCCAAAGAATTTTTGTACCTCCATCAGTAAAGTAACCCGGCCCTTCAGAACGATAATCAAAACTAGAAGCAGGAATCTCGGTATCATCCACTAAATCATACATATAAACGTGAATTTCAGGACTACCACCTGTAGAGACTGTTTGGGTAAACGACACCATATTATCATAAACAGAGTAAAGAAGCTCAATATGTGGCGTTTCAGTCAACGGTTTAACCTGACTAGTCACAATATTATAAGCATAAACATCCTGATTATCAATCGAATAACTATCTGGATCCGCAGTTGTATCAACTAAAAACACAATCCAATCACCAAATATATATGGATCAAACTGTTGTCGGCCTAAATCTTGAGCAATAGGAGTCTTCACGCCACTATCCAAATTAAACAAGAATATACCACCTCTTAGATTACTATACACAATATTACTACCACTCCTCCTCACTTTCATCTGATCATCAGGTTCGATAAGAACAGCAGATTCAATATCAGTCGTCAAATCAAGCATATAAATATCATCATCACCACCCTTATCATCAAGATAATACACCCTATTCTCAAACACAAATAAAAATTCCTGATTCGAAGGATTGTCTGTTATTTGTTTTGTGGTTCCTGTTAAGAGATCGTGCATGTATAAATTTTCGTGACCAGATAGGCTTACATCAATCCAAAACACCTTATTATCATCAATGTCCGCGTCAAAATCTCTAAGACCTGAGACAAAAAGATTCTCACCCAACTCACCTCCTGGAGAGGGTGTACAATTACCGTCGCAGCAATCTCCTGTGTACGCTACCCCGTCACAACAGATTTGTCCAGTATCAAGACAGTCAGCTTCACAGTTGTTACAGTCTTCTTCCTCATCGCAATTTCCGTCTCCGCAGATTGGTGGACAGGGTCCACAGTCCAGTTCACAGTTGTTACACTCTTCTCCTACATCACAAATTTGGTCTCCACAATAAGACTCCAACCCTCCAGATGTTTCGTTATCATCCTCTGCGCTATCACAGTCAGGATCTGCAGGCATCCGAATCCTGTTCTTACCTCTACCTATGTTGCAACCCTCAAAATCACAGGCACCATCACCATCATTATCCGCCTGGTCACTACATTGAACAGTCACAGGATCATTATCACCGCCGCCTTTCTTTCCACCTTTTGCTTGTCCAGTCGTTGAAACACAGCCTAATATCAAACTTGCCATAACAATTAAACTCATTACAATAAGAATTACTTTTTTCATAGGTTATCACCAAATTGGTAATTGGCAACAAGGGTTTATAAATCTTATTATATTAATATACGCGAATAGGATATTAATTAATGACACAAAGAAACCTTCAACACTAGATGTAATGAAAATCAGACATACAACTATGCAATTTAACACAAG
Organism: uncultured Methanosarcinales archaeon; assembly: GCA_964647565.1. Taxonomy (GTDB): domain Archaea; phylum Nanobdellota; class Nanobdellia; order Woesearchaeales; family CAZYIM01; genus CAZYIM01. The sequence goes on from CAZYIM010000009.1 coordinate 48,226, forward strand.
TATAGGAACTATCTGATTAGGAAAAAAAAATATCTTGTGTGTTTTTCTTAATATTATTGTATCTGAAAGCAAGTTTCCAGCTGCACCTCAATCATGTTATTCCATAAAATTTATATATCACATACCCGCCTCTATTTTTAAAATGCATTATAAAAAACACAATCTTTTCAAGGATATCGGCTCAAAAGATAAGAATCTTCGGAAAAAAACAGTCACGATCGTAGGAATAAGCAGCGTCGGTTCTGTGATAGCAGACATGCTTGCAAGAGCAGGCGTCAACCTAAGATTGGTAGACAGGGGAAGAATTGAAACAGAAGACATGCTAAGCTCCACACTCTATGAGATGGAGGACCTAAACAAGTTCAAGGTTAAGCAAGCCAAGAAACGGCTAGAAGTCGTCACCAAGGATGTGAAGATCAAGACATTTCATGAGGACCTGGTCCCGAGGAACATCTTCCTACTTGATTCAGACATTGTGATTGATTGTACCAACAATATAGAAACATCATTGATGATAAACGAACACTGCTATAAGAAGAAGATCCCTCTAATATTCTGTAAATACGCAGGTTCAAAGGGAATTATCTTCATTGTTGACAAAGATGCCTGTGTTGCATGTGTCGAAGATAAGATCAAAATCGGCAAAATAGAAAAAGAGGGTATCATCTCTCCAACTGTACATGTAACAGCCTCGTTTGCTGTTGCCAAGGCGTTAAAGTTGCTTCTAGGTCATAAGCATGAGAAAAACATGATCAGCTTTGACATTTGGAAGAACACAGCCAATAAGGTGAGCGTAAGAAAGAATCCTAAATGCTCTGTGCATAAGAAATAAATTTTATAAACAGTTCTTTACTCTTTAAACTATGACTAGTTCAGATAAGAGATTTATGCACAATTTTGAAAAAAAGATAGTTAAGACTATAAAGAAATACAAATTATTCTCCAAACAAAATAAGGTCGGTGTCGCGGTCTCTGGCGGAAAAGATTCTACTGTCTGTCTTCATGTGCTAAACAAACTAGGCTATAAAGTGGTAGGCCTGACTGTGGATGCAGTCATCGGCAACTACACCAAGAAAAACCTAGAGAGACTCAGGACTTTTTGCAAACAGAACAAGATTCCTCTAAAAGAGCTCTGCTTCAGAGAGGAATTCGGGGGTTCGCTCTGCTATCTAAGGGATATACTCAAGGAAAAAGGATTCAAATACAAATCATGCATGCTCTGTGGCATTCTTCGAAGATACTTATTGAACAAATACGCTAAACACTACAAGTTTAATGTGCTGACAACAGGCCACAACATAGATGACGAAGCACAATCCATACTGATGAACATTGCCAGAAATGATCAAGCAAGATTGATGAGATTAGGTCCAATAACAGGCATTGTCAAAAGCAAGGGCTTTGTCCAAAGGGTCAAGCCATTATACTTCTGCACTGAAGAAGAAATTACGCGGTACTCCAAGCTGATGGGCTTTGATGTCATCTACACAAGATGCCCCTGCTCTGTAAATGCTTTTAGGAGAAAGTTTCGAAATGAACTGGATCAAATCGAGAAAAAAACTCCTGGAGTAAAGGAAAACATTGTCAAATACTATATGCAAAATATCTACCCTTTGAAGAAAAAACAAAAAAAAGGGGAAATAGCCTTCTGCAGCACCTGCGAAGAACCTGCCAGCCAAAAGATCTGCAAGAAATGCGAGATCATACTAGCTTTGAGAAAATAATCCTCATTTTAAAAACTATATCTTCCAACTAATGTTAAGGCGCTGCGATTTTTTACAGGAGATGCCCCCCGTATTTCTAAAGATCTATCATACCAAAGTTCAAAATGCATCTTTTTTCCTAATTTGCCTGGTGGTGTGTATCTTGCATCGACTCTTCCACTCAATGCGGATTCTCCATCATTGTTTCCACCAGATTTATAGATAAAGCGAGGCCCTGCGACTAGTCTTAGATTATCATTAATTCTACCACCTAACACAATCCCCACATGAATGTTATCCGATACTTCTTTTCCTTCTGTTAAAGTATAATCAAGATGAACGTCAGCTTCATATTTCTTAGACGCGCTTAAAAGAGTTCCAAATAGTCCTACTTTAGAATCTGATCTGCCTGTTCCCAGGGCAAGTTTAGCACTTTTATCTCCTGTTGGTAAAACTGTTCCAAAATAGGTTAATAATCCAAGCTTATTTTCTCCAAGTTTTCTTTCAAATCTTGGCCCGATCCCTAATAGAATATCTCCTATGCCTTCACTTTCAATGTTTCCAGATTTTATATTTTTATATGGCAAATTTACAAAAGCAAAAATACCGTTTTCTGCCCCATCCCAATATTTTAAGATAAGATTATTTGCAGGAATTTGAGTCCTTATTCCGGTCTGAGCTTCTTTTGTTGAATAACTTACACGATTATCAACTTGAAATACAGTTGGACCTCTTAATCCATTAAAAATACTTTGAGCATTTCCTGAAATAGGTATAATTGTTGCTAAAGCTAATGCGCCTGCTGCGAGATATTTTCTTAGGTTTTTTCTTATTTTTTTTGTCATTTTAATTTCCTCCAAAGATTTTTTAACCACTTCTTAGTAATAACTAAGATAGCCAATATATAAATGTTTGTGGTAATGTAGTACTACCACAAATAACAACATTTATATTGTTTGAAATTTATGATCACTCCATGAACTTAGAAATACTCAAGAAAATAGGATTATCTGAAGGTGAGATAAAAGTATATGGTGCCTTGTTAGAAATAGGAGTGACTTCTATTAATAATATTCATGAAAAAATAGGAATAGATAGAAGGAATATCTACGATATCCTGAACAAACTTATTGAACGAGGACTTGTGTCATATATAGAAACAAACGGAATACGCACATTCAGAATATCAAATCCTGATAAACTCATCAGTTATATTGAAGAAAAAAAGTCAAGATTAGACAATATAAAAAGTGAAGTTACCAAGATCATGCCCGCAATACATGATATGTTCCAGTCCGAAAAACAAAAGATGTTTGCAGAAATATTCAAAGGTGCTGAAGGATTAAAAGCAGTTTGGGATGACTTACTTAATTATGATGCAATATACTGGATAGGTTCAGGAGGATATGTTCCGGAACAGTACACCGCATATTTTAATGATTGGAATAAAAGGAGAAAGAGAAAAGGTGTTAAAAGCTATCATTTGTATAGATCTGAAAAGTGGAAATTTGCTTTAAAGTCATGGTTTACAGATGCAAGAGTTCTTCCGCCAGAATTTTCAGGAAATCCAACTGTAACTGTTACTTACGGAGATAAAGTTACGCAAATGCTTTTAGGAGAAGAAATTGCAGTTTTTGTCATTCAAAGCAAGGAATTGGCTGAAAATTACAAGAAATACCATAAGTTCTTGTGGGATAAGGTCGCAAAAGTTTAGTCGTTTATTGAATTGGTGGACAGGTTTATTTTATCTATGATCGAACAATATCAAAAAATATTAAAACTCTATTCACTAATGCATTTTAGGGGGATAAAATGTTAGCGTATGTATTGATATCTTTGTGTGAGTGTGATGAGAAGGAATTACTCCAGGATCTGATGAGACATAAGGAATCTGTCGACGGCCATATTCTCTTCGGAGAGTGGGATCTTATATTGAAGATCAAAACTGAAAGTCCGGAACATGCCGGCAGTTTTGTGATGGAGAAGATCCGAAGCCTTGAAGATGTGAAACTGACCAGCACACATATCGTGGCTAAGTAATACTATGACTAAGAAAGAACTTAGATTCATAGGTATAGATGACTCGCCTTTCGATAAGCTGCAAAGGCAGCCAGTTCTTGTAATCGGAACTATATTCCGCGGAGGGGAGTTCATGGACGGCCTGGTCTCCTGCTATGTAGAGAAAGATGGGGAAGATGCAACTCTTAAACTAATAGATCTTATCAACAACTGTAAGTTCAAGACACAGCTCAAGGCCATCTTTTTGGACGGTATCGCAGTAGGAGGTTTTAATGTTATTAATGCGAAATCCTTGAATAAGCTTACAGGCATCCCTGTAATTGTTGTGATGAGGGACTATCCTGATTTCAAGAAGATGTATACTGCCTTAAAGAACCTGGGCATGGAAAAAAAGATAGATATCATAAAGAAGATGCCCAAGCCAAAAAAAGCAAGCCAGATCTACATCCAAAATATAGGCCTGACACTGAAAACAGCAAGAGAATACCTAAAGATCAGCGCAACCCATTCTTATCTGCCAGAACCAATAAGGATTGCGCATCTGATAACCCAAGGAATCGTCATGGGAGAAAGCAAAGGACGCGCTTAATCAACAAATACCCATTTCTGTCTTTTGAAAACCAAGGTAAGCAAAATAACTATAACAGATTTGATTGTAGCATCAAGAAACATCTTAAATGCTGCAGCTTTAAAGAACGTCAATGGGAACAGGGTTATTAGCAAGGAATCCACTGGAAATGTATAATTCCCTTGCGGAAAGAATACTTGATGAAAGGATTCAAAAGCAGAGCCAAAGTTTAGGAAAAGAAGCCCCAACACCACCATCAGCCCAATAGCTATCAAAGGGGCAATAAAGGTGACCTTGAAAAGATTAGTAAGAAAGTTTTTAGAATCATGATAAGAGACCCAGATTAACAACAACAGAAGCAGACCTATTAAAACATAGTAGATAACATCTAAGGGTTGTATGATATCTTTGACATCCTGCAGATGAGATGCCTGATCGCCTTCAAAGAATCTCAACTCTTCCTTATCCCGAAAAAAACCAAACAGATTATCTGTAATCGCCTCTGTCTTCTCAAGACCAAGCACATCAACAACACCATTCTTAGCATACTGTTTCCTGTAGAATGGCTTGTCGTAAAACACATGAAAAAAAGAGCTCACAATAATGATAAATGCGAGAACAATAGAAGCAATTATCACAGGGATCTTGATCTTCATGAAATGATTAAATAGAGCAGGATTAATAAATATTCTTAATTTGTTCAATAGTCAGATCAGAAAGAGAAGATACAAGAAGATTGGCGGGATATTTTTCAGATTTAGGATCAACAACAAGACCTATACATTTCATGCCAGCGTTCTTTGCAGCAAGCATACCTGCAATCGCGTCTTCAATAACAACGGCTTCAGAAGGATTTATATCCAGCTGCTCTGCTGTCTTCAAATATATCTCAGGATCTGGCTTACATTTATCTACTTCGTCACCACAGACAATCCTCTCAAAAAAATCAACCAGATTAAGCGCTCCCAGAGTTGCATATACTACTTCTTTAATTGAAGAAGACGCAACTGCCAAAGGTATACCATTGTCGTGCAAGGTTTTTATCAAATCAACAGCACCTTCAATAGGATCCACATGTGTTTTGATCTCTTTGAGGACACGATTGTTCTTCTCGTTAATAAGCGTACCAACATCCATTCTTTTGTCTCCTAGCAATTCAACAAAGAACTCTGCAGTTTTTCTTCCGGCAAACCTGCGAGTGATTTCTTCAGGAGATAAGTCAACTCCCTCTCTAGAAAGTATCTGGTGCTCGACAGAGGAATGAATTTTCTGCGAATCAGCAATAACACCATCCATATCAAATATAACTGCTTTGATCATAAGATGCATCTAATCCAAAAGCATTAATATAGTTTGTGGAAAAACTAGTCTAGAATCTCTTTTAACAATCTGCCATCAACCTCATGAGGAGGTCTGATACCCATCAGATGTAAAATAGTCGGATATTGGTCTACATTACCAATAGGTTCCTCAATCTGAAATCCTTTTTTCACTCCAGGACCCGTGATGATAAAAGGAGTCCACATACCCCTGGTTTCGTTGGCAAAGATGGCTTGCTTATAGCCAGACTTTAAAGGTTCTGAAAAGATTTCATGATCCGCTGTCATCTCTTCATTCCAACCATAGCCGGCCTCGTTGGTAATTACCAGATCACCAACTCTATCAGTTGGAAGATCCAAATATTCACTAACATCCTCCCAGGGGGTCACTGCCCTGACAGGTCTTACTCCTGTCTGAACATCTTCAAGTTCCAACAAAGCCTTACTAACCTCTTTTCTGAGCTTGTCATATTCATATCCTGATGCCCTCGTCCAGTTTCCTCCCAAACCATCAGGATGGATATAGATATTGTCCATCTTCAGGTATATTACCTGAGAAGCATCCCAATCAATTATTGGCTCACCAGTCTTAACATTAATCTCGAAATGTAGCCAGTCTTTCTCTGCAAAAAGGTTGTTTAGCCTGACCCATCTGTCAAGAGGGACTGCACCATGATCTGAACTCAATACGATGATTGTATTCTTATCTGAATTGTCAAGAATCTGCCCTATCATCGTGTCAAGACTCTTATACATATCAAGAACCTCGTCCCAAAGCTGTTCCCGTTCCTCGGGCCAGACCCAACCATATCTTCTGCTTTTAGGATCAACATACCCAAGCCACCACCTGCTGGTCAGCATCTGGTTGGGAGAGTAGATATCGTGGATAATGACATTAGAATCATATTGCCTGATTACAAAAGGTATTGATCTAGTGTGCCAATCAAAGCTCAAATGCATCTCCTGTAAAAATGTCTGTTTGTCTTCCCCATAATATATCAATTGAGGTGGAAAATTATCAACAAAATCAACCATAGGTCCGACATTATCAACAAGATCACCTGAAACCCACATAGGTTCAACGTTATAGTCATTAAGATTGTTATAAAAAAGCCGAATCCTGAAAAAACCGTCATCTTCAAGCTTGATAACGTGGCATTTGACATGAGATTCAACATTAAGTTCTCCCCATTCCAAGGTTAGGGGAATCCAATCACTCCATTCACCTTCCTTTAGAGGCCCGATCCTTGCTTTCTTGTCTGTAGAAAATATGACCTGATCATAATTTATTTTCCTGTCATCAGTAGAATCATAGATATATGCAAATAGAGTACTTCCCCAGCCATCAAGCCTTATCTCTTTAGGTCTAGCATAAGACTTGGGCTGCACCACCCAGCCTCCAGGTTTGTCAGCAGCAACATATTGAGTAAGTTGGGGGCCAAAGTAAAACAGTCTAGAACCTCTCCCTTGTTTTCTTTTTTGTTCAAGGTCTTCTGTAGACTCGAAATTAAGAGCATGAAAATCTGCACCCCAGCCGCCCCATCTCCCTCTGACAGTTATACCTTTTTCAAGCTCGGGCGGTGTAGAACCTGGCATAGACAGCAATAAAACCTCCAACCCGTTCCGCTCTAAAGTGGTCCAGATCGGATCAACTTTTTTTGCAGCTGAAGAAAAGCCTCCAATTGCCACCTTGTTTAAAGGTTGACCTTCAACATGCATTGGACCGTCTGCAACACCGTGCTTTTCTGGAAAGGTCCCTGTAAGCAAGGTAGCAAAGTTAGTAGGTGTGTGACTCGGAAAGACAGGAACAGAATAACCATATGATCCTCGATCCATCATCCTCTTTATATTGGGCAGTTCGCCTGATTCTGCCCATCCATATATATTGAAAAGGTCAGGGTCAGCTCTCATACCGTCAGGGACGAACCAGTAAAGTCGCAAGGTCGAATCCTGCACTGTTTTAACTGACTTTTTTACAGGAGCATCAAAGTCGCAAAAGTTCACCAGTATGATTAGCAGAAGTATAAGCAAAACAAGATTTTTATTCATTAGCTTAGGAACCTAAAACTAATATATTATCTTTTCGGTAAGAAAGAAATTTCATTTATAAACCACCAGAAACTTACAAAATCTTAATGATTTTGAAGTTCTGAAATGTCTGGAGCATTTCAGAAACCCTTCGGAAAACTCTGGAAAAGGTTTATTAAAGGAAAGATCTGCCTAGAATTAAGAAATTTTGTGAGGTGGATCGTATGAAAAAAATAGTATTAGCTATAGCTATATTGTCTGTCTTGATGACAGAATTGATCAGTGCAGAGGTCTTGATAACAGAGGTGCTTTATGACCCTGTGACCTCAACTGCAGAAGCAGTTGAATTGTATAATATTGGCGGCCAAACAATTGATATCTCTGGCTGGAAACTGGCAACAGAAGCATCTTTGCAGGATGCCACTATTCCAGATAACGTTAGTCTGGAACCTGGACAACACTATCTTGTCACAGATCCTGGTTTTGCAGCCAACAAGGATAACAGCTCATGGCCCGATCCAGATTATGAAGAGACTATACAACTCTACAACGATAATTCAGGCGTAGCTATCATCAACGGCAACATAACTTCAGATGCTGTTGGTTGGGGTGATGCTGTTGATATTGATGCAGGTTTTTTCGAAGGGGTTCCTGCAGCTGATTGTTCAAAAGGAGAAAGTCTTCAAAGAATTTACAGTAGTTCCTTTGCAGACAGTAACAACAACTCAATAGATTTTTTCTGCGGATATCCTGAGCTGAAAAACAGTGTGCTAGTTGAAGAAGATGAAGAGGAAATCAACAATTCTCCAGAAATCAACTCTACAAACGGAATTACAATCAATCTGGAAGTTGAGAACTCAAATCCAGTTGTCCATGAAATAACTCTTGATCAAGACGATAGTTCAGAAGTGGGAATACAACTAATGCCCATCGCCGGCCAGACAAAAGATATCTTTATCCAAACCATTGTGAGCGATGAAAATGGAATTGACGATATAGACTCAGTAGAAGTTGAAATTGGACCAATAACCAGATCACTATGGAAACAACAGGAACTGAATACAACATCAGCCATATATAATGTCAGTGTCGGATTGGATTTTTTTATGCCAGCAGGTAACTACCAGCTTTTTGTCTCTGCAAAAGACAGGGGAAATACAACTGGCTTACAGACCGAGGATCTTGAATATAAAAGCCTAAGTGCTATTGATGTTGATTCACAGATCGCTTTATCTGCGTTTGCTGGAAATGAAAAAAACCAATCGATAGAGATACGGAATCTTGGAAACACAATTGTAAATGTGGAACTCTCAGGAACAGACCTTGAAAATGAAAAAGGTATTATTCCTGTCAGCAGCATATTTTACTCCTTCGACAACTTCTTGACATCTACATTGTTGTCAAAGACTGCTGAGTTGCAGAGTATCAATCTACAGCCAGGAGAGAATTCTGGCAAGTTCATGGATCTAAGCATAAGGATTCCAGAAGGTTCAGATGCAGGAAGTTATTCAGGAACCATATTTGTGAACACAGTTGATTGAAATGAAAATTATTTTTTTTATTCTTATTCTACAATTATGTTCGTGCAGCCTGGCGAGTGCCCTCACTCTCGGAGTTTCCCCCTCTGACATCAGCCTGACACTCGCCAAAAGCACGACTGCAAAAAAAGAATTCTACATCCAGGCCTATGATAGCCTCCCAGTAAATTTGACTATTGAGACAGAAGGTAGGCTAGAAAGCTCAATAAAACCATCTCGAAGAAAACTAACGCTAAATAATGAAACTAAAAAGCTTTCATTTAAAATAACTGCACCAGAACATCTAGAAAATAATGTATATGCTGGCAGGATTGTAATCAAGCCAGATATAGATAAAAAATTTCTGAATATGGTACCATCTGTCTCGCTAAAGATAAATCTTAACATAACAGGAGAGGAGGTTGTTGACACAAAGATCACAGAATTTCAAGCAGAAGACAGCGAGGAAAACCAAAGCATTTACTTCGACATTAAAATGGAAAATAATGGTAATGTAGTTAATTTCCCTATGTTAGTTATCAACATCAGCCAGCTCAATAACAGTTGGGAGTTTCGAAAAGCACTTGGGGAGATCAATCCGGGTGAAGAAAGGATTGATCAGGTTGAATTCAAAATTGAAAACATTTCTCTAGGCAATTACTCAGCCGTAGCACATCTTGTAATCCAAAACAATAAGACTAATTTAAGCCATAACAATTTCAGTATATTTTCAAAAGGAACTTTTTCAAGAAATGCATCTATAAAGAACATAACGTTTTCTGCTCCAATTCAAGACAAGGAAATGAAAATAACTGTCCCGATCCAAAATACGGGGAAATTCCCGATTCAAAGTAAAGTAGTTATTGAGATTTACAAGGATCATGTCTTTGAAAAACATATGGAAAGCGAAGAGCTAACAATCAAGAGAGATGAAATTAAAGAGATAGACCTATTCTATATACCTGAAGCATCTGGATCTTACACTATCCAGGCTAAAATCTATTATGAAGGTAAAGAGTCAAAGAAAATTGAAACAGAATTCACAATCAAGAACAATCTCCAGATCATCACAGCCAACATTGTCAAAAGCGAGGCTACAGGTGGTGTTTTCATTATAGCATTGATATTAATCGGGTTTTTCATCTGGAGGCGATTAAAATGAAATTGCATCGATCCGACGAGGATTTAAAATCTAATCTCATCGAACGTTTTTTATATGTGAGTACACATATTACACATATAAAACCAAAAGGTGATAGTATGCCGAACATGACCTTGTCGATACCAAAGGAACTACACAACATCGTAAAACAACACTCTGAGATTAAATGGAGTGAGATAGCCAGGAGGGCAATGTGGATTCAAGCCAGAAAGTTGAAACTAATGGACGAATTAACAAAAAAAAGTAAACTATCTGAAAAAGACATAGAAGAACTAGACCATAAAATAAAAGCAGGACTTCTGAAAAGGTTTGTGTGATGAAACTTATTATAGATACCAATGTAATTTTATCTGCCCTACTTAGAAAATGTCTAACTAGAAAGATCATTCTTTCCCAAAATGTTGAATAATACATAACAGATTATGTAATAGATGAAATAAACAAATACAGGAGTTACATAGTTGAGAAATCTGCCCTATCTCCTAAAGAATTAAAAATTCTCTTCAATTTAATAATGGCGAACCTAGTCATAATCTCTGAGAAAGAAGTGAAATTAAAAATAAAAGAAGCTACAGAAATAATGAAAAATATAGATCCAAAAGATGCACCTATTGTTGCATGCGCATTATCAGTACAAAATGAAGGAATTTGGAGTGAATATAAGCATTTATTTAAACAAAAGATAATAAAAGTATGGCATACCCAAGATTTGATGAAATTTATTTAATAATATTCTAGGTTATCTCTTTTCCCTTTTTTTCAGCCACCACTTCTTGATAAACGGCAGTGTTAAAGTAGACAGCACGAAACCTGCAGTCGGCACCAAGGCAGATAGCAATGGCATCGGCGCTTTGATTGCCAATAGAAAGAGAACCACAATAACATAAGTCATCAAAGCAATCGTGATCCTGCGAAAAGCGCTGACCTCCCAGGCCTTATCTCCCTCGACACGCTGGTTTCGCTTTTTTATTTCCTGAACGTCTTTTTCAAGGTCCATAGAACATATAATAAAAGTTAAATATTTAAAACTATTGGATTTAAATATCCATATGCTCGACACTTAATCTAGAAAGTTTTGTTCATAAGCAGCAAGCAAACCAGTATAAAGTGCAGGATCTTTGATCTCTTTGGCTTGCCTTGCGGATAATCCATCTGGAAGCACTACTTTGGAATCATCTACAATGAACTCATTCATAAACTCTACTGTCTTTTTAGGATTATTGATCAATGCATCACTAACAAGGGTAATCTTATATTTATCACCTTGCGGCTCGAGTATCCTGAAAATAATACCAGGAGTCATATAGTTAAAAGTCCCTTCATCAGCATCATAGATGCCTTCTCGCTCACTGAACAAGTCATCAAATTTGTACTTGGTAAGAACATAAGCCATAGCATTCTTGCCTTTATACTCAAAATCTCTTGCTAGGTATTGGACAGGATCCCCGCTGACTTCATTGCCTTCCCTAGCGTCTCCGTGCGTCAGCACATCTTCAAGTATCTTTCCAGGAACACCCCTATCAAAGTAAGTTGCTGCATCATGATCAACCTTTATTTGACAGCTGCTAAATATGGTTGTCATCAACAATGCGGTAAATAATGTCTTAAACGGTTTCATTTTAAACAGGGAATGCCTCAAAATTTATAAATGTTGCGTCATTTACTCCTTATTCATGGCAATAACCTCTATAATCGGAGCACCAGGCGTTGGTAAGTCATTTCTGACCCAACAATTAGCAGCGTTAGACTGTCTACCATGCTTTCTTGAAGGCGAGGAAGGCATCATCCCTGATGATGTTTTTGAGTCCTGTTTCACAGGCAATCCTGTCAAAAGGTTTACATGGTTCATAGACAGGTTCAAGAAGAACATGGCAAGAGCAAAAAAGATCTCTGATTCAGGCATCACCTGCTATGTTGACGGCGCAGCCATCACAGACACAGCCATCATGCTCTATGAAGATAAAAAGTACCACTCCCAGCTAAAACCCATTGTTGATTCTGCAGCACATCTCGAATCAGATATCACTGTTCTTGTAACTGCAAGCGAAGCAAGACTCAAAGAACTAATCCTGGCGAGAGGCAGGCAGTCTGAACCTGTAGAAAAGGCTTTAAAGCGAGCAATCAAGATCCAGAACATCTTCCTTAAACTAATCAAGGATGAACAGAACTGTATCCTTATCGATAGATCAAATCTTGATTTTAAAAAAGAAAAAGATCTAAAAGAAATAAATGAAAAAATAAAAAAAATAAAATAAACTAGTGGCCTCCTTGTCTGGCTCTCCTATCTGCTTCTTCTCTTCGCCTTTTCTCTCTTTCCTTTTCATCCTTGACAGACAATATATTTTTCTCTATTACCTTTCTTTTCTCAAGTTCATCAAGCACTTCAGTCTTTATCTTAGCGTTCCTGATCTGGTCTGGTTTGTCTCTCAACAATCCAAGCCGTCTGTAAAGCTTGGCCATTTGAGGTAAGCTTTCATCATAGAGTCTTGCCAGTTCATTTCTCATCTCAACAGGAGAAAAATTATTTGGCTTGAAAACAACCTCTGTAAAATCATAGTGGTTATAGTTCCAATCAAAGATCCTCTTTGCCTTTTTCATCTTATCAAATTCCTTTGTTCCTGGCAAAGGGGTGAAAGGCAAGAATTGAGCGTCTTTCATACCTGATTCATTGACAACCCTTATCGTATTGTCAAATGTTTGCCTATTGTCTCCATCCAGACCGACAACAAAAGTACCCAAAACATCAATATTATATTTTTCCTGGATCTTTCTTACCCCTTTGACAAAGTAATCTATCAGGCTTTGGCCTTGTTTGAGATTATATTTCTCTCCTGCAAGGGTCTTTAAGCTTTTAGGGGACAATGAATCAAATCCTATAAGCACGCCTTGTGCTCCACTATCTCGCATAGCACTCAAAACGCTGTCATATCTGTGCACTGCAAAAGATGTTGATCCAAACCAAGGGTGATCCATTGGAATCATGCCCTTGAAAAGTTGCTTGGCTCGCTTCCTTCCAGGTTCTGAAAAAGTAATCAGATTAGGATCTGTAAAATAAACTCGGTCTCCTTTAGGTATGTTAGACATATCCTCAAGCGTTTTTTTAACGGATGCAGCTTCATAACCTTGGCCATAGACGAATCTTGCACTGCAAAACGCACATATCCTGTCACAGCTTACAGATGTCTGTACAGGCCAGTTGATGTTCTTGCCGTATCCCACAACCTCAAATCCTGAAAAATCAGGCGCCTTAAGATCGTTCATAGGAGTTCGCTCTCCCTGATAGAAATTCTTTAGCTTGCCCTTTTCAAAGTCTTTTAACATCTGTGGAAATATCTTCTCTCCTGGACCTACACCAACAGCGTCCACTCTTTTTGCAAAGAATCCTGGGTCAACCCCTGCAACATAACCACCAACCATGATGGCAGTCTCAGTGCCCATTACACCGTCTGCTTCCTCAATCTCTTCGATTAGGTCCATTGTCCTTTCTATATTGCAGACATTGCCTCCGCTTAGAGCAACAACATCTACATTCCCCACATGATCGTAGGCATTGAATGGCTTGACTGTCTCGTCAACTATCTTCTTGTTCCAGTTATCCGGGGTATAAGCCGCCAGATACGCAAGGCTCAGTGCAGGCATCCTGGTATTCATATATAGTGTTCCTGGATTTACAACATTCACCATTGCAACAGTTTTTTCTGTCATATTGATCTCCTCCTAGTTTTAGTTAATTATCTTTTCAGATGGTTTTTTGAAATATATCTGAACATCATATCATCTGTCTTGGTCTTGAGCATCTCTCCAATCTTCTGATCGCCAACACCTACAGCTCTCATTCGATCTACGAAAGCAACATATGGCTCTGCAAGCTCTGCCTTATGCTCATTGAAATAGGCCTGTTTGGCCTGTGTAATGTTAAATGTAAGGCTGGCTCCTACCATGCTTTGATACTGTTTTTTTAGCCGCGGATTTAATTCATCTTGTTTTTCGTCTTTATCTTTGGCCAACTCAAGGTCTCCCAATGTGCATTCGATTGTACCACATGGGAATGTTACCCGGACCTCTTCGTCAGGATCATCAGGATCATAGACCTCATCAATAGTCCCGACCTTCCTGCTCGGACAGTAATATTCACTGCTCTTCTTTACTCTAACCTGAGAATCGTCAGTTATATGTTCTGAGTTATCATCAGCAGGATCACTAATCAGCATTACTGGCATCAATTCACTTGCTTTTATTTTATAATAACTTTCAGGAAAATCTCCAAAAGGCACGAAATCCAGCTCACTATCCATCCGTCCAGCTGTGCCAATGGGCAGCTCTTCAACACTGGTTCCTCCGGCATATTCATTGCCGTTTTCAGAAGTGTGGGTGACTGCAATATCATCCCTATTTAACCGACCTCCTTCTTTTTGTCCTGTTATCGAAAGCATATAGAACTTGATATCCTGAGAAGCTGCACCTTGCCTGGCTTCCTTCTCAAACTGTTCAAAATCCTCCCTGTCAAACGCAGTTCTGGAATAGGTAAAAACAATACCTGTTGATCTCTGTAATGTCTTCTGCACCAGATTGTATATACTTGTATAATCATATTGGGATTTTACATGATCCAACTTATCCAGTGCAGATGTTGAGGGCAATAAACCTGAAAACTTCTTAAGATGTTCATTTGAAAGATTAGCCTGATAGAATGCCTTGATATAAGGCCGTTCAATGCCAAGCTCACTCATGTTTTCAACACCCATCCTTATCAGGACTTTCTCTTCCTCGACTGGATCAATTTCTTTATGCCTATATTCATCAGCGATCTTGGATAAAGATCTCCGAAGTCTCTTCTTCTTAAGTCTATGACTATTTTCCCTAAAATGATACCTGCCTAATTTAAACAAAAAGCCTCCGAATTCAAAAATATTGACTGCAGTATCCTTAACAGTATGAGGTGTCCAGTCAAACAATGCAAACTGGGTCCTGTTTGAAACCTCCTTTGTAGCTTCTGTAGTCCATTCAACTGCATCATCCAGTCTAAGTGCCCTGTATGGTTTGGTCATCTGCCAGCGTATATCTGACCATGAGACATTGCGTAGAAGATCTGATATTCCATCCTTGGCTCTATCAAGCTTCAACTTATGCCCAAGATCCGACATACTATCCTTGGCCCTGTCCAATTTCAGCTGTCTACCAAGATTTGACAGCCTGTTCTTGGCCTTGTCCAGCTTCAGGTACTGCTTGATTGATTCTGGCATCTTAATCTTAATACATGGTTCCTTAACAATTCTAACCTGGTCTTTACGTATATCCCAGGTTACAATTGGATGATCAGGATCTTTGGATAGATGATGAAACTCAATATAATAAGCTTCATCTGTCTCTCTCTTAACATAACCCCAACTACCTTCTTTAGAATAGTTATAGCCGGCTCCATTAATGACTTCAGCCTTAGGCCTGCCCTCGGCATCACGAACTACTCGATCTTCTAATAAAGAATATTTTCCTAGCGTCTTAACCAAGTTCTCACTCATCTTCGGGATAAACGGACTTAGAACTTTACGCTTCTCAATAATATCAACATCATCTTTTCGGACCTCTTTAACCCTGGGTGTCTTATGGCCATATTTAGAGAGATGGAACTCAATCTCATACCTGTCCGCAGATTCACCAATAACATAACCCCAGTCACCTTCGTGTATAGTCATGTATCTCGAATCATCAGTAAGTATTGCTTTTGGCCTGCCTTTTGCCACTGGATCGATGCCAATCTTTGCTAAAAGACCGCTTAATCTAAACGACTTATGAATTTTATTTCTCTTGTTGTGTCTCAGTTCATCTCTCTTATTCTCTCTCTTCTGTCTTCGCTTGTCCTTTCTCTCATCTTTCCGATCCACAAAATCATCAAGATATCTATAATCACGATCCCGTTCAAAGTTAGGCCTCCAGTGATCAGGAGATTTAAACTTCGTAGCTTTCCTAAGCTCGCTTGGCTTTAAGCAGTAATAATCATTATGCTTATCCCTAAAATCCAGGTCTCCATCTATCCTGCCAAGGGTTCCAATAGGAATCTTCTCAACAAGAGTCCCATCAGAATACTCGTCTCCTTTCAGGGCCTTATGTGTTATAACTTCGTCATCTCTTTTTAGCTTAGGTCTCCCTTTCTTAATTTTATATAAGTTAAGATCGTAGATATTCTGTATCCTATCCAAGAATCTTTTATAATCGGATTTATTAGTCAAATCAGGCAGCTGGATCTTAAAGCCTGTCTTCTTAAGGATCTTCTGCTCAATCTCCTCACAAAAGACAGAATATGAATAGGTCTTGTGTTTTAACTTGTCCAACTGGTATACCATGAACCCTAAAAACTGATCCTTTGATCCTATCAAGCCCTCGTACTTACTGACAGCTTCGTTTGCAGACAAGCCACCAAATATACCCTCTTTTGCAGCCACATTCACAAGTGCCTGCTTTATCAACATATCAAGATCAGAAGTTGGCTTATTGGCTTGTCTCAACACAGTTTTCTGATGTTGAGCATCTAATTCCTTGCTACAAATGCTCAATAGACTTAGTCTTGTCAGATCTGAATAATCTTCAATATACTCCAATCTCTTGCCAAAAGGTTTTACCAGATCATGGATCAGGTTTGCAACAACAATCTCTTCAACAGGAAAACCAGTAAAAAATACATCCTGATATGGTTCTGTTCTCTTTTCAGGGATGGGCAACTCTTCTGACATTGGTTTTTGCCTAGGTTCGCTCTCTTCAACAGGCGTTTCCTGTCCAGCCTTGCCAAAGATATTTTGAGTCCATGCTCTTAGCCTGCTAACTTCTACAGGCGTCTCTTTCATCCTGATGAAATCCAGGATTGGCGTCATCGGCGCAGCCAGCTCATTGCTCAGCTGATCATTAATATATTGTTGAGCAGAAAAATCTGCATTCGGCTTGCTTTTAAGATTTGAATACTTAGCAGCTGTTGAAGCCAGGATAATGCTCGTAAGCTCTTCAATCTGCTCAGCATATCTGCCAGCTCTTTGGGAGACAGCTCTTGGCGTCTTTCCAACGACAAGATTAGCCAACACCATATTGAGCAAAGGACTATAATCATTAGTATAGTCATAGTCTTTTTCTGTTCTGGAAAGGATTGATGCTATCTTCTTGACAGGATTAAATCCAATCTCAGGAACATTGATCTCCTCTTCTCCTCCAAACAGGTTCTGTTCTATCTTCTCATTCACAGAATCCTCTATCATAGAATCAAAATCATCATCGTCATCAGAAGGAACAGGATGCTCTTCAAACAGATCAAGTTCTTTTATTTTTTTAAGTTGTTTCTTTTTTTCAGGAGTCAGATTCAAAAGTTTTTCATTTGTAAGATCGTTATAGGCAGTATCATAATTAGTTTTCTCTTTACGCTCATATCTATTATTACCATACATGTCATTAACATAGTCATCCAGTGTATCCCGAGTCATTGTTGCTGCCTCAACAGATGTGGATTCTTCTTGACAAACTTATCCACCATCTTTTGTGTGATTTTAAGATTAGGAACTGGTTTTGAATAGCAATCGCAGGGATCGTTAAGAGGATCTGTTCCAAACCTGGTCGGACCTTCTGCCCTATAGGTGACCTCTCCATTGAATGGCTCTCCAAATTTCTCAGGCTCAAACAAGCTAAAAGACGCCAGCATGGCCATTGCACCTGAAATCGCATTGGGCATAACAACAGATGGGTCTGGATTGTCAACGCAGCTTGCTCTTCTTATCATCTCAGCCTGCTTACCCTGCTCAAAGATATCATAGATGCAGTTCATGCACTGGGTCTTGCCAGGCGACTGGGTTATCACTCTTGCACTATAGGGCATGGCACCTGCACTTATCAGGTGTGCACCATTTTCAAGGGCCCATGCAGTATTGACTGCTCGAGTATAAGGATTGTCAACAAGATCAAATCCAAGCTGGTACTTTTTCTTTGTTGTAAAACCAGGCTCTATCATCTGATCTATTCCCTTTGACTTGGTCCTGCCTCTAGACATGGCCTTGATCTTCTTTGCTCCATGAACACATTTCTTTTCCCCAATACCATCTATTCCAAGGATCTGCCTGTGCGGATTGGTCGTATCAAAAATATCATAATCCACAAGGTCAAGACATTTGAAATTCATGTAGGATCCAGGAATACCTGCCCAATTACCAATTGCGCCAAATCCTAGAATGACTGCCTGTATCTTGGCATATATATCCCAATCAGGAGTAGGTATATCCTTAAAGCTCTTAGGAAATCCAAATCTATAACCCTCACCGAGCCTGTACCTGACTGGCTTGCCAAGATATTTTCCTTCTTCTTTAAAAATGACCTTTCTCATCTCTTCTGTCGTGACACCGCACATCAATAAAGCCATAAGCTCATCTTGTGACTTGCCTTCAAACATAGGCATCAGACCCGCAGGATCTTTCTCACCATTGGTCTGCATCAGCTTGGTATATCCAAAAACAGAGGAAGTGCTTAGAACAGGGACATCCATATCGTGTCCTTTTGCCATTGCACGCCTTTTTGAGTTCAATGAGTTAGTAGCATCAACAATAACACTGGCATCACCAAGCAGATCGTCGTCTGCAGAGGACTCCAGCTGCGTGACATAGCTTTCAATCTTTACCTGGGGATTCAAGGCCCCCAATAACGCAGCATAGCTTTCTGCCCTGGGACCCACGGGTACTTCCTGACCAAGAAACATCTCTCCTTTTTCAACATCTGAACCGTCAATCAGAACAAGATGCCCAATACCTAATGGAATTGCACAGGCCGCAGTCCATAAGCCTTGCTTATCTAGACCAACAATCGCAGCTCTGGATTGAGTCAGCATTTCCTGACCTTCATCTCCCCAGATCCTCTTCTGCCTATTATATCTCTCTTTCTCAATCATTACTGCTTTTTCTGTCTTTTTTCGTTTTGGCATTTTCTTGGTTATTTTTTAGGGGGTGTTTTTCTTACAGACTTTTGTTTTGCCGGTGCAGCGTCTTTGTAGATTTGATTCACATAATTCTCTAAAAGCTCGTTTCTTCCTTCAAGATGTGCAAAAGAAAAATCTTCCATGAATTGCAAAGTGGTTTCATCCTCATTCAGTACCATATCCAATGCAAGACTGATCGTTGCATTCCTTGCTGCATAAAAATTCGTATCATATTGCTCAACTGCAAGAGGATTATCCTCTACCAGAGGCCCTGCCGCAAGCACTGCATCCTTTAGCCCATAGGTTTGTGGTGCTGTATTCGCAACGAAACCAATTTGGTTTGTTATCCCAGGTCTATATTCACTCAGATCGTCTATCAGAAAATCAATATAGGTCGAGTATTTGCATTCTGTTCTCTGCGAAAGCGCCCTGTATTGGAATGCTGCCATCACAAACATCGTAGCAATCTCAAGTGGCTCATTATAATCTCTGTTCTCTTTCCACTCCAAACCATTTGGCAATTCAGGTTTTACTGGTTTTCCAGGTCCTACTGCAACAGATTCTCCAGTGTCAAGAGCTTCAAGCAGAAGTTCTGTATCATCAGGTATGTTTATAGTCTCTTCCACAATGTTTTCAGTTTCAGGAATGTCTAATTTTGACAGTTCTTCTTCCACCATAAATTCTATTCTGTCTTTTACTGAAGGAGTTATTTTGTTTACGCCAAAACCCCCCCAGGGTAAGGGCGCGTACTTGGCTGCTGTTGAAACAACAGTTGTTCCTTTAGCAGGATAAGTAGTAACATAACGAGTATGACCCCATTTAGGAAATATTGTCCTCTCCTTGACAATTTTCTTGACTTCATCAGCAGTCGGAAGGTTTTTATCTTCATCAAACATCTCAAAACCAACATTTGCATAAGGTTTATATGCCTCTTTTTGAGAGAGTACAAACTTTTCCTGCACACCTAGAGCAACATAAGGATCATCTTTTCCAGAGTTGTTGAACACAAAGCTCCATGCAAAGTTGACCAGTCTTGGCTCTTCTGTAGTATGATCAATGATGTCAAGCAATTGCGCCATGAACTCATTTTTCTTGAAATCCTTTCTCTTGGGATTTAGACCATAGTGCTTTAGAACTGTGTAGAACGCTTCATCATCAGGATAGACAAATTTAACTATTGCATCTGAAAGTGCATCGCCCTTAAGAATCAGCTTGTCCGCATCGTATTCTTTTGCAAGAGTGGATTGAATAAGATCAAATCTTGAACCATGAACACGTCTTGTGGTCTTAGCAAACTTGTTGGTAAGATTAACAAGCACATCATCATCATCCTTGCTGTGATGCAGACCTCCTCTTTTAGATGGATGTATATGGAAAAGCGCTGCAGATCTTTTGTTTGTACCGTCTCGTTTATTCCACTTATATACCTCTCTAGCAGCAGTATCATAGTTATTGTCAATCCTGATTGAACCTATTGTAACCTCTAATTTTCTTGGAACAATAAAATCATATAACCTAAATAAGTCATCGCCTAAATCAGTCAGGAATAATCCTCCAGTCTCCAATGCCTTTTTACCTTGTTTTTGGGTCACAGGTCCAATCATCTTTCCAAATTCCAGACATCTATGAGATATCAATGGCTTTTTAGGCACCAATTCCCTAGCAGATAGGATTTTGGTTTTCTTCGCCTCAGGTTCATCATCCAAAGCCTCTAGGAGCTCATCAGCAAAAGTGCCGTCTAGATCATAGCCGCCAAGAGCAGCTCCGTTGATATCGCACATCCCATCTGGACAGTCATCAGCTTGTTTCTTTTTTCGTGTCATTTTGATTATCACCTTATTCAATTTGTGTTGCAATTACCTCTACTATTTGATAGCCTTTTTTCCTGGCTTGCGATCTTGTCATAGAACCTTGTCTTAGAATATCATTCAGATGTGTACCAAAGTAGGAATGTCCTGAATGGCTATCCAGACTTTCCTTGTTCAATGGCTGCATATAGACATTAGCAGCGTCACTCAACTTCCTGACCATTTCAAGCAAGGTATTGTTGTAGGAACCCTCGTTTCGGTTCAGGTTGCATAACGTGCTATATCCACTAGTCCTGTCTCGTAAACAAGGGTGATATGGACTAGGCTCGATTATATATGGATAATCTGTGGTATAAGCTTTGCCACTCCCCCATCCGATCTTAATTGCAACTCTTATTGCTTCAAAAGGCCAGAATTTTTTTGGATCTCTACCGTCCTGTGTTGCAAACTTAGGAAGAGTTGTATATACTAGGTATTCGCTGCCACTCCGTCTTAAAAAACCACAACCACCAATATCATACTCATCCAATTTAGCCAAATCTACCATGTAACCCTTGGTCATGTCCCGCTTTTGCATAACCTCATTTATTGCCTGGAAAGCCTGCTTGCTCTTTTCAAGAGCTCTCACTTTCCACTGCTGTTTTTTTCTATTAACAAGATACTCGCTCAATCTAGATATGCTCATAGACGCATTTTCAGACGGCACATAATTACGATTGTTAATTCGAAATCCGAGGCCCAAATGGGGTTTGCCCCCGACCTTTTTTAGTTCAAAGACATTCTGTCCAAGAACATAAAAAGGCTGGAAATCAATTAAATTCCCAAAGTCCGAGACTCTTAGATTCTTTCTTTTCAAACCTAACTCAGACAGAGCAATCCTTCCGCGGATTGCACTAGAGGTATCTATCTTTTCAGTCTCTTCCTGAATCAGTTTCTTTCTCATAAATTCTCCAAAGTCATCATCACTTTTTTCAAATTCCTTTGGATCCCCAAAACTTGCAATCAACTTGTCTGCTATCTCCTTTCTTGCCTGTTCCAAAGGATCAAACACTTCATTTTCATCCTTGTCATCAAGCAAATCCAGGAGAATGAGATCATTATCATATTTCTTGCTGACAAGAAAGGGCATGAAATCATTCATGATATAACTCAGAGTATTTATCCTGTTTGATTCGTCGGCCACGCGATCCTCTGAATCAAGCCTCTGATGGATTTTTTCCTGCAGATATCTATCACTGTATTTATGGATAGCTTCTTCCTGCCTTACCTCATCCCGGCTCTCAAACTCAGCAAAACTTAAAGATGGCGCCAGTGAGAACTCCAGGCTGCCATTAAAGAACATCTTATCAGGATAGCCATTAGACTCTATAGGGGAGTATACTCTATCTCCAAAAAGTACAAAAGAGGATTGCTTTTCAGCAATCCTGTCTAAAAAAGTTAAAAATTTGCTCATTCTCAGTTCTCAACCAAAGTTTTAAAACCTTTTCTCCAAGGGCTGATAATTTTCCCTTTGTTCAGATCCTGGAATGATGATAGCAGTTACAACCAGCTCAACGCCTCCGAAATATTCGACTGGCTTGTTGTCTCTTAACACCGGTTCACCATCTTTCATGACCTTTTGTTTCTTAAAAAGCCTATTCAGGATAGCATTCTTTTTCACTTTCTGACCGTTTACAGTAATGGTGTATCCGCCGTGTTTTCCGCCTTGATCTTTGATGAGTCGTGCAACCTCTCCGGTTCCATACATCTCATCCTTGATTCTGCTTACAGGTTCCTCAAACTTTCTGCCAATTTCTCTTTGAAATTTAGCGTCTTCTCCAGCAACCTTAACTGCAACTTCATCACCAACTGTATAAAGCGCGATCTGGTCTGCTGTTCCATGTAGGAACACATTCCTAGCCTCATCCTTTATAGAGTAGGTCATCCTGTCTCCCTCAATGCATCCAGGAAAGGCAGTCAAAGCCATCCTGTAGCCACCAATATCCTCAAGAGTCAATTTCTTGGCTCTCATACCTTTTTCTTCTTTCGTAACCTCTGCATCAGGTCTATCGTTACCACATCTTCGGGTTGCAGTAATTGTACCTGTAGTTTTAGGTTCTTGTGCTTTGGGCTTTTTTTTCTTTGCTTTTGTATTTGCCATTTTTTTCCTCCAAACGTAATATTCGATTCGAATTCACGTCAATTTTTTATCCATTTTTTTATATTTATATCTAAAATGTCATTAACTCTCTATCAACATTAGCTGTTTTTAAGCCATCGAAATGTTGGCCATATTGTCTTGTTCTCAAGTACCAGGGATTCTGAGTTTTACCACTATGATATATATTCAACGCATCTATGAATCGAGAATCTCCCACTTGCTGTCTGTATTTTACTGCAAAATCAATGATCACATCCGGCAAATTAGTTGAAGCTCGACAACCAAACCCTTTTTTCGGCAGCTCAAGATTAAGGCAGCCACCTGAAGGGCATGCCTGCATCAAGATCTCATCTGACAACTGCAATATCTCAGGAGTATATTTGAATGTCTCCTGAAAATCATAATATTTCTTGCTCTCAGCATAGAAATCATACAGACCTGATGAAAACAAAAGCTTATCTCTTTGCATCTTGATCTCTGTTGAGATATTATGTACAATTTCATTCATCTCAGTAATGCCTTGGTTCCTGGCCTTTGCAATCCTGTTGAAAAAAGCATCCTGCAGATATTTGCCAACTCTATATGAACTACTGAAATTAGACTTTAGTCTCTCAACATTAAGGATAAACGGATTATCGTTGTTATTAATAGCTATCAGGGTTTTCTTATGTTCCTCATCATCAGCAAGATATATTACTGTAGCAGGCCCAATCTGCTCATAAATATCCGCCTGGGGTATTTCCTGGCTGGTAAAGATGATAAAAGGCGTGCCTGTCTCATCCAGAGGAGGCAGCTCAGTATGTTTTGTAATCTTTTTTCTAATACCCATTTCAAATAGGCTTGTAAGCTCACCAGGATATCTGGATAGCAGCATGATTTGTCCGTGGTCAACTTTTTTTGGCAGATCATAGTTGCCTTTCTTGATAATAGCATCAACCAAGTCTTTTCGGCCGATTTTCTCAAATGCATTCTGAAGGTCATAAAATAATTCATTCCCATTTGTTAGTGTTGTCTCAATCTTCTCGAGATCTTTTTCTATCAGCTGATCAAAGCCTACAAGATCGTGCTCTGCTCTCTTTCCAGTTATGAATCGTAGATGTTTTTGCATCAGGCCACTGGATTCAAACTGACTTTTGTCAGACAGATCAACAATTAGTTCTTTTGCTGCCAGTTGCTTTTCCAGAGCTGTTTTCTTTTTAGCAGATTCAGCAATATATAATATTGTAGAATGAGGATATATCCTTTGGATATCCTTATGCGCTGTCAAATCCCCAACAAATACTATACCTGGATTTTCACCTGAGTTATAGGGTCTTGCATCAAACTTTGATGTGTATTCCTTATTGATTCCCAGGCTCAAGTCTTCTATCTTTTTCTTAGCACCCGCCTTTGCAATTACAACAGCATGGATCATTGATGGTTCTTTTATTAGATATTCAAATCCATTCAGGCTATCCTTTAACCTATGATATTCATCAGATAAAACTGCCCCTGGTTTGAATACTCCTAACTGCAGATATGCCTTTAAGAGATCCATTGCTTTTAGAACATCATTGGTCGGAAATCCCTGTGGAAACTGGTCCGGGGATGTAAAATTAGCTTTAGGATCAATAGAGACTATCAAAGACTCAAGATCTGCGATCTGATCATTCAGCATATCTGTTGCCCTGACTTCGTCTATATATTGCTGTCTCAATTCTGGACTGAGCAGGGCAGCGCCTGTAAATAACTCATCCAACATAACTTGTTCATCAGGATGAGCTTGAGCCCTCTCTTTCACTACATCTAATACCTGATTAAATGTTTGTTCACCAAGATATGCATATGAAAAAGGAGCAACACCCACTATATGATTAGGATCTGTAAAAGAATGCTTAATATCATTCAGAAAATCTTTTGCCTTGTTAAATCCCCGTGTAGCATCAGAACCATTTTCAGGATTGACAGTATCAAGACCAAAAGAAAATAGCAGAGTAAAACCAAATTTGTCCAGGCTTTTAGCATACAACTCGTTGCTATCTATGCCTTCTAGCTCCATAAGTTTGGCGAGGTATTCTTCTTGCTTCATTTGCGGTTACTTCCTGAGTTATTTTGTTTTGGCAATCTCTTTAACAGCAGAGACTGCTCTTTCTGCATCGTCCTTGTTATTGTAGACATAGAAACTCATACGCAATGTACCCTCATCAATACCCATGTATTCATGGGCCAGGGAAGCACAATGGTCACCGTTTCTCGTCTCCACATGTCGTTTGTTCAACTCAAATGCAACTGTCTGTGGATCCTGCCCTTTGATATTAAAGGCAATCAATCCAGTTCGCTTTTTAGCATCCAGTGGCCCATAAAGCTCAACACCATCAATAGCCGAAAGGCCGTCAATAGCATACTGGATTAGCTCCTCTTCATGCTGCATTATGTTAGTCATAGAAGTCTTGACTCTATTCCTCGCCGCGGTTAATCTAGCATCAGGATTTTTTAAGATCTTGATCGTATCAGGATGTTTTTTGAGATATGCAGTCCATTCCTGCTTTTTCTCCTCAGGAACAATATAACTACCCTGATAGTCTCCTCTGCAGGTGTTCATCAGGATATCTGTCTCGATCTGCCTGCATATTTGTTTTTTAAAAACCGTTGTCTCAGTTTCATTTGGAGAAACCAGGTTATCTAAACCAAGATTAATCATGAATTCGATGCCATAACCAGTGGCTATGGTTCCAAGCACATTAGGTGTGCCTGCAGTATATCTCCAGGGCAGGTCCTTGAATACAACCTCTCCTTCCCTGACAACATCAATCATGTCGCCGCCCACTAAAAAGGGATCTAGGTTTGAGAGCACTTTATATTTAGAATAAAGACCGCCCACTCCTAACGGAAGGCCTGCCTTGTGGAAGGACCATGCTAAGAAGTCACAGTCAATATCCTGTACATCTACTGGGCTTGCGGGTATCAATTGTGCTGCATCAACTAGTAAATATGATCCATTAAATCCTGTGTGCTGGCCGTATCCGCTTGAATGTGCAATCTCGCCAATCCTCTTAAGATCAGGTTTAACACCCATGAAATTAGAAGCACCAGTAACAGCAACAAGCTTGGTATGATTATCAACATAGCTCTCAAGTTGGGCCATATCAAGCTCTCCTGTCTCTTTGTCAAAATCAACCATCCTTATCTCAACATCTTCAACACCAATTTTATCCAATCGCTGCTGGAGCCACCACCACGGAACATAGTTGGAGTTATGCTCAAGCCTTGTTGTCACAATATTATCATTCTTACGAAACCAGTGCTCAAAGGAATGCACAACAAGATTGATCATCTCAGTTGTGTTCCTGCCAAAGATAATTTCTCTATAGGATTCGGCATTGATCAGATTTGCAGCTATATTATAGGCCCGTTCAAATCTTTCAGTAGAAACCTGAGAAGCATCGTATTCTCCTC
The DNA here is from genome assembly GCA_964647565.1 of uncultured Methanosarcinales archaeon. Taxonomy (GTDB): domain Archaea; phylum Nanobdellota; class Nanobdellia; order Woesearchaeales; family CAZYIM01; genus CAZYIM01. Next base: position 74,863 of record CAZYIM010000009.1, read on the forward strand.
TGTGAATATTTGCATAGTCAAAAAGAGATGATAGAAATTTTTCCATGACAGGAAGCGCCATCTGCGTCGATGCGGTGTTATCAACAAAGGTTCTTGGATGTTCCCGCGGATTGTTTAATCTAAGATCGATCGTCTCCATCAAGTATGGGTACAGCCCCCTAATTGTCTCTGTATTTAACATACAATTGCCTCCATAGGAACCCTCGGTAATATCTAAGACGAGGGAAAACAACAATCTTTATAAATCTTCCTATCCATCACTACTCCGAAGTTACAGCAAAATAGAAAATCAAAGAAGACTTATCCATAGATTCTCAATAAAATGGAAATATTTCGATAAAACCTAGAAGAAATTCATCCGTAATACAACTTACCCTTGGACTTCTGTTCCCTATCCAACTGC
>CAZYIM010000010.1:0-70164 GCA_964647565.1 uncultured Methanosarcinales archaeon
GAGCCTTATAGACAATATGATAATCAGATTGAGTCTCCAATCCAGATACAGAACGAAACTGTTGATTAAAAAAATCAATATCTCCTGAAGAAATATCCCTCGGGGAATAATCAAATAGAATAGACTTCCTAAAGAAATGATTGTGAGAACTGGATATATGCTTATGGGTACGCCAAAAAAAAGATACAGGAAAAAAAGTTTAGGTATCTCTAACGCATATCTGAGAACCATCTTAAGAAAATCCATGAAGTTCTTCCTAGCCAGAGTAAATACCAAAATCACTAATACAATTAGTATTATAATCCAATAACTTAGATAAGGGATAAGTGACAGAACGATGAGTAGTAAAAGTGCAAGCACTCTAGTCAGGTTGAGCTTTGCTTTGCTCTCTTTTGAAAAAATGCTTTTATACTCAAATAAAATACTTTGGAAAATGGTCAGTTTCTTTTCGGGTTCAAATTTTATGGCTATAGCTCCAAGGTAACAGCCTATAATTGCCACTAGCATGTAAAGTACAGCCACATAATCCATTTTAAATGACTAAAACAACCCCCTGAAATAATATTTGGCAATTTTGCCAGTAAGCCTAAAAAGTCCTTTAACACTAAACACTGTATTCAAAGGAATAATACATTCCCAGCTACAAGAACATTTGCTTTTCTTAATAAGTTTTCGCATATGCTTGGATTTTTTAGTATTAAGTATCTTATGTATATCATAATCAGCCTTCTTTAAATTCCCCAAACTCTTGTTAAAATAAATAAGTTCGCAAGGCAGCACATCCCCCATCTCATCAATAACCACGGCTTTTTGAATAGTCTTACAAGGATAAACCATCTTATGAGTTTCCTCTGTCTCAATGACTACTTCCCTGCAGATCTGATAAAGTGAATGACTTACTAATGAAAAGCAATCCCTAAATTTGGTTTTTAATCTTTCTTTTTCCATAATCCTAACCAAATTCTTATATGTATCTAAATTGCCCTTCAGCAAATCTCTATCTTTAACAGATCCCCGTAAATAAGTTACATCATGGCTCACACCCAAAGTCTTAAGAATAAAATTATGGAGTTTAATAGCGACTGTCCTATTTTTAGGAATAATAACAGTATTAAGGTTAAGCTCAAACTGAGGATTCCTCTTGAATTTCTGCAATCTTTCAACAGAGGTAATTACTTTTTTATAGCTTCCTTTTACACCTCTTATAGAATCATGTTGTTTTTCAAATCCATCCAAAGAAATTGAGACTATAAACTTTAATTTTGAACATGTAGCAAGTACCTCTTTAGTTATCTTTTCCAATCGCTCAGGATTCTGGCCATTCGAATGAAAAGTAATCATTTTAACAGAATTCTGTTTATAGAATATTCTTATCACATCAATGATATCCTTTCGTAATAAGGGTTCACCACCTGTAATGCTTAAATAAAAAATCTTTCCAAGTTTAGATGATACTTTCTTTATCTCATTTAAAGTCAACTCTGACTCTTTCTTGTATCCATCAATTCTATCTAGATAAAAACAATGATCACATCTAAGGTTACAACCTGCAGTTGTAAAGAAAACAACATAAGGCATCTTGGCTCTATATATTTGATTTATGGTCCTAAGCAGTTTGATCATTTTCCAACTAATATCCTCATCACACCTAAAAAGATTCCTGAAGCAATAGCCAAATATCTATAAATTAGCGCAGGTCCGCATAGCAATGTAAATATCAAGCCTTCTTCTTTTGTAAAATAAATTATCAATCCAGAATTGAGCAAAATGAATATGATAAATATTACTAATGGCATAACTAACAGTGTGGAAGATAACAAACTAAGAAATAAGGATAGAAACATGAAAAATGTCAGTAGGGTTATCAAAGACTCTGAAAATGTGCCTGTGGCGCCTCCCGGTTCAAAACGTTGTCTCTTTAAGAAAAGTGGCAGATAAAGAGCCGCTCGTTTCATTAGGGCTCTATTTCTGTGATGTAACTTAATTTCATAATGATCAAAAAGGATGTTTTTATAGCAGATCATCTTATATCCTTTTTTAGTGAGCCTGTATCCTAATTCAAAATCTTCTATACCTACGCTTTTGTATTTCGTGTTGAATCCGCCTACAGAATTAAAAGCTGTCTTCTCAATTAAACAGCAAGGAGTTTGAAGATGATAGTATCTTCTCTTAGTTTCATTTTGTTTCCATCCCACGGCATAGTAATCTTTCAAGGCATTGAACTTCGCCCCAAAAGTATTAGCAAGATATTTTTTAGATTGACTGGCTCCAATGATTACACGGCCTTGTTCAGATTTATATTTCTCAACCATTTCTTTTAGAGTGTCTGGATATATCATCACGTCTGCATCAACAAATACAATCAAATCAGATTTAGCATACTCAACACCCACGTTTCTAGCATTGGCAACACCTTTATTTTTTTGAAGTTTTATTATTTGACAATCGTATTTTTGAGCTATATCAGCAGTGTCATCCATAGAGCAATCATCAACTACAATGACCTCGAAATGCTTATAGCTGGAGCTGAACACAGAATCAAGACAGTCCTTTAAAGTTTCCCCCCCCTTAAATACAGGAACAACAACCGATACCCTCATGTAACAATAATTAAAGAAGACCGGTTTTTATAGTTTCCTTTTTTCATAATTATAAACAAACAAAAAAATATTAATAAGATTAACCACGGAGAATACAAAGGATGATTCTTAAGAAGAAGCTAGGGGGTTTTATTAAACTCGAATCCAATTGGACAGCTTTAGTCGTATTTATCGTTCTCACCCTATTCTTCTTCCATCATATCTTAACAAATTTAGATTATGAAGCGGATTATGACTGGAAGCAAGTCCAGTTCTATCACGAATCTGCAAGAAAAAGTATTGTTGAATATGGACAATTACCCCTATGGAATCCATATGAATGCGGTGGAAATGTACTTCTAGCCAATCCACAACAAAGAGTTCTCTCACCTATGTTTATATTTACTATTCTCTTTGGTACTATCATAGGTCTCAAGATAGAAGTTGTACTCCATCTTATACTTGGCTGTCTAGGTATGTTTGTACTTGCTAAACATTTTAAGCTCAAAGGAGTTTTTGCGTATATTCCGCCTATAGTTTTCATGTTCTCTGCACTTTTTATCCGGAATCTACAGGCAGGAAGCTACGACATCCTGCCAATGGCATATATGCCGTTTGTAATATATTATTTTCTAAGAGGACTAGAACAAAGCAAATATATATTCATTAGCTGCATATTTTTAGTCTTCACGTGGTTTGAAGGTGGAATATATGTTTTTATTGGTTTAATAATATTCCTAGCGATCTATACATTATTTATATACATTGAAAAAAAAGATCCTCGATGTTTCCTAGCATACGTAAAACTTATGGTTGTGACATTTATCTTTGGGGCGATTAAGTTCATTCCAAATTTATTTCTTTTCTTCCACACCAAAAGAGTTTTCCAGTTGAAAACAGGAATAGGCATTCTTGATCTTCTTCAAACCATGATATTCCCCACTGTTTCCCATCTTGATATGAACCAAACTGAATATGTATTATATGTTGGGATAATAATAACCTTATTATTCCTATTAGGCGCTGTCTTATGCTGGAAAAAGAATAAAACTTTAATCTTAACAACAGGTGTGATGACATTAATCATCATGGGATTTGAATCATCAATACCTATCTGGCCCTTGATGAAATTTCTACCCATCTTTAACTCATTATGGTATCCGATGAGATTCAGGATTTTATTATTATTAGCGATTGCAATCCTTTCCGCGGCAGGACTTGAAAAAATCATATCAATTTTCGAAAGAAAGGTCAGATATAAAAAAAAGATCAAGAAGTATGCGATTTTAATAATTGTCTTAGGGATTATATTGTTTAACGTATGTCTATATAAATCTGAATTAAATTATTCCTGGTCACATATCTTCTTTATAGTGCCAAAGAACCTGGAAAAGCAGGAACAGTTTAATCTATATCAACCTTCAAATCAAGAAATGAAAGTAGATGTATTCGTCACTAGCCACAATTGGGATTATGTTCGGCAAAATAAAGGCTCAACACACTGCTATGAAGCAGCACCTATTCCGAATGCTAAAAGAGAAGGAACGTTCTATTATTGGGTAGGTTATGCCATGGGTAAAGGATATTCGGGTTATATTGGAACTTCATATCTTTTCAAACAAGAAACAGTTCAGGAAGTCATATCTTGGTCTCCAAACAGGGTTAAGATAAAAGTAAGAACTGGTGAAGAGGATACACTAATCCTCAATCAAAACCATTATTCCGGATGGCATGCAGATATCTTATACAAAGATGGGACTACCAAAAGGTTCCGCACAGCGGAAACCGAGCATGTTGTATCAATCCCTGTTGATTCAACAGTTGATATTGTAGAATTCTACTATCTTCCCACAAGAATAATATCAAGTTTTGTATTAAGTATACTAGGTATAGTAATAGTAATTTATTTTGGATTTATAAAAAAACCAAGAAAAATAAAAAAGAATAAAAAAAAATAAATAGTTTATTCTACTACCTTAAATACAGTATCGTGTTCTCTTACATGCTCACTAACTTTTAGACCTATACTTTGACCAGCTTTAGCTTCTTCCACTGATTCATGGTCAATCTGCATAGAGTCAATCTTCTGAGTAAAATCAGATGTTGCACCCTTTACATGTATAGTATCCCCTACTTTCAGTACATCACTAGTAATCTCTATAACACCAACACTGATATGTCCAAAAAAATGAGTTATTTTTCCAATCTCTATTTCTTCAGCCATAATAAAGACCTCCTATTATTTACTAGCTTTTGTCTCAGCCTTCTTTTTTTTCTTTTTCTTTGCACCTAGCACAATTAAGAAAACTATCAGAGCTATTATAACCACAACCACAACTATTGCGATGATTATATAGGTCATCAAAAGGTTTGCAGGTTTATCTTTGCAGTCGGCGATACAATTATGAAAGTCTTCCCTCGGATCACATATCACATTACCACAGGTGCAATCGGAATCTCTGTTCTCTCTAGCCTGGTCTGTGCAATCGGGATCACAAGTTCCATCATACATTTCATCACAATAACCATCTGCAGTCCCCGAAGGACAATCTGCTCTACAGGACAAAGAATTTTCACCTCTATCTGTCTGGCAGGTTGAATCCTCATTACAAAGATCTATATCAGACTCAAACAAGACCTTATCTTTATGCTTAATCTGGAATTTTACCGCATCAATCAAATAAGGCACTCGTAGTATCATCTCAACTTTATCCCTTGCCACATTACCAAATTTACCGATATTTTCTTCTTCCCCTTCTGGAAATGGAAATGCTTTTTCAGGATCTACAGGGGTTGCCCAAGCTTCAAATGTAGCTGTAAAGTAGGTTGTATGCAACACTTTACTTGTAGAGTCTAATAGACTTAAGCGGTACTCTGATGAATCAACCTCATCCATGCCAAGACTGCCCTCATAGGCTCTCATATCGACGAGCTCAACTGAATCATCTTCTCCAAGATTAAATTCAATGACCAATAACTTGCCAAACTGTGCAGTTGCAAACACGGACATCAGTAAGGCCACCAAAACAATTGGAATTAATAGTTTTACTCCTTTCATTTTCTCACACCTCAAAATGTCCTAACAGACCTTTTAAGTGTCTGTTCGCGGCAGGTCCAAAATGGTCTTGAGGCCAAGCATACCCCATTATGTCAGTCATTTTATCAGACTCGCTGCAATCAGCTGCATTAGGACCTCTACAAGCACCTGCTTCTTCACCAGTTGCATCAATATGCCATAAGCCCAACTGATGCCCTGCTTCGTGAGGTACTGTGTTGTAACAATATACACCTCCTCCTACGTATTTCCTTGCTCTGGAAACACTTGTCAAAGAGGGTATGCCTCCTGCACATCCACAAAGCAACATCCAATTGCCGCCCCCTATATCCACCTTGACATCATCTCTGCTAACACCAAAGATTTTGTCAGCATAACCTAATAAGCCTGCATTTCTTGCACAGTTCTGTGCAACAGTCTGACAATCCCTACAAACATCATTACATTTATAGTCAGGGCAAACTTTCGGATCAACATAGTGTATCCGCATATATTTCTTGTCAATAGGTAAGTACAATTTAAAAAGATCCATCTCAGGAACAGCCTTTTCCAAAAAACCTGCCAGTTCATTCCTACCATACGCAATTGGTACAACTGCAACAGTAAATGCATCCTTACAACCACCAGAGGTACATACCTGATTATCCCTACAATCAAGATCATCACTACATGCAGGAGCCTTATAAATGAATATGCGCCCATCTGTGATGGCCTGAATAGTATCTGGCGCAGGATTTTCTGAATTTGCTAGGGCTAATAAGGTATCATAATCAGTCACTACCATATATGTTGGATTAGAAGGTCTTCCTGTATGTATAGTATCGACAAGACCATCTCTCAATATTAATCCAACGTCATCATATCCAATTCGTGCATGATAGACCTCGTCTTTCCCAACTAAGTTTCCTGGAATCTTTGCCAGTACTGAGTTTAGTTTAGACACTTGGTTTCTGAGTTCAGTATCACTTTGCACAATATCTTTAAGTTCACTCTTAGTCATTGCCTGAACAGAAAAAGCAAAAACGAACATTAATAATATTATAAAAGACATAATTATCGTATTCTTCACTATTATCACCCCCAATAATAATTAAATAAAAATAAGAAAAAAAATTATATTCCCTTAAACCAATCCTGTGCTAATTTACCTAAAAGAGGAATCTCTTTTTTCTGTCCCTGGATAGCGCCAATCAAGCCAATTATCCAAAATACAAACAGCACAAGACTGATGATCCAACCAACAAAAGGAATCCAGCCAAGTACAATTGCAGCAATCATCAACAATAGAGTTTGCCTGATATGAAATTTAGCGAATTCGCTTTTCTTTTCTTGGTTCATAACAAGAGCAATTATCCAACCTATAATGGTTATGTAGGATAGAATTGCTGCGGTCTTACCTTCTTCAATATCATTTGCCATTAAATTCACCCCCTAATCATATAAAATATACACACAATTAAATAAAATTAAAAATATAAAAACTAGTCGTTATCTACCCTCGGTGCAAGAATAAACTCCATCTGTAGCTTATTCAAGATGTTATAGGAAAGTTTCAAGGGATAGTCTTTGCTGAAATTTATGACAACACTATCGCTCAATTTAGATCCTTGAATCATCTTCTTGAGGTACTCAATTGAGTATTTGGACTTGACTTGCTCTTTAGCCACAATTTTCGTGTCTTTATCTGCTTTGATTTCGACCACAGCTCTGCTTAAGTCTCCTGCGGCAGAAATTAGCATAGTCTTTTCTTCTGCTGAAAAATTTACGCTTTCTGCAACAATATCAACGTCCTCAATCGCTTCATTCAAAATATCCGACTTGGTCGTAACTGTTGCTGAAAAGCTAAGATTGGGCATTTTTTGCTCTTTTTCTTCAAGATTAATCAGTGGCAGAAAAAATGTCCTTGTAGTATTGCTTTTGAATAGGATTTTAAGCTTATTCTCTTCAAGGCCTAAGGTTACAACATCGTTGGTTTTGGCTCTCCTAAGAACTTGTTTTAAATCATTTAGATTAATAGATATTATGGACTCTTCTTTTACGTCATATTCAACAAAGGTACTACTTAGAAGCTTGAAAATAATCATAGCTACGTTTGCAGGATCCATTGCAATTAGTTCCATTGCATCAGGAGTGATCTTAAATCTTGCTTCTGCAACTATATCTGCTATAATACCTATGCTGTCTTTGATAAATTTAGGTTCTGCTAATGTGAGTTTCATACATGTACCTCCGGAAATAAATAGTTTATTTCAACCCCCATTAATTCATAAATTTATGAAAATTTAAAAACTTTTTCATTATAGCTCAAGTTAGACGCAGAATCTGGCCATTGTTCAGCAAATGAATCTTATCTAGCTCATAATTCATATCTAAAGCTAAGTCTTTGAGCGCCTCTCTCATCTCTTGATCACCATGTGTTGGAATGATATGTTCTGGCGTTACCAAATGCAATAAGTCTCGATGATCTTCTCTTGCAGCATGCCCAGATACATGAATATCACTAAATATCCTAATATGTTTTTGCTTCAATGCGGCTTCCAATTTGGCTCTATTCTCATAGTTAATATCCACTGGAATAGTTTTACATGAAAATATGACATGGTCCTCTTCTTTGAATGGAAACAAGCCTGTGTAAATCATCCTTGCTAAAATAGCCTTAGGTTCTCCTTGATGACCTGTAACAACAAACAAGTATTTCTCAGGATTTTTAATCTTTGAGAAGAATTTTTTTGCCTTGCCACCATATTTGACAATTTCCACACTCTTTGAAAAATTCACAATACCAATATTCTCAGCAGCTTGGACATATTTAGCAAGAGATCTGCCTACAAACGCAATCTTACGGCCCATCATCTTACCAATCTCTACAACGGATTTCAACCTGGCTAAATGACTTGAAAAGGTCGTAATGACTATGGCCTTGCCCTCTGAGTTGACACCTAATAGCACATCCTTTAACATTTCTCTTGCAATTGCTTCAGAAGGTGTCTTGATAGGACTATGTGCATATAAGGAATCAACAATCAAAACCCTCACATGGAGTTTCTTTAATCGCGCAAAATTTGGCTTGTCTCCAAAAACAGGCGCACTGTCAAATTTATAGTCATTTGCATATAACACAACACCATATTTAGTGTGCACTGCAATCATCACAGTCTGAGGTACAGAATGAGTCATGTTAATAAATTCAATTTTCATATTAGGGGAAACCTTAAAGCTCGAGTTAGTGTCATGGCTGACAAGCTCGTTCCGTATAGCCATGTTATCATCTCGAATTATAGTCTTCAGAACCTCAATAGTAAAGGGTGTTGCATGAATATCACAATTAAACTTATTGCTCAGATATGGCACACCTCCTACATGATCCAAATGTGCATGTGTTACACAAATTGCCTTAACCTTGTTCTTCAAGTGCATTATTTTAGAAATGTCAGGGATTGCACCTATATCCATTAGTTTTTTTGGAGTCAAATCGACTATGTCTTCGTCCTCAGTGAATGAAATATATTTCTCCATCTGAAGACCCATATCTAGAATTACAACATCATCATCCGCTTTGATAGCAACACAATTCCTTCCAATCTCCCCATATCCGCCGACAGGAATTATTTCTAATGGCATATGACAACTTTGCTATCTCAGATATATAAATCTATCGGAGTAGTAATAAAAAAATGCTAGAAAAATAAATATTTAAAATTTAAGAAATCTGTTGTAGTTTTTTCTCAATGTTCTGCAAGTTAGCTTCTAGCTTTTCAAGCTGTGAAATTTGCTTGGATTCCTCAATTGCCTTTTTCACAGTCTTTTTTGCTGGAGCGGAGATTCCTTTTTTTGGTTTGGGAGAAAATCGCTCAATTCTATGCTTCGCAAGCATAATATTAATTTTAGAAATAAGGAGCTTAATCTCTTTAATCTGTTTCTTGAAATTGCTTATTGCCTCTAGTTTTTTAGCCCGGGCAGACAATAATCTTTCATAAGCCTTTAAACTATTTAATTCGATTTTTGAGGATTCAAGTATTTGCTTTCTAAATAGAGTTGGTTTAGTCAACCGAACAAAAAAACTCTCTTTTTCTGTTGATGTCATTCTATTGCCTACTTAGACGATTCAAATAAGGTCTTATTGATATCTGCGATGTTTTTAGTGATTACATCTAAATTTTTCGACCATAATTCAATCTCTTTATCTTCTTCAGATTTTAATTCATTGATCTTACCAATGGTCTCTTTTGCTTTGGCAGTCTTTTCTTTAATTACGTCGATAATATCTAGGATTTCCTTATACTCATCGATTTTTACAAAAACAGGAGCTAGATCTTCCATAGTTTCACCTCAAAATGTCTTCCTTATACACTAAACCATCAATCTTCATCAGGTTAGTCTGACATGTTTCTGATAAAGTTTGAAAAGTTTCATAAAATGCTAATTTATTCTTTTCTGTTTCAACAGATTCAGAAAGTATTGTACCACACTCATTTATACATACCTTCATTTCTGAAATACCACTAATTACATCTCTTAATTGAGCAACTTTTAAATAATGGTCTTTAACTATATTAGAGGATTTTGGTTTTTCTTCTGGAGGTATATCAACAGGTATAGGTTCTGGTGTCTTAAAAATTGAGTTTTCAGCAGAATCCGACGCTGCTTGGGCTCCGGCTTCAGCTTCTACATCTAAGTCCTGCTCTTCAAAATCAGGAAGTTCAAAATTAATTGGCTCTTCAATAGAACCCTCACTAGCAGGTATCTCTGGACTAGACTGAGGGACTTCAACAGGCTTTTGCTTATCTTCATCTGCCTCAGGAATTGGAATTTCATCAGCTGAAATGGCATCTTTTATTTGATCGTTATTAGATGATTCTGGTACAGCAGGCATTTCAGCTTCAGGAAGCGGAGGTTCTACGTTCCCCATTTCTACAGGAGGCGGCATTGGAACCTCCTCCATTGATATATTTTCTGCAGGAGGATTCATTGCATTTCCTGGTGCCTCTGGCATTGGCGGGGCTTCAGGAGGTTTAAATTTAGTTTCCTCGCCCCCTTTTTTATGTAAGAAATTAAATGCTGACAACATCACACCTCTTTAATAGTCCTGATATTTAACCAGAGTATTTATAATTTTCTTATTATTCTATAATAGTAAATTATCGTTTCAAACATGGTAGGAAAATATTAAAATACTTGAAAACAATTGGTTTATTGTGAAAGAAGCTCTTTTTTATCAAAAGCAGGAAAACGACAGTATTCAATGCAATTTATGCCCCCATATATGTAAAATTATAGACAAAAAAAGAGGTTTGTGCGGAGTTAGGGAAAATAGGAATGGAAAACTCTATTCTCTAGTATACAACAAATCCTGCTCGTTAAGTATAGACCCAATTGAAAAAAAACCCTTGTATCATTTCTACCCAGGCACTAAGACCTTTTCACTCGCAACAGTCGGTTGTAATTTTTTTTGCAAAGGTTGTCAGAACTGGAGCATATCAAGAGGAGTACCTAAAAAACACTCTGAAGAGGTATCCCCTGAACAGATAATAAATATGTGTATAGAAAGAGAGTGCAAAATTATTTCTTATACATACACAGAGCCTACAGTTTATTTTGAATATATGTTGGAAATTGCAAAACTAGCAAGAAAACAAGGTATAAAGAACACAATTGTCAGTAATGGTTTTATCAACCAGCCACCCCTTCGCGAGTTAAGTAAATATCTTGATGCAGCTAACATAGACTTAAAGGCTTTTAATGATAATTTCTATAAGGAATACTGCAAAGCAAGGATCGGTCCGGTCCTAGATACCTTAAAATTACTGAAAGAAAAAGAGATCTGGCTAGAGATCACGAATTTATTGATAACTGATCTTAACGATAATAAAGACGAATTCGAACAAATGTGTGTGTGGATTAAGAAAGAGCTCGGACAAGGTGTGCCTTTGCATATCTCGCGTTTTTTTCCTCATTACAAATGTGAAGTACCCCCTACTCCAGAAAGTATCTTAAATGATGCGGTTGCAATTGCCAAAAAGCATCTTGATTATGTCTACTTAGGAAATATTTTTACAGATTCAAACACATATTGTCCCAAATGCAAAAAGATTTTAATCCAAAGAATGAGTAAGATTGTCACAAATTCTATCAGTAAAAATGCATGTTCTTGCGGCAAAAACATTGAAGGTATTTGGCGATAAACATCAGAAACCCTCCTCTATAATTACAAAAAAAAGTACATAATTGCTACCGATAAGGTGTGTAAAACAACTCGACAAATGTAAAAAACCGTAAGCTTTTAATAGTAGTTATAATATTTCAATATCAAAAAGGGGTGATAAATCCTACTTTTTGGAGGTAGAGGAAATGATTGTGAAAGAAGAGTTTCTAAGCCGATTGAGGAGATATTTCGGGCTTAATCTCTATGAGGTTAAGATATGGACTGCTCTGCTTTCTAGAGGGGTGAGTACGGCTGGAGAGCTTTCTGATATTGCAAATGTGCCAAGATCAAGAAGCTACGATGTTCTCGAGTCTCTAGAAAAAAAAGGTTTTGTAATAATGAAGATTGGTAAGCCAATCAAGTATATAGCAGTGCCACCTAAAGAAGTTGTGGAGAGAGTTAAGAAAAATGTGAAAAAGGGTGCCGAAGAGAAGGTGAAAAGACTTGAGAACCTGAAAACCACCGACGTTGTCAAGGAGTTAAATTCTTTGCACACTCAAGGCGTTGAATTAGTAGAACCCTCAGATCTCGCAGCTTCACTCAGAGGGAGACATAATCTGTATAATCACTTGGAGCTTACTATAAGAAATGCAGAGAAGACAGTCACCATCATGACTACATCACAAGGCCTTATCAGAAAGATCGAAGGTCTGAAACCTGTATTTGAGGAAGTCAAGAAACGAGGTGTTAGAATTCGAATTGCGGCTCCTCTGACCAAGGAAACAGATAAAGCAGTCAAAGATTTAGGAAAAGTGGCTGAGGTTAGGAACACCACCAGTAAAGCAAGATTCTGTGTTGTTGATGGTAAGGAAGTAATCTTTATGGTTATGGACGATGCAGAAGTTCACCCAACATACGACATAGGTATCTGGGTTAACACACCATTCTTTGCAAGCGCATTGGAAGAATTATTTGACCTTGCTTGGAAGTCCCTAAAGGCCAAAGCTTAATTTTTTTATTTTTTTATTTTCTTTTTATTTAAAAACAAAGCTTTTAAATATAAAACTCCTGTTCTAGCATATAATGACAATAAAGGATATTGTAAAGAAACTCCATCCCCTTGAGATCCAAACCCTGCCGAAAATTGAACAGGGCATCTTATTCTCAGATTTAGTTAATAAAACAGGATTAAGCGACATTGAAACCATGAGAGCAGTCCAGTGGCTTCAGAATAAAGATCTTGTAACTATCAAAGAAAATATTATAGAAGCTATTGAACTAGACGTGAACGGGGCAGAATATGTTAAAAAAGGTCTTCCCGAAAGAAGATTGCTTTATGCACTTGCTAAAACATCAAAACTTAGTTCAGAAGAGATTATAAAACAAGCTGATATCGCACCTGATGAGCTTAATATCTGTATTGGCACCTTAAAAAAAATGGTCGCAATTGAAATAAGCAAAGGCCCAAAAGGTCTTATGATATCTCTGACAGAACAGGGTAAAAAACTATTGACTAAAGATATGCTTGAAGAGCAATTCCTTAATAATAAGTTCCCTATGGAATCAGATAAATTAACTGATGAAGACAGATTTGCATTCAACAATCTATTGAAAAGAAAGAATATTATCAAGAAAGATATTCAAAAAGATAGGATAATCAACCCGACGGAGATAGGACTCAAGGTACAAAAGCTATGTGGAAGTACAACTAAAGACTCCATTGAAAAATTGACTCCTAAGATGCTTAAGACAGGCAGTTGGAAAGGAAAGCAATTCAGAAACTATGATATCCAGATAAATGTTCCTCAAATAACAGGGGGTAAACGTCATTTTGTTAATCAAGCAAAGAATTATGCAAAAAAGATATGGCTTGAGCTTGGTTTCAAGGAGATGAAAGGACCTATCATAAATACATCTTTTTGGAATTTTGATGCTCTTTTCACAGCCCAGGACCATCCAGTAAGAGACCTACAGGACACGTTCTATCTTAAAAACCCTGCCAAAGGAAGTCTACCTACCAAGCAACTTGTGGCTGGTGTAAAAGCTGCACATGAAAAGGGCGGCAATACAGGCAGCAGAGGATGGGAATATGATTGGAATCCTGAGGAAGCCAAGAAAAATGTCCTAAGAACCCACACAACTGTATTGAGTGCATTGACCCTGGCCAAACTTAGAAAAGAAAAGCTTCCTGCTAAATTCTTTTCGTTTGGAAGATGCTATAGAAACGAAGCTATTGATTGGTCGCACCTGTTTGAATTCAACCAGACAGACGGGATTGTAATTGATGAAAATGCAAATTTCCGCCATCTTCTCGGATATCTTAAAGAGTTCTTTAAAAAAATGGGATTTGACAAGGCAAGGTTCAGACCTGCTCATTTTCCATATACTGAACCAAGTGTAGAGATTGATGTATATCACCCTGTCCATAAAAAATGGATTGAGTTGGGTGGAGCTGGTATGTTTCGGCCAGAATTGATCATTCCCCTATTAGGAAAAGATATACCCGTCCTAGCTTGGGGCCCTGGATTTGACAGGATCATCATGGATTATTATAAAATAACAGATCTTCGAGATCTATATCGTAATGACCTTAAAAAAATAAGAGAAATTAAGTTTTGGATGAGAGACTAAAATGCCCACAGTTAACCTGAATAAGAATGTTTTTGAAAAACTGGTTGGAAAAAAGCTTCCACTTGATAAACTCAAAGACCGGATTAGCATGCTTGGAACAGACCTTGAAAAAATAGAAGGAGATACAATTGAAGTTGAAGTATTTCCCAACAGGCCAGACATGCTTTCTGAACAGGGTTTTGCAAGGGCATTCAGTTCATTTATTGGAGTAAAAAAGGGGTTAAGAGACTTTAAAATAAAAAAGTCAGAACTTAAACTTATAGTCAAGAAATCTCTTCCAAAAGAATGGCCTTACGCTTTTGCCTGTATCATAAAAGGTCTTAGTTTTAATGATGAAAAAATAAGGGAAGTCATCCAGATTCAAGAAAAACTTGGAATGACTCTGTTACGCAAGAGGAAAAAAGGAGGAATAGGTCTTTATCCTCTTGAAAAGATAACGTTTCCGATCAGTTTCGTTGGCGAACATCCTGATAAAATTAAGTTCAGGCCTTTAGAATATCCAAATGAGATAACCGGCAGACAGATCTTATCAAAACACTCAACAGGAAGGGCTTATGCTCATCTGGTGGAAGGTTGGAACAAATTCCCTATTTTCGTGGATGCCAAAGGCATAGTGATGTCAATGCCACCCATCATCAATTCACATGATGTGGGAAAGATTGACGAAACCACCCAAGATGTCTTTCTAGAGGTGACAGGCAATGATTTCCACGCCACACAAGCTGCACTCACCATAATAGCAACATCTCTAATTGATATGGGAGGTACTCTTTACTCAATAGATTGCATCCAACAGGATGGAAAAAGCTATGCGATTCCAAATCTTAAGCCTAAGAGAATGAAATTGGATCTTGCTTACTGTAATAGATGGCTTGGACTCGATCTAAAGATGAAAGATGCAGAAAAACTCCTAGAAAAAATGGGTTACGGATGTAAAAATGGACAGGTATTTGTACCTGCGTATAGAGTGGATATAATGCATCAGGTTGACCTTTTTGAAGATATAGCCATAGCTTATGGATATGAGAATTTCGATGCAGAGATCCCAGGCATATCCACCATCGGAGAGGAGGATTCAACTGAGATATTCAAAAACAGGATTGCCAACATATTAGAATGTGCAGGTCTACTGGAGCTTAACACATTCAATATGACCAACAGCAATCAACAATGCACCAAGATGAAAACAAAGAAAGCTCTTGTTGAAGTTGCTAATGCAGTCAATTCAGAATATAATCTTGTAAGAGGTTGGATGATACCTACACTTCTTGGAGTTCTGAACAAGAACAAACATAATGAATATCCCCAGAATATCTTTGAGATTGGAAAAGTGTTCAGTCTAGCTCAGGACACAGAAACAGGTGCTAATGAAGAAGATATGCTTGGAGTGGCTTTATGTGATTCTGAAAATGATTTCACGAAAATAAAACAGTTATTAGATTATTTTGTCAGAATGCTTGGATTCGAATATGATATTAAGGATGTAAAGCATCCCTCTTTTATTGAAGGTCGTGCAGGTAATATTGTTATTGGGAATAAAATCGTTGGAATAATTGGAGAAATAAATCCTGAAGTACTCAGTAACTGGGAGATCGAATATCCAGTAGGTGCATTTGAGATAAGAATTTCTGAAATAGAATCCTTAGTTAAATAACAATCTTTATATACCTCTTCTATTGAATGGGCCTTATGAAATCCAAAAAAAAATACCAGATTGTAGTATTAGGTTCAAGCAAAATCATATGCACAGCTCAAGCATATAAAATGGCAGAAGAAGTTGGAAGAGAGCTCGCAAAAAAAGGTTGTATTGTACTTACAGGGGGCGGTCTTGGAGTCATGGAAGCTGCTTTAAAGGGAGCAAAAAAAGAGGGTGGACTCACTCTTGCAATAGTGCCATGGGAAAGCCATAAATGGGCTAATGAATACGCAGACGTTGTTGTTGCTACAGGTATAGGATGGTCAAGAAACTCAATAAATCTTAATTCTTGTGACGGCGCAATCATAATTGGGGGAGGTGTTGGCACACTTAACGAGGCATCGTATGCATATATGCAAAGTAAACCTATTGTCGCCTTAACACCAAGCGGAGGTTTTGCAGAGATTCTCTCTGACAAGTATTTTGATATAAGAAAAACAGAAAAAATCCGTGGCGCACACGATCCAAAAGAAGCTGTTAAGAAGATTCTTGCACTTGTAGAAAAACATACTAAAGAAACAGTCTCACCAAAAGATGAAATTCTTCTAAAAGCACTTGAGGATGAGGATTGGCACATCCTTATGAAAAGAAAAGGATTAAAAAGAAATAAAAAAAATAAAGAAGCTGTAGAGTAGTTAGTCTTTTTTCTCTGTTTTTTTCTTAGGTTTGGGTTCAGACACCTCGGATTTAGATTTGGAATCTTCTTCCTTTTTTTCAGAAATATCTTGCTTCTTAGGCTCAGAAGAACCCTGTTCATCCTCTGCCTTAGAAACATCAGTTGTAGATTCTACAGATCCTTGATCTTCTGTTGGTTCTGATTTTTCTGCTTGCTCTTTTGGAGAAGGGCGTTTCTCTACCTTAGGTTTGGCCTTAGAGGCCTCAATTTTTGCATCTAAAGGCACTTCCTGCTTAACTCGCGGAGCTTTCTTCTTTTTCATCCGAACAGGTCTCTCAGTCGCTTTCTTGGGCTTGCTCTCTATTAGTTCAATATTCAGTTTCTTGAATTCAGCCACAATGTCCGAATGAGCTGCATTTTTCTTTATTTTAATAACCTGATCTAATGGCTCAAGATGTCTATTGTTGCATTTTCTTCGTCGAGTTTGGCCATCAATCAATACATGATTTCCATCCAAAATATCCACAACAATGCACTTCAGATTTGCATCTCTGCCCGCTATTTTAATACAGATTCTTCCTATTTCCATAACCATTTTGTTCCTCCTAATCTCTTGTAGAACGACACCGTCACCGATGTGTCAAAGAGATTATCTATTTTGGGAAATAATCTTACGTCGCATACATTTACTGCAAAGTGTACCACCATAAGGCCTCTCAGGCCTTTTCTTGGTCTTGGGTAAGTTACTCATTTTGTAAGGCCTCTCCCGCAAGGTTCCTTGCAGATTGGCACCACATTCAGAGCATTTTGAAACTGAAGGTTTACGCTTCTTATATCTAACAACAACTCTTGAAGCAGGGGTTCTCTTAAAAACTCTCCCCAATGTCCGTGATTTATGTCTTCCTGATGGCATTTTTTACATCCAATGATTTATAGTCGAGGAAACTAAAAGCATTTATAAAGTTTATTAAATTGAAAAGCAATTTTAAACTTCAGAATTGAGAATCAATTCTGGAATGTTATGCTGAAGAATGCTAGTTATTAACTAAGCTTCAACACTTTTCTTAATATAGTACTAATTATTATTGAAAAAATAATATATGCCCATAACCAGCTCAGTTTCAGGCCGAATATATCTATTTTTATAGGAGGATTATGTATCTTTATTTTTTTCATCTTAGATTTCTTGATAGCCTTTTCAGGAGGCGCATATTCTCTTTCTTCAGTTATCTTAAGATCCATATTATATGCTTCATTCCCATAAGTCACAGACAGTAAATAATCAGCTTCTTCACCCTGAAGTCTCCACATGGCCTTGTTATCAATAATTGTAACTGTTTTATTAGATAATATTGTTAGTTCGGGAAGAGCATCTAAAGTAACATCACCAAATGCTCCATCATAAAACTCAGCAGAAATTTCAAAAGGAGTATTAGGTACAATTGGATGATATGCCATGTGTGCATTCAACCATCCAAAAATTAGTATTATCGGTAAAAATGTATAGAGTGTGGGTTTGAACGATTGCTTCATATACTGCATGTTCTTTTCCATCATAATTTTCTGCTTGGCCATGGCTTTTTTAGGATCGTCTTTCAATGCTTTCACTTCTTTTTGGAGATGTTTCATCTCGTCTTTCAGTTTTTTCATAACAGTCTGGTCTGTTGCGAATTTGTAGACTAATGTTATTATTACTGTAATTATGAAAGAGATGATAAGAATTGCAGAAAGAGGATCCAGTTTGAGAAGAGGACTCATGATAGGGTTCATTATTGACTCGAAAACCAACTTATCCACCACCCATGAACTTTCTCATCATAGGGTTCATATCCATCATGTGCTGCCGTGCAATATCCTCATAAAGTTTATAGACTATCATTACAGTCAAGAGTATTCCTGTACCCCTACTCAACGCACCTAATAAATCTGCCATCGCAGCTAACAGACCTACTGCAAGGCCTCCCATTATGGTCAAGGGTCCTATATATCGTTCAAGCAATCTTTCTAAAACGCGTTGATCTTTTCGAAAACCAGGTATTTGTAAACCAGAAGCCATTATTTGTTTAGCTTGACTTCTTGCATCCATGCCTGCCGTTTGTACCCAAAAATAACTGAACATTAAAGATCCCAGCATCATGATAACAATATAGACTAAAGCTTGGAGTATATGACTGCCTGTAAGATTACCATTTATAACATATTGAACAATATTTGGACTGTAAAGCCACGCAGCTAATCCCTTGATAGGATAATTGCTTGTGCCAAATGTGCCCAGGATTGTACCATGACCTACCCATTTCTCCACCAATCTTGCAAACAGTTGAATATTAGCTATAAGAGCTGCAACAAGAATTACTGGGATGTTACTAGTATATAAGAATTGCAAAGGCCATCGTATCCCATGCCCTCTTATTCTACCGAAAGACAAAGGAATCTCTACCTTCATGGATTGAACATATACGACAACAAGAAATACAAAAATTGTGGCTAGAACAGATGCCAACATTAAACCTGCAGTCTGAGCATATCCTGCTGCTAAAGACTGAAAAAGAGCAGGTATAGCTCCCGCAGCAATATCAGGTTTGGTAGGACTTGGTAAAGGATTAAATGCCTTAATAAATATCTCCTTTGAGACACCTGCAGCAATAAAGAGACTTATACCGCTTCCAAATCCCCATTTGGAAACAACCTCGTCCATAAACATAATTAAAACACCACCTAAAAACAACTGAAATATCAATATCATTGGAGGGATGCCCGCCTTTGGAGCCAAGCCACCCATCCCGACGTATATGAATGCTTCTAAAACAATAAATCCTATTGCAAAAAGTTTCTGAAATCCTTGAAATCGTTTCTTACCTTCGGGACTAGTCAGATCAAATTTCATCAGACCCGAACCGTTTAACAGCTGTAAAACAATAGATGCTGTAACAATAGGACCTATACCCAAACTGACAATGCTACCGAACTGTGCAGCCATGATGACTGACAAGAACTCAAACTGTTGTAAAGCATTCTCACCTAGTCCAAATAAAGGAACTAATCCTAAAATATAGAATAGAACAAGAGTAATTAATGTCCATTTCAGTTTTTCCTTGAAGGCCAACTTCTTCTGCGTTGGACCCGCAACTTCAGGAAGATTGCCTAGTAGAGTATCGAACCATGCCATTTTATTCTCGGAACATCTTATAAACAGTTAATAAAATTATTCTTCAGAAGCATTTTCTTTAGCTTCCTTGGCCGAATCATCTTTTACAGGAGCAGTTTCCTTAGCATCTTCAGCCGTTTTTTCATCAACATCTTTCTCATCAGGGAGAGCTGCTTTTTCAGTCTTTACAAATTTCTTTTTTATCTTTTTTTCGACCAATCCAGATATAGAACCACCTGCGTCTTCAACCTTCTTTTTAGCGGTTTTCGAAACATAAGCAACAGTAATGATAAACTTGCTCTTGATCTTACCATTACCTAACAACTTGTTGTATCCTATGGAGTGAAGATCGATTTTATAGCTATCCCCTTCCTTTAAAGCCTTTCCTGCCTTGACGAGGGTCAGTATCTTTGAATCCAAAAAAGATAGATTAATAGCCCTTATACTTAATCTGCTCTTAGAAGAGAAACCTTTTTTTCCGTAATAACTTTTATCTTTCCAAAATGAAGGTTTCTTAGAATCACATTTTTTACCTGAACCCGCACGACCTCTACCACCTCTATGTCCTGCACCTCTGTGCTTCTTTTTAGAACCCCATCCATGCGTATGAGTTCCTCTTTGTCGGCTGTTCTTTTTTCTTTTATTCATGATAATCACAACATTCTTTTTATCAGGTCGTTGATTTCTTGGCCTCTATAACCAAGAGACCCTCCAACTGAAAAGGCTTTCTTAATACCTTTTTTACCATAACCTTTTTTAGGAGAGTTAAGTGTAAACATTCTCTTTAATTTCCCTTTATTATTAGGATCTGTTTTGCCTCTTGTCTTCAAAAGCTCCTGAAGGGTTGCATCATTTATTTCTCCATAAGTTATAAAGTCTTTTACTTTGTTGAGCATCCCCGTATTGGAGGGAGTTTTCTCTAGAATAACACAACTGTTTCGTTTTCTTAGATTAAGCATTTTAAGTGTATCTTTAAATACTATTTTGATGCCAATAGTACCTCGGACCAAGATTGCAGCTATTTTGTGTGAAGATTCCTGTTTAGAAACTTTTGGCTTAGGCTCTGGCTTAGGCTCTGGCTTATGCTCTGGATAATGTTCTGGATTAGTATCTGGATGAGGCTCGTGGTGTCGTATGCTCTGGAGTAGGCTCTGGCTTAGGCTCTGGTACTTCGGGTGCTTCTTGTACTTTATTCAAAACGTCTTCAGTTTCCACTAGAGTCACCTTTTTCAGCATCTTTGATATCTTCAACTTTTTCTTGAGCAGCTTTACCGTCTTGTTTTGATGTATCAGACTCAGAAACCTGTTTTGTTACAGATTTATCTGATTTAGATTTTTCTACGTTCTCTTCAGAAGACACATCAACTCCGATTTCAGCTAAATCTTCTTCTGTTGGTCCTTCAGGAATCTCAACTGAGCCCTCAACAACAGCAAGAGTATCCTTATCCTGGGGTCTAAGTTTGATTTCAGATAGTTTTTTCAAAGCCTTTTCACAAGCCATAAATAAGTTCAATCTGTTCTTGGTTTGTCCTAACGTCTTGGACCACACATCCTTAATGCCAGCCATTTCGAGTATCTTAGCACACTCTGGATGTATACAAAGACCCTTACCTTTTGGAGCGGGCATGATTTTGATGATTACAGATCCACATTTTCCTACAACTTCAAAAGGAATTGTGTGAGGCTCTCCACAATTGCAGTGCCACGAACCACATCCTCTGATAATCTTAAATGTGTTTAGTTTGGCATTTCTTAATGCTTTTTCTCTTGCAGGTACAGTTTCTTTAGACTTGCCAAAACCTATTCCGATATGACCATTTTTATCACCTATAACAGCCATTGTAGCAAACTTAGGTTTGTTGCCTTCTTTGGTTTTCTTCTGAGTTTGCCTGAATACTCTTCTCTGACCTCCTCCAAATTTTCCTTTGGATTGACCAATAAGAAGAAGTTCTGACTCAGGACTGACCAAACTATCGACAATCTCAGGTTCAAGAATCTTCAGACCGTTATCAAGAATTAAATCTATATCCTTAATCTCGCCAGTTTTGACCTTTTCACCCAATCCTGTTCTAGGTTTCCATTCATCAAGGTTTGTTCGATTTTCCATTTTCATTCATTATTTTTTAATTTTTGATTTTAATTTTTCAAACTCTACAGCAATAGCTTTATTCTCAAGGTGCTTGCCTGTTAACCTATCTTCCGGAGGAAATATTTCTCCTGAATGTGGGACATTAACACCAGCATCCAATACACCTTTCAAAGCTGCGTAGATCTTGGAGCCATTTACAGGTGTTTGAAGTCCAATATCGAGTATAGCTTCTTTGATATCTTTTTCTAATGCTTTTTTTCCAGCCAATAATCCTGCTAAATAGGCTGCAGGAATATTCTTACAGGAAAACTTCCAAGTTTCTTTTTTCAGATTTATTGAATTAAAGTAAACCAAATTCTTATCACCTATAGGCGTATAATCTGCAACTTGGATAATGATATATTTGTTAGTTCTTCGAATGATTAACCTATGTTTACGACTAGTTAAAAGAGTGAGCCTTTTTTTATAATTAGTTTTACCTTCTCTTTTCCTTCTAAAAGGAACCACATGTATCCTATGCTTTGCCATTTTTCTTCACAACAAGTTTATTTTCTTCCAAATAAAGTTTAACGTGTCTTTTATTCCTAAAAAATCCGCCTTTAGCTTTATTGTATAAATCTCGATAAGTCTGATTCGATATCAACTCTTTATCTTTAAGGGATTTGATAAATTTCCTTTGAACCCTGATATAGTTCATCCATCTCTCTTTTTTTGAAATCCTGGAGGTCTTTGTTCCCTTCCTAGATCCAACACCTTTTTGCAAACCTTTTCGTTTTTGTGCTGTTTTTTTACTGATCTTAGACTTGGATGTAGCAGGAGCATGCTTTTTCTTTATTGCATCTTCTGATATCAAGCCTCTTATATCTGTCTTTGTTATTGCTTCTTTGATATCTTCAAGACGTTCTGGTTCAAACTTAATGTTTTTTTGGGAAGTCTTTAGAATTCCTGATGCAAGCCTTTTTTGAACTCGAAGCTTCATTTTTATTCTGCCCCTCCCTTTTTAGTAAGCACTTTATCTATTTCTTTTTTCTCTTCTTTCTTTTGTTCTTCTTCTGAAACTGCTTCTACCTTTCCATCAATGCCTTCGCCTTTTTTATCAGTTTTCTCTTTTTTCTCTTTTTCAGAAGCTTTCTTTTCTCGCTCCTTCTTCTTTTTCTCTTTTTCTTCAGAAGCTTTTGCCTTGTCACTTTTTCTCTGATCCATAACTGTTTTAATTTTGTCTAACTCTTTTTGAACATCAGATCCAAGCAAAGAAAGTTCTTTCTTCTTCAGTTCTTCCAGAAGTACAAGTCGCTTTTTCATACCTATTGAAGAGGATAAAAGGAGTATATCTTTATTCTTATCAACTTTTTCCAATTGAATAATATTCGTAATTCTCACAATGTTCTTACCTGACTTATGCAGTCCTTTCACAGGTTTTGGCACCCCAAATCCAGGTCTAACTAGTCGCCTATAACCTTTAAGGCTCTGACGAATTTTATTATCAATACCTTTGGGCTTTCTCCAATTCTTCTTGATTCTTTTGATTTTATGAGCATCAGATCTAAGGAATTTAGGCTTTTTCTTTTTTTTCAAGGATTTCAACTCAAGTAACTTATTGGTGTCAGTCATTTTATTGGTTTTCCATCTTTTTCAATTAGGTATATGCCATCCTGGAATATTCTATTATCAAATCCGAGTCGTTTAGTTAACTTCTCAATGGATGCTGCAGTTTGTCCAGTTAACTCTTTGTCAACGCCTTCAACAATTATTTCTGTGCCTTCAATCTTCACAGATACATTCTTACTATCAAATTCAAGTTGTCGAGGAATAGTTTCTCCGATAAAGTTCTTTACTTCAAAAAGATTATCTTTGACAGCTACAGACATTGGAAAATGCCCTGAACAAATTTTTAATTTATAAATATGACCGTAGGTAACACCTCTAAACATATTCTTCAAATGAGCAACAAATGTATTAACAAGTTTTTTCTCTCGCTTGGATGATTTATTAGCAACAAAGGTTACTTTTTTATCTGCCATCGCACTAGAAATTGTTGGAGACGACAAAGTTCTTGTTACTTCTCCTTTTTCTCCCTTCACTGTAAATTGCCCATTACTAAGCTGAACATCACAACCTTCAGGAATTTCAATTTCCGAACCAATTTTTTTCTTTGCTTTCATTTTATTATTGTCAATAACAGAAACTAATAAGTGTGCCTCCCTTATTCTTTTGCTTGGCGTCTGTATGAGTCATCACACCTTCATTAGTTGAGATAAAGATCACACCAAAATCTCTTGCAGGTAAAAAACGTTTCTCGAATTTTTCAAAATCTGAAACCTTAACATTGAATCTTGGTTTGATAACTCCCGCATCATTTATGTGCCCAAGCAAGTATATTTTTAGGATATCTCCTTTTGAATCTGCAATCTCCTCAAATTTACCTACATATCCTTCTTTTTGCATCAGGGATAAAATAGTCTTTATGACTTTGGAGTTATCCTTTACAATTATTTCTCTTTTAGCTTTTCTTTCAGCATTCATGATGGCTGAAAGGACGTTTGCTAATGGATCATTATTTGTCATAGTTTCACCTTAACTAAATTTCTTAAATCCTAGTTTAGGAGCTGTTTCTCTAAAACATTGTCTGCATAAGTGCAAACCATATTTGCTGATATGAGCACCCATTCTACCACAGCGTTTGCATTTTTTTGTGGATTTTCCAAATTTCCGTTTCCTAGGAACATTGTATTTTAAAAACTTGGAATATTTCCCAGATTTATGTCTTATCTGGACAAGCACTTTTTTGTGATCTGAGGTTGTCATTTTATTGTTCAGCCTCCTTCCCAAAGTTTAATTTAAACTCAGATTTCATGTAAGCCATTGCATCTTTCTTGCTGACCTGATGATTGCTTTTAATCTTCTTCTTACAGATTTTCCTCTTTTTAATCCTGAATCCCGGGCGTTCGAGAGTTATGGAAACCTGTAAACCTGCCATTCCTATTTCAGGATCATACTTAACACCCGGAATGTCAATATATTCTTGTATTCCAAATGAGATGTTACCAAAATTATCAAAATTAGAATCTGCCAACTCGTTATTGCGAGCAGATAACAATCGAGGTAATATATCCTTTGCCTGAACTTTTCTAAGAGTTATCTTACATCCAATAGGCAACCCAGGTCTTAATCCCCAAGCAGCAATCCTTTTTCTAGTTATGGTTTTCACAGGTTCAATACCAGTAATATTTTTCAGTAATTTAACGCTTTTCTTCAGCACATTCTGGTCTTTACCTGCACCTATATTAAGCGTAATTTTCTCTATCCTTATCCGTCTCATCATGTTCATTTTTTCTTTTGTAATGTAATTAAGGGTTTATCTTTGCCGATAACCAAGACAAACTTTTTGTATATCTCGTGCTGTTGTTTATCAAAAGTGCAAACTACTTTTTCGGCATTCACGCTATCAAAGATAGCAACCTTACCCTGATGTTTTCCCTTAAATATAAGTAAAGGAGCCCCCTTTTGCATAGGTAAATGATCAATAATCTCGTTTTTTGAAATCTTGACTAGGATTGAGTCTCCTGTTTTATAATCAGCTGCATCAACTAACCTCGATGCACCAGTGGCAAAAACTAACTGTACCAATTTTTTACCTCTATTAATTTTATTCACCAGTTTCAGAAGCTGCATATCTGCCTCTTTCGCATCTATTGAAACTGCCATAAGTTTGTTCTTTTCAGATAAAAGAATTCTATAATGTTCTTTAGTTGAGGGTATGGATATAACATCTAAGAAACCAACGGGCATCTTATTATCTTTTTTCCGTGTCCCATTTATTAGAACCTCTTTTTCATGTAGAATATATTTAACCTCTTTTGTAGTGGTTGCCTGATTAATAAGATCTTTGAAGAATACAGTAATCGAGATACTTAAATCCCTGCTGTGTCCGCCTGGATGGGGCCTTACAACGAACTTATTTTCCTTTCTCTTGATATTCCACGTCCTTGGCGTACTTAGCCTTTTAAGATGACTCTTTGTCATTTTTAACCTCTGATTTATTTTCTGATTTGGATTCTTTTTTAGTTTCAGATTCGTTTTTTTTGCTGTTCTTTAGTTTAACCATCCTTTTTTTATCATCTGCATTCAATTCAACTATTTGCAGATTTGAAGGTTGGAATGGTACTCTGGTTTTAGATCCGTCTTTTTTAGTGAAATTGATGTTAGTAATGTAAATTTTGGTATCTTTTGCACTAGCCTCTTCAATCTTACCATCTTTTTTCTTATATGTTCCTCTCATAACCTTAACTTTATCTCCTGTTCGAGCACGTATAGCTCTGACACCATACTTTTTTCTCAGTTCTTTACTAAGATTAATATGTAAAAACATACTTCGGATATGAAGAGGCGCATTATATCTAAATTTCCTCTGTTTCCTTGGTTGTTTACTCTTGTTCCAGGTTTTTGAAAAGTCTGTTTTCATTTTAATTTATACTATCATATTGGCTACTTTAGCTATTCCAGGCCATTTATTGCAAACTTCTTTTGCTATTGGACCCTTGAAAATTGTTCCTTTGGGATTACCTTTGTCATCCTTAAGGACAACTGCAGCATTGTCTTCAAATTTAATTCGCGTACCATCTGGTCGCCTAAATTCTTTTTTTTGTCTTACAATCACCGCAAAGACAACTTGTTTCCTCATATCAGGTCTTCCTTTTCTCACAGCAGCCATAACAAGGTCGCCTATGCCTGCAGCAGGATATCTGCCCTTAACACCCTTAGCGCCTTTAACTGAAACTACTTTCAATATTTTGGCACCTGAGTTGTCACAAGTGTCTACCAACGAACCCACTGGAAGGGCTCTGGTTATGTTTGCTTTGATAGGTTTCATTTTATTGTATGCTTACGATCACAAAATTTTTAGTTTTTGAAATGGGTCTTGTTTCCATAACAGAGACAGTATCTCCCTCTTTTGCATTCAGGCATTCAGGATTATGCGCCTTGATCTTAGAGATTTTCTTTTCATATCTCTCATATTTAGACACATGTCTTTTGCGTTCCCAAGCAACTGTAACAGTCTTATGCATTTTTGCACTTACTACTTGGCCTGACAAAAGTTTGCCTCGCAAACTAATGTTACCATGGAATGGACAATGAGGGTCTTCACATGTCTTTTCCGGCTCTTTTACAGGAAGTCCTATATTTTTTTTCATTTTTTTCGCCTTATATTCGCCTAAGTTTAATCCGTTCTTCAGGCCTTTTGTTGATATTGTTTCCGTTTATTTCAGTTCCGTCTATCATGAAAACCGTGTCTTTTTTCAAAACACGTTTTTTTTCCTTGTTGTTAGTTATCAAAACAAATGTGTTTTTTGTTTCATCAATGATTTGTCCTTTTAAGCCATTCAGTGTTGAATTTTTTGCGTTTATTATTTCTGCAACTAAACCTATGTACTCTTGTTTCAGCTGTTTCATATTACTTTTATCTCAGCTCTATTGTGTCTGGTGCAAACCCCAAAGTTGTAAGCTCTTTTTTGATTTGCCTGGTATGATCGCCTTGAAGTTCTATATAGTCTTCTTTGGCGGTTCCACCACAAGCAAACTTATGCTTGAGCTTTTTTGTCAGTTCCTTAAAGTCAATTTCTGTCTTGTTTAGGCCGTCTATAACAGTGTATTTCTTGCCAAACTTTTTCTTTATCATCTTCACAGTAATCTTCTGACTTTCCTTTGCGATTGTCTCACAAACACAAAGTTCTTTAGGTAGCCCACACGTCGGGCAAACATCACTCATTTTGCTTTTTTATTGCCAAAATTTTTGCTTTTGTTTTTTTAAGTTGTTTTAATTGACCAGGACTCTTAACAGCAGTCCCAGTCGCTACTTGAGCATTAAGCTTCATAAGTTCTAAATTTATCTCATCAAGCTTTTTTTCCCTTTCTTCAGGATTCATGTCTTTTAGTTCTTTGAATTTCATTTTCATATGTGATTAGTTATTTCTGTGATTTCGAACTCTTTTTAGGCTTAGTCTTTGAAGTTTTTTTTGGTGCTTTTGTGGTTTTTTTGGAAGAAGGTTCTTCTTTTTTTTCAGAAGCATCCTTCTTGGATTCAGATTTCTTTTCTTCATGTGTATTTTCGTCTACCTGAACATCTTCTTTGTTCTCTGCAGCCACATCTTTTACTTCTTCAATGACTTCCTGAATCTCGTCTAGTATCTCAATTTTATCTGGGAGTTTGGTAGTAGGGGGCATAATCTTCACCTTTATGCCAACCGCACCTGTTTTCAGATGTGCTGTTGTTTCGGCTCTGTCTACACCTGTGAGCGCAGGATCTCCACATTTCTTCAGATATCCTTGATAAAATCTCCAGGTTTTAGCTCTACTACTAGGAATCTTTCCAGATATAAGAATCTCTACACCCAGTGCTCCTGAATGCATAATCTCACCCATCATCTTATGACCAATACTTTTAAATCGGGTTGAACCAAATCTTTCCAAAGAGCTCGCTATCATTTCTGCTACGATGTTTGGATCTAAACTGATTTGCTGAACCTCTTCAATCTCTATTTGCGGATTGTCTAAATCAAACTTCGCCTTCAATTCCTGAGTTAGTTTGGTTATATTTGAGCCTGATCTTCCAACAACAATACCAGGTCTGGAAGCTGCAATAGTAATCTTTTCTCCAAGAGGCGTCCGTTGTAGTTTCACATTACTTAGGCCAGCTCTTACAAGAGACTTAGCAATAAATTCTTTAACTTGGAATTCCTTTATGTTCTGACTGACAAATTTTCTTTCAATCATTTTTGTTCTTTAGCCTCATCGGTTTTAATTGTCTCAGAA
The DNA here is from genome assembly GCA_964647565.1 of uncultured Methanosarcinales archaeon. GTDB lineage: Archaea > Nanobdellota > Nanobdellia > Woesearchaeales > CAZYIM01 > CAZYIM01. The sequence continues at coordinate 28,767 of CAZYIM010000010.1, forward strand.
ACTTTCTGTTTCTGAGGCTCAGAAGGTTTTTGCGCTTCAGTTGTCTCAGAAACTTTCTGTTTCTGCGACTCAGAAGACTTACTCTCTTCTTCAGTCTTAGTTGGAGCTTCTTCTTTTGAATCTGATTTATCCCCATTCGTTGAAACTGGTTTGTTTTCTTTCTTTTCAACAGCAGGAGTTGTCTTTTTGGGTTTTGCTGTAACTTTTTTTGGAGCAGTTTTTTGCTCTTCTTTTTTCTCTACGACAGGTTGCTTTTTCTGAGCAACATCAGAAGATTTATCTTCTGCGATTTCTTTAGGAGTTTCTTTTTTTACTGCTTTTTTCACTTTTTTTTCAGACTCAAGTTCTTCAACCACTAATTCTATGTGTGTTCTTTTCATACTTCTCCTTCTTTGCCTACCTTGATGCATAGGAGATGATGCTTTGTGAGCACATAGATGTACGATTAAGAGGTTATCACCTAAGCCTTTTATCTGTGCATTTGATTCTGCTTCTTTAAACATCTTAAGCATATGTTTTGAAAGTATTTGAGGATATCTACCTGCAGCTATTCCGGGTTTGTGTCCAACCCCGTTGGTAAATCTCTTGAAGGGGATCGCCCTTTTCATAGCAACAACTTCTTCCACCAACCTTTTGGCCTGGGCTAGATTTCTTCCTCTAAGAAAATTGCAAACTTCTATAGCCGCTTTTGTTGAAACAGCAATATCTCTAGCTACAGATTTGACCATATTCTCTTTCCAATCTTTGAAAGCGTAGTTGTATCTTGCCATTTTATTTTATTATCTCACTGAAACATTTGAAGAGGATTTTGAGCCTCCAACACCTGGGCTACTGTGAGTAATTCTTTTTCTTGTCAATACCAATTCTCCAAAATAATGTCCTATCATCTCTTCGAGAATTGTTACCGCTTCAAAAGCCTTACCATTATGAATTCTAATGACTTTACCGACCATGGAAGGAAGCACGATCATATCCCTCAGTTGTGTTTTAATAACATCTTTTTTTTCAATTTTATTCACAAACTTTTTTTGATTATCTGTCAATCCTCTTTTTAGAGTCCGTCTTTGTCTTGCAGGAAATAGTTCTGCCAACTGATTCAGAGACATTGTGTTTAGTTCTTCCAATGTTTTTCCTCTATATCTAAATTCTTTTTTTACCATTTTGAATTATTATCGTTTTTTTCCCCTTCTACCTGTCCTCTTAGGTCTCAACATACCTACTTTTCTTCCAGGAGGTGCATTTTTAGGGACTGGTCTTGCTTTGGATTTTCTTGAGGATCTTTTATTTCCGAAAGGATGTGCAACAGCATTCATAGCAGATCCGCTGACCTTCGGCCAGAACTTGTTCTTGGCACTCATCACTTTATATTTAATACCTGCCTTAACAAAAGGCTTCTCTGTTCTGCCAGAACCTGCAATAGATCCAATTGTTGCTTGACAATTAGGATGAAATTCTTTCTTTTTTTTGGACGGAAATATAACAATAATCTTTGTTTTTAGTTTAGTGGACACCTTTGCAAACGTTCCAGATGCTCTAACAAATTTACCACCATCACCAGGCGAAGCTTCTATATTATGTACCATCGTTCCTTCAGGTATATCCTTCAGACACATACAATGGCCAATTTGTCTTTGAGCTTTTGTACCTGCATTAAGCTGGTCTCCTACCTTAATAGTCTCTGGTGCGAGTATCAACCCTTGAGTATTATCATCATATACAACCTTTGCAAGAGGGGCAGAATGTCCTGGGCAATTCAAGATATCTAAAATAGTAAGGGACTCATTGTTTCTTCTTTTAACAACCCCTAGAAATTTAAATCCAGGAGATTTAAAAGTTAAAGTTCCCTTTCCTCGTCTTTGTTGTATAAGATTCTTGCCCATTTTTTAAGCCTCTACATTAACCCCAATTTAGTTGCCACATCAATAGCAGGAGTTTCATCTGAAAATTGAATATATGCCCTTTTGTTACCTTTTCTATCAATAAGGGTGTTTACTTTTGTTATTTTTACCTTAAGCAGTTTTTCTAATTCTTCTTTAATTTCTTTTTTGTGTGATTTTTTATCCACAACAAAAATCAATTTATTCTCTGACTCCATCAACCTAATTGATTTTTCAGTTGAGAGAGGATATAGGATTGTCATTTGTTATCGACCTTTTTTTCAGTTTTAGCAGGACTTGCCGAGGCTTTAAGCGATGCTTTCTTAGGAACTTCTTTTTTTTCGGTTTTCTGCTTAGGAGAAGTTTTGTTTTTAACAGGATTTTTTAAGAAAAGCGCATTTTCTTTCATCATAGATAGTGCTTTTTTTGTGTACAATGTCAGTCTCCCCGGCACACATCCTGGTGCTAAATCTTCAGCATTAAGATCTGTGACTTTCAAAACATCCAAACCAGGAAGATTTTTAGTTGCTTTCATCAGATCACACTTTGCAGATACCACAATTAACAGGCCTGTACGTGTTATCTTTTTTCTTCCTCTTGATTTTCCTCTACCAGCGCGAGTCTTAACATCCTCACATCGAATCAATTCATCTTTAAATCCTAGTTTCTCCAGTATGTTCTTAACTGCTTTTGCGGTTTTGAGGTCTTCAATAGACTCTTCAATTGCAAAGGGATATTCTTTTGGGACAGTATGGCCTCTTTGTTTCACCCAATCTATATCTATTGTGGCAGACATAGCAGATCTTATAGCCTTTCTTCTCTCCTGAAGATTAATCTTCAGTTCCCAGTTTTTAGTGGCTTTAGGTGGATGTGCCCTCCTTCCTCCTACTGTCTGTGGCACAAAAGCACCTACATAATAAAAGCGAGTTCCACTTCTATTGAGAACCTTTCTTGGTGTTCTTGACTGTCCAATACCATATGTGCCCCTATATTTTCTTCGTCTCTTTGAGAGAAACGAAGATGATCTTTTCCCTGCCTCAGGGTAAGCACCATAAGGCTGTCTTTTATGGGATTGAATTGCCAAGACTGCCTTTTTAATAAGATCGGGTCTGACAGATTCATTAAACTGGCTAGGTAACTCAACATTACCAATTTCGGTTTTTGAAAGGTTAATCAATTTTAGTTTCATTTTGTTTAGTTTAGCATATGATAATTATGTAAGTACTGTTTCAATTGTTGGTAACGGTAAATCTTTTTTTTGCCTTTGAGCATTAGTAAAGACAATCAATCTTTTCTTCGGACCAGGAATTGAGCCCTTTATTAAAATAAAATCTGTCTTAACAAGTCCATACTTGTTAAATCCTCCTTTAGGATTTATCTCTTCAGGTTTTTGTGATATCTTAAGAAGCATCTTATTATACTCTGTCCTTTGGAAATATCCTGTTTGACCTGCATGTGCTACTCTCCACATTACGTGACCCTGGCCTTTCCAACCGCCTAAGGAACCCGGATTTCTTCTTCCTTTCTCAGTCTTATGGTGTTTTAGTGAAATACCAAATCTTTTGACTGAGCCTTGAAATCCTTTTCCTTTTGAGATAGAATGGGAATCGAGAAATTGTCCTTCTGAAAACACCATATTAATAGGTATTTCCTTGGAAAGATTCTGTTTGATAAAATTAAATTGGTCTGCAGGTGAACCTCCAACATGCAATTCAAACAAATCAGGTCTCTTTTTTGAAAATCCTGCTAAATGAGGTTGTGTGAATATTAAAACTGAAATATACTCATATTCTTCTGGTTTAATATCTTCCAGAGATGTTTCATTAGAGGATTTTATGTTCAATCGTGACTTAAGATGCTTATCTGCACTCAGAATTATTTCTTTAACAACATTAATCCCTTTTTCAGTTTGTTTATACAAGCGCATACCTGCAACTTTAAGAGGTGGAGCTTCAAGAATAGTAACGGGCAAAGAAATCACTTCGCCTTTGGTTGTTGAATGTTTATGTGTGTCTGTAACCAGGATGTGAGTCATTCCCACCTTATACGCAGGAAATCCGCTTAGTTTGTTAGGTTCTACTACAGAAAGAGTCCTAAGTCTAGGTATTTCTCGGGTAGACCTTTTTCTTGGCCAAAATTGTAAAGTTCCGTGTCTAGGATTGACTTTTTTCATTTGATCTAAATAAATATATCATATTCACCAACATAAAAAACTCTCTTACAGAAGTCTTTAGCTTCATACTGAAAAAGTTTTTTTCAGGTGCACTAAGGGTTTATTAATTTAAGTTCGATTAATTGAACTTAAATGTTAGTGCAGAGGAAATGTGACTTATTTATAAAAGTTACGTTTAAAGTATTATTGTAAAAGAATTGTGTTATCAGTCTTAATTATTCTTGTTTTTTAGATTTTAGCATTTTCTCTTTGAATGCTTTCTGTTTTTCTCGTTCTCTTCTTCGACGTAATTTTTCTTCTTCACTAAGTTTCCTGCTCTGAGGTTTTCTGGATGAAAACGCTTTTCTTCTTGCATATTGAAGAGGATTTCTAATTCTTGAGCATAAGCTGTCTGGTTTACAAGCACCGATAGCAGAATAGTATTCTTTTCTGCCGCAATTTGGCGGAGCTATCTTACCTTGAAACTTTCTATATCTAATAGGGCCAACTATATCTCTTTCCCGCAAAGGCTCGAAGTTTTTCTTGTTCCAATCTCTCAATTTCTCATCTATTTTCTCATAAGACCATCCAAGATTGGCAAGGAAATTTATCAAGACAAAAACAGCCCTCTTGCGACCATCTTCAAGGCCTTTAAGGATATTGATAATACACGGAGGGAAAAAATCTTCAGGAACAGCTTCTTTAAAATCCTCAAATTCCCTATCAAAATCCCTTTTCTTCGAAGAATCTTCAGAATCAAGAGGCTCGAAGTCGAATGCTTGGATCAAAAGCTTGGATGCTTGTCCTCTCTCTATATCACGATTCAGAAAAGTATGAGCTATCTTAACATTCTCAGGCTCAGCAGCTTCTTTCTTAAAATCTAATACTTTCATCGGATCAACAGGGATAGAGATCAACTCTGATTTTTCATGAAAAGAGTAAGGCATTCTGTACAAATGTCTGGAAGATATTAAAATAGTATCAATATCAAGAAAAGGATCTACTCTTAGAGTTTGTTTAATTACTTCACCTCTACCATCGATCTCTTTTCTGATAATCTCATCAGAAGAACTTAGTTTAACTTCAGTCTTAACCTTGTTAAATATATTGTTAAAGTTTTCATTCTCAAGTTTCATGATGCCGTTTTCTAAAGGTTCTTTTATTAGATATGTAATATACGCAGCTATCCTTCTAGGAGCCTCTGGAAATAAAAGCCGGGTTTCAACAGAGCCGACTCTGTCAGGAAATGCTTCAAAGGGTACTGCAAGATGAAACCCTTTGTTGCCTGAAAACTTACAAGTAATAGCATCCACACCCATATGTTTCAGGGCAAGCGCGGTATAATGCGCTGCTAGCTTAGAATATTCAAAAAACTTACAATCTATATCCAAAACCAAATCCCAGCCAGTTCGTAATTGATCAAGATCTTCTCGTTTAAGATTTGGATTCAATTGCAGAGGATTTCTCCAAAGCTCTTCTGAGGCATGGAAGCTTGAGCCTCCTTTTTTAGCAAATTCAAGAATATCGTTCTCATATTTCAGGATGTCAGGTCTTTTCCCAAACCCTTTATTTCGGAATCTAATAGCAACTTCTTTGTCTTGTGCTTGTTTTATCAACTCGTTTTGAATGTCCTGTCTTTTATAGAATGAAAGGGTTTTACTTATCAACATCTTAGTGTATATATAAGAAAATTTAAATTTGTTTAAATTATTTGTTGTTCCATGGCCAGTGACATAGAAGATCTCGCAACAGAGATTAGAAAATCAAGACAAAAATGGGTTATTGTCGAAGGAAAAAAGGATAAGGCAGCACTAGAAAACCTAGGTTTTAAGAAGATTATTATTTTAAGTAAACCTCTTTATGCAGTAGTAGAAATAGTTGTTGAAAAGACAAAAGAGGTTATTATTCTCACAGACCTTGATAAAGAAGGAAAATTACTGTTTGCAAAACTAAACAGCGATCTTCAAAGTAAAGGAGTTACTGTGCGAAATCGTCTTCGTGAGTTACTATTCAAAACACAGTTAAGACAGATAGAAGGTCTTGATAACTACCTGAAAAGAAATGATATGGAAATTACATAGATTCCAGCTTTTTTATCCGTTCATCAATTGGAGGGTGAGTAGCGAACATCTTAGAAGTCCACCCTTTTTTATTTCTCAAAGGATTCTCAATATATAGATGAGCCGTTGCTCTATTAGCGGTATCTACGACTTTATCTGTATCATTTTTAATTTTTTTAAGAGCATTTGCTAATCCGTGAGGGTGTCGGGTAAGGAGCGCTCCGTCAGAATCTGCTAAGAACTCTCGCTTTCTTGAAATGGCAAACCGGATCATTTGAGCTATTATTGGAGCTAATATCGCCATTATCAGAGCCACGCCTATCAACACTATATCAAGCTGGCTGCCGCTGCTTCTACTGCTTCTTCGACCACCACCCCATAAGAAAGATCGAAGCATAAAATCACTTAGGAATATGATTATCCCCAGCAGAACAACAACAAGCATAGAAAATCTAATATCATAATTTTTTATATGACTTAACTCGTGAGCAATCACACCCTCAAGTTCTGTTCTGTTCAATTTTTTTCTTGCACCACTTGTAACAGTAACAGATGCGTGCTGAGGATCTCTTCCTGTAGCAAAAGCATTTATAGAATCTTCGTGTATCATATATATCTTAGGGGTTGGTATTCCTGCCGCAATAGCCAAGCCTTCAACAGTATTGACTAAGAAAGCATCTTCTTTCTTTGTAACAGGTTTTGCACGACTCATTGTGAGTATGGTGCTATCTCCTGAATAGAACATTATCAAAGAATAGAATATAGCGAATATAAATGCCAGGATTAAACCTAGTATATAATCACCAATAAATACTTGCCCAAAAAGAGCTCCTAGTAGAATTACTAAAAATAAAAAAAATACAAGAAGAAAGTATGAGTTCCTCTTGTTGACAGCTATTTCATCATATATATTAGCCATTGTTAAAATGCAACTTTGACAGTTTCCCGTTCCTTCCCTTCTGTTTTGAAGAACTCTCTTTCGTCAAATTTGAAAATATTGGCAATCATATTTCTAGGAAACATCTGGATTGCAGTATTGAATTTCATCACGTTATCATTATAAAACTGCCTTGAATAAGCAATTTTAGATTCTGTGCCTGAAAGCTCTTCTTGAAGCTGCATAAAGTTCTCATTTGCCTTCAATTGAGGATAGTTCTCTGCTACAGCAAATAGACTCTTTAATGCTCCGGACAGCATGTTCTCAGCCTTGGCTTTCTCCATAGGCTGTTTTGCGTTCATAATTGCAGATCTTGCTTTAGTCACGTCCGTAAATACAGATTTTTCATGTTTCGCATAGCCTTTGACAGTCTCAACCAGATTAGGTATAAGATCTGCTCGCCTTTTGAGTTGAACATCTATCTGGGACCAGGCATTATCAATTCTATTTTTTAAAACAATCAGGCTGTTATATGCACCTATTATGTATAAGATTAGGACAACAACAACGCCTAGAATAATCCATCCGAATATTGCCATTCATATCACCCAGAACAAAAAAAGTAACAATTCATTTAAAAACATTCTCTTTCAAAACCAAAAATGTTAAATACGAGAGAGTGTTCTTTATCCATATGAGTTTAACTGTAATCAAATGGATTGAGCATTTTGTTAAATGTTATACAGTTATGACTCTAAAGATTGTTAGACCGGCTGTGTGCTGATCTTCCCAAAAAAAACCTGGGGTTCATGCATGCGCTGGTAAACTTATTCTGCGAATGTTTGAACTCCTGACAATAAAAATTAGAGGATAGTCAGACGATCTCTGATGTCGAAGTTTTGGGATTAAAAATCACGCACTAAAATCGAGGGTATTCATCATCCCCGATGAAAATCCTGTTATGCGTGATTTTAGATAAAAAGAAAAGGGTGTAAAAAATGTGTGTATGTAACATATGTCAGGAGGAAGTGACCAACCCAATTTGCCCAGATTGTATGGGGGCAGCAATAGAAGAATGGCTGCAATATATGGCACCCCATCTCATTCAGGACCTAAAGACCTGGACTGAGGCTATAAGATGGACAGGAGATACAAAATGCATTCTTTGTAAAGAAGATATGGGTGTATGCTCCTACTGTTTCCATGAACATATCACACACCTTTTTATGGATAAGGAGAAAAATCTGGTAAATCAGTTCAAAAGAATTTTCAGTCTTCAGCTAGTAGCAGAGAATTGATTTATCTTTTATTTTTTTGAAAAAGATGAACCCCCATTTCATTTATACTTACAATGTAAGTAAAATAATAATGCGTCGACGAGAAAAATTTAAGTTCCAAAAGAAAACAAGGGGGTATAAATTATTGAAAATAATGGTTGTATAATAAAAGCATTTATAAATAAATAAGAATTCCATTTAAAAAGGAAAGATAAAATAACAAGACGTTTCATGGGGGAAACAGGAGGTTAAAATGAAATCTGCAAAAGATAAAGCAAAAAAAGATTCTACAACAAAACGAGACATACAAGTTGTAAACATAGTTGTTTCAACAAGTCTTGAACACGACATACCCTTAGAAAAAATGGCGGCCATGTTGAGTAACACAGAGTACAATCCTGAGCAGTTCCCTGGCCTTGTAATTCGAATAAAGGATCCAAAAACCTCTGCTTTGATATTCAGCTCCGGAAAAGTTGTGTGCACAGGCGCAAGGAGTATGAATAAAGTTGAGGAGTCAATCCAGAAAATTATCGGAAGTTTAGAGAAAATAAATATAAAGATCAAAATAAAACCTAAAATCAGCATACAAAACATTGTTGCTTCAGGAAGCATAGGTATGGACCTGAATTTGAATACCCTTGCAATGAAGCTTGACAATACAGAATATGAACCAGAACAATTTCCAGGTCTGGTGTACAAGCTAATGGAAGCAAAAGCTACATTTCTTCTATTCAGCAACGGAAAAGTGGTTTGCACAGGAACCAAATCTGAAGAAGAGGTTCATGCTGCCCTTGACCTGCTAATTGAAAAATTAAAAAAAGTTAAGTAATTCAGCCACAGAAAATCTAGAGGGGTGGTTTTGTTAGATGGACGCTGCAGAACAAATTAATCAGTTTAAAGACTTTTTTGAAAAAATCTATTTTGACAGTCTTGTGGAGAATATTAGTCAAGGTAAGAAATTTATAAATATTAATTTCAACGATATATCTCAATATTATCCCGATCTAGCAGATTCTCTACTGGAAATGCCTGAAGATGTAATAAAAGCAGGCGAAAAAGCTGTTGAGCAATTGGATATCGAAGGAGATACCAAAAAATTCAAGACGCGATTCACAAACTTACCTGAAAGTCAGCATCTACGTATCCGAGATATTAGAAGCAGTCAGATTTCAAAATTTATCCAGTTAGAAGGTATAGTAAGACAAAAATCAGATATCCGGCCCAAAGTCACAACTGCCAAGTTCGAATGTCCTTCTTGTGGAAATACTATCTTTGTTCTGCAGACAGAACACGACAAATTCAAGGAGCCTACCAAATGTGGTTGTGGGAGGAAAGGGGCATTCCGACTCATCGATAAAGAGCTTGTTGATGTTCAGAAAATCGTACTCGAAGAATGTCCTGAAGAGTTAGAGGGTTCTGAGCAGCCAAAAAGACTAAATATCTTTCTGCAATCAGATCTAGTATCGCCAATTTCAGATAAGAGAACTAATCCTGGCAGCAAAATAAGGGTTGTTGGTATTTTAAAAGAGATCCCAATAATACTAGCAACAGGAGGTAGATCCACCAGATTTGACTTAATGTTGGACACTAATTATGTAGAACCAATCCAAGAAGATTTCTATGATATACGTATTTCAAAAGAAGATAAAAAAGCAATTTTAGAACTGTCAGAAGAGCCCCAAGTGTATAAGAAACTCATCAACTCCATTGCACCAACCATATATGGTCATGATAAAGTAAAAGAAGCTCTTTTACTCCAACTATTAGGCGGCTACAGAAAAACAGTGGGAAAGGGCTCTTCAATGAGAGGAGACATGCACGTCCTTCTTATAGGAGATCCTGGTTCAGGTAAGAGTCAGCTTTTAAAGAGAGTGGGCGCAATAGCTCCAAAAGCAAGATATGTCACAGGAAAGGGTGCAAGCGGGACAGGTCTAACTGCAACAGTTGTCAAAGATGAATTCTTAAGAGGTTGGGCCCTTGAAGCAGGAGCACTTGTTCTTGCAAACAAAGGCATCTGTTGTATAGATGAACTTGATAAAATGTCTAAAGAGGACAGAAGTGCTATGCATGAAGCCTTGGAGCAACAGACCATCACCATTGCCAAAGCTAACATTCAAGCGACTTTAATGGCAGAAACAACAGTTCTTGCAGCGGCAAACCCTAAGTTTGGAAGGTTTGATCCATTTCAGTCTCCTGCAGAACAAATAGATCTTCCCTCGACTTTGATCAACAGATTTGATTTGATTTTTCCAATTCGGGACTTACCCGACAAGACTAAAGATGACAAACTAGCATCTTTTATTCTATCCTTACATAAACAGGAAATAATGCCTGAAGAAGAAGTTGATCCGGACTTGTTGAAAAAATACATATCCTATGCTCGGCAGAATATAAAACCTCAGCTCACAGATGTAGCAATGAAAGAGCTTAAAGAGTACTATGTTAAGATGCGAAACGCTGCCAGCGATGAACAACAAGCCATCAAAGCCATTCCCATCTCAGCCAGACAACTAGAAGCGCTTGTTAGGCTTGCAGAAGCATCTGCTAGAACAAGACTAAGTCAAAAAGTGACTAAAAAAGATGCAAGAATCGCTATTGAATTGGTTCATTTTTGTTTATCACAAATAGGAGTCGATCCTGAGACCGGAAAAATAGACATAGACAGGATAACAACAGGTATAAGTGCAAGCCAAAGATCTCATATCGTTGTTGTAAGAGAAGTGATCAATGAGTTAGAACGAACTATGGGTAAAGAAATCCCAATTGAAGATATAGTAAGACAGGCAGAGATAAGAGGTGTGTCTAAAGAGAAGACAGAAGAAGTTATTGAAAAGCTCAATAGATCTGGAGATGTTTTTAAACCAAGACCAGGTCTTATTACAAAAGTTTAATAATTTGTTAGGGGAATAATATCATAAAATGGAGTCATTCAAAAGAGAGACTGCTAAAAAATGCAGAGTTAAGCATATTCTTGAGGGCTCTTATATAAAAAAAGAGGGTTGGGAACCCAACTATATCGACACGGGAGATGTAAGAATCTCTAGGGTTAATATCTTAGGTTTTGTAGTATCAAAAGAGGGTCCAAAAGAATTTTTATTGGATGACAGCCACAGGATTCGTGTCAGAAGTTTTGATCAGCCTTTTGATCACATTAAAGTGGGAGATATGACACTCATAATTGGAAGACCTAAAGTATACAATGAGCAAAAATATATACTCTCCGAAATTGTAAAGATAATAAAAAACAAAAAGTGGATGGAGTATAGGTTATTAGAGCTTGATAAAGAAAAGAGTAGTAATTCTGAAATGCCTGTTGTAAACACAAAAATTGCAATCCAGAAGACTGAAAAAGACGCTCATTCTCCAGATAAGAAGCCAACAGAGAACACTAAAAATAACAAGCCAGCATTACTTGATAAAATAAGAACCTTAGATCAAGGAGATGGTGTAGACATTGATGTCTTGATAAATACTCTAGATATTGAAACTCCTGAAAAAAAGATAAATCAACTACTAGAACAAGGAGAAGTCTTCGAAATAAGACCGGGTAAGATTAAAGTCATTTAGAATATTAAAGGCGTTACATAGACTTCTAAAAGGGCCGCAACAAGTATTATGAATATGCTTAAGAGCATCAGATCTGCAGAATCTAACAAAATGTGCTCAAACTTTCTTGTGCTAAAATCGTGCTTGATAACAGCAACAGAAATTATGCCGCCTGCTAGCGCAGCAGTAAAATATCCAAGTATTTCTGGGACGCCATGAATCACGTACTTGAATAAGCCTATAGAAATCACTTGAAAATAATGTGCTGTCTTATCCCAACCAACCAAGTTAGAATAAGAGGCTAAATTAGTTCTAATGAAATTACCTATGGCTGTGCCAATGACAGACGCATTCCACGTTAAAATAAATATTGCACCCGAACCATATAGAAAAGAGAAGAGGACACAAAAAATAAGCACTTTCATGTTATTGAAAAATATTTTTGAAAATATATTCCATTGACTGCCTGCAGCTCCCGTTACGCGGCCATTAATAGCAGTTATGGTATCTGTTTGTGTCTTAAAAAGTACATCCACTGTTGCAGGAGAGACTAAAACATACCAAACAAATACTGCTACAGTAATGCCGATGAACAGGTTAATGAAACAAGATAGTGCTTTACCATGTTCTTTAAGAAGTGCTTTTTCTCCTTTCAAATATAAATCCTTACCTTCTTCCATTTTGATAGTGTTGTATATCAAAGGTAACGCCGCCATTGCAGTTAAAAACACTAGAATAAGGCTTGACTGGCTTTTAAAAATCCATAAACTTAGCAAGATTGCGACAGAACAATACAAAAAGCCCAAGAGTACAACTTTTCTAGGGCTGCTCTCTGCATTAAAGGGGTTAAGTAAAGATTCGAGCACCATACTTGCTACCTACAAAAACACATTTAAATACTTTTCTAAACAAAAAAACTTAAATAAGGTGGAGTAACTCCTTCCTATTATGAAGTATGAAGATATGCTTAAAAGAGCCAAGAAGGATTTGCCGGAAAACCTTCAAAAAGTAGAAAGATTCGAGGTCCCTAAAATAAGAGGCCATATCCAAGGTAATAAAACAATAATTAGCAACTTTGTTCAGATAGCCAATCTTTTGAATAGAAAACCCGAACATCTATTAAAATATGTTCTAAAGGAACTGGCAACACCAGGAGATATAAAGAAAAATGTGGTGATATTCGGTACTAAAGTTCCCGCATCTAAGATAAACGATAAAGTTCAAAAATATGTAGATCAGTTTGTTATATGTAAAGAATGCGGTAAGCCAGATACTAAATTAACCAAGGAGGGGAATATTTTCTTTATTAAATGTCAGGCGTGTGGTGCAAAGCATTCTGTTTTTGCAAAGATTTAAATAAAGAATTCTAAAATAAGGTATATATAAAAGGAGATGCAGGTGTGCTCTGGCCAAATATTATCAAGATGCCTAATAGGACGAGCATGATGATTATTGGAAGAAGCCACCATTTCTTATTCTCTTTTAAAAAATCCCAAAACTCTTTAAGTAAGGATGTCTTATGCTTCTTTTTAACGCTCTTTTTAACCATATATATCGAAAGATACTAAATAGTATAAAAATATTGCTGTTTAGAAAAAAATTTAAACTTATAAAATAATGAATTATAATATGAGAAAGATCAAGCTCATTCTTTCAGGAAGGGTTCAGGATATAGGATATAGATATTTTGTTAGATCTAAAGCCCAATTATTTAATATAAATGGATGGATAAAAAATATGTCAAGTGGCGAAGTTGTTATAATTGCAGAAGGTAAAGATGAAGCTTTAAATCAGTTTAAAAAAATTTGCAAGGAAGGCCCACTTTTTGCAAATATTGATACTTTTGAGGAAGAAGATCTTGAATTTAGAAATGAATTTGACGATTTTAAGGTTATTTTTTAAGCCACCCATCTGCCTAGTGCTTCTTGTTTCTCTTTCTCCTTACCAAAAACATCCTCAAACCGCCTCTTTGTGAGCTCGAGACTTTGTTTAAGATACGTTGAAACATTGTATTCTTCAGCTAAGTTTAAACTAAGATCAAGATATTTAGCTACAGAACCTTGAGATATAGTAAAAATAATTTTACCCCCACAAGAAAGACAAATACCTGAAAGTGGTGGTCGTCGATATTTATCGTTACAATTAACACATCTGAACTGTTGAGAAGAGAATTTCCTTAAGTTACCTTTGGTATCTTTGATGAAATGCTTTTCAATTACAAGCCTAGCCACATCAGTTTGGTCTACAGCCCTTATTATACCCGCAAGTTCCATCTGTCCATCCAATTTATCCTGCATTGTTGGCAAGAGTTTATATGCAGAACATAATACGCCACTATTAATATTATCTGTATCATGGGTAAACCCATATCCTTCATACTGTAGAGGCGTTTCAAGAACGTCATTAACCAACTTTAGTTTTATATCCCAAGGCATCTTGAAATTCATTGCAGCTTCGTATAATGCCAAGGGATAGTTCCACACAATATCCACATTAAAAGCCATGTCATCAACCTCTGCAGGATTAAGAAAATATGTAAGAACTAAAGGCGCATCCATAGTACTACCTCTAGATGCTGGAAGATATTTTCTGGAGAAATTTAAAAATGCATCCATAAGTAAAAAAACACAAGATTCATCACCATCTACATCTCGTCGCATCGCTGCGTGAAACAAAGGATGTGCTAAAAAGCCTTGGGTTTTGGAAAAACCAATTATCCTTCCTAATATGCCTGCAGAGGTGTGTGGCGCAAGACCAACCACATAATGTCCAATAAGGCACTCTTTATTCTGAAGATCATAAAAGGGTTTTAGACCATAGAATGTAACTAGTAATTCATCTATAAATTTGGTTGTCCTAAACAGAACTTCATCTGCAGGTTCATCAGGAGAGGCAGGACAACTAGGTAAAACAATATCTTGTGCTTTTAATTCTAACACTTGATTATCATTAACAAGAGGTTTGCCATAAACATCCATTTCATATCCCATCTCTCTTAATTTTTGAATAGAGACAAAGATCTCCTTAGGCTTGAAGTGTGTTAAAACTGCTTCAGAAATATCGTATCTGATTGTTCCATCTTTATTAACATGTACTTTGTGTTTAGCTCGTAGAATACCTTTCAGAAGGTGTTCTGGTGTGTGATCTAAATTAGATGTTCCTCTGACTCCTTTTATTAAATCAGGCATGAGCTTGGTGTCCATTTTCTTTAAAATTGCGTTAAAATAACTTCGAATATCTATAGATCTTGTTCTATACGCTGCTTTATCATGGGTACAACCTTTCTCATCTACAACTCCACAAGTTGTACAATAAAATTTCTTAACTGTTTTTTTATCACAAGTTTCACAAATCGGTAAAACAGTTTCTTGATTGCAAGACTTACAGAAAAAAATTGGAAAATTTGAAGTAACCTTGCCGTTTTCCAAAGCAGCTTGAAAAGACCTCATTTTTCCACCCTCATTACCAACAGGGAACAATACATGTGGGCTGCCCGTAAGTTTCCTCATTTTAGCCTTCTCAGGACGTCCCATTCTTGCACCTATGAATGTACCTGACTTGTCCCGGATCTTAAACGGAGAAAGCATATTGATGGTCTGTAGACTGTTAGCTGTATTGTTTTTCTTTAAGTAAGAAATTTTATTTTCGATGTCAGACAGTTTAGTTATTCCTAAATTAAGCAACAAATCTTTTGCGATGTCATCTTCAAGGACCACAAATTCATTATTTACAAACAAATGTGGAATGCCTGCAGATTCCAACACAGTTTTAGCATCATTTTTAGGCAGAATGATTTTTTTTTCATGAATCTTGGCGCTTTTCAACCAAGTCAGCAGATTAATTAATTCATCATTAGATATTCCAGACCAATAAAAAGTATGTTTTGGATGCAGTGGTGTGGATGTCGAAGATGCTAAAGCTAATGCAATATTGGTAGAAATTTTAGTCTTCAAAGGTCGTTTAAAAAGTATATTAAGCTTATCAACATCTATATTTACTAAATCCGCCAATTTCTCCAGATCAAAAGTCCCAAACATTTTCACACACGCTTTCTCTAGCTCTAAAATCCAGAATTCTTCACAATATCCTGGAGGAACTAGAGGGTGTGCTCTATCAAAGAAGTCACCATAATTTACTAAAACATCACCTAGAAAAATAATTTCCTCAACATCCTTCTTATACTGTTTTGCCAAGGCTTCAGTGGCAAGGTAAACAACAGAACCGTTTTTTAATCTAACAATAGGACCATCAATAACATCACAAGGAGTATATGTTGTCGCTTTTCCAGGCCTCTCCACTTTTAATTGTGTAACAACCGCAATATAATTCTTTAATACTTGCATCGTTGCAGGATGAACACATTGACCAGAATACCCTGATGCCCTGGAACGTCCATATCTTAATCTAAATCCGCCCTTTTTTAGAGGATGAGAAAGTATAGGTCTTCCAGCAGGTAAATCTTTAATATATGTAAAATCTGGAGATATTCCTTGCTCCTCTTTTTTGTCAGCACCCTGTGCTTTTGCTTTTTTTTGTATCTTTAAGAAATCTTCTAGAAAAAACCAGTCTTCCATGTTAAAATTTTTACCCCATTTACTAAGAGGTTTCCAAAGTTTAGGTGCTTTTAAGGGTATACATGAGCTATGAATTAGACAGTATCCGCTTCTTAACCGGTTAGTTTCTATCCTCTGCAAATCCTTAAGATTTACATTAGAGAGCTCTCGCTTTTCAGACGGATCTCCCGCTATCTCTATAGGCATATTATGCATTAAAAATTCAGATTCTTCTTTAGACGGAAAATATTGGAGATTTGTTATATACTCATGATAATCTTCTAGTTCTGCAGCACAGCGTTTAACCTCTTTTTCATCCGGATCGTATTTTGCATATCCGAATTTTTTACGTATATAATCTGCTATTAAAACAGATGCTGCTGCAGCCGTGCCCCCTGCATTTCTTACAGGCCCAGAATAATTTAGACAAAAATATTTACCCTGTCCGTCTCTTCTTGCTTTTATATCTAAAGATGTAAATCCTTCTAGAGGACTACTCACAACACCCAGAGTCACATAACTAAATCCAACCCTAATACCCACCTCGATTGCTTCTTGTTCATCCTTAAACTTACAATATTTCTGACGTGCTATTTCTTCAGAAATTGTGAACGCAACTCTCCAGTCCAAAACACCATATTTTTTTTCAAGATCTGTTATTCTTTTCTCAACACCTTTACCTTTTATCTGAGGTGCAATCACGCTAATCAGACCTACAACCCTATCGGCCATATCTTTTGCTAATGTAACTTCAACATCATCTTCAGGGTCATATCCTTTTCTTCTGGCATCCTTAGCTATTTTATGGGCAACAACGCAATCTTTCTCTAATCTGTCAAAATATTTTCCCATCTGTTTTGAATATCTCATTTTTTCGTTGTCTCCTGATGATAAAAGTTCATTATTTTAGAATCTCTTGTTTGGAGATTAACCACTATAACTCTTCCTGGCTGAGGAACAAGACCTCTTTTCTCCTGATCTTCAGTCATAGACACCCAACAAGAACAATTTAACAAACTAACATTTCTGTATGCGCTAACAGAAACCCTGTGAATGTGTCCTGTTACAAAAAAATCAGGTATCTTATCTATAATAAGAGGATCTGCATTTGCATCAGGGATATAAAGAGTTGATTCGTGAGTAGGTGCTAAGTGTCTTCTTTTAAGTAAAAATTTTAATAACAGATCAGGTCTTTTTTGACCGCCTGCTACACGAATACTCTCTACATTGTCAGCATAGTATATAAGGGAGTATCCATGATAGAGCAAAACATCAAAACCTCCAAAATCTTCTGTTGCACCTATGTTAATAAAAGCAGGATTACTAACAATTGTAACGTTGGGTAAATTCCAGATAGCTTCTGAAAAATCTGTATAAATTTGAGGTTGTGGTTCAGCAATTCTTCCAGCATCATGATTGCCTGAGCAAAGAATTATTTGTACATGAGAAGGTACTAATTTCAGCAGCTCTGCTAAAGCATCATATTGCTTTTTAATATCTGTAATATGCAAATCATCTTCTTGACCAGGATATATACCCACACCATCCACAAGATCGCCTGCAATAAAAAGATATTTTATTTTACTCGCTATATTCTTTTGAAATTGATTGCCTGATTGTCCATTTAACCAATATAAGAATTTTTTAAATTCTTTTTCTAAAAAAACAGTAGAACCCATATGAATATCCCCAATAAATACCGCATATTCTTCTTCAGGGGATTTTTTCAATTCTTTAAATGTAATGTCTGGAAAAATAACATTATTCACAAAAATAATGTTATCTCCAAAAACACCTGTAATACCTATAACCTCATCTAAAACTATATCTCTTGCAGGGGTATATATATCTTTTTTGTTTTTACTGATTAACACATTGATTTTTCCAGAAGCATCTTCAAGCTTGAGTATTATATTATCGTTCTTAGTTATAGATTTATCTGAAACCATACCAATTATAGAAACTTCTTTATCTTTTTTACCATTAAGATTACGAATCATTGTTAATCCTTGAAGCTCAGGTCTAGCTCTTAACAAAGCTTCTAATTTGTTAAATCTGCTGTTGAATAGAGACACAAAATCATTAAAGGTTCTTTTTTTAGGTTCAGAATCATAAGAAAAAACAACATCAACTTTATGACCTAATTTGTTTTGAGCATCTTGTTTATTATTTAATTCAGAATGAACAAATGTATCATATACGTGGGTGTTACCTTTTTCATACAAAACGCGGGCCTTGTCAAGTTCTTTAAGATCTGTATCTATTTTGTTATTATTTGAAAAAATTTGCAGAATATCTTTATTTAAAACAGTGATATTGTGTGGTAATTCACCTTGATCAGATTGTGTTTCTTGATTTAAAATTTCTGGACTAATTAGAATACCTTTTTTTAAATATGAAGATATCTTATCTGAAAAGTTCATTTTAATATTCTAACCCTAAAAGTCTTTCTAATAAAGACTTAACCTCTTTAAATATATCTATAGGAAAGCCTAAAGTAATTTCCCTAGTTCTCCCAAAACGTCCTTTTGAAATAACCTTAGCATTAATGATCCCTAACATATCTAATTCTGATAAAATATCCGAGATTCTCCTTTGTGTTAAAGGTCTGACATTAATCTGAGAGCATAAATCTTTATAAAATTCATAAACATCTCCTGTAAATTCAATTTTCTTGTGGTTAGAAGATATAGAAATTACAGAATATAGAACAGCTTGATATTGTTTTGGTTGAGACTGTAGAATTTCTTGTATTTTATCTCTATCAATTTTTTCTTCTGCTAAATCAATATGTTTTATATCGATACAGTTTGAACAACTTCGTTCTGCCAATTCGCCTGAAACACGAAGTAATTCTAAAGCTCTTCGTGCATCACCATGTTCTCTGGCAGCATAAGCAGCGCATTTTTCTATCACTCCTTGTTTAAGAATTCCTTTTTTAAATGCTTTTTTAGCCCTTTGTTTAAGAATACTTTGTAGTTGAATAGCATTATATGGAGAAAATATGAGCTCTTCTTCACTTAAAGAAGATTTAACTTGAGGATGTAAAATATCTGAAAACATCATATCGTTGCTAATGCCCACTAGAGAGACTTGAGATTTTAATAATTCACTATTTATTCTCGTTAGGTTATAGAGAACATCGTTGCCTGTTTTTTTAACTAGTTGGTCTATTTCATCTAATATTAACAAGACAAATTTTTGTTCTGAGTCTAAAGCATTGTAAAAACTGTTGTATACTTCATCTGTTGGTAGACCCGTTACAGGAATAGCTTTTCCAAATTCTCTTGCAATATGTGCGATCAACCTATACTCTGTATCTGCTATTTTTTTTAATTTGCAATTAATATAAATTATCTTTAAAGGAATCTTTTGTTCTTTAGAAACAGTCTCAAGCTGATTTTTTATGAATTTAAGAGATAGTGTTTTGCCTGTGCCTGTTTTACCATAAATAAACAAATTTGATGTTTTTTCAAGTTTAAGAGAGGGTGCTAAAATTTGAGCAATCTTATTCAATTCACCATCTCTATGCTTGATTTCATATGGAATATATGTTGCTTGTAAATGTTTTTTGTCATGAAATAAAGACTCTTTAGTCATAAAATCTTTAAAATAAGAATTAATTTTATTCATTTTAGTTTCCAAATGAAACTGAGGTTTATAAATATTTACGTTAAATGAAATATATAATAAAAAATAGATTATTTAATGCACACAAGACACCCCTTCGTTTCCACTGGAAATAGTTCATTTCGAATTTTCAGACTACAATCAGCACAAAATCAAAGTCGCGTTCAAGCACGTTTTTTTGTTATATTTTATGTTATATATATTATATTATATTATATTATAATATATATAATATATAATAATTTTCTATATAGAAAAAAATAAAAGGTTGTTTTTTTAGGAAGATGTCTTTTCCAGTGGAAACGAAGGGGTTCTCAATATAAAAACTGTGATTTAATCATTGAAAAGTGATTACAAAATCAAAAGGTTTAAATATTAGTTGTCTTTTTCTCTCTATTAATCAGTAGTTACAATTTAGATATACCTAACCAATTATTTAAACAAAACGAGTGATTAACAATGCTAGTACAACCTGAATTTTTAAAGAAAGTTAAAACTTTCGGTCTAAACAGCTACGAAGCGAAGATATGGACTGCCCTCTTAACACGAGGTGTAAGCACTGCTGGTGAACTTTCTGATATTGCGAATGTTCCCAGATCAAGAAGCTACGATGTTCTCGAGTCTCTTGAGAAAAAAGGCTTTATTATTATGAAGATTGGTAAACCCATCAAATATATTGCAGTGCCTCCTATGGAAGTATTGGAGAGAGTTAAAAAAAGAATTCAGGAAAGTGCAGACTCTCAAATTGTTGGTTTGGAAGAAGTTAGAGGTTCCGATGTTTTAAAGGAGTTAGAAGTTCTTCATTCTCAAGGTGTTGAGATGGTTGAGCCTTCAGATATTACTGCTTCTGTTAAAGGTAGAGATAATATTTATGATCATATGGATATGATGATCAAAACAGCAAATGAATCTGTTATTCTAGTTACAAGTGATGAAGGTCTTGTAAGAAAATATGAAGCTATGAAGCGAAGTTTAAAGAAAGCAAGTGAAAGAGATGTGAAGATTAGAATCGCAGCACCTCTAACAAAAAAATCTGAAACTGCTTTTAAAGAACTTTCAAAAATAGCTGAAATGCGTGTTCTTAATAATTTAAGTGCGCGATTCTGTGTAATTGATCAGAATCAATTAATGTTTATGCTTTTGGATGATAGTTCTGTCCATCCAACATATGATGTTGGTGTTTGGGTAAATACTGCATTATTTTCAAACGCAATGAAAGATCTCTTCGAGTTAGCATGGGTAGATATGAAAACATATACGCTCAAAAACTAACTCACCTCTTTTTCCCGAGAAGATTCCGATATTCTTGGAATCTTCTTGGGTTTTAATCATCTTTTGTAATTCTACAGATTAGTTCTCCTTCATTAACTACGCCACCAACCCACAGACTTAGAATATACCCTTTTTTATCTGTAACTATCTTGGTTTCTTCAAACTCGGGAAATGTTAACATCGTACCTATTTTATTTGTTCTTTTCCCTATAGAATCTAGTTTTGGAATAAATAAGCCACTTTTATCTGCATGTACTCTTTGTAATTTTTTAGAGTCTATTTTTTTTGTAGAATGTATTGATGGATGGCCTAAATTGCCTGTATAGTTGAGGAATGATTTTATTATTGCAACACCTTTCTTTAAGTAGTTTAATTCCATACGTTTACCTTCGCCAATTTCAACAGTGATAGCCTCTTTATTCAAATCTAAGAGACTGCTTACTAGTGTTTTTTTCAAAGGCAGATCTCTAAGTAATATAAATGGAACATCTAAATGATTGATGAGCTGATTTATCAAGGAGAATCTTTTATCATATATTCTTGCCTGGGGTGTATCCAGAATATTATCATTCCCATTATGAAGATCTAAAATATATTTACATTTTTTTAATTCGATAAACATAGTAGAACACATTCTTTGAGTTATTGTGCCTGTCTTTTTTCCTGGCCAACAGCGATTCATATCTTTTTTATCTATTTGTGAAACTCTTTCTTTTACATTAAATGCAAGGGGATTTGCGATTGGAAAAATTAGTAATTCTCCTTTGATTTTTGTCAGGTCCTCTTTTTTTAAGAATTGATTTAGAATTGCTATAGAGAAGAACTCATTTCCATGCTGCGTAGCTACAATTCCTGTTACAGGGCCTTTTTTATTAGATGTTATTTTTATATAAGATATATTAACAATAGAACCGTCTGGAAGCTCTTCTATCTTTAAATTTCCTTTTTTTATCATATATGTCTCCTTTAATATGGACTTTTAATAGTTTTTTATTTTAACTTCTTATTTAAGATTAACTTTATAAAAATACGTGCGTTCTTTATCTGTATGATATATAAGAACTTAGTACTTATAGGAACTTCACACATAGCAAAAGCATCTATTGATGAAATTAAAGAGGCTTTTCATAGTGTTAAACCTAATTTTGTTGCAGTTGAGCTTGACAAGCGTCGCTTGGCATCTTTATTGTCTAATAAATCACAGACTTTAGGTCTTAGCAATATACGCTTTATTGGTGTGAAAGGCTACTTGTTTGCACTACTAGGTCATTATGTTCAAAAAAAATTAGGATCTATTGTGCAGATTAAACCAGGTTCTGATATGTTAGAAGGTGTTAATTTAGCTCGACAAAACAATAAAAAATTGTTTCTAGTAGATCAAGATATAACTATAACCTTAAAGAAATTTTCTAAAAACCTTTCTTTTGAGGATATTTGGCATTTTTTTATGGATCTTTTATTTGGATGGACTAAGAAAAGACGAATAAAAATCACTCTTAATACTGTGCCTGACAAGAAAACAATTGAGTTTGTGATGGATTTTCTTCAAACAAGATATCCTGGTGTTTATTATACTCTTGTTGAAGACAGGAATAGTTATATGGCTAAAAAAATATTTAAAATAATGTTGAATAATCCTTCTTCCAAAATTTTAGCTATTGTGGGCGCAGGGCATGAGACTGGAATAATGGAAAAGATTAAAAAACTTGGACAATCTAATATTTCGCTACAAGTAGATTAATTAACACTGTCTAAAGTATAAAACAACAAATTATTTAAATTTGTAAAATAGGCTTTTGGAATATGAATTTTCCAGGACATACTCTGAAGACATACTTCAAATTTTCTAGGGTGGAGAAAAAGCAGATTATAGTCAGTTCTGTTTTTATGTCAGTAATCTTTTTTCTATGGTCTTGGGGATCTTGGATTCAGAGTGATTACAGCACTATATCGGGCATCTTGAATTTTATATTCTTTTTTATTGTGGTTACTATTGCTTTGCTTGTTAATATTTCAGTTCAAAAATATTTTGCAATTACAAAAGGATATACTGCACAGTTTTCCTGTTGGGTTAATGGCTCGCTAATAACAATGCTCTTGAGTTTTATTTCTATGGGTTGGATTTTCTTGCTCATACCCGGCACGTTTACATTTAAACAAGAAGATCGATTAAGACTGGGCAGATTTAGGTATGGTATGAGTTACAAGAATCTTGGTCATATTGCTACGTTTGGCGTGTGTGGTAATCTTTTTTTAGTACTTCTATTAAAACCATTTTATTTTTGGCTCGGTTTTGAATTTATTAAAACTATTATTTTTATCAATCTAGTTATGGCCCTATGTATGCTTATTCCTATACCTCGTATTGAAGGTGTGAGGACGTACGAGGGGGGCACACCCGGTTTTAATCTGCTTTACGCTACTAGATGGCTCTTTGTTTTTGTTTTTACATCTTTCTTAGCATTCGCTCTTTTAGCCTTTTTTGGAGGTGTTTTTTCTTTGATTCTCGCTGCTTTGATAGGTTTTATAGTTATGCTCATATTCCAAAAATATATAGATGCTAGAATTTAAGTTTAAGCTAGAGACATGATTCCTTTAATTACTAAATAGACAACACAAAGTATGGTGATAAACCAAATTCCTAACAAAAGCATTATTAAAATATAGACTGCAACAACCATATCAATCATACTTGCTATATCTCCTCTAAATATCAGTCCTTTTATTATTAGATAAAGTGCGCAACTCACAGGAAGTCTCCAACCCACTAAATCCAATTGAAGAAGTATCATAATTACTGCTGTGAACAGATCCGCTAAACCAAAGAGTTTAAATAATAGCATAGCTATTAGGGAAGTTTATTAGTTATAAATAATTATTGAAAATGAACATCGGTGAGCAATGGGTTGAATATTTATTTCTTATTGTTTTAGTATTGGGTTTTATCTTTGCTATTTTCATAAAAAGTGTGTTCTTGATACTTTTAGTTAGTTTCCTTTTCGGAGTTTTTTTCTCAAAGTTGCTTGCTTTTGATAAAAAAAGGTCTAATCTGCCTTACATTTTAATTGTTCTTGGATTTGTAGTTGGTTTTTTTGTAGGAAGTCTTTTATCTGGTATCAGTTCTTGGGTTAGATTTTTTTGTTTGGTCTTTTTTATTATAGGCGCAATCGCAGGAAATATATTTAAGAAAAAACTATCAAAATAGTTTTTTTTATTGACTGAGAAATCTTGTTTTTTAGACGCTATTTTCGAAAAGTTTATATATTCCGAGCAGTATTCTCCTCTATAAGAGACTTTTTTTAACAGACTAATTGTCTGAAAACCTAGAGGGGTGAATTAAATGGCAGAAAAAGTTACAAAAGTGGGTGTTAAGAAAGAAAGTGGTTGGCTCTATTTTGTTGACAAAAAGGGCAATGTTTCTAGGGCTAAAATGGCTCGTGGTGGAGGCAAAAAAGGAAAGCAAAAATGTGAAGATGTTCCTAAAGTTGGTGTTAAGAAAACATCAGGCTACCTATATATTGTTGACAAAAAAGGAGATGTTTCTAGAGCCAAAATGGATCGAGGTCGAAAGTAATTTTTACATATTTTTTTTTTTTTAACAACATTTTAATAAAGTTCTTTCTTCCCTGAGTTAATGCTAAAGAATTTTAAACCAAGACTTTATCAAGAGATTATTCTGGATAGTTGTTTGAAGAATAACGTATTGGTTGTGCTTCCGACAGGGATGGGTAAAACCGCTATTGCAATGCTTCTTGCAGTACATAGATTGAAAAATTATGTCAAGAGTAAGATATTATTGCTGGCACCTACAAGACCTTTAGCTCTACAGCATTTAGAGACTTTTAAGAAATTTATTGACCTGCCGGAAACTGAGTTTGCTCTTTTCACAGGAAATGTGTCTCCTAAGAAACGTGCTGAAATGTGGGACAAATCAACTTTTTTTTTCAGTACACCTCAAGGCGTTGAAAATGACATAATTAATAATAAGGTTCCATTGAAAGATATTTCCCTTTTAGTCTTTGACGAGGCGCATAGGGCTGTTGGAGACTATGCCTATGTTTTTATTGCTAAACAATATCATAAAAAAGCATCGCATGAAAAATCGCTGTCTCTTACAGCATCTCCCGGAGCGGATTTTACCAAAATCAAAGAGGTTTGTAAAAATCTATATGTTGATGCTGTTGAAGTAAGAACAGAAACTGATCCAGATGTGAAGGAATATGTACAGGATATTGATATCACCTGGATTCAAGTTGAGTTTCCTAAGGAATTTCAAAAAATACAAAAATATTTACAAGACAGTCTAACAAGTAAGATGAATTCTCTTAAAGAAAAGGGATTTCTTCCAGGTTCTATCACTAATTACACTAAAAAAGCACTATTGATGCTGCAGAGAGATTTTCATTCAAGACTTGCTACTGGTGAAAGAGACTATAATTTGATGAAATCCATTAGCTTGCTTGCAGAAGTTATGAAAATCCAACATGCCCTGGAGTTATTGGAAACACAAGGAATCTCTATATTGTATACCTACTTCCTTAAAATAGAGGAACAATCTAAGACGACAAAAGTTAAAGCAGTTCAGAATCTGCTTAAGGATATAAACTTTAAATCTGCCATCATTAAAACAAGACATCTTGTTGAAGAAGAGATAGATCATCCTAAATTGAACCGACTAAAAGAGATTGTAGCTGCTGAGAGTGCCAAGAATTCAAGTTCCAAGATGATTCTTTTTACACAATTTAGGAATGGGGCTCTGAAAATGAAAGAGGTTCTTGATGAAATTAATGTTTCTAATAAGATCTTTGTTGGGCAGATGAAACGTGGAGATACAGGGATGAGCCAAAAAGAACAAAAACAGATTATTGAAGAGTTCAGGGAAAATAAATTTACTTGTTTGATAAGTACTTCTGTTGGGGAAGAGGGTCTAGATATACCTGAAGTGGATGTTGTTCTTTTCTACGAACCTATTCCTTCAGCTATTAGGCACATCCAAAGAAGAGGGAGGACGGGTCGCCAGGCAGAAGGGAAGGTTTATATTTTTGTCACAGGCAAGACAAGAGATGAGGCATATCGTTGGTCATCGCACTATAAGGAAAAAAAGATGTATAAGAATCTGGAGAGATTGAAAAAAGAATTCAATCTTAAATCTGCAAAAAAAGAGTATGCTCTTGATAAATTTGTCTCTTCTGAACAAACTAATATTAAGATTGTGGTGGATTATAGAGAAAAGAGCTCAGGTGTTATTAAAGAATTGATTGATCTGGGGGTGGAGATTGATATGCAAAAGCTTGATGTAGGTGATTATCTTCTGTCTGAAAATTTAGTTGTTGAATATAAGACCCAGTCTGATTTCGTAGAATCTATTATAGATGGTAGACTATTACCTCAAGTTAAGGATCTTAACTCCTATGAGAAATCCCTTGTTGTGATTGAGGGTGAAGAGAATCTTTACAGTCAAAGGAACATACATCCTAACGCGGTCAGGGGTATGATTGCAGCTATTTCAGTTGGGTTTGGAATTCCTTTGCTATCCACAAAACACCCGAAAGATACTGCAGCTCTTTTTTATGTGATAGCTAAGAGGTTACAGGATCCTGAGAAAAAAGATTTTAGCATGCACACTTCTAAGCCAAGAACACTAAAAGAGCAGCAGGAATATGTTGTGGGTTCTTTTCCAGGTATAGGGCCTACTTTGTCCAAACCTCTGCTTAAAAAATTCAAGTCAATAAAGAAATTAGTCAATGCTTCTGAAGATGCGTTGAAAAAAGTGGACTTGATAGGTGAGTTAAAGGCCAAGAAGATAAGAGATTTGATAGATTCAGAGTATCAGGAGTCTTCGTAGGGTTCCTGATCAACATCTTCTTCTGCGTCCTCTTCTTCAATAGGAACATCATTTGCAAGCATAACCTCTGAGTTCGTGATGCCCTCAGTTATCTGTAATTTATTTTGGATAAATGCTTTAAGGCAGGTTCTATCTTCTGCTACAACTTTCATAATGAGATCATATCTTCCATATATTTCATGCACCTCATCTACCTCTTTAAATTCTTTGAGAGTAGAACTAACTATCTTTAGTTTGCCGTGTTGAGTTTTGATGAGGACATATGCTATCTCCATAAGTAGAGATATTGAGGATTTGTTTTTATATTTTTTGGATAACAGTGGGTAAATTTATATATGCTCTGAAGTTATTGTTAAATATGAAGATAGATATTGTGCTGCCTAATAATAATGAGAATGCTTTTGTTGTTATGGCCAAGAGACTGGGTTTTGATGGGCTGATATTCCTTTATGATAAATATCCCTCTACTGATTGTGCGATTAAAGATTTTAAATGTTGGAAAGGATGTGTTGCAAAGAATGTGCAACAGCTTCAAAAACTTAAGAAATTTGATTTTATTTTCTCCAAGTCAGGAAGAGCTTTTTTCGAAAATAAGAAAATCCATTTTATTTATGGTGTTGAGACTGATTCAGGAAAAGATGCTACTCATTATAGGGCGACTGGTTTAAATCAGGTCTTATGTAAGTTGGCTAAAGATACAAACAAGACCTTGTGCATAAGCTTTAATGATTTGCTTAAAGCTCGGAGAAGAGAGCTACTGGTCGGCAGGATGGTACAGAACCTTAGGTTCTATAAGAAGTTCAAAGTGAAAGTACAAATAGCTTCCTTTGCAACCAAACCTTTTGAGATGAGGGCGCCTAGAGATTTAGTTGCTTTTGGCATAACTTTAGGTATGAGTCCAGGAGATGCCAAGAAGTCCATCTTAAAACAAAAAAACATATAAATAAGGAACGCTGGTATTCAGAACATGAAAAAAAGAGGGGTATTGCTTTTCTTAGTCTTTGTTTTAGTTGCTTTTCTTCTAGCAAATGTTGTCTCTGCAGCATCATATGACTTCATAAGCAATTACGATCAATGGTATGTTTGCGATGCAGATAACAACGCACCTAACTTTGGAGATTTAGTGCATTCAGCACCAACAGATGATGATAATGATCCTGATACTCCTCCTGTGGGCAACTATATTCCTGTATATGAGACTTTTCCTGACTTTAGGAGAGGTAAAACAGATTTATTGGTCTGTCAGATGGGTTCTGTTACAAATATAGAACGATTTCATGGTAATAATGAAAATCCTTATTATGAAACTGCATGGGATAACCTTTGGGATGAGTATCCAACCACAGGGGGTTGTTGTGATAATACTGAAAACGCTTGTTGTTGTTTATTAGTCAAACATGAAGATGATTTGATAGGATTTTATACTGCGTTTAATAATGATCCTTGGGCATTATCAAAAAGCCCAGGTTCCATAATACCTGATGAATCTCAATGTGGTATATGTTTTGAAAAATCAACAGTCCAAGAAAGATATCCTGTTTTTGACCCTACTGAAAATTTAAATTGTCTTTGTGATAATACAGACTCATGCGATGATGTTGAGGGTAGTTGCAGATGTGATAATGATTGTTCTTTTGATGATCCTGATGCTAATATAGAAGATGTAACTATTGATCCCTATAATCATAATCTGGGAAGGAGCAAAGGAGATAGAACAACTCCTTGTGAGGGGCCAACAGGATTAAATGGACATCTTTGTACTTTTGATGGAACCTCAAATTTTGAAGTATGTCTTGGTCCTGGAGAACTTATTGTATCAAAGGAAACTCACGAAGATACAACAGGAACAAAATCTTGCTGTTTAGGTGTGCCTTGTATTGAAGTTGATCCTGCAATAGATTGTGTTGGTGATGTACAAGATGGTATGATTATTGATACTAGATTCTATAAATGTAAAGGTGATGTTCTGGAAACTCCAGATACTAATAATCCTGATGAAATATGTTGCTTTGGAGAGAAACAACTTAAATTAACAAAATCTGGAACCTTCTCTTATTTGAGCAGCGAATCTTTTATCTGCTACCTGAATGACCAGGATAACATTTTTGCTGAATGTTGCGGTAAAGAGGGAATATGTAAAAATTTATTTCTAAAAGATGTTGGGGACTTTGAATATGTTGATGATACAAAGAAAATTTTTGCTCCTGGAACATCTTTATTTATTTTAAATTCTTATGATGTTTTTACTGAACAAGATACTGTTAGCAATAAAGCAAGAAAAATCTCAAATACTGTAGCCGCACCTGAAGAACAGGTTCTTTTACCTGTACATCTTCCAAATAAAAAAATGGATTGGTCGGATTTTGAAAATTTGGTATTTGATCTTTGGTATTCTGAAAATCTGGAGTTCCAGAAAGTTATACTTAAACCAGAAGATCAGGACCCAATTGAATTAATTGATGTTAACCAAATATTAGATATTGGTTATGAAGAGTCGCCTGTTAATCCAATCCCTGAGATTTTTCATAGGTATTACTTTAATATTGAAAGTGTTGATGCTGTGATAACAAAAGTGACATTTCAATTTAGAGAAACATCAGGATTAGATTATATACTCTATTTGGATAATCTAGCTCTTAAAAAAAGCGATGCTGCAACAGATTGGTACTGCTCAGGTAACTACAAGAATTGGCTGCCTTCCTTAACCCCAACTACAACTCCTGATCCTGGTAAAGAGGATGAATTCTATGCACCTTACAAGGAGGCTTGTATCTACAACTGGCCATTTTTCTGGACAGGCACTAAATGCTGCGGTTATGATTCTGCGCCGGGGGTGGGCTTGCAGAATAAAGAATTCTATGCTGATAGTGAAGGTGGATGCTTTGGTGGTATTCCTGTCATGAGCAACAACAAAGTCAGTAAGAAAATGCCTGGATTCCATGATAATATTCTTTATTATGTTGGAAACAATGACCTGAAATTCTATTCTTGTGGCTTTAATTGGAGTGATGAAGTTTACACAGATGCTATTCTTGCTGCAGATTTCAAAGAAGATAGTCGGCGCTGCGACATAGTCGGTACCCACTTCTGTTCGAACGAGGGAGTTTGGGAAAGTGCGTTCAGAGCTGATAAAGATATAATTACCATAGAAGAACTTCAATCAGGGGATGCTTTCATTTCAATGGAGTTTAAGGAGGCTCCGAAGCCAGTTACAGGAAATATACCTGCACGCATGCTTCCAAAATGGTATAATGATTCAATAAAATTATTACAAGATCATGACGGGAACTGGGAAACTCCTGAAGATACTGAGCGTTATGATTGGTATGCTGCGTATGTTAATTGGAAAAATGGTAAGGAATGTGACGGCATAGCTAATTTGACTGATGATGAAATATATGTTGATACTGATAACAAGGTATTAAGAGATGATTGGTGGAACTCAACTACTTATTTAGTGGATAATGGCGATTCTGGTTGTCTCGGAGATAAAAATGACGGCGCGGACTGGTATTATATGTATGTCAAAGACCTAGATCCTAATAATATTGTTTCCTTCTCTTCTGAGAGCTGTTGTCCTGCAAACAATTGTTGGGATGGTTATCAGTGCATCAAGGCCTCTGATTATATGGAGCACAGTGATGTTCCGCCGATATATATGGACAACGAATTTAATACTGAACAAGACAAGAATAAAATACAAAATACTGGCTTTATTAAGGATGTCTCAAATTTCACAGGCTATAGATGTATATTGGATGAGACTGGCGCTGCTCACTGGAAACTAACTAATCTTTCTCTTGATTGGAACAATCAATTCAGTGGTTATTGCATAAATAGCACTCAATGTTATATTGGTTCTGCTGATGGAGGTTCTACATACTATCCTGATGCAGGCGATAAGGCCTTCTGTGTCAATGATACCGCCTTTGTTGGTGAATATTATTGTGACAAGGGATCATGGAGCTCTAGTAAGAAGATCATGGCCAACTATCTTTTGAGCAGCCATTTTACAAAGGAGGGAGGTCAGTCAGATGGAGATTATAAGGATTACATCCTGCATTGCGGACGCGCAAACGAGACAACATTAGGAGATGACTTAAAGGGTGTATTGACGAATAGCCAAACACTTTGTGTATTGAGGACGGATGACTCTGTCTTGGTAAGTGCAAAAATGATTCAGTTTTCTACTATTGCTGATTTCTTAACTAAGCTAGATGAAGAAATAATAGAAAAGGAGGATCCTGACAGTGGTTCTTTTGGTGATGATTTTACTATCTGTGATGATAAAGGTAAATTGGGTGTGGATAATAAAGCAGTTATGGAACGTTGTACTGATGGAAAACAGGACTATGAGGTTTTTTGGGATGACACAAACCAGATAATTATTTTTGGAAAAACCAAGCAGGATATGGGTGTTCTTGAACAGATATGGAACGCTATTCTAGATGTATTTAGGAGTTTATTTGATGTGGATGAAATAACTGTTGTTTCAGGAGATATGCTCGGATCAATATCCAACTTTGACAGGCTCTATAAGGCATTCTTCTGGATTAACACATCAATGAACAAGACTGTAGATGCCTACATGGTCGAGACTTGGGATCTTAAACAAGTATCAGCTACTAGATCTGAGTTTGTCTTTGTGCATTATGAAAATGTTGCAACTTCTGGATTGGATGATTTAACTAATGCATTAGATAGTTATGCCTTTGATAAGAATGTTGTAACCGAACCAAACGGAAAGAAGATTGTATTTTCAATTGATCCTACAGGTACGGAATTTGACTTCTGGCAGTATCTTGCTCCTTTGATCAGGTTTACATCTGACGGTTTAAGTAAGAGCCAAGTATCGATTCCATAAGTAAAATTTATATACTTCTTTGATTCTAGGTTTCTTTATGAGAAAAGCAGCGTATGCAGGTTCTTTTTATCCAGCTTCTATTACTGGCATGGATGAGATGATTGAGAAGTGTTTTCTTTCTGAACGAGGGCCAGGCGCCCTTCCCTCAAAATCGACTGAAAACTTGGTTAAAGCAGTTGTGGTTCCCCACGCAGGATATGTATATTCAGGTCCTGCTGCCGCATGGTCGTATAAAGCAATAGCTGAGTCTGAGTTTCCAGACTTTTTTATTATAGCAGGCCCTAGCCACCAGACAGGACAGTCGGCGTTGACACAGGAGACTTTTGAGACGCCTTATGGGGAGGTCAGAGTGGACCAGGATTTTGCCAGAAGGTTATTGGAAAAGGGCACTATCAAGGAAAACAAACATATCCATGATTCTGAGCACTGTATTGAGGTGCAGCTGCCTTTCCTTCAATTTGTATTCAAGAAAAAGCTTGAGAAAATTAAGATCCTGCCACTTTTATTAAGTGGAGATACGGATTTGAAAAAACTGGCTGTTGACATAAAAGAGGTTTTGTTGGAAACCAAAAAAAGAGCAGTCTTTATTGCAAGTTCAGATTTTACTCATTATGGACGAAATTATAGGTATGTTCCTTTCTCTTCGGATGTGAAGAAGAGATTATATGATCTTGATGGTGGAGTGATCAACTTTATCAAGGATCAGGATCCAGATGGGTTTATGAAATACGTGCATGAGAAGATGGCAACTATCTGTGGTGCGTATGCAATAGAGTTGCTATTAAGGACTGTAAACGCCGAAAAGGTGCTGTTGGAGCAATTCTATACTTCAGGGGACATCACAGGAGACTATAAGAATTCTGTGAGCTATGCAAGCATTGTTTTCAAGTAAAAATTTAAATACCTGATAATAAATTAGGTTCTTAGATGGGAAAAAAAAGAGGTCAGTTTACAATATTTATAATTCTAGGCTTAGTGTTGGTCATCTCATTTGCACTTATACTTTTCATCAGAGATCTGGCTTTGCAGGGGCAAGCCAAGATTGAGGCTGCTACTGCTGTCCAGGATTTCCTTCAGCAGTCAACTCTTCAGAGTTATGTTGAATCTTGTCTTGAACAGGCTACAACAGATGCTATTGTTAAGCTGGGGTTGCAAGGTGGTGCTCTTTATTTACATCAAGATGGAGATGTAGATATAACAACTCAGCCTGATGGTAATGTTACTATTCCCTTTAATGTCACAGAATATAATGAGACATATGATGTTTCTTATGGTATAACCTTGCAAAATGAGACTTGTATAAATCCTTCTGCACCAAATTATCCATTTCAATATAAGAATTTTCAAGAAATACTGCTGTTTTTTCTTGGAGGTGATTGTTTTGGAGGGCCTTATGGCAGGCGTTCACTTTCATTGCTTTGTAATGCAGATGGGCCAAATAGCCTTGAAGTGCGTACAGACCGAACAGGTAACGTCAAAATATTTGACTGCTCTCAAAATGAATATTCAAAAGCAGGAAATGTCCAGAATTCCTTGGAAAATTATATAGCTAAAAAAGTGCAGAGTTGTGCAGACTTTTCTATTTTTGAACAAAGGTTTCAGCATAACATATCTGTTGGGGTGGCTCAAACAACAGTTATTTACGGAAATTCTGGTATAACAGTTAAATTGCACTATCCTGTTACAGTGCTAGTTTGGGGTAAACGGCCTATCATTGATTTTATGGATTTCCAGATTAAAAAAGATATACGATTGAAAAGGTCATTTGATATTGCAAGAGAGCTTATAAGAAAAGAGTCACAGGAGATATTCTTTGATCCTGCCAATCAGACGCAAAGAACAAATGATGCTAGTTTGTATGGGTTGCTTGACTCTTCTTTTTTTATTGAGGTTATACCTAATTCTTGCGTGGGTTGTACAACTCTTGGTGCTTATGACGATGTGATGCGGATTTATGATAATTATTCTTTGATCAAGGGCAAGCCGTTTATCCTAGAGTTTGCCATAAAGAACAGAAGACCTGTGCTTGATTATATCAAATATGAACCTATAGATAGGTTCGACTATGTAGTTCCTGCTGGTGAAGAGATATTCTTCAAGCCAATAGGCAAGGATGCAGACGATGATCCTGTCAACTACACCTACAAAGGCTGGAGAGAGAATTATTATACTGATTTTGATTTTGATTGTTGTAAAGCAGATACAGTACCTCCTGGTAATGGTGCAAAATGCATCAACCAGTGTCAGATAAGAAAGAATGTAGTCAAGAATAACTGGACTAAATCTTCTGAATACCTAACCACCCAGCATAGCGCCAATTACATGACCAATTTAAGTGACTCAGGCTGGCACTTTACATCTGTCTGGATCCAAGAACCATCTGGACTGGTCGATTACCAGAATGTCTCTATCTTGGTCTTTAATCTGCCCAACCCTGTACTTGAGGTCTCTAACATTTATTCAGATATCAATGATTCACATGCGTCTATTGAAGACCCATATACAATGACAACCATAGGTTCACATATCGACTGGTTCAATGCCACGATTGTTAACAGGACTTATTTCAGGCTAGCGGGTAATGATCAGTTTAATGTGACTAAAGCAATAACATCATTGGATCTACCCTTAACAACACGCAATATTTCAAATATAACAGAGACCATATTTACCAAATCGAACTTTGTACCCTCTCCTCCTGACCAATATAAAAAATATCAATTAAATTTCACGCTCTTTGCAAAATACTCATTACCCCCCATGGAATTCTGGACAGTTCCAGTTACCAAAGATGTTGAAGTTTATGCCTGTTTACCCTACAGGACAACAGCTGCAGCTCCAGATATATTCCCTTATACTGACACTTTATCTGGAGATGATCCTTTCCTCGCCAACCACAGCTGCTGTCATGATGGTACAACTGGGAGTCCTTATGGGACTATATTTGGCATTGGAGAAAACCAAGTATGTTTCAATGAATCTGAATTTGGGCCTTTCTTTGCATTTGATCTTAATAAATACAAGAAACCACAGCCATTTGGTCTAACAGCAATATCTATACCCTATTCTTCTACCCAAACATTCAGCATGCCTGCAGATATAAATCGGCCTGAAGCGAACGATATCTTTACGCGGACATTTAATAGGTATTGTGATGGTAAAAGAGGCAATATATGCAACGGAAGCATGACAGATGATTTTGAAATCACGCCGGCTAACCAATGCTTTGACGGTGAAACCTGGCAAGAAGAGCGTTGTGTAGGGCCTCACCAGGATTATTTTAATTCTGTACCTGGAGGTGACCTCTCTACACCAACAACTTGTGCCCTTTATACAGGAGATACCTTCGAAAAGAGAGCTGTTAATGCGGGGTTGACAGCAGATCCTGCTATTACGGGTTATTGTGGGAGGGGAGCATGTACATCAGCTCCTGGCGCCACATATGGGGATGTTGAGTTTGATATTGATCCAAGCAGATCAGATAAAGGTGTTGCATGTAAGGCTGGTTGTAATGCTGGTGTCTGTACACTCGATGTATCCACTTGTGTTTGTGATAACACTTTTTGTTCAGCATCGTCAGCTGCTTGTAATAATTTACCACCTAATACAATATATCCTTCTCCTCCTGAAGATCCAAAGAGCGGACAATATTGTGATGGTGAATGCGGGTTAGTTTCATGTCCTAATAATTACGCCGTAATAAATACAGGTCCTTCTTTGTCTTGTTATACAGCTTGTGATCATGCAAACAACGGTGCCGGGGGTCAGAATGATGCTTGCAAGACTGGCTTTACATGTGATGCGGATGTAACTTCAGCATCATTAAATACTTGCATCTGAGGATTTCAAAAACTATTTATATGAGGACATTCAGGGTTAATCCATAAGAGGGTTGAGTTTAGTGAATGTAAAGCATATTTATTTAGCTTTGATTAGCTTAGTTGTTATTCTAGTTAGCAGTTCTTATGTTCTTGGTGCTCAAGGTTGCTGCTGCGTTTTGGGTTCTGTTGGCCAGTTTTCACTTGCTTATACTGAGATGGATGGTTCTTGTATTGGTGTGGATAAAGGTTGGATTGCGTATGATGCGGACTTTGGCGCTGGCGACTGTATCCTCGACAATTGTGCAGACCATTTTTTTACTGAGTATGTTCCTACCTGCTCTTATGCTAATTGCGAAGACAACAACCCAAATGAGTGTATGTGTGGAGACCAGAAAATTACTTCTGGTTTTTGTTGTGCTACTGATCCTTCAACCAAGTTATTTGCCAGCGAGGCTCAATGTCTTGCTTCCAGTTCTGTTTGTACAGGTGAAGGTTTAAGTTGTGGTGTCAGGGGCAGGGTTTTGGACAGTACAGGTGATTCTGTTGCAGATGCTACTGTCAGAATATCTAATCATGCAGCTAATACAGATGTGCAAGGTTCTTATGCGTTTGTTAATGTTCCTATCTTTTCAACATCTGCAACTGTGACTGCTTCTGCACCAGATTTTCAGGATAAAAGTATTACTCTTTCCTTCCCTGCTTCAGGAATGTGTCTTATTGAGGCGCAGGATATAGTTATGAACCGAAAACAGGTTATTGATACCTGTGTTGATGCAGGGGGTTATTGTTGTAGTGCAGGCAACGTGTGTTTAGGTCAATCTTTTTTTGGAACTTTTCCTGATTGTAATACTGTTTGTTGTAGAACTGCTTGTTCAGCAGCAAGCTGCAGCCCAGACAGCTGCAACAGAGAAAATAATTGGTTGTGTGATGCGAGTGGTTCTTGGGTTGCATTTGATTTGAGGAATAGTCTTGAAAAGCAAAACTATTGCGAAAAATGTGTTGAGTATGATTTTGATTGTAGGATAGATGTAAGTCTCTGTGGTAATGGTGCAGTAAATAGTGGAGAGGTCTGTGGAGAAACTGCACTCGGAAATTGCGTATCAGGTCTTGAGTGTGTGGATTGCAGGTGCTTATCGATCGGCGAATGCGGTAATGGTGTTCGAGAGAGTTCGAATGGAGAACTGTGTGATGATGGAAATCGGATTGATGATGACTTTTGTTCTAACACCTGCAAACTAAAATCTGTCTCAACAAAGCAGGGTATCGATTGTAAGGATGGTGTGGATAATGATGGTGACGGTCTCTCTGATTTTCCTGATGATCCTGGTTGTTATGCAGCTGAAGACTTGTCTGAGCTTAATCCTGCGATTGAGTGTGATGATGGTCTTGATAATGATCTGGACACGAAAATAGATTTTCCTAATGATCCAGAATGCTTTTCTGCTGATAGCAACTCAGAGTCGGAATCATGTCAACAGCTTCCAAAACCAACCAATTTATTGGTTAAACAAGGACAAGCAGGCGCAATAGAGATCAGTTGGCTGAATAAGATCAAAGTCATAACGAACTTAGATATACACTCTTGGATTTTCAGATCTGATACTCCTTTAGGACCTTTTGTAAGGGTTGCTTCGAGCTTTAATGCTACTTCCCGTAAAACACAAAGGGGTTGGTTATATAAGTATGAAGATTCTGCTATATCTCCTGGAAAAAAATATTACTACTATGTTACCAATGCTGTTTTTAAGAACGTAGATTCAAAGTATATACCTGCTTATGCTTGTGAACATACAGAGATACAGGCTGTCAGTGCAGGATGCGATATTTCTAATGATTATCATCTGAAATGCAATTTGTTGAATCCTGCCGAATGTGGGTGTTGCCTTGGTTCTGAAAACATTTACGCCAATGGTAGATGTGTGCCTTTTGGCTGTTCTTTTAATAGTCCAGTCACTACATTTGCACAATCCTTTTACGATTGTAATTTTGATGAGGTTTTCTTTAATTTTAATACTCCACAATCTCAATTAACTTATTTTGTAATTCCTATAAATGCGAGAGTTACAAGTGCTAAACTCACTGTTACAGGGGGTATTGGAGCGGATAATGAACAAGAAGAGGATGCTGAGAATGAAGCGGATTAGATTTGCGGTTTGTTTGTTGATTTTCACAGTTCTATTAATTTTTTTAGCTTCAGTTAATTATGCCTCTGCTGCTGATCTTGAAAAGGTTTGTGATGGTAATCCTCGTTGCATAATGCGTTCTGCAATATCAACTAATCAACCAGAACATTGTGACGAGCTTACTAATACAAATCTTATTATGAGTTGTAAAAACGCAGTTATCGACTACAATGATGATCAGAAAAAAGCAACACAAAAACCATTTTCAGGTGATGCACAAAAACCATTTGGAACTACTGTTTTTGTAATATTACTCATATTGCTTATTACTGTGGGTTCATTATACATGTATCAACGCTCTAAACTGCGTGTGCTTAAGGAAATGATGACTGATCATGGAATACACAAACCTGATGATGCCTACAACAGCAAGCTTTGCACTTTTATTAGTGCAGCTATAAAGGAAGGTCATAAAGAAGCATGGATAAAGACGCAGCTTCTGAAGGTAGGATGGAGCGAGGATTTGATTAACAGGGCTTTCGAGGAGCGAGCAAACAAAAAATGAGAACCTTTATTTTAATTTATGCATGTTTTCTGCTTGTTATACTTAGTACGCCTTTTGTTTTCTCCATAAGAGAGAGCATAATAAACGCTAATGCTGAGCCTGTGGCAATAATCAGACAGGCGTCAGACGTTCAAGGTTCAGGTAAAGATGATATTAAGATTGATTATTATATAACTGATTTTCAAGGCAATGTCAGAAATCTTGTTTCAGAGAATCAAATCTTGCTTCTTCAGGACTATCAGCCTTTTGGGAGTGAAGTGCCTTACGTTGTAGTTGAGCAGGAAGAGGGATATTTCAAGTTCAAGGGTATGCTGTTTGACAGCATTACTAAAGATTATCTGGTTGGTGGGATTTTTTATGATCCTGAATTAGGCAGGTATCTGGTTGGCTCATCTTCACAAGATCTATTTAAGCCTGAACTGATGAATCCTTATGTAGGATTTGCTAACAATCCATTCAGATCAATAAATTCCGAGACACTTCTCCCTGATCTTGGCATTCCGGAAGCGCCAGATGTGCTTCATGCAAAGGCCAAGGTAGCACCACCTCATGTTACTGCTGCGTTGGCTTCTCTCAAACCTGATACTTATCAAACCAAGTTTTATTATTTTTACACCCCTGAAAAGATACCTCCTGATCCACATGTAACTTTTGGCATTAAGAATCCTGTGGAATATTTAATACCAGAAGATCTTGACTTTGTCTTCAGACCTAGTGGCGTAATTACAACAGCGGGTTCTTCCCCTGTTGACGGAATTAAAAATTGGGTTGGTAGTGACGGATTAGCGATGGCTCTTTACATGAACTGGTACCGCAGGGATAATGTTAACAAGCTAGGTTTGCAACAAATCGATTCTTTAGAGCATTTTGCAGGCAGTAAACCTTTGGTTTCAGGAGAAAAGAATCTGATGGCCCTTGTTCAGACTGGTGATGTGGTACGATTTTACATAGACCAAGACGGTAAGCCTTTTTACGTTAAAGAACTTCACATGTCAAGGAGAGGCGGGCTTTACAAGATAACCCGAAATCCAGGCATGGGGCTACAACTGAATAATATTCAGGAAATTGCTCCTTCATTCTGGAGATCATATGAAAAAACCACATCCCAAAGATGGATTTTGGAAATAATCACAACTCCTGCAGTTCCGGACTCGACTATGGGCATAACCTCTCTCGGAACAGATGTGGGTTCTACGTTCACCGAGGACATGGACAATATACCAGGTAATAAATAAAATGAGACAATACTGCAAGAAACTGGTTTCAATCGTCTTCATATACTTGGTTCTCTCTCTTTCTATGGCTATGAGCGTCTTTTCTGCAGCAGAGGCTCCGACTATAGATGTAAAATTTGAGGATAAGATTTATCATTCAACTGGGGATATGACACTGACCTTACCCCTCTTAAACGTGCCTGGACGAGGTGACTCCTCTTTTCCAATAAATCTGTATTACACAGGAGGAGGAGGCATACCCATTGAATCAGAAGCCAGTTGGGTTGGGCTTGGATGGAGCCTGGATATAGGATCCATTAATAGGTTTGTCAAGGGTTTGCCTGATGATACTTTGAAGATTACTGACAGTAACTATCCTGATAATGTTTACATGATATGGAAGCAGGTGGTCAAGGATGAAACTCCTTGGTATAAGAAACTGGTGAATGTCGTCCCCTGGATAATCCTGTTTATAATTGCCTGTGTGACATCGCCAGATAAAGCCACCCCTTTTGTTTTTAAAATCGCTCATTGGCTTATGTTTAAGGCAATTGCCTATGAAATGTCTGGGAGCAGAGGAACTTTCTTTTCCTTGACAGATGCAATTGATCTCGTAGGGTTTACTAAGGGCACCAAGGTTGATCTGATGAAATCAAAGACCATCGTTGAATTAATCAATATTTATGGTTATGCTGGTACTGCTTATAGCGCATTTTCTATGGTTGGCTATGTGGTCGGTGCATCTCCAACAACAGTAAACACAAAACCTGCTCCGCATAAGCAGAATGGCTACTTGTATGATCCTTTTTATGAAGAAATCGTAAGGGATGACAAGCCTCTTTTGAGCGATGGAGGTAGCCCAGATATATATGCTATTTCTGGCCCTGGTGTCGGCGGCAGTATGATCCTGGGGAGTTCTGCCACAACTGGCAGGCACACTACTTCAGCTGATGCAGAGTTTTTCATGGCCAATATTCCTTCAAGGAACGCTGTAGATATTGACTTTTATAATCAGATTGATCATTGTGAAGATTATGATCCTGCAGTCTCAAGCTCAAGGCCTATTCAGGGATTGACGTATGAAAATGCTGAAGAGAGGCTCCAGTTGAACAAGGAGTTGGGCTTGTGCAAGACCATGTCGGGAGATATAGATATGTTCGTGGTGACTTTGACAGATGGTTCAAGATTGGTGTATGGAGATCCTTCTGTTAAGGCAAGCACTGAAAGAATATACAGGAGTGGCGACGTGATGTGGACTCAATTCGACAAGTCTTTTCAACCTTCTGGCTCTTTTGTAGATTATGATATGGACATAAAACTGATGATGGTGCGAAATATTATTCAGCAGTATCCCTCCTCTTGGAAGTTGACAGCTGTTTTGGGACCAGCGTATATTGATGGAAGTCCTGTACCTGATTTTAATCCTTTGAACAGTGAAAGTTCAAATAAGGGTGATTGGGTAGCTTTCACGTACGATTGGGATATTCCTGGTAATTCTGCCAGGGAGTGGGGTTATTATAACTATGGTTCGACTAGGACAGGGGCTGCTGAACGAAACATAGAAGGCTGGCATACATATACAGGAGGCATTAAGACTATGAGTTATTTGAAATCAGTTGAAACCTCTCTTTACAAAGCTACGTTTGATGTTTCAAGACGAAAAGACGCAAAAGAAGTTTCTCCATCAAATGAGACAAAATCTTTTTCATAACTATTCAGAAT
>CAZYIM010000011.1:0-68118 GCA_964647565.1 uncultured Methanosarcinales archaeon
ATCAAGGTTGAAAAATAGTAGATTGCGGGTGTTTAAGAAAGCAAAAATATTTAATATCTGTTTGTTAACGTTTATATCAATGGGGGCAATAGAATAAAACCAGAAATATCAGTCATAATGTCTGTCTTCAATCATGAAGAGTTCCTAGACGAAAGTATCCAGTCTATCCTTAATCAAACATTCAAAGATTTTGAATTTATAATAATTAATGATGCATCCACTGACAGCACCTTAGAGATCATAAAGAAGTATCAAATAAAAGACAAAAGAATCCAACTAATCATCAATAAGAAAAATATCGGCCTGACCAAATCCTTAAATAAAGGTTTAAAAATATCAAAAGGAAAGTATATTGCAAGGCAGGATGCAGATGATGTTTCATTACCGAAGAGACTAGAAAAACAATATGAATTCTTAGAAAAAAATAAGCAAATCATTCTTTGTGGAACTGATTATATCAATATAGATGATAAAGGCCAGAAGTTACCAAAAAGAAGAGTAATATATGATTGGAAAAAAATCAAGAAAATATTACCAAAAGACAATCCGTTTGTTCATTCATCTATAATGTTTAGGAACAAAGGATTATTTTATAGGGAAAAGTTTGAGCTTGCCCAGGATTATGACTTATACTTAAACCTTTTAACAAAAGGAATGAAGATGATCAATCTAAAAAGGGTCTTAATCAAGCACAGGTACAATCTAGAAACCATGAGTGTTTATGGTGCTGGCAAACGTTTACAACTAATCAAAATAATCAGGTATTTTTATAAGCAAAGAATTGACCATGGCGTTGATTCTTATGAAAAATTCAATCCTGAAAAAATCATTAAAAAATCCGACAAGAACCATTTCAAATTAGAGGGAAAAATGGTTCTCTATCTCAAATTCAGAGATTATAAAAAGGCAAGAGTGTGTCTGAAGAAGTATTCAAAATTGAAAAATGTTTCTTGGTCAAAAAAATGTATATACACTCTATGTGTCTATTTCCCAGTAATCTATAAAGTTTACTCATCAGTAATATATAAATATAAATAAACTATTTAAAGGGTAGAAAACCTTTAAAATTTAATTTAACAAAGAA
Organism: uncultured Methanosarcinales archaeon; assembly: GCA_964647565.1. Classification (GTDB taxonomy): domain Archaea; phylum Nanobdellota; class Nanobdellia; order Woesearchaeales; family CAZYIM01; genus CAZYIM01. The sequence continues at coordinate 1,085 of CAZYIM010000011.1, forward strand.
GGTGTTTTGGGGGTTATGAAAATCAAATCTAATCATAAAAGATGGTTGATTATAATTATAATCTTTGCAATCCTGATCAGACTCTTAGCTTCATTTGTAATTATGCCAAAACTTTATGATATGGACGTGTTTGCAGTTAATTCTGATGGCCAACCAATCACAGATGGCTACCACTTAATTGCTAAAAACGTTCTTGAAGGACACGGTTACGGCAAATACACAGACCAAGGAGGCAGCGTAAGTCTATCTCATCCACTTTTGTATCCAGGATTCATCATGATCACCTATTTCATCTTTGGTTATCATAATGCTCCCATTTTCATCCTGCAAGCGCTTATGGAGGGACTGTCCTGCTATATCATTTTCTTGATTGGCAAGAGACTTTTCAACGAGAAGACAGGTCTTATCTCGGCTGCAATCTACGCCGTTTACCCTCTGGCCATCAGATACAGCAGTCATCTCAATACAGAACCGCTGTTTATTCTGCTGCTTCTGCTATCTGTGCTTTGTTCTATTGACCTAATAAAGAAACCAACTCTTTCAAATGCTTTGGCAACAGGTGTATTGTTTGGATTGGCAATGCTTTGCAGGGCTACCCTACAGTTCTTTCCGATTGTTTTTGCATTAATTTTCATTTTTACTGCAAAAAAACATAAAATTAAAGCGCTATATCTGTCAGCATTCTTAATTATCATAACTTTAATAGTGATTTCTCCATGGACAATAAGGAACTATCATGTATCAGATAGGTTTATCCTGATCAGATCCACAGGTTATGAAACTTCAAGCACTTACAATAAAGAAATAATAAATAACAATGCATTACTATCCAAAAGCGATGCTAATTTCATAACAGGAATATTCAATCGTTTCACCAGCATTAAAGGCCTCAAGTCCATAATAAGCAAAGGCACTAAATTCTGGTATTGGGGGCAGTCAAGATTAACCAGCATGATAAGCCTAATTATCAATGTACCCTTATTATTGATAGGAATTGTAGGTCTTATAATAGCATTAAAAAACAGAAGAAATGTTTTTCTACTTGTCTTGGTGATTGTGTATTTTAATATTTTACACGCTCTCTGGGGCGGGCGAGCCAGATATTCAGTACCTATCATGCCTTATGTTATAATGTTTGCGGCTTATGGACTATTCAACATCATTAAAAAATTTCAAGGAAATTACAGAAAAACTAGTTGGAGCAGCCCATGAAGATAACCATCTTAATAGACCTTCTGCCATCTGATCACACAGGAGGCGCTGAACTCCAAACAGTAAGAATTGCAGAAGAACTAAGCAAGAAACATGAAGTAAAAATCATCAGCCGCTCAGTTTCAAAGAGAAAAGATGAAAACTATCCTTTCAAGATCCAAAGAGTAAGAGTGATCAGATTCCCTTTCCTCAGAGGCATAAGCGGCATCTTTTCAACGCTTAAAGCAATAAAACAAACAAAACAAGATGTTCTCCTGTGTATGAAAACAGCTCCCAATGGCCTGATAGGCGTCATAGCAAAAAAGCTCTACAGGATACCGGCTGCTGTGTGGATTCGGGGGGAAGGTGAATTCAACCTACGAAAGTTTCTGGGTAATGAAAAGAGCCTTTTCAGTCCAAGCATCCTATACCAGATACTGAACAGGTTTGTGTTTAAGAATGCAAATGTTATCATTGCACAGACCAACCAGTTAAGAAACAAACTGCTTCAAGTTATTGGCAAGAAATATGCTAATAAAATCTATGTTATCCCTAACGGAATAGATATTCCTGGCAAAGTTGCAAATGGAAATAAAATAGTATTTGCAGGAAGATTGGTCACACTCAAAGGGGTTGACTATCTGATAAACGCTGTTAAAAATACAAAAGAGGAACTAACTATAATTGGATCCGGCCCTGAAGAAACTATATTGAAAAAATTAGCGGCTAAATCAAAAAATATTGAGTTTTTTGGTAAACTTTCGCACGACACACTCTTACAGAGTATGCTCAAAGGAAAGATCTTTGTTCTTCCGTCCACCAATGCAGAAGGGCTTCCCAACGTGGTATTAGAAGCAATGTCTATTGGACTCCCAATAATAGCCACTAAAGTGGGGGGTGTGCCTGATATCATAGAAGACAGTAAAACAGGGCTATTAATCGATCCAAAAAGCTTAAGCGCCTTGAGAGAAAGCATCCTTCACTTGAGCAAAGACCACAACCTCAGAAAAGAAATGAGCAAAAACTGCCTAGAAGAAATTAAGAAATATTCCTGGAACAACATCACTCCAAAGATAGAAGAGACTTTAAATAAAACCATTGAAAAGTACAACAACAAATGATAAAAGAAATAATGCAAAAGGAAAAGAAGAGTTACTCGCATGTTAAATACATGATCGACAATCTGTTAGATCAAACAGATATTCAAGACAAAGATATTCTAGACATCGGATGCGGCAATGGAATCAAAACAGCAACAACAGTACACTTTGGAAAACCAAAAACCTGCATCGGTATAGACATAAGTCATGAAAGGATAAAGAAAGCTCAAGATTTCCTTACAAAAACAAACAAACAAAAGATAAAATTCTATGAAAAAAACATCGAAGACCTAAAAGGAAAGAACCAGTTTGATGTAATAATCATGATTAACTCACTGCATCATTTTTCAAATCTTTCACAGTCTCTTAACAAGATTTTACAGCTCTTACGACCAAATGGAAAACTTATCATCCAGGAACAGAATAAATATGCTGCTTTCCTAAACAAGAACACAGTCTCAAAGGATAAATACCTGCCAAAAACATTAATTCCTTTGATAAGAAAAGCTGGTTTTAAAATAATGAAACATAAATATTATATTCCATATAAACTAAGGGAACTAAAACCTCTTCTTTCCAATGGTTTTATGAACATAATAATTGGCAAAACCTACTTTATATATGGAAAAAAGGAGTAATCTTTATAAATAAATCAAATGTTACAGATGGTTGGGGTGTTTTAATTCATGAATCTAAAAAACAAGAATGTTCTAGTAACAGGCGCTGCAGGCTTCATTCCGTCGCATATAGTCGACATGGCAGTTGAAGAAGGTGCACATGTAACAGCCATCGACAACCTAAAAGACGGTTTCTTGAAAAACCTGGACCAATCAAAAGAAGAAATATCATTCAAAAGGATTGATGTCAGGGATTTTGATAAAGTCAAGGAAATAATGCAAGACCAGGATGTTGTCTTCCATCTGGCTGGCAATGCCAATGTTCCTTATTCGGTAAAGAATCCTCATTATGACTTTCAGGCAAATACCTTAGGCAGCTTCAATGTCTTCAAGGCATGCATAGATTCAGATGTCAAGAAGGTCTTATATGCATCTACTGCTGCAGTCTATGGAAATCCAATCAATCCGCCAATTGACGAGAGCCATCCATTACATCCGATCTCACCGTATGGTGCTACAAAACTCTCAGCCGAGAGACTTGGTTTTGCATATCATGAAAGCTTTGGCCTGCCGTTTACAGCCTTCAGGATATTCAACACTTATGGCCCTAGAGTAAGACGATATGTCATGTTTGATCTGTTGACCAAGTTAAATAAGAACCCAAAAAAACTAGAAGTTCTGGGAACAGGAGAACAGATAAGGGACTATTCATACATCAGCGATACAGTCAAAGCGTTTATGCTCGCAGCCAAGAGCAAACTGTCAATAGGAGAGGTTTTCAACATATCAGGAGGCAAGGCCACATCCATCAAAGAGCTGGTCAGCCTCATAATAGAACTTCAAAATCTAAAAACAGAGATCTATTACACAGGCCAGAGCTGGAAAGGAGATATCAAAGTTCTGTTAGCTGACAATACCAAGATCATCAACAAGCTAGGATTCAAAAAAGAGGTGGAATTAAAAGAGGGTCTGAGAAGGATGATAGAGTGGTTCAAGAATGAGTACAGATAAAATAAGGATCTGCTGTCCTCACACAGGATTTTCACCTCATGATTTCAGAGGCGGTGCTATATACGAGTACAATGTTTTAAAAAGGCTCTGCAATTATAACGACATGTTCTTCAGGATGTTCTTACCAAAAGATCAATTCTACGAACCCTTCCCAAATATGAAGGTTACAAAAATAAGAGGAAGATATAATCCCTGGATCTACACAGCTCGACTCCCATTCCATATACAGAAGTTATACAAGCAAGAGAAGTTCGACATCATCAGACCTTCATACTCAGGAATACCCGGCCCTAGCGTCCTGATGTGGAAAGAGATATTCAGGAAAAAAATACCTTCTATTGTCACCCAGCATCATCTCAGAGACAACTATCTCAGAAAAGTCCAACTGGCAGTCTTAAGAAAAATGGACAGGATAATAACAGTTGCACCCATTGCAAACGAATTAACCAAGGAAGGAATAAAAAAGGAGAAGATCATATTCATCCCGAATGGAGTTGACATTGAAACCTATAAACCAGAAAAAAAAGCTGACTACCTACAACAAAGATATAACATCTCTACTGACGAATTCATCATCGGAACCATATGCGGGCTTGAGAAAAGAAAACGAGTTGACTTATTAATCAAGGCAATGGCTAGATTGAGAAATGAAAATGTAAAACTAGTCATTGGAGGAAAAGGCGAGACCATGAATGATCTTAGGCAATTAGCAAGAAGGCTTAATGTCTCCAAACAGGTAGTCTTTGCAGGCTACATAAAGAGTGAAGAGGTAAAAGACTTTTACAACTTGTTCGATGTCTTCACTCTTCCAAGCGATCTGGAAGCCATGCCCTTATCTATTCTTGAAGCAATGGCCTGCAAAAAACCAGCCATCAGCACCAACATAGGCGCCATACCTTTAGAGATCAAGCATGAACATAATGGATTCATAATGGAAAAAGGCAACCTAGATCAACTAACAAATTACCTTAAGATAATGATCAAGGACCCAAACCAAACCAAGGAGATGGGTAAAAACAGTCTCAAGATGGTCCATGAGATGTTCACATGGGATATCTGTGTAGAAAAAACCCATGAAGTTTTCAAAGAGCTTGTTGAAAAATGAGAATCCAGCTTATATTCACACCCGCAATAAAAAAACCGATAGGAGGCCAACTCAGCGAGGGCATCTGGCCGCCTATGGGCGTGCTCTATCTTGCAGCATATATCAGGCAAAAGCTTCCAAAAACAGAGCTTAGGATCACAGATGGGCTTCTAAGAGGATTCAAGGGAACCATAAAAGAAATTCTTGATTTCAATCCAGATATACTATGCGTCTCATACAGCACCCTGGTTGCAACAGATGCTTATATTTTTATAAATAAAATAAAAGAGTTGAGACCAAACATATTCATCTTGACAGGAGGCCCCCACGCCACTGCATTTCCAAAGGAATCATTAGAAGCGTCAAAAGCAGATATCAATGTCATTGGTGAAGGAGAAGAGACTGTTATAGATATCATTAAAAAAAAGAAGGATTGGAAGAGTATAGAGGGCATCGCATATAGGAATAAAAAGAACCAGGTTAAAATCACACCAATACGAAGATACATTCTGAATCTTGATGAGCTGCCTATCCCTGCCTGGGATCTTATAAACAGAAAAGAATACAGGGGATGGTTCCTGTTCAAACAAACGCCAGAAGCTGCAATTTTCATGTCCAGAGGATGTCCATTCAACTGCACCTACTGCTCAAACAAGGTCTGGAAATGCTCATCTCCGAAACTAAGATTAAGGAGCCCAAAGAGCGTTGCAGATGAACTGGAATATCTTAACAAGCAGTTTGCCTACAAGGAATTCTTCGATAACTCAGATGAATTCAACAACCATCTGCAGAATGCAATCAATATCTGCAAAGAGATCAGGAAAAGAAAGCTTAAAGTCACATGGAAGACCCAGATGAGAGCAGCACCTATCACTGACGAATTAGTCTGGAACATGAAAAAAGCAGGATGCTGGTATGTGCATTTATGAATCGAATCTGTAAATCCCAGAACAGTAAAGGGAATAAGAAAAAATATCACCAAAGAACAGGTAATCAATGCATGCAAACTACTCAAAAAGCATAAGATCAAGGTTTTAGGCCTTTTCATGTTCAACAATGCTTGGGAAGAGGAGGGCAAACTGGTTTTCGAGGATGTGAGGGAATCAAAGAAGACCTTAAAGTTCGCCCAAAGCCTGGTTAGAAAAGGCCTGCTTGACTTTATTGCCTGTTCCATTACAACACCATATCCTGGAAGTGATCTTTATGATATTGCAGTGAAATACAAACTAATCAAGCCAAAATATTATAAAAAATGGGACAAGTGGCTTCGCGAAGATTATTTCATCATGAAACTGCCTGGTGTCAAGGAAAAAGATCAGGCAAGACTAAGAACCCTTGCATACATCACCCAATTCTGGTGCATGCTGAAATCAGGTAACATCGGACTAAAAGATATTGGATACTACTTCCATAAGGCTCTCGCATTCCTAAAGAACGAAATAACAACACACGCTAAAAAAATCAGATAACCTTTTTTTTCTTCAAATCATCCAGATACTCTTCCAACGCAGCCTCCCAATGCTGCATATTGTTCAGGCCTATCATATCCATTTTGAAATTTCTCATCATCTCAGATGCTGCTCGCGGAGCAGGCAATGGAAACTTATCTGAAGTGATCGGATTGATCTTGACATCATAATTAAGATGATTTACAATCTTCTTGGCAACATCAAACCTGGAGCATCTACCCTTACAGGTCATATGATACAAGCCATATCTCTTGGATTCCACAAGAGGCATAATATTTCTTGAAAAATCACCCGTGTAGGTCGGGCTACCTATCTTATCAGTTACAACAGGAATCTCTTTCTTGCCAGATTTGATCAGTTTCAGGATCTGCATAACGAACTTCTTGTCCTTTACACCGCCTCCGACCATCCAGCCGGCACGAAGGATAAAGAACTTGTTCAAAAGCTCCCTGACAATTTTCTCACCCTCAAGCTTGGTCTTTCCATAAACATTAACTGGCCTCGGATCATCAAACTCAGTGTAAGGTTCTTCCTTGTCCCCACTAAACACGCCCGCAGTACTGATATAGATCATCAGCTTATCATACTCTTGGCAGGCCAGGGCAACATTCTGGGTACCGATAACATTAACATGATGCACATGATCAACTTCAATTTCCGATTTGTCCACATCGGTCTCAGCAGCAAGATGGAAGACTGCATCAGGATCATATTTCGTTATAAAAGCATAGATTGCTTCCTTATCCTTGACATCTAAAAGCTCTATACCTTTATCAGAAGTATTTATATCTGTTGTAATAACCTCATGACCCTGCTCTCTTAAGATAGGGTACATTGTAGAACCAAGCATCCCTGCGGCTCCTGTCATAAGTATCTTCATTCTAACACACCTCACACCTCTCTGCACTAATTAATTATATATAAATCTTTGGATTTTGAGTCTAACCAAAAGATCAAAATTCATGCAGGTAGATACCGCAATTTTGGATTTTGTTTGCAAAAATATTTAAACTTCTGTCCTGTCCAAACACAAATGAAACTCACAATAGCTATCACCAGTTGGAATAAGAAAGAACTTCTAAGAAACTGCTTAAAATCAATCTTTGAACAAAAGGATGTTGAAAAAGAAGTCATCGTTGTTGAAAATGCGTCTTCTGATGGTACAGCAGAGATGATCAAAAAAGATTTTCCGAAAGTAAAGCTGATTCAGAACAAAACCAATCGAGGTGTTTCGGGCGGAAAAAACCAAGGTTTGAAAGCAGCAAAAGGAGAATATATATTGATTCTTGATCAGGACACTCTGATCAAAAACAACTCATTGAAAAAAATGGTGGACTTCATGGATAAAAACCAGGAAGTTGGCGTCTGCGGCGCCAAATTAATCTATGCTGACAAAAGAATCCAATATTCCTGCGGCAACTTCTTCACATTAAAGACCAAGTTCTTCAGGAGATTCAACTTTGGAAAAAAACTGATAGAAAAAGAGATGTACATGAATTGGGATCATAACAACGCAAGGAGAGTAGGCTATGTCATCGGTGCTTGCCAGATGATCAGAAGAAAAGCAATGCAAGAAATCGGATTCATGGATGAAAAAACCTTCCCGTATTGTGTGGATGATGTTGACTACTGCATGCGAATGTGGAAAAAAGACTGGGAAGTTGCATATTATCCAGAAACTGTAATAATACACTTTGAGCAAAGGCTTTCAAGAAAATCCTTATTGAATAAATTTACCATCTGGCATCTAAAAGCATTGTTCAAGTTTTTCTTCAAACATAACTATTTTTTAAGAGCACCGAAAATAAGAAATATTAGAAATTAAAGGCCATCAAAGCAATAACCACAAAAACAGCCTCTAATAACCAAATCCCAACAACAACCTCCAACTCCTTGACTTTCTTCTTAAACTTGCCAATAAATCGAACCATCAGATGCTCCAAGCCATAAATGCCTTTCACACTTAAACCGCCATCAGCATTTATTTCAGCAAAGCTCTCCTTCTTGAACTTTCCTCTTAATTTCAATAACAATTCAACAAAGTAAGGAATGAACAGGATAGCCGCTATCTTCTCCATGTTGCCTACAATAGCTACAATAGCGATCATCGCACCGACAGGATATGTCAGAACATCACCAGGGAAAACCTTTGCAGGATACATATTATACACTAAAAATGCAATCAGGGCAAATACAGTACAAAAAGCGAATACAGCAGCAGGGATATTGCTCGCGGTCCAGGCAACATAGCCCATAGTTCCTAATATCAAGACACCCATGCCTGCTTCTAAACCATTATAGCCTGCCAGCATGTTGAAAGCATTTGAAGCGCCAATAAAAATAAGAGGAACAATAACAAGAGGATAAAGTAATCCAAAGTTCACAGCTCCAAGAAAAGGCAATGCCATTGTAGATTCACCAACACTAAGAACCATGAATGGAAGAGCGCCTAGCAATGTAAAAAAAGGCTTATATCTTTGCCTAAAACCAATTTTCCAACCAAGGATATCATCAACAAGACCAATACAGAATATTATCAAAATACTAGTCAACACAGCCATGGTATACATATTTGACTGAAAAGTCTTGAACCAGAAGGTCTTAATAGCAACATATGTCATAATGCCGATAAAAAAACCCAGGATGACAGACACTCCTCCGCTCTCTGCAATTTTGGGATTTCCTTTCTTATGCATGTCGCCTCCGACAAGCTTGGCCATATGAGCATGTCTAATCCAGACAGGCACAGAAAACAGAGTAACAAAGAAACTCACCATAAAGCTGGCCAATAAAAGAATAGTTGTCTTCACTCTTCACCCCCTTCAGCCTGAAAACAAGGTTTCTTTTTTAAAGTTTTCCATCTCTTCCCTCAAAAAGAAAGCTTTAAATAGTCATAATCTCCACTTCAGAGTATGGACATTGTCCGTTTCGGGTTGTTAGGTTGTGGTAGAATTGCAAAGATGCATCTTAGTTCTATCGCCAGTATCGAAGGCTCTGAGCTGGCTGCTATCTGCGACATCGACAAGAAAAAAAGAACTGTCGCAAAGAAGTTGAATGTTCCGTTCTACACAGACTATAAGAAGATGTTGAAAAGAAATGATATCGATATTATTTCAATCTGCACTCCCAACGGCATGCATTTTAAGATGGCAAGGGACACAATCCTGTCAGGAAAACATGTGCTTTTAGAAAAACCAATAACCCTAAATCTCAGAGACAATGACAACCTGATCAACCTGGCCAAGGATCATGAAAAACATTTTTTTGCAGTCAAACAAGTTCGATTCAATCCAGCTATCCAGGCCTTAAAACAGGCTATCAAAGAAAATAAATTTAAAAAGATACATTCAGCGGCATTGGTTGTCAGATGGCAAAGACCACAAAAATACTTCGATGAGTCAAACTGGAGAGGTTCAAAAAAACTTGACGGCGGAACCCTCGTCAATCAGGGCATCCATTACATCGATATCCTACAATGGATCCTGGGTCCTGTGAAAAGTGTGTTTGGAAAGAAGGCCACATTAGCTCATAACATAGAAATTGAAGACTTTGCAACAGCTATAATAACCTTCAAGAACAGATGCTATGCAACTGTTGAATTCTCTGTGAACACTTATCCAAAAAACCTTGAATGCAGCATCACAGTCCTTGGTGAAAAAGGAAGCGTCAAGCTTTCAGGCAGTGCAATGAATAAAATCGAATTCTGGCATGTGGAAGATTGTCCCAAACCAGATATAGAAAACGGCTTATCCCCCAATATATATGCAAACGGTATGTATCAGGGATCCTGTCCAAATCACATCTTTGTCTATCAAGAGATACTGAATGTGCTCAAAGGCGACAACATCACATATACAGACGGTCATGATGCAAGGAAATCCTTAGAACTTGTCCAGGCAATCTATACAAGTTCTGAACTTGGAAAGGAGATTCATTTCCTATGAAACACAGAATAATAGCCAAAAACGCAAAGATAGGAAATAACTGCAAAATAGGTTTCAATGTAGTCATACATCCAGATACCATCATAGGCAACAATGTCCGAATTGACGACAATACAGTCATAGGCAAACTGCCTATGAAAGCAGCCATAAGCAAGACAACAGAAACCAAATCCCTACCAGGAACTATAATTGAAGACAACTGCCTTGTAGGCGCTAACTGTGTCATCTATAGGGGCGCAAAGATAAGCAAAGATGTATTAATCGCCGACCTTGCATCGATCAGAGAAGACGTCAGCATAGGAGAAAAAACAATTGTTGGCAGAGGAGTTGCAATAGAAAACAAGTGCAGGATAGGCAAGCGCTGCAAAATAGAAACCAATGTCTACATAACTGCCCTATCAGAAATCAAAGATAATTGCTTCATCGCACCAGGAGTATTGACATCAAATGATAATTTCGCAGGCAGATCAGAAGAACGTTATAAGCATTACAAAGGAGCTACCCTGAAAACAGGAGCAAGGATAGGTGTCGGCGCAATAATCCTGCCAGGCAAAACATTGAATGAGGATTGCCTGATTGCAGCAGGCAGTGTTGTAACCCAAGACATTAAAAAAAATAAGATAGCAATGGGTATACCTGCTAAAGAAAAAAAAGATGTGCCAAAAGACCAATTGCTGGAGAACCAATGAAAGTCCCATATTTTGACCTGACAAGACAATATAAGCAAGACAAGAAAGAGATAGACAAAGCAGTGCATAGCGTACTCAGCTCAGGAAGACTCATCCTAGGAAACAATGTAAATTCCTTTGAAGAGGAATTCAAGAACTACAACAACTCCAAGCATGCAATAGGAGTTGCTTCTGGAAGCGATGCCTTGCTATTAAGCCTTATGGCATTAAACATCAAACCAGGCGACGAAGTCATCACCACACCCTTCACATTCATTGCAACAGCAACCTGCATAACCAGACTCGGGGCAAAGCCAGTCTTTGTTGACATAAGAAAAGACACTTTCAATATTGACGAAAACAAGATAGAAAATGCAATCACAAGAAGAACCAAAGCCATCATTCCAGTACACCTCTACGGCCAGATGTCCAAGATGGACCACATCACAGCTATAGCGCTCAAACACAACATTCCAATCATCGAGGACTGCTGCCAGTCAGTTGGCAGCGAACATAAAAGAGTACAGGCAGGCAACTACGGCCTGATAGGTTGCTTCAGTTTCTACCCCACAAAAAACCTCGGCACAGCAGGAGATGGCGGCATGATAGTGACCAACAATGACAAACTAGCTAAAAAACTCAGGATGTTAAGAGCTCATGGCGCAGATAACAAGTACGTCCATCAACTAAGAGGTATAAACAGCAGACTGGATGAATTACAGGCAGCCATGCTAAGAATAAAGTTAAGGAAACTGGAAAAAAGAACAGAAAAAAGAATAAGCAATGCACAAACATACTCAAACAGCATCCAAAACTTCAAGACACCCATCACTCAGCAACATTCAAGACATGTCTTCAACAACTTCAGCATACTTTCAAACAATAGAGAAAAACTAATGACATATCTGGAAAAAAAAGGTATTGGCAGTTGCATACACTACCCAATCCCACTGCACCTCCAACCATGTTTTAGTTATCTAAAGTACAAAAAAGGGGACTTTCCAGTCTCAGAAGATATATCTAAAAAAGTCCTCTCCATCCCAATCTTTCCAGAACTGAAAAAAGAAGAACAAGATCATGTAATAAACACTCTCAACAGCTTTTCTCCCTGAACCACGGAAGTTTTTCGGAAAAACTCAAGAAACATATAAAAACCTTATTTCTAGATTTCTAAAGTTATGAAAACAAGTCATGAGCCAAAAGATTTAAATACTTTTGCGTATTTTAAAGTACTTAAAGGTGATATAATGGCTTTAAAACAGATCAGCTTGACCGTCCCAGATGCTCTTTTAGAAGCAACCAAAGAATATTCCGAAGAATTTGGATACAAGAATGTCCAGGAACTGATTCTTGACCTGCTCAGGAACAAAGTACTAATGCAAAAACTAAAGAGATACCAACTTGTTGAGGAACAGATGAAAGCAGGAAAAGCAAAAAAGTTCAACCAAAAGGATGCGGTCAATTACATAAAAGGACTGTAAGATGGATTACACTATAGAGTTCAGCTATATTTTTGAAAAGTCTATGAAAAAGCTGAAGAAGAAAAACAAACCATTATTCAATCAGATACAAAGAAAACTTCTAGAAATTATAGAAAATCCAGAGCACTACAAACCTCTTAAAAATATTCTTGCAGGATATCGAAGAATAAAGTTCGGTCCGTTTGTTCTCGTTTACAAGATCGAAGGTAATATCGTAAGAATAATCACAATAGAACATCACGATAAAGCATATTAAGCCTTCTCCCTGAACCAATCAACTGTCCTTCGAACACCCTCTTCAAAATCAACAATGGGCTCATAGCCAATCAGCATCTTGGCCTTGTCAAGCTTGGCAAGCGAATGCATCACATCCCCCTGCCGTTCATCCTTAAAGACAGGCTTCACCTTGGTTCCAAGAATGCCGTTAATAATCTGCACCAACTGTAATAAACTATAGCTGCTGCCAGTGGCGATGTTCACAGTTTCTCCGTAATGGATCCTTTTGGCCTTGGCAGCAAGGATATTTGCATGTATATTGTTCTCAACAAATGTAAAATCCCTGGTCTGCGTCCCATTCCCATATATAACCGGCTTCTTATCCTTAAGTATTGAAGTGATGAACTTAGGAATCACAGCTGCATAAGCAGATGCAGGATTCTGTCTTGGACCAAAGACATTGAAGTATCTTAAACAGATCGTACTCATATCATAAAGATGCGCAAACACCTTACAATAATACTCACCCATAAGTTTCTGTGCAGCATAAGGCGATAAAGGCTGAGGTTTCATGAACTCGATCTTGTGTTTCTGGGGTCTGTTCCCATAGACAGAAGACGAAGAAGCATATACAAACCGTTTCACACCTGCCTCTCTGGCAGCAGTCAACAAGTTCAATGTACCAAGAGCATTATGACGGTGAGAAAGCGAAGGGTTGTCAATACTTCTAGGAACAGAAGGCAAAGCAGCATGATGCAAAACAACATCAACATCTTTTAAAACTGACTTCATAAAGTCAATCTCAGCAATATCACCGCCAACTAAAGTGATATCATCCTGAACACCATTAAGATTAGAGACTCTTCCAGTAACAAGGTTATCTACAACAATGACCTCTTCTTTACGCTTAACAAGCTCATGGACGATATTAGAACCAATGAAACCTGCACCACCTGTCACTAGATACTTCATAACTAACCCCTCTATAAGTTAGCTATGGAGAAACAGGATTATTTAAACCTTTCTATAGAGGAAACAAATAAGCATTCATGGTCACTCCACTACGTTGCGTTCTCGGGTTCGCAAAGAGGCTTGCGAACCATGGCCAGGCGAGCCGACAATATGCATTCCCGAAGGGCTAGTTAAAGAGTGGGACTGAACCAAAGGCGAAAGCCGCACACGTCCTCAAGGGGCGTAACCCTTGGGAGAGTAGGACTTTCGAAGAAAGTCTGTCTGTGCCATGTATGAATGCTTATTTTCAGAAAAAAGACCTCAATAGTTTAGCAATCTTTTTATATATCATCCTCTTCCCTATCTCATGTCTCGGGTGGCGTTGATTTATCATATGAATCTAGATCATTCTAGAATAGACGACAACCTATACTTAGACTTCATTGAAAAGGAGTTCATCCATTTCTTCCAATCCGCTTCACAAGTCAAAATAAACCTGTCTTCAATGGGCAAAGACTGGGAAACCATCAATAGAATCAATCCAAAAGCAATTGAATATGTAAGGGACAATAAGAACATCAAAGTACTTAACGGCTTCTTCTCACATATGATGCCGTCCATACATCCAAAGCTGGCATCAGCCAACATAGGTCTTGGCTCTTACTTCCATAAAAACCTTTTCAAGGACCAATTATCAGATTACGGATTTGTTCCTGAATTCGATGCCTACTCAGCATTCATCCCAATAGCAAGGAACATCTGGAAAGGCACCATCATCAGCAACGGCATCCATTTATACGATTTCAGAAACAGTTTCAACCCAAAACTAAACAAGGAAGACAAGGACAAACCATTCCTAAAGATACTGGGCACTGACGGAAGAGGCTCAATGAACGCTCTTATCTCTGATGACAAGAACCTCAGAAACAGCTATCTGAACATGTACAGAGAACAAATATCACCCGAGCAGCACACAAAGACAATAGAAAGCCTAGCAAAACAAAAAGGAACCCTGACCTTCTTGATGGATCTTGAGACAGTAATGCTCAACCAGGTGCATTTCGACAACAATGAAATCTCACCTCCAAGATATGATATCTGGAAAGCATACAACGACCAATTAACCAAGATAAACACAGAATTCGTACATCTAGACGATATAAACATCCCAGAACAGGAAGGAACCCTGGTACTTCCCAGAGACAAGAAAAAATGGCTAACAAGAACAAATTCTTCAGACATCTATAACAAGATTGAAGACATTGATCTCGAAAAACTAACTCAATACCAGTTCAGAACCCTATTATTGGCTGCAGGCTCTGATCCAATCTCTGCACTATACTCTGCAGGGGAAACCATGACAGCAGATTCCACCTTTGAAGGAAAGCCAGGAAAGATGATAATCAAACCCAATTACAATCGAATATTAAACGCTTACCGAATGCTTGCATCTATAGAACTCAAAGAGGATATTAACGAGCATATGCAGGATTTCCCAGAATCATCCGAAAGAATTCTTAACCTTCTTCACAATATCTGTGAGAAGAAGTACTAACTACCCAAAACTTTAAATATAACCTAAATAATGGTCATAATAACCTAAATAGCGGTTATAATGACTCTACAAACTTTATTAAAAAACAACGAAAACGCAAGAAAGATCTTTGGAAAGCGTGAATTAAAAATAATAGAAAAACAATTATTAGGAATAAACCTTTCTCAATCAGAAAAGAATCGTCTTTCCAGAGACATTCGACCCAAGCTTGAATTCATAAAAGAATGCGCCAGATTCGAAAACAGTTTCAAGTTAAAAAAAGGAGCAATAATCAAGGAAAAGATCAACACAGCAAAAAACATAATTCTACAAAGCAGATTCAAAGACCAAATAAAGAAAATTATCCTGTACGGCTCAACCATCCAAAATGATCTGACTTTTCGCTCTGACATCGATATAGCCATCTCATTAAAAAAAATCAGTCTAAAAGAAGCAACTAAAATAAGAATAGAATTATTAGGAATATTACCATCTAAAATCGATCTACAAATTCTCGAAACTCTTCCGGAAAAAATCAAGAAAGAGATAAAAACCAATAATAAGATCCTCTACACTAATGAGGATAAAAGAAAAGATTGATGAAATAAACAACTATCTTTCTGAACTTGAAGAAATCACACCATCAAATTTCAAAGAATACTGCCAGATTAAAAATAAAGCAGCATGTGAAAGATACCTTGAAAAAATCATAGAAGCAGTAATTGATTTAAGCTTCTTGATAATCAAGAAAAAAGAGTTCAAAATCCCAGAAAAGGACGCCCAGGCATTTGATATTCTGAAAGATGAAAAGATCATAACAGATCAACTTTCAAAAAAACTCAAACAAGCCAAAGGTATGAGAAATTTATTAGCCCACGAATATGGCTCCATCGACAACCAAATAGTTTTCGAATCAATAACAACAGAACTATCAAGAGACGTTAAAGAATTCCTGAAAAGACTATCTCAACCAAAAACTTTATAAAGAACATGCGTTCTTTAAAAAGAACAGATGTTTGAAAAGCTAGATAAAACTGACTGGAAAGTATTGAACCTAATCGTAGACAACCCGTATAAGAAATTCTACCTAAGGGAAATCTCTAAAGAGCTGAACATATCTCCAAGCTCAGTTAAAAAAGCATTGGACCGTCTAAAAGAACTAAACCTGACAAAAGAAGAACACTTGGCCAACTTACGGATAATCTCCGCAAACATAGAAGAAACCCTTTTAAAGCAAATTAAAAAGACTAAAAACATTGAAATGATAAACCCATTGATAAAAAAAATCGAACCATCAACATCCATCGTTCTCTTCGGCAGCATGGCTAAAGGTGAAAACGATAATAACAGCGACATAGACCTGCTTGTGATCACCAATAAACATGAACCATTTGACCTCCACGAATATAAAAATCATCCTGTCCAGATAATCAAGATGTCTCCTGCAAACTGGAAAAAAGTAAAAGAGAACAATCCTGCTTTAACCAAAGAGATAAAACAAGGGATCCTGCTTAAAGGAGAGATGCCGGAATGAAAGTGAAAGAGCTTTTTGAGAAGAGACTGCTCAGAAAGATTCCGGTAGACAATGAAAAGGTTAAAAAGTCACTGAAACTGGCAGCAAAAAATCTGCAGGATGGAAAAGACATCGAGAAGACAAACAATCTAAATTTTGCAATACTCGCAGCATACATGTCAATGTTCCACGCCGCAAGAGCCCTTTTATATAAAGAAGGCGTCCAGGAAAAAAGCCACTTTGCAGTATTCATCTATCTGAAAGAGGAACATTCAAAACAAATAGGTGATGATCTTGTATTCGAATTCAATAATGCAAGAGAGCAGAGGCATGAAAGCCTGTACGGACTTGAGTCTGAATTCAATATAAAAGACACCAACCACATCATTAAAGTTGCAAAACAGTTCTTAAAGAAGATCCGGAATATAATCACAACCTCAAATACCTAAATCCTTTTCTCTTAGCATCCAGACGATCAAAGAAAGCCTTTATATCTATCAAGTTCCTATGTTTCAACACCTTCTTAAAGCCGTCTAATCCAAAATCCCCAAACTCTGAATGAGGAGAAAACAACACAGCACAATCGAGTTTAGGCAACTTCTCCAACCTCACATTCACAACTCCAAACTGTTTCATGACCCGACCATTCTTCAGTCTAGGATCGCATCCGATTACACTGACACCAAAGCGTTTCAAATACCTGATGATATCTCCTGCCTTTGAATTCCTGGTATCAGGCACATTTTCCTTAAATGTCAATCCAAACACCCCAATCTTAGCTTTTTTCAGGGGTACACCAGAATCCGAAAGCATCTTTAAACAACTTTCACCGACAAAATTCGCCATCCTCTCATTGAGCTCGCAGCCAGAAAGGATGATCTTAGGATAATAACCCTGTTCCTGGGCAATATAAGTAAGATAATAAGGATCAACACCAATGCAATGCCCGCCAACAAGACCAGGAAAATACTTATGAAAATTCCACTTGGTACCTGCTGCCTCCAAAACCTCGCGAGTATCAATGCCCAATCTTGAAAATATCAACGAAAGCTCATTCATCAATGCAATATTCAAGCCTCTCTGGATATTCTCAATTACTTTAGAAGCTTCTGCAACCTTTATAGAGCTAGCCTTGTGAACACCTACCTTGACAACAGAGCTATAGACATCAGCAATCTTATCAAGGGTTTTCTTGTCACAACCAGCCACAACTTTAACAATATTGGTCAGTGTATGTTTTTTGTCTCCAGGATTGATCCTCTCAGGAGAATAACCAACAAAAAAATCCTTCATGTATTTCAAACCAGACTCCTCAGCCAGGATTGGCACACAGACATCTTCAATAACTCCAGGATAGACAGTGCTCTCAAAGACAACAATAGCTCCTTTCTTTAAGTTCCCACCCACAATAGAAGAAGCTCGTCTCATAGGCCCAAGGTCAGGCTTAAAAGAGTCATCAATAGGAGTTGGCACTGCAACTATCACAAAATCACACTCAGAAAGTACAGTAGGATCAGAATAGAACGATGCGTTGCATTTAGACATGTCCCCAATCTCACCAGTCCTGTCAATACCGCTGTTAAGATCATCAACAACAGATCTCTTTATGTCAAATCCAAAGACAGTATATTTCTTACTTAACTCACATGCCAATGGCAAGCCAACATAACCTAGACCAACCACACCTATTTTCATTTGAAACCACAACTAATAGAAATATTAATACTATTTAAACCTTGCCCTCACTTGACAAACTCAACTCCACTCACACCCTTAAAATCATTATCACCAGTTAGGAAATTAACACCCATTCTCCTGGCAACAGTATAGCCAATACAATCAGGCACTGACCAGTTTTTATTCTCTTTCTTCAAATTCATAGCGTCTTTCACATCTGAAGGCGTTACATCAACCAAGAAGCAGAAAAACATATCAATAAATTCATCTGCTTTTTTCTTGCCAAGTTTCTTCATTAAGTTCCAATTGAGTTCTGTAAGATTAAAAATAGTGGTAATAGCCCTATAATCCCCATATTTAGCATAAGCAGGATTACCTACTATCAATTCAATAAAAGCGTAAGTGTCAAAAAAATAGTATCTAGTCATCCCAAAGCTCCTTGTCAGATTCATCCAACAATTTTTGTGTGTCTATCTTCATTTTGACACTACCAAAAACCTGTCTTAAAGGATTTTGTTTCTTAACAATTCTTAATTGGACGGTATCTCCCGGCTTCAAATTCTCTTTCTCAATTAGTTTTTTAGGGATAACAACACCTATTGATCGACCCCAATTTCGCAAATCAGATTCTGTTTCTATCATTTTGATTATATCGGTATAATCAAGTTTAAATATTTTTCGCATATTTTTCCGGAAGATTTATAAACATACACAAAGTATACACTAAATGTACACAATGAAATCAATCAATCTAAAGCTCGAACAAGGACTTCTAAAGAGAATCGACCAAACCATCAAGCAACAAAGCTACGCAACAAGAACAGAGTTCATAAGGGAAGCCATAAGGAACAAGCTGACAGAAGAAGAGAAACAAGAAGCCATGAGAAGGATTACTGCCATGAGAGGTGTCTTCAAAGGCAAGCTAAAGAAAGTTGACTATGAAAAGGTTAGAAATGAAGTTGCGAGAAAAGCTGCAGCTAAATTTGGATTAGAGCTATAAAAGATCCTCTGGTTTGAATATTTGCACAGGCATATCCATCTGCATAAAATGTTTATCTCTTGTAATCCAAACAGCCCCCATTCTTTTTGCAAGTGCTAGATGAAGAGCGTCACCACCATAAAGCCTGTACCTTTTCTTATAATTTTGTGCATTTCTAATATCTTCCTTATTAAATTGAATAAACACTCTTGTTTTTTTAGGAACTAATTGAGCAAGTTCAGAAAGTCGATTATCAGATAAATGTTTTTTAAGTTCATCAAAAAGAATATCTGTCAGCATAAAATAATCGTCCGAATCCAAGATTTGATTTATCAGCCTGCAAGCCCACTCACCCAAAGGCCTAAACTTATCTCTACGATCCTCCAAGTAATCAATCCAGATGCAGGCATCAAGGTAATATAACATATCCTATACTAAAAATCAAACCTTAATTAAATCTGACAACAATTTTTCGGAATCTCTCCGCAAACTTTATATACTCCCAGTTTTATTCACAAACAGGGGTGGAGTCAGAATCATTGACAGAGTTATAATAAAGCAAATAGCTGCCCATGCTGATGAAAGAGGCTGGCTCAAGGAGATATACAGGAAAGACCAAGACTCTTATCAAGCAGCCATGAGCTATGTTTCTCACACCAAGGCTAATATAGTAAGAGGCCCCCACGAACATAAATACCAGACAGACTTCTTTATCTTTATAGGACCAGGAGATTTTGAACTATACCTATGGGACAATAGGGAAGTATCAAAAACATATGGAAAACATATAAAAATGGTGGTTGGAGAATCCAACATGGTATCTGTCAGAGTGCCTCCAGGTGTTGTGCATGGCTATAAATCAATTTCCAAAGAAGGAAGCATAAGCATCAATCTTCCAGACAAGCTATACAGGGGAGAGAACAAGACAGAGGAAGTGGACGAGATACGGCATGAAACAGATCCTAATTCAAAATTTAAAATCGAGGTAAAAAAATGAAACTATTAGTGACAGGAGGCGCAGGCTTCATCGGCTGCAACTTCATAAGGACCATATTGAACAAATATCAGGATTACAAGATTGTAAACCTGGACAAACTGACCTATGCAGGCAACCCAGAAAACTTAAAAGACCTGGAAAAAGACCCAAGATACAAATTCATACACGGCGATATCTGCAACCAGGAGATAGTCGACAAAGCAGCAGAAGACGTTGACATGATTGTCAACTTCGCAGCAGAGACACATGTGGACAGGTCTATAGGAGAGCCTGATGCCTTTATCAAGACAGACATCCTGGGAACACACATTTTGTTAGAGAAGGCCAAGGAAAAAGACATCAAGTTCATACAGATATCAACTGATGAGGTCTATGGCAGCATCGAAGAGGGCGGCTTTAAGGAGACTGACCAATTAAAACCATCCAGCCCATACTCTGCATCCAAATCAGGAGGAGAACTATTGGCATATTCCTATTTCAAGACCTACGGAACTAAGGTCGTAATAACCCGGAGCAGCAATAACTTTGGACCATACCAATATCCTGAAAAACTGATCCCTCTTTTTATCAGCAACTTAATGGAAGGCAAGCAGGTGCCGGTCTATGGCAACGGCATGCAAGTAAGGGATTGGATATATGTAGTTGATAACTGCGAAGGCGTGGACCTGGTCATGCACAAGGGAAAACTTGGAGAGGCATATAATATCGGCGGAGGCAATGAAAAGACCAATATGTTCATCACCAAGAAACTGATCGAACTCCTGGGCAAAGATGAATCATCAATCCAATATGTCAAGGACAGGCCTGGCCATGATATAAGATACGCACTGGACTGCAAGAAAGTAGCTGAACTCGGATGGAAACCCAGGTTTGATTTTGAAGAAGCCCTGCAGCTGACTGTAGACTGGTATAAAAAAAACCAAGCATGGTGGAAAAAGATCAAATCAGGAGAATTCCTGGATTACTATAAAAAGATCTATAAGGAAAGACATGAGATGAAATGAAAGTACTGATTCTAGGTTCAAAGGGTATGCTGGGCTCTGAACTAATGGAAACTTTCCCAGACTCAATTGGCTGGGACATTGATGAGATAGACATCACAGACAGATACCAGGTGATTGAGAAGATCTTTCTCTTAAAACCAGAGCTGATTATCAACGCTGCAGCATATACAAATGTGGACGGTGCAGAAAGCCATCTTGAGACTGCCATGGCTGTCAATGCAGAAGCTGTCGGCTACTTGGCAGAGGCAGCCAACAAATGCGATGCAAGTATAGTGCACATAAGCACAGACTATGTATTTGACGGAGAAAAGAAACAGGGCTATAACGAAAAGGAAGAGCCCAATCCAATAAGTGCATACGGAAGATCAAAGGCAGAAGGAGAGAAACTATTGATGCAGACCACGAAGAAATATTACCTTGTAAGGACTGCCTGGATGTACGGCAAGCACGGCAATAACTTTGTTAAGACCATGCTAAGACTGGCAAAGGAACAAGATGAACTGAAGATAGTTGATGATCAGATCGGATGCCCGACCTATGCCAAGGACCTAGTCAATGCAATCAAAGAGTTAATTGAACAACCACATGGAATCTATCACATTACCAATGACGGACAGTGCAGCTGGTATGGGTTAACAATAGAAATCATGAAACTAAAGAGAATGAAAATAAATCTGGTCCCCATCACAACAGACCAGTATCCATTGCCTGCCAAGAGACCCAAATATTCGATCCTGATCAATACAAAAACAAAAAAACTAAGACACTGGAAAAAAGCTCTTAAGGAGTACTTAGAGGAGGTTGAATGAAAATGAAAGGAATTATTTTAGCAGGAGGCACAGGCTCAAGGATGTTGCCTTTGACCAAGGTAACCAACAAACACCTATTGCCAGTCTGGAAAAAACCTATGATCTACTACCCTATCGAGACCCTGATCAGCGCAGGCATAAAAGATATACTTATCATAAGCGGACCTGAACACGCAGGCCACTTCCTAAGACTCCTGGGCTCGGGAAAAGATTTCGGAGTAAGGTTCACCTATGAAATCCAGGAAGAAGCGGGAGGCATTGCACAGGCATTGGGATTAGCTGAGGACTTTGCAGACGACTCGCATGTAGCTGTAATCCTTGGAGACAACATCTATGAGGACAAACTTGACATCAAGGATTTCAAAGGCGGCGGCATGATATTTCTAAAAGAAGTGCCAGATCCGCAAAGATTCGGAGTTCCTGAACTGGATGGCAAGAAAGTCATTGATATCAAGGAAAAGCCAGAAGATCCCAAATCCAACTACGCTGTCACAGGCCTCTATATCTATGACAACGATGTCTTCAAAGTGGTCAAGACTCTCAAACCCTCAGCAAGAGGAGAGCTGGAAATCACAGACGTCAACAACCACTATGTCAAGAAAGGCACCATGACAGCCAAATTCCTCAAGGGCTTCTGGTCAGACGCAGGCACATTTGAATCATTGCACAGAGCAACCAACCTGGTTAAAGAAAAAGAGAAATAATTATTATTTTTTCCTGGCAACATCCCATAAAAGGTTGAATTGTTTTCTATAGGTTTTTGCAAGTATTGCACTCTCAATCAATAAACCATAAAGAGGTTCTGTAAACAACACAATTGCAACCTTGTTTCCATAAATAAAAGTTGAAGTGGGATCAAAGAATTCCTTAGATAAAAACTTGTACTGAGTTGTTTTTTTATATGCAGGCAAATAATTATCCCCTTCCCTAACCAACACTCTTTCTTTAAGTTTGTTTCTTTTCAGTTGATTAAAGAATTGCTTCATGACAATAGGATCCGCATCCATGAACTTCTTTTCATCAACCCCGATGACCAGGCTTTCACCACCTGTATCAAGAAGCGTTCTCAAAACATCCTTTTGAATAACCCGAACCACTTTTCTACCAGAATAGAGCTGAACCCTGGTTGCTTCTTTAGGGATAGAAACAAACTCCTGCAATTTAGGCAACACGCCATTCAGCTCTTCTAACTTCTCTTTCTCCAGCTCAACAAGCTGTTCTGGATTTACCGCCTCAAAATATCTCTTATTCTCTCTGACGTAAAAAGAGACAAGACCCTTTTCCTGTAGCCTTTCTAAAGTATCATAAACATAAGGCCTGTATAAACCAGATCTTTCTGCAATGTGTGCAACAATAGACGATCCCAGCTTAAGCAACGTAATATAGACCTGAATCTCGTTTTCAGTCATCCCAACCTGTTTCAATGTTTGTTTGATGTCTTTCACAAATCATGATAAGACGTTCAAATTTAAATGTTTTTTGAAAGTTGTCGTAAATTATACGACATAGGCTTAAATATCCATTTAATTCTCCCAGAATACAATGAAACGAAACCAAACGATTGCATTGTTAGCAATAATCGTGACAATCATTATCGCAAGCCTAGCATTAACAATCAATCGTGAAAAACCAATAACCATAATCCATCAGACCTGGATCGGGGATGGCTTAATACATTTGGCTAAAGAAAAAGGATACTTCGGTAATCTAAACATCAATATTCAAAGAGTTGAAGGTGCAGCAGAAAGAAGAGCCCTGCTTGCAGCAGGTAAAGCAGATATTTCCCTTGAAACAATAGATATGAGTATCGTTGATGTGGGGATTGGCACTCCAGAAGTCATGATCCTAATGCTGGATGAATCCATAGGTGCAGATGGGATAATCGCCACAAAAGAAATCCAAGATATTGAAGATCTAAAAGGGAAGAAAATCGGATGCTCAATTGGTGATCCGCCGTATTTCCTTTTAAGGATCCTGATGCAAAGACATAACATTAGCAAAGATGACGTGAGCATCCTTGACATCCAGGCAGAAGAAGCAGGCGCAGCATTTGTTATTGGAAATATTGACGCTGCATGCACCTGGGAACCATGGCTATCAAAAGCTAATGCGCGGAAAGGAGGTCATATTCTTGTTTCTAGCGCAGATACACCAGGAACTATTGTGGATGTCATGGTTGTTAGGCCTAAAATCTTAAAGAAAAGAAGATCTGAAGTCAAAATCATAATCAAAGCCTGGCTTGATGCATATGAGTACTACAAATCCAATCCTAAAGAATCCAATAAAATAATGGGCAAGGCATTTGATCTAACAGCAGAAGAATTTGAAGAGTACACTCAAGGCATTAAATGGAATGATCTGGATGAGAACCAAAAATTCTTTGATAAGAAAATATTCAACTTGACTGATCAAATCAATGAGATTGCATACAGAGATGGAATGATCCCAAAAAAAATCGATATAAATGGAATGATAGATACAAGTCTAATTCAGGAAATTGGTGGTTGAAATTGCAATTAATAAAACATTTTTACCAGGAATCCTTATTATCCTAGTTATTTGGACGCTCTTTTCTCTGACCAATGTAAACAGCCTTTTCATCCCAAGCCCTCAATCGACTATAAAAGAGCTTTTTATCTTATTCAGCCAGAAAAACATCATAATAGACATTATTATCACAGTCTCAAGAGTATTGGTAGGATTTTTCTGCGCAATGATAATAGGTATTCCTTTAGGATTAATCTTAGGCAATTTCATAAAGCTGGAAAAAATCACAGAACCCATTGTAAGCCTGTTCAGGTACACGCCTACCTCTGCGTTAGTACCTCTAACTATCCTCTGGTTTGGAATCGGTAACATTCAAAAATATTTCATAGTCTTTTTTGGCACGTTCCCATTCATTGTGTTGTATGTGACCAATGCTGTTGCTTCAATAGAAAAAAGACTGTATCACAGTGCAAAAGCCCTCGGAGCCAATAAAAAAACCATCATAACAAAAGTATGCTTGCCAAAAACTCTGCCTGATATCTATGAAATCTGCCGGATAGAGTTAGGAGGCGCCTGGGCTTTAATTATATTAGCAGAGATAGTGGCCTCAACCACAGGTCTAGGATACAGACTCATCCTTGCCCAAAGATTTCTTCAAACATCAGTCCTGTTTGCTGAGTTGATCATAATCATTGCCATCGGCTATATGTTTGACCTGTTTCTAAGAAAGGGATATAAGCATTTTTTCCCATGGACTGAAAAAAACCAGGATAAAAAATGAAAAGACTGTCTATCCGAAAGCTAACCAAGCAATTCGAGAATGGAAATAATACTCTTACCATCAATAATCTCAGTCTTGAAGTTTTTGATAACGAAATCACTGTCATAGTAGGACCAAGCGGCTGCGGCAAGACTACTCTGATCAACTTGGTCGCAGGATTCATTCAACCTACCCAAGGCGCAGTCATTCTAAACAACCAGAAGAAGGAACCACAAGCAGGCGAGATTGGAGTACTTTTCCAGGAACCACAGCTATTCTCCTGGTTAACTGTTGAAAAAAACATCCAATTCGGACCAAAGATAAAATCGAGATCGATCAATATAGACGAACTTTTATCTTTAGTAAAGCTAGAAGGATTTGAAAACCATTATCCCAGCATGCTGTCCAGAGGTATGCAACAAAGAGTAGCTCTGGCAAGAGCTCTTGTAATCAAGCCAAAATTTCTGCTCATGGATGAACCATTTTCCTCACTGGATATCTTAACCAAACAAAAGATGCAAGAATTAATCCTGAAGATCCACAAGGAAACCAAAATTCCAATAGTATTTATCACACATGACATAGAAGAAGCATTATTTCTCGCCCATAAAATATGGATAATGACCAAGAGCCCTGGAAGAATCAAGGCTATGTTAAGCAATCCCCTGTCTAAAAACAGATTTCATGATATAAAATACACAGAAGAGTTTATCAGTTTGAAAAGGAAGATAGAACAAATGATGAAGGAGGAAGTACAAGATGATAATTAAGAATGGAATAATGCTAACCATGAATAAAAAAAATAGAATTCTGAAAGATCATTCAATAATCATAAAGGATAACAGGATTGAAAAGATTGTAAAAACATCAGAACTTAAACAAAAAGATGTGACAATTGATGCCAAAGACCATATTGTCATGCCCGGATTTATCAGCACACACACCCATTCTGCACACACCATCTTTCGAGGTGGACCTGAAGAAGGAAAAGATCTTTACCAATGGCTTGAACAGGTGATATTTCCCGGATTGAAAAGGACATCAAGAAAACAAATCTACAATTCTGTAAGACTTTGGCATAGAGAAGCAATCCGGGCAGGCATCACTAGTTTACTGGACAGCTCAGACTATGGTTCATTAAAAAGAATCCACCAACCGACCTTAAAAGCTCATGAAGAATCAGGGATGCGAGTAATATATGGACTGTATTTCTTTGACAAGAATCCATTTAGCCTCGACATCCCATTGGAAAAGACTAAAAGTATAATACAAAAAATTGAATCTCTGATAAAAAAATATCAGAAGCACAAGCGGATCACCATCTGCCCTTCTCCAGGCGAACCACAATTAGTGACCAAGCAAGGATTGATTAGATCATTGAAACTCGCGAAAAAATATGATGTTCCTATTACATTGCATGTTTCAGAGACAAAAAAAGATTCAAAAATAGACAACATGTCAACAATAGAGTATCTAGAAAAAATCGGGTTCCTCAATAAAAGAGTCTTACTAGCACACTGTGTCTGGATAAATGACAAAGAAATAGAGCTGATAAGAAAAAGTAAAGTTAAAGTTGCACATAATCCAACTGCCAATGGATTCCTTGCAGATGGTTTAATGCCCTTAAGCAAACTCAAAAACATCACAGTGGGCATTGGAATGGATGATGCTAACTGCAACAGCAATGTAAACATGCTGAGCAACCTAAAGTTTATGTGTTTGATACAGAAAAGTAAAGAGTTGGACTCAAAGGCAATAACCGCCAAACAGGCTCTTAGAATGGCAACTATCGAAGCTGCAAAGGCCATTGGAATGGAAAAAGAGATAGGATCAATAGAAGAAGGAAAAAAAGCAGACATCATCATAATAGAACTCACTAACCCACAGCAAAAACCCCTGAGAGATCCATACTTTGGCCTAGTATACCAATGCTACGGTAATGAGATAAGCCACTCGATCATCAATGGAAAATTGATCTGGAAGAAGAACGGATAGCAAAAACTTTAAATTCTCAACTCTCTTAAAACCAGTATGAACCTGCTCTTTGTATGCAATCAAAACCAAAACAGAAGCAAGACTGCAGAATTCTTGTTTCAGGGAAGATTCGATACTAAATCTGCAGGCTTATATAATGTCAACCCTTTGACAGAAAGACAACTGGAATGGGCTGACATGGTTCTTGTCATGGAAGATGAACACAGAACAGAGATATCAAAGAGATTTCCTGAACAATACCTGAAAAAAAAGATCCTATCCCTGAACATCCCTGATGTTTATTATACTGACCAACCAGAACTGATCAAGATCTTACATTCTAAGATAAAAGAACTACTCTGATTTAAAAAATAGCAACAACGGCGCAAACAAAATGTCTCATTTTGAGGTTTTTCATAGAAAAACCGTTTTGCCTGCCGTAGTTGTTGATATTTTTATCATGTTTTTGTTCATTTTCTCGACGCGTCACCTCCAAGCAAAAACCTTATAAACATCATTATCATCCAATCTAACATGAGAATCTTAGTGACAGGGGGTGCCGGCTTTATCGGAAGCCATATTGTTGATCTTCTTATTGAGAATAATCATGATGTTGTTGTAGTTGACAATCTGTCTACAGGACAAGTTGAGAACATCAACCAGAATGCCCAGTTCCACGAAGACAACATCAACGCAAACCTTTCTAAGATTTTCGAAAGCCACAAGCCTGACATGGTCATCCACACCGCAGCCCAGATCAATGTACGGGCTTCAGTCAGCGATCCGCAGATGGATGCCAGCATCAACATCTTAGGAACCCTGAACATTCTGGAGCTATGCAAAAGATTCGAGGTCAAGAAATTCATATTCACTTCAACTGGAGGCGCCATCTATGGAGATGATGTTGAGATACCGACAAACGAGACAGCCAAGGAAGAACCCATCTCACCATATGGCATAGCAAAACTCACAGTTGAAAAATACCTACATTATTACAGCAAGATTCACAAGCTAGATTCTGTCTGCCTAAGACTGGCCAATGTCTACGGCCCAAGACAGAATGCAGAAGGTGAAGCAGGTGTTGTTGCCATCTTCACAACTATGCTATTGAAAAGCAAACATCCAACTATCAATGGCAACGGCAAACAGACCAGGGACTATGTCTTTGTCAAGGATGTGGCCAAGGCAGCCTTGCAGGCAGTTCAAACACCTGTAACAGGAATCTTCAACATAGGCACATCAGTTGAGACAGATGTCAACCAGCTTTTCAACAAACTTGTAAGCCTAACCAAAACCAATTTTGAGGAAAAACATGGCCAGGCAATGCAGGGAGAACAGATGAGATCCTGCCTCAGCTTTGAAAAGGCCCAGGAACAACTCAACTGGAAACCCGATTACGACCTGGACAAAGGCCTTCAAGAAACAGTTGATTTCTTCAAAGACAATGAAAAAGATAAAAACAACTAGTTTTGCTGCGAGGGAACCTATTGTTCCTCTTTTCTGGCATGACCTTACTGATTTTGCATTAGGAGACTATGCAGTATTAATAGAGCAACCAATTTCAGAATACTACTATCTGAACAACAGCAGTCAAAAGGACGCAGAAAAAGGATTTAAGGATTACAGCAATAAGACCCATGTCCATGAAGTGATGAAGAAATATCAAAAAGCTCATAAAGCTATGAAAGATCTGAAGAGACAACTATTCAGTATCTATTTCAAGGCAATTTTCAATATAGGCATGGTAAAAAGCTGGGGAAAACTCACTAGTCTTGTAACTCTACTTACCAAGACCTACAAGTATACAGAGCCTGCAAGATTTGAAAAGATAGAAAAAAGCAAGAAAACAGCAGACCTGGACTATGCAATAAAAGAACTCTCAAAATGCCGTTTCAATCTAAAGGAGAGCTTCTTGAAACTAGAACCCTCAATAAAACCCTTATTTGCCATCATCGCACTTAGATTCAAGATAAAAAAAGATGAATTCCTAGTACTCAACAATCAAGAAATGCTTGACATCTTCAGGACAAGAAAAAAACCTGAACCAAGCATCCTGAAAATCAGGAAAAAAGGATACGCTATACTGAAACTAGACAATAAGAAAACCTACCTGACTGGAAAAGAATACTTCCAATTGAAAAAAGATATAACAGCATTAACAGTTGACAAGCAAGCCAAGATAATCAAAGGTATGGGCATAACCAAGGGCAAAGTCAAAGGCCGTGTAAAGATACTCATAGACTACAGACAGGAACTTAAATCATACATAAAAAACTTCAAGCAAGGTGACATAATCGTCACTGGCATGACCCAGCCAGACATCACCATTTTATTATCAAAAGCAGCAGCCATCGTCACAGAAGAGGGAGGCATCACCAGCCATGCAGCTATTATCTCAAGAGAATCCAACACGCCCTGCATCATAGGAGCAGGACCAGTTACAAAAATTCTGAAAGATAACGAGCTAATAGAAGTCGACGCAGATAAAGGAGTGATAAGAAGGCTCTAACTCTTCTCCTGCATATCAGGCGGCAAAAGAATAGGTATCCCGTCCTTTATAGGATAGACATAATCGCATTTCACACACTTCAAACCTTTCTTGTCCTTGGTATACTTTAAATCCGCTTTATCCACAGGACATGCAAGGATATCATAGAGCTCTTTTGGAATAGGATCTGTCATAAAAAACAAAGAACATATAGCAATATTTAAGGTTTATGTTTTGTAAATCTCATCATGATGAGTGAAGTTCTTAAAAATAACAGTCTTTTTTTCTTCATCTACTGAAAAGACAAGCACCAAGCTGTCAACACGCACCCGCTTTAGGTGCTGCATCGGTCTTCTCAGATTCTTGTAATGATGAGGGCTGATAATGATCTCTGCAATTTTCCTATATATCATTACTAACTGCTTTGGATTCTTCCTATTAAGCTTTTGGAAAATCTTGTCTATTTTCCTAGTGAGATGAAATTCATACATCTTTCAGTCCAAAATGTTTCCTAAAGTTTTCAAGGCTGCCTATCTTAACAACAGGCTCCTTTTCAATCTTCTTCATCTCCTCGATAAATTCTGGCCTCAGTTCAGGCTCTAACAAATCCTCTCCAAACTCAAGGGTCACATACTCAATGGCTGCAGACTTGTCTTTAAGATTGTATCTTGCCTTGACTATGTTCAGGATCTGGTTGGCTTCTTTGGAAATGTTTATCATTGCGCTCACCATATATATCACCTATATAAGGTGTATATACCAAATATATAAAGTTATCGTTAAAATATCCACAAACAATCTCCTTAATAAAATCTTTTCAAGAATTTTCGGAAAAATCACAGATAATAAAATATATAAACAACCCAATCAAATAAGCTATATCATGAACCAAGAAAATCCACAACCCAATCCTTACGGCCAACAACAACCACAACAACAACCAACGCAACCACAACCCAACTACGCACAGCCGCCAACTGAACAAAAAACTAACACAATGGCCGTAGTCGGCTTTATTTTAGCATTCTTTCTTTCTCTTGTCGGGCTCATACTTTCAATAGTAGGTCTGATGCAGATAAAAAAAGACCCTGCCAAATACAAAGGCAAGGGCCTGGCAGTAGCAGGAATTATCATCGGCGCAATAGGTACAGTCATCCTTCCTCTCTTGGTATTCATGGGCAGCATGGCTTATTTTGGAGTGCTGTCACCTCAAGAATTTATACCCAACAGATGTGTGATTTCATCAGGATTTATGTGTTCAGATCATCAAATCAGTGCCAGCGAAAATTCAATAAGCTTGCTCTTGACCAATTACCAGGGAACAACAATCGAATTGTTAGGTATAGAAGATTCTTTAACCGAAGGTGACTGTAAAAGTCCAAGCATGCTAGCTTGTACAGGAACTGGATGTACGCCAACAACCCTTCCTTTGACAATAGAAAACTACAATCACGCAACTGTTAATGTGATCTGCCAAAACAACCTAGATGCTGGCAAAGTCAAAACAGATATAGGAATCAAATATAAGGGATTAGATACAGGACTTGAGATGCAGGCAGGAGTATCCATTTACGGTGAAGCAACATGAGCCCAGACAACATCCCAAGGCCTGCACCCCCTGTTGAACCGCAGACCAACACGCTAGCGTTAGTAGGCTTCATCCTTTCATTTCTGATGGCACCTGTCGGAGTTGTCTTAAGCATAGTGGGATTGACTCAGATCAAGAAGGAACCATTGAGATACAAGGGAAAGGAATTGGCGATTGCAGGAATAATAATCGGCGGAATTATAACATGCTTGCCGATCATATTCCTCATATTAGGCCTTGTCCTTGCAGGTCTCAGAGGAACAGTAGCATAAGTTTTATATACTCTTTTTCTTTTTTTATCTTCATGCCCTTTAGAAGAATCACTATAATTAGGACCAGAAGGCCAAGAGAACCTAATATCAATGAGGAACTCCAATGGCTCGGAGGCACTTTAGGCCTCTTTAACTTAAGAGATAAGGACAAGAGCTGCTTTCGCATCTTTATCACTCTATTAAGAAATGTCAAGAATGAAATGGGCCTTTCTTCAGACCAGATTGCAGAACAGCTCAACCTAACAAGAGGCACAGTGGTCCACCATCTTGATAAACTGATGAGCTCAGGCATTGTCCTTCACGACAGGAATAGATATATCCTTTCTGTAGAAAACCTTGAACAGTTGGTCGATGGAGTAGAAACCAATGTAAAAAAGACCCTTAGCGAACTTAGGGATATCGCCAAGGATGTAGACGACAAGCTGAATCTATAGATGTTCTTCAAATATCTCCAATAAAGCTTTTGTTCCTGCTAAACCTACACCCATATGCCCAATCCTAAAGGTTTTCTGTTTAAGATCGCCATAACCATTAGCAACCAGGATGCCATGCTCCTTCAAGTCATCTATTAGCATTGTCACATTGATGCGAGGAGTATTCTCAACAACAGTGACTGTCTTTGACTTGTGTTCTTCATCAATAAACATCTTAAAGCCCTTTTTCCTGAAAAACATCCTTACTGCTTCAGTATTCTTATTATGCGCTTCGATAAAATCATTCACACCTCTGATCTCAATTTGCTCAAGTCGTTTTCTCAATGCAAAAAGCAAGGGAATATTCGGAGTGGTTAAAGTGAAGCCCTGATCTGCCTTTTTCTTGAGCTTGATGAAGTCAAAATAAAATCCTTTATTCATTACAACTCGTGCCTTTTTCAACGCATTAACATCTACAATAGCAATTGCAAGACCTGGTGGAAGGGCAAGGGCTTTTTGCGTGCCAAAAACAAGCACATCAATACCATTAAAATCTATAGGTGTGCCAAATGCTGCAGTAACCGCATCAACCAATAATAATGTATTGGGTAATCTCTCCAGAATTTTTTTCAACGGTTCAAGATCATTTTCAATCCCAGTTGCAGTGTCATTCATCACAACAGTCACTGCTTCATACCCTTTTTGAAGCTCTTCACAAATAAGAGCATAGTCATAAGGATTACCATCACCAAAATCCATAAGATTAGCATTTTTCCCATTTCCCTTTGCAATCTCAAACCACCGCCTTCCAAAGGCACCATTTGCAATACAAAGCACCTTTTCCTGGACACAGTTCCTTATGGCTGCCTCCATGGCCCCTGTTGCAGAACCAGTGATCAAGAAGATATCATTATCGATCTTTAAAAGTCGCTTTAGTCTTTCAACAATCTCATCATGAAGCTGCCTGAACTCCCCTGTCCTATGACCTATCATCGGATTGGTCATTTCCTTAAGGACATCCTGTTCAACATCAACAGGCCCTGGTATGAAAAGCTTCATCTGGCCATCACCTCTAAGGGTTGCTCCAGTCCCATATGTTCAATTATAACTTCAGCAATCCGTTTGGCAGCATTTATTTTCGCTTCAACTGTGTTGCCTGCAATGTGAGGAGTGACGATAGCATTTTCAAGCTGATATAGCTCTGTATATCCAGGCTCATTCTCAAATACATCTAGTATTGCTAATCTTATCCATTTGTTTTTCAGAGCCTTGAGCAAAGCCTGTTCCCTGACAACCTCTCCCCTTGCAGCATTTATCAGGATTGCATGAGGTTTCATCATCCTCAACTGTGCATCTTCAATCATGAACTTAGTCTCATCTGTTAGTTCTGGGTGAAGAGTCACAACATCACACATCAATACATCCTGCAATGTATGCCTCGCTTCAGCTACATAAGGATCATATGTTTTGACCTGCATTCCAAAGGCTTTGGCTCTACGTGCTACTCTCGTACCAACATTACCATATCCAATAATGCCCAAGGTTTTATATCTCAACTCTCGCCTAACATTGGCTTTTTTTATGTTCTTGAAATCCTGTGTGGCTTTGAGCAGCTTGTTAGTATAGAAAACATCATCTGTCACGATTAAAAGCATCCTCATGACATAGTCAGCAACTGCATCTGCATTCTCTCCTTTTGCAGTTAAGACCTTAATACCCTTAACTCTTGCAGTTTCGACGTCAATATGATCCATTCCAGTTGTGGCAGTTGCAATTATTTTCAGGTTCTTAGCCTTTTTTAGAAATAATTTATCCACTTTTGTTGCAGTCCTGATGATCAGGATATCAACTGTTCTTATCAGATCATCTGTCATCTCAGTGGTATCTACAATATTGACCTCTCCTAATAAAGCAAGAGTTTTGGCTGCTATCTCGTGCACGGTCCTATCTATAACTATGCTCAGTCTCATTTCTTGTCTGTCATAGCCGATTAGACCGGCAATCGCCTTTTTTGTTTTTTTGGAGTTTCATTGGTATTCACCTAATAAAAGTAGGAAAAATAACTATTAAAATATTTTGACATAAAATAGTAAATTATATAAAGAAAGACCAATTTAACTAAAAAATGACTAATATTAATAAAGTAACCTGGGAATACATAGACAACAGGACCGAGATAAAGAAAACCCTGCTCAGCGGGCTGATAAACATCAGCGCCTTAGCCAGACAGATTGCAAAAGAAAAAAATCTACTATCAAACATAGACGCCATAATCAGCGCCATAAGGAGATATGAAAGCAAGATAGACAAAAAAGAATACTACACTAAACTCTATAGCCTATTAAAGAAAGCCAAGATCTCGACCAAGACCAAGCTCGCATCCATCCTGATCAAGAGAAACGACCAGACCGGAAAAAAGGCCAGCACCATCTACTCAAAAGTCGCCATGCATAGGGACAGCACTCTCAGGATCTTCGAGGTCACTAACTACATCAAGATCATAATGGACGACCAATATTTCAAGGAGATCAAGAGTTTTTTTAGCGCCAACGAGATAGAAAATGAAGAAAAAAACCTCGGCGAATTGACCATCAATTACAGGGACGATATCACAAGAATCCCTGGCTTGTTTGCCACACTCTCAAATGAGATGGCCATGAACGATATCAGCCTTATAGACTCAATGATCTGTCATTGGGAGCACATAATAATAGTCCAGGAGGAGAATATAGAAAAAGCCTTCAAAGTGATATTAAACCTGACAAAAAAAACATAAAAAAAGAAAAAAATTATTCCTCTTCACCATCAAGAGGAACATCATAACCTGTGAACTCAGGACTTCCAAGCTCTCCAGCATCATTTCTTAAGGCATCAGCCTTGTCAGTCTTCTCCCAATTGAAATCAGGATCATTTCTGCCAAAGTGGCCAAATGCTGCAGTTTTTCTGAATATAGGCCTCCTCAAATCAAGATGCCTGATGATTTCAGCAGGTTTTAAGGGGAAATGCTTTCTGACCAATTTCTCAATCTCGTTTTCAGGTATCCTATTAGTACCGAAAGTGTGCACCAAAACTGAAACAGGTTTTGCCACTCCAATTGCATAAGCAAGCTGTACCTCACATTTGTCAGCTAACTTTGCAGCAACAATATTCTTGGCAACATACCTGCACATATAGGATGCAGACCTGTCCACCTTTGACGGATCCTTACCTGAAAATGCACCACCACCATGGCTTCCATGGCCGCCATAAGTGTCTACGATGATCTTCCTGCCTGTAACGCCTGCATCAGCAACAGGACCTCCAAGCACAAACTTGCCGGTAGCATTGATATAGAACTTGGTATTCTTATCAATCCACTTACCACAGATTGGTTTGATAACATGCTTTAATATCTCTTTTTGAAGCGTCTTATGCTGCACTCTTGGTGAATGCTGGGCAGCAATGACCACTGCCTCAACCCTGACTGGCCTGCCATTTCGGTACTCAACTGTGACCTGGCTCTTGCCATCTGGTCTCAGAAATGGAAGTATCCTCTTTCTTCGGACCAAAGAGAGCTTATGCACCAGTTTATGTGCCAATACAATCGGCAATGGCATAAGCTCAGGGGTCTCGTTACTTGCAAAACCAAACATGATTCCCTGGTCTCCTGCACCCTGCTCTTTGAAAAGGCCTGCACCGGCTGTAACTCCTTGAGAGATGTCAGGACTCTGCTCGCTAATTGCATTTAGCACACCACAACCATCACAATCAAAGCCAAAGTCTGGATCGTTATAACCTATGTGGTTTATTGTGTCCCTGACAACCTTTTGGATATCTATGTATGTCTTGGTTGTCATTTCACCAGCTACCACTACAAATCCTGTCTTGGTCAGGGTTTCGATAGCGACCCTACTTTCAGGATCCTCCCTGAGCGCTGCGTCTAGAATGGCGTCGCTGATCTGATCGCACATCTTATCTGGGTGACCTTCTGTCACGCTTTCTGAACTGAAAAAATATTTACCTTCTTTCTTCATTTGTTCCACCTCGTTCATATATTATAGAATATCATCTCCTAATAACCATGTAAAGAAGTATATGCCATAGATTTTTTCCTAAAACGCATCAACTGTGCTTGTCCTCGAGATTCCTGTTTTGATTGCTGCCTGTGTTCTGTTAATTTATCACTATATAGCTCGTACACTTGTCTGATCTTTGCAGACTCAGGAGTGTTTATATTTGTCAGTCTCCAGGCCAGACGCAGAGTATCTGTAATATATAATAAATCAGCATACCAATTTTCAGATGCACAGCAATTCTGTGATATACGCTCGACAGTCTGGTCAATAGCCTCTACATTACCAAACAACTTCTCAAACTGATTTGCTTTAAATCCTCTTGAGTTCAATATAATGGACTCAAACTCTTGCAAAATGTTGTCAAAACCCATAGAAAAACATCCTTCCGGCTTATATATAAACCTTCCTGACAAAAATATTCCTATAAGAATTAACAGAAAAAACTTATTTCTTTTCAACCACAATAAACTTGTTGTCTTTTGCACCAACAGGTCTTAGATTCTTGACAGTATACTCTTTAACGCCTCGGGATTCTGCCCATTTATTGGCAGCCTCTTCTGTCTTGAAGCTCTTGGCTCTTTTGGAGCGGTTCCTTCTGGGAAGCTCAAACTTCCATCTGAAAACTCTAGTATGTTTATGTGTCATAGTCATGAGGTTTTAGGATTGGTTTAAAAAGTTTGTGAAATATCTTAGATATTTTTCAACCTCAGAAATCACAGATTTATGCGGGGATTGTGGAAATAATGCCTAAGACTTATCATAGGGTTTGATCAAACCACGAATAAAGAGAGGGATATCCTTTTTCAGGTTGAGGGATGAGTCAGGATCTTCTGTCCATTTGACAGGAATTTGGGTTATCTTGTAGCCTTGATCCTGAGATCTAATCAGAAGCTCAGTGTCAAAGAAAAAATTACCATGCCTGATCTTGGGCACAACATAATCCCTGACATCTTTAGTTACGCCCTTAAAGCCGCATTGAGGATCCTTAATCATGCTGTTATAGAACAATCTGAATAAAAACCTATATCCTCTTGAAATAAACTCTCTCTTGGCACTCCTTTGCACCTCTGAACTGGGCAGATATCTAGAGCCTATGACTACATCTGCACTAGTCTCTAACTCCCAAATCATCCTGGGAAATGCCTCAAGATCCGTCGAGAGATCACTGTCCATGAAGGAAAAGAAGTCATAGTCATCAAACATAGCATCTGTCCATGCCCTCATGACAGCATTACCTTTACCCCTATGCGCAGCCAATACATAATGGATGCCAGGATAATCCTCTGCAAGCCTCTTGGCTATATCAGGAGTATGGTCCCTGGAATTATTGTCAGATATCACGATATCAGCAGCGATACCTGGCTTCTGGAGAAAATCATATGCCTCAAGCACACTTTGTTCCAGACAGAATTCCTCATTTAGTACAGGAAAAACCAAGAGGGTTTTGCTCATATGTAAAAGAAAGCTCATCAGATATTTAATTCTTCCTGCTTAATAATGGTATAATCATAATAAATTCATATAAGAATATTTATATAATAGCAATTATTCCCATTTATCATGCAGTATGAACTATCAGATATCAAACATATCAGAAAAAAGCTAAACCTGACCCAAAAAGAGCTGGCCAAGAAGTCAGGAGTCTCCCAGTCACTGATTGCCAAGATAGAGAGTCACAAGATGGATCCCTCATTCTCAAACACCAAAAAGATATTCGAAACCCTTGACCTGCTGCAGCAAAAGTCATCATTAACAGCAAAAGAGATGATGCAGAACAAGATAATATCCTGTGAAGCTGACTCCACTATCAAGAATATCATCAAGAGGATGAAGAGATATGAGATCAGCCAGCTGCCGGTCATCGACCAAGACAAGGTCGTAGGAGTTATATCAGAGAAGATCATCCTGAAACATATCTTTGAAAAAGATGCTGCCAAAATGAAAGTCAGGGATGTCATGGAAGAAGCACCACCAATCGTATCTACGAATGCATCCCAGGAAATAGTATCCTATCTGCTCAGGCATTTCCAGATGGTCATTGTCAAGGAAAAGGGCGGATTAAAGGGTATAGTTACAAGAGCAGATATTCTCAGAAATGTCTACAAATAAACCAATAATCAAAGCAGCAATCTTTGACCTTGACGGCACTATAATCGATTCTGAACATTTAAACTATAAGAAAAACAGGATAGTCTTCAAGGAAATATGTAATCTCGATATTTCAAAAGAAGAATACATCCAAAGATGGCTGTTAGATCAATCCTTCACCAGGGGTGTTATCAGGGATTACAATCTCAACATAAAACCAGCGCAGTTGTTGGAGAAGAAATTAGAAATCAACAGGAAACTGGTTGATGATGAGCTAGAATTGATGCCTTATGCAGAAGAGACCCTTAAAGCTTTTTTCGAAGCAGGATATAAAATCGGCATGACAACATCCAACAACTGGGGCAATCTTCCGATGATATTCGAAAAATTCCCTATCCAAAAATACTTCCATAAAATAATCACCTATGAAGATGTCAAGAATCCAAAACCCCACCCTGAACCTTATCAGAAGACTGCCAAAGCCTTGGGAGAGCATCCAAAAAATTGTGTAGTTTTCGAGGATAATCCTGCAGGAGTAAGATCTGCAAAAGAAGCAGGAATAGGCTTTATTGTCGGAGTGCCCTGCGAATATACCAAAAACATGGAATTCTCAGAAGCCGATCTGGTTATAAGCAACCTAAGAATGATCCATGAATATCCGCATCTGATACCCTTAAAGTAGACTTCTGACCTTGCCAAAGTCATACACCTTCTCACCGACTACAAAGACCTTGAAACCAGAGATATCAGTGAGAAAGGGGCTTAATAATTTCTCCTTTAACACATCTGTTCCCTCTGTCACCAGGTTCAACGAAGGCATGACTATCAGATTCTTGTTCTTCCACTTACCCTTTAGAAAACATTTGTATTTCTCAGACCTAATCTCGTCCCTTATGCTTACAGCAGGATGCTCATGACCTATGATCACGGTCTTGGCCATATTGAAGTCCAGATCAGAAGGTATCTTATGACCGTGGCATACATAGTATCCTTTCTCATAATAATGATCGACTATTTCAATATCCCTTTTCTTGGCAATCGGCCCTAATATAGTGTCGTGGTTGCCCTTGATCAATATCAGTTTACCATAGCCCTGAAGAAAATCAATCAATTTTAGGGTGTTTCTCCATTCCTCGTCAGAGATAGTGCCAAATTCGTGCTTGATATCCCCATTCAGAACAATTTTTTCTGGTTTGACCTTCTCAAGAATAGGCTTAAGCCGCTCAATCAGCTCCTTATACTGGAATCTCGGAACCAAAACACCTGTTTTATTGAGCTCTTCTTCATATCCTATATGAGAGTCGCCAACAATCAGAATATTTATTTTATTAAGAAATAAGCCCAGATCCACAATCTCAATTCCTTTAAGAATCTCTATCATGTCTTTAATGGATTGAAATCAAGTTCTTTAAGTTTTTCCTTTATGAACTCAATTGTTCTTGCATTATCCTGTTCATGCATGATCTGGCCGCATTCAGGACACTTGAAGTTGAATTCAAATGCATTGTCAAAAGCCATCCTTGCACAAGCATTCTTGCACATGTAGAAGATATTTGCAGCCTCTCTCATCAGGCGCTCGTTGAGTTTGGATATTTTGTTTTGCCGGATCTTTTCGGCGAGAATTGGAACCATGCCTTCGTTAAAATCCCAATAACAGATGTACCATCCCTTGATCTTGTCTTTTTTTCTCAGGAAAGTGACGATGTTGTGCTCCAGGAGCCTATATAATAGGTTCCTTGTCTCATGAATCTCATAGTCAAGCTCTTCTGCTACAATAAATTCAGAGATTTTTTTCTTGCCTCTTAGATATAAAACTATAGGAATTCCTTCTGGACCTACCAACTCAGTGACCACTTGTTCGATTATCTGTTTTTTGACTCTCATTTTGCACGCACCATGATTTTTAAAGATCTACCAGATCTCAACCGCACTGAGAGTGGAGTTATATTTCTGAAAAAAACAGGTCCAAACAAGCTATGTTTAAGCTTTTGAGCTAATTGTCCGATATGCTTATAGCTATTTTCCATTTTTATCATACTTTTAACAAGAAATACCCCCAAAGTATCTCTTAACAAAAACATACTATGAGATTTATCATTTATAAAGTTTTTGCTTTTTAGTGGTATTTCCCGACTATATTTTGCCATATTTGTATATATTTCTATGGCGTCACTCTCACGTAGTATAATCGGCATATTATATTTATAGAAGTACTCATATTTAAATGTTTCGATTTTTATCACTTATCAGAAGTAACAAATTAACAAGGCTTGTTCATTCTCCCCATAATATCGCAGAGACTTGCATCCAAGGGCCCTGTATTCTCCATAGAAATCGTAGCTGCCATCGACGCAAAATCGCCCCACAACAAAGGATCCTTGAAGGTCTGTTTGGCCATCAGGAAAGCAGCCATATAGGTATCTCCAGAACCAGTAGGATCTACAATCTCCTTTGGCTTAAAAGGCTTGATGATATATTTTTCACCATGATGATAAAAGGTTGAGCCTTTAGAATTTTTTGTAATAATTAGATTCTCAAGACCTGTATCTAAAAACGGTTTTGCAGCCTTGTCAAGCGTATCAGAACCTCCAATGAACTTAAGCTCGTCTTCATCTAGGAAGACATAGTTGAAAAAAGGCAGCACATTGATGACATTTTCAGGATTCTTCCAGACAATCCTGCCATCCTCAACATAACGGATCATGCCCTGGGCAGCTAACACTAATGACGATGGAGCGATCTCCCCAACACTCTTGATGAGCTCATACGAGAAATGATCATGCAAAAGAGGGGCGAAAATAATATAAGGATGTCTGCTAATATCATCTTCAAGAATTTCCTCAAGCTCGATATTTTGAAAATATGGAGTGCAGCTGTCTTCCCTTTTGCCATCATCAAGATATTCTATCTGATATTTCAGGGTTTTTTGCGCCCGTATATGAAAAAGATATTCACATTCCAGCTGGTCAATCCAATCCTCAGGTTCCTCACCATAAGAAGCAATCAAAGTTACCTTTGCACCCATAGCTGTAAGTGCATTCCCAGCATAATATAAAACTCCACCCATTCCAGAATAAGTCTCACCACCAATCTTCAGTTCATCTCTCGAAACAGGACCAATTATTGCTGCTTTCATAGCAAAACACCCAAAACCCTAATTTTAGAACATACTACTATATAAAATTTACTTATCAATCCTAGGATAAACACCAGGATTCATAAAAACCTGGGAAGATTTCGCAGCAACACCCTTCTCAGCCTTCAATATCTCCTTAGTGGTCATCACGGCCCTGCCAACTGCAATCAGCTCGCCTTTCAGGCTCATCAGAGCAACAGGATCATCGACCTGAATCTCTGTATTCAGCTTAGAGACTCCAGGAGCCTTAAGAGTAGCGCCGTGGCAGAGAGCATCAACAGTGGTATCAAGCACCCATATCTTCTTGAGATGAGCGACTGCAGATTCAACAGGCATGATGATCTTCTTCAAAAACTTTGCATCATTCTCCTCAGTATAATAATAAAAAGCATCTGTAAGATCCTGTAATGTAGTTAGGAGGCTAGCCTCATTAAAAGGACCTACCTTAGTCCTTCTAAGCTCTGCCATATGGGCTCCGCAGCCAAGCTCCTGACCAATATCATGGACCAACTTTCGAATATATGTGCCAGCCTGGCAGCCGACCAAAAAAAGTACATCCTGATCCTGGCGTTCCAGCACTTTAATATAGTATATCTTACGAAAGCGCCAGGCCCTCTTTACAGAACTTTTGATAGGCGGAAGCTGCTTAATCTTACCAACAAATGCCTTCAAAACAGCATCAAGAGCCTTTTTATCCACCTCTTTATGAAGATGCATAAGGCATACATACTCCTTGCCCGCATTAAGCAGGGAATGGACGATACGGGTGGCTTTACCAAGAGCAACAATCAGGCATCCAGTGACCTTAGGATCAAGAGTGCCGGAGTGACCTGTCTTGTTCAGGCCAAGTATCTTCTTGGTGTATGCAGATGTCTGGTGAGAAGTAGGGCCTGCAGGTTTATCAATATTAACAACACCATAGTCAAGCAGCTCATCAATCTCCATATCTTCAGGAGGTTTTCCAAATTTGGAGCTGGTCTCAGCCGACTTCTTGACCACGATCTGATCCTCTTCTCGCTCAAACGGTAAAAGTGTTTCCATGCAAGACAAGAACTAGGTAGGTTTTTTATGTTTTGCGCTTCATCATACTTATACTCAGCTGATGATAGACAGCCAGATA
Organism: uncultured Methanosarcinales archaeon; assembly: GCA_964647565.1. Lineage (GTDB taxonomy): Archaea > Nanobdellota > Nanobdellia > Woesearchaeales > CAZYIM01 > CAZYIM01. The sequence goes on from CAZYIM010000011.1 coordinate 43,711, forward strand.
GTGGGGATAGATCTCCTGATGGAAAGCAGGAATATAGCCACAGATGTCCCCTCCAAGAATCTTTTTCTGTTCACCAACACCCCGGATAAAATCTAAGACCTCGACCTGAGTTTTGGTTGGCGAAAAGAAAAAATGACTGCCCATTTCACAGTAACCAGCATGATTGGAAACACATTCAAGCTCCTTGATAACATCAAGATCAGTGCTTATATAGACATACTTTGTGGGTATTTCAGACATCATCTCCTCAATACTATCGCTTTTAGGATGTATGATCTTCTTTTGGAAATCATCAGAACCCCAGGTCGGAGCATCAACCCCATAGAAAAGAGCGCCTTTCACATTTGGCGGATGAATTAAAAAAGGCACAAATGTAGCACAATCCCATTCAGCACCACTATCACAATCACAATGCGCATCTATATGTATATAGGTGAAATCCTGTTCAATACCCTCGACAAAATTGTCTGTATACTGATGGTTTGTATTCGGACCATTAACAACAATAAAGTTTCCATCAGGTTTATTATCATCATCAAATTGCTTCAACTGCACACTAGAATTAGAAAAACCCTCAACCAGGTCTTCAATACCACTTACTTTTTTAAAGTATCCTGTAGGGATTTTCTCATGTAGAATGGCCTATCACCTTGATATTGGTTTTCGAGTCTGAAATTCGCGTTGTGTATGATCGCATCACTCCAGAATTTGAAATCTTTCACCTCTTCATCCCACTGCACCCGTATTTCACCGCCGTCAACATCGCTTATTGTGCAGCTCTTGTTGTTCTCGTCTTTCTCAAGCTGCTCTACTCTGGCACCCCACCAATGGTAGGAGAATATCTGAGTATATTGCTTACCTTCACCCTTCCCAGTCAGTATGTATAGATAGTTGAATTGAGAATTGTCCCTCTGGACATAGATATCGATGCTGCCAGTCTGAATCTGATCTGTAATATCATCCTTGTTAAAATCCATTCTTTGTTCAAGAGGATACTTTTTTTGCTGATAGCTCTGCTGAGCTGATAATCCCGCCCCAAATAGAATGGTGAACAAAGTTGGAAGCAGGAAATTTCTGAGTTTCATTCTCTAAGCGTAGAAATCTGGCTATTTATAAAAAGATTGTGCTAAAATTGTTAGAAGTAGCTATTAGAGTATAATAAACCATTTAAATGTCAAAGTCTCAGACTTAGGGAACAGTAATGTCTAGGGAAGGGCTAGAAGGGTTAACTGACGGGGGGGACGCTAGTTTTAAAGCCATGATTGAAGTGAAGCGTAAATGCGTCAAAACTTCTTCTTTATTGATCAAACAAAGGAATAAATATAACTCTATGCGAAAGAAACATCATATAAATGCAGATATAGGCATCATCTACAATAACGGTAAAAAACAGTTCCAGACAGTGGATTTTGTGCTCAAGATCGAAAGATTCAACAAACCACTTGTCCTGGACACCTTTGAAGAGGCTTATGAACGAGCCAAGGGCAAACCAAAAAAAAGCGAAGAGCAAATCTGGGACTCACTAACCTATATAGGCAACGGACATTTTCAGGACTTCCTTATGGATTTCATCAAGGGACGAGACAATTATTTCAACAGGAATCTATGCCCTGATATGAGTCTAGAATACAAGTCTGGAGTCATCGGCAATATACGAGGTCATTTCCTTGAGATATACTGCAAGAATGTGTTCCAAAAAGAGCTTCCGAATGCTAAAATATTCGTAGGAAACCACATTGACAACAGCGTATCCAAGACAGACGTCGACATCCTGATCGCCAATGTCTCCAGAGATCAATTCTACAACTGTCTCAACCACTCCAAATACTTCAAGAAGATGGTATAGGGATAGAGTTAGTTCTAAGAAAAGTAAATAGACTCCATTAGAAATAGCAACACCGATGGCACAGACGCACTCCTCGGAGGAGTGCTACTCCGCTGACCAGAACACTATACCCCGCGTATAGTAACCTGGTAAGCTACGTCTGGCCATGTTGCTATTTACTCTCGAACCATATCTAGAAATCCAAGTTTTTTCTTACAGCTTTGTCCTTACAGCCTTATCAGAAATAATAGCAGAGTTGCCATTAGGATCCTCAAGAGTCATCTTGACCTTTTCCTGGCCCCACATCAATCTTGTCAGCTTCTTGAGAATATTCTTAGCCTTTTTCTTGGCAGCAGGATCCTCTTCTTCATCTCGGAGAAACTCCACCTGCTTTTTTAGCCTGTTTAAGATGCCCTCAATATTAGTGATGTAGCCATTAGATGCTTCGCCAGGCTCAATCGACCCTACATGAGGTATCTTGATTATGGCTGTGCTTGACTTCACAATCCTTATCTTCATGTCTTCCTCAGAATCGATCTCGAGCGTAAACTTGGCAGGCTCTTTTGGTTCAGCAGACTCCACATCTGCTTTATGGTAGCCGCAGCTAGAGCAGTCCATCATAAAGATACACAAGACGCCAAAGTAAGGCACTTCCTTGTCAAACTCCCTGAGTGTCAGGGTTTTATGATTACAGAAAGGGCATGTCTCGCCAGAAAGCTCTTCAATATTTTCTCCAACTGTTTCTTCTTTTGCCATTAACTGAAATTCTAGACAAATGTTTTTAAATAGTTTTCTATGTTACAAAATAATGTATTAGAAAAGATGTATTTAGAAAAATACAATAAAAAACTATTCTTCGCCTTCAACAGATGTAGTCTGCTTGGTCCTGTAGATCTCAGCAAAGCTTGGTGTGACAACTATGAAATCATCGCCAAATCCTGCAATGTCTCCCTCGATGGCGTCACAGGTCTTCTTGAGCTTATTTATAGCTCTCTTAAGCTCAACTAGATCTTTATCCTTCAAAGCTCTTATATTGACCAATGCGATTGTATAGCCCTCTCTTAGAGAGTCTAGAATTGCTTTTATATCTGAGAAATCCTCCATCACAAAAGGCCTCACCACTATCTTCGAGGTTCTGTCTGGCTGCTCTGACTCAGTATCCAACTCCACATATTCGTCTTCGCTCTCGACTTCTTCGTCTTCATCATAGAACTGTTTCTTAAATCGTTTTAGTGAAAACAACTTTTTCATCTTGGAACCCTCCAATATTAAACCAACTAATTATAACCAACTGAATAATCAAAAAAAGCCCATACTTATATAAAAAGCTTTTGGTTTCTAACAGGTGGAGAAACTAAAAGTCAAGGAACGACAGAGTTTTGTTTTTAAGCTAATGCAAATATGCCACTCCAAACTTGCTCAGAGAAACTATTGTCCCGCCAAGACTCCCAGCGCTAGTATTTTTCTTCTCTTTTGGAAACAATTCATCAATTGAGACAGGCTCATCGTACTGCTTGGCAGCAGACAGTCCCTGGCTAATGTTTATTACAACGCCTGTAGCGTCTGAGTTGGAACTATAAGTATTTAGGCCAGGATATTTGGGAACTTCAACCTCTTTAAGGTTCAGATTTCTTGTCAGCGCATATTTATTGTCAACAGGAGGAATCGCATATTGTTCTTGTTTTGCTATCCTGCCTATATTAGAGATAAATATTATGCCTGCGCATACCAAAGGTATAATATAACTTCGCTTTCTTCGCACATTTCTCATTATCAACCACCATTCCAATATAAGACAGAATTCTATATATAGTTTTCTATTTCTTGTGGAAAACAAGAGCTATTGCTCCCAACACACCAGATGAATCTCCGAGCTTATTCCTGACAATTTTTACATGCTTTGCAGGGGCAGACATAGCTTTTTTCTTTATCACTTTGTACAATTTTGTTGTATTCAATGAATTGCTTATTCCACCACCCAAAACAATAACATCAGGATTGAGCAGGTTAACTATTATTGAAAGCCCTTGTCCAAGTCGGGTATAAAGCAGTTTAATTGTTTTCTTGGCTGCTTGATCTTTAGACTTGAAAAGAGATTTTACATCCAGGTCTTGCTTACCTCTAAAAGACTTGTAATGTTTTAGCAGGTTAGGCCCTGAGCAAAAGGACTCTACACTACCTTTCCGACCTCTATTATCTGCAATTTTTGAGAAAGGATCAATTATACATTGTCCAAGGTGACCTGCAGAATCAAGAATACCCCTATACATCTCGCCATTCACGATAATCCCTCCACCGACACCTGTCCCAACTATCAGGCCAAACACATTTTGCCTGCCTTTTGCAGCTCCAAACATATATTCTGCCAAAGCAAAGCAGTTTGCATCGTTTTCAACTACAACAGGAATACTAAGCTTATTTTGGAGCATTTGACGGATTTTTAATCCTCCAATAGAGGGGATATTACCACAGCCTTCAACCTTATCATCAATAAGATAACCAGGCATGCTTATTCCAACTCCTACAATAGGTTTAATCTTGAGCTTCTTGATAACAGAAACAATCCTATCTATAATCTTGTCAGCAGAGCTCCTAGCCCGGGTCTCTGTGCGCATCTTCAGAACAACATTCCCTTTCTGATCAGCAAGGACACCCTCAATCTTAGTTCCCCCTATATCAAGACCAATGGCATATTTCACAATAAGAATAATAGAAAAAGGAATATATAAATATTGTCATTAGACAAAAGGTCCCATCTCTTTCTTCAATATACCTATGTCTGCATCATCTGCAGGATCTGTCTTGTACTTGAGCGCCAGATAGAATGAGGCCCAGTCGCCTATATATATAGCAGAGAATATCTTAGACAACAGGCTATCTCCCTTGATGCCTATCTCAGAGACATCCACACCCCGCTTGGTCAACAATTTCTTAGTGATAGAAATCCTCTTGGTTATCCTCCTATGATCCATATCAGTACTCAATATGACAACATGGAACTTTCCCTCCAGATTATGATAACCAAGGATCTCGTTATGTGTTAACTCAGAAAAGACATGGAATGCAGACATCACCTTGGAATGCTCATTGAACTGGGTCTTCCACCTATAGGCAACAGGGGCAAAGAATCCTGAAGAATGTATAATAGGCATCTTACCTTCCAGTTTCTTGGCCAGGTCAAGGCCTGCAAGTTCAAATACTTTCTTACCAAGATTCTTGATAAGACCCGCAACATCCCTCTCTTTCGAAGAAATGATCCTGCTGTTTTCCAAGACCCTAAGCAATGGAAAGAATGTATAGCCCAGTGCACACCGAGGATGGAAATTACCCGGAATCTTGATATGTGCTGTCCTGTTCAGAGCAGAGAGCTCCTCAATCTTGCCTCCTGAACTGATTGAAACAATATGGCAGCTCTTGCGGACCCCCTGCCGGTAGCAGGATATGGTCTCTTCAGTGTTGCCAGAATAACTGACCACAAAAAGAAGTGTATCACGCCCAGCCTCTTTAGGCAGGTCATAATTCCTATTTACAGATATTGGAATGTCAAGATCCCTGAGATAAAGCTTAAGGATGTCGCCGCAGATAGCACTGCCACCCATGCCTGTAACCACTATATTCTTAACTTCTTCAGTTACAGTTACATTCTCGCCCAGACCAAATGCATCCTTGATTTGCAATGGAAACTCAGCTATGGCTTTCTTGAAGTTCTCCTTATCATAATGCAGAAAACTATCTGGAAACCTACCCTCTACTCCTTGTTCTGAATTTTCCTCACTCAACATTAACCACCAAAGGAGAATAATGCATGTGAGCTTTTAAAGTTTTTGATAGATTTAATAGATATGCGCATTATAGAAATCTATGAATAAGTCTTCAAGCTTGGATGCAACTTTTCTCATATGCCTTTTTTTGACACCTGCCTGCTTTAAGTGATCATAATCTGTAGCCAGGTATGCCTGAGTCTCATCCAACCATCTTTTTGGATGGACTTCAGCTTCATGCCATTTATTAAGTTTTATTCTGATAATAGGATCTATTGTTCTTAGAATCGACAATGCCTGTTTTCTATAATCAGGATAAAGATTATAAAATGCATGGGCAATCTCATGATCCTCTGTTTCGGATTCAGATCGATCATATGTTGCAATAATATAAAAATCCTCTTCGCGAATTGATTCAAATTGATCTAGCAGATCTTGTTCACCTATTTTCAAAGAGGAAAAGCAGCCTGCATAAAACGGCTTCATGACAGAAGAAGGGACTGCAAAGCCTTCATACTCGTCATAATATAAAAATTTCCCTGTCTTTTGACCCCTTTCTGTATTTTCAATATACCAATCTGAAACATCTTGCCAGGAGAAGATTTTACCCATCAATACAGGGTTCTCCCAATATTCGATAAATCTTCCAAAACTAGCACTCATGTCCTTTTGATTAATATATTGAATCTGGTATATCTTATCTGCAATCTGGGTCTTGGTACGAAGCCTGCCGACATTAACTCCTGCTATAACTTTGTTTCTATCATCCATTTTAATAATTTTTTAACCGATCAATATAAGTTCTATCCATAAATATATCTATCACAGAATTTCTTGAACAACACTTTTTGCTTACGCGCAGTTTGCCAAACGTGTCTTCTCTTAACCCCGTCTTCCATTAAGTAATCATAGTCTGTTGCTAGAAATGCCTGGGTTTCATCAGGCCAATGGGCAGGTATATATGTCCTTTCAAGACTCTTGTTGATTTTCTGCTTGGTTTTGGGATTTATTAATTCAAGGTTTCTAAGAGATTCTTGGTTATATTCAGGAATAAGTTCAAAAGAAGCATGGGCAATTTCATGATTTAATGTGGTAGGTATGGAAGTGGATGCTGTTGATATAATGACGAATTCTTCCTCTTTAATTTGTTTGAACATTTTTTTAACATCACTCTCCATTGCTGAAAAAGGTTTAAATTTATTATCATAAAAAAAATTTTTAACTTTAGAAGTAAAAGTAAATCCATCAACCTCTTCATGATAAACAAACTCATCCGCTTCCCTGCCTAAAGGAGAATTCATAATATACCACTCCTTAAACTCTCGCCAAGAAACATTTCGGCCTTTAAACTCAGAATTGTTTAAGATTTCATAGCATCTAGCAAAAGCTTCACACATGTATCTGAGATTATCATACCGTACATGATATATCTTATCTGCTATTCTGGTAAATTTTCTGAAGGATTCTATACCTGACATATTCAGTGAATAAAAAACTCCTATTTATAAATTTTATGCATTTTTATCACTAAGTAGTGATAAAATATTCTCTTAGGATGTTTGAAAACCTTTTTAACCTCCACCTCCACCCCAAGACCATGAAGATTTTCATCCAAACATATGGCTGCACGCTCAACCAGTCAGATTCAGAAGTCATGGCAGGCCTATTGAGCCAAGAAGGCCATAAAATCGTAAAAACAGAAGACCAAGCAGACCTTGTCATCATCAACACCTGCACAGTCAAGGATCCTGCTGAAAAAAAGTGTCTCTACAAGCTAAGGCATCTAAAAAAGCCTGTTGTTATCACAGGCTGTGTCCCCCAGGCAGACATAAACAATGAGTTATGGAAAAAGTACTCTGTTGTGGGTGTCAAGCAGTTAAAACAGATAGCTTATGTGGCTGAAGAGACCCTAAAAGGCAATGTAGTTCATTTCTTTGGAGATTCAAAGGATCAAAGATTAAACCTGCCCAAAGTCCGTAAAAATGATTTCATCGAGATCATCCCATTATGCTGCGGCTGCCTAGGAGAGTGCAGCTACTGCAAGACGCGGCATGCGAGAGGCAGCATCGTATCCTATAAACCCTCTGCCATAATCAAGCAACTGAAAACTGCCTTAAAAGAAGGCATCAAAGAATTTCATCTTACTTCCCAGGATAACGGCGCCTATGGACTAGACATCAACACCAATCTGCCAGAACTGCTCAGATCCATTTTAGCAATCAAGGGCGACTTTAGGATCAGGCTCGGAATGATCAATCCAGAACATACCCTTGTCTACCTGGACCAGCTTATCAAGATATATCAACATGAGAAGATGTTCAAGTTCCTGCATCTGCCTGTGCAGTCTGGCAGCAACAAAATTCTCAAACTGATGAAAAGAAAATATAAAAAAGAGGACTTTATCAAGATCGTAAATGCATTTAAGAAAGCCATCCCAGAATTGACCCTCGCAACAGATGTCATATGCGGCTTTCCTGGAGAAAGCGAAAGCGATTTTTCTGAGACTGTAGAGATTCTTAAAAAAACAAAACCATCAATACTTAACATATCCAAGTTCTTCTCAAGGCCAGGAACCCAAGCAGCTATCCTGGAGCAGGAAGAAACAGGAATTAGAAATACCAAGATCAAGAAAAAACGCAGTAAAGTAATCCATGATCTCAGCCTGAAACTAAGACAAAATGACTCATGGATGGGTTGGCAAGGAGAAGTCTTGGTTGATGACATCGGCAAATACAATTCTTTAATTGCAAGGAATGATTTCTACAAACTGGTCATCATAAAGAAAAAAGGATATTTAGGTAAAAAAATAAAAGTTAAAATAATTGAAACCCACATGGATTATCTGGTAGCTGAAATCCTTACCCAAAAACAGCCTGATAGGAAAGCTGGGTGTTGAAAAACACCAACGAGTAAAAATAGAAAAGAGAACCCAGAATCAATGCATGGACCAGCACCCTGACAAACTTATTCTTATTGAACCTAACCAGCCAGACAACTGTGCCTTTTGTAAGAGGCTCAAGGAACCTAAAGGCAGCTGTGAACAACAGGCCTACTGCCAACATCAATATCAAAACATGAAGATAAAAATTCAACTGAAGGCCTGTAACAACACCCTCAAAGAACTCATCAATCACACCAACAGCCAAAACTGTCTCAAACACAAAAAGGTATTTGTTGTACCTATTGATGTTTGTAACTTTTTTAACCTCATCTGAAGCTGTATCAATGGTCTTGGTCGTCTCCTTTTTTATCTTGTTAACTGACTTCTCTAATTCAGATTTTTTATTTGTCATAACTAGCATATGAAATTTATTATTTATAAACTTTTCAATAAGAAGAATATTCAAAAACAATTCTAAGCATATAATTTTTTCAAAACAATATTCAAAACATTTATACGAGAGAATCCAAAAAACAATTCTAAGCATAAATGTACCCAATAGGAAAACTATTGGAAACATTTATATATGACTTCATCATACCACATCATACAACGTAATATTGGAGGTGGTCAGATGAAAGAAAGGGTTACTCTAACCATAGAAAGGGATATACTGCAAAAAGTCGATCAGATGGTCGACAGGAGCCGGATCAAGAACAGAAGCCATGCTGTTGAACTATTGCTGATAAAAAGCATTGGCGGTAACAGGCCCAGCAAAGCGCTTATATTGGCTGGCGGCAAAGGCACACGAATGGGTGACTTGGCTAAAACCATACCCAAATGCCTTCTCAAAATCCAGGGCAAACCCATTATGGAACACATCATTCTTTTATTCAAGAAATATGAAATCAAAGACATCATCATTTGTGTAGGCCATCTCTCAGAACAGATAATAGATTATTTTGGAGACGGCAAGAAATTCGGTGTATCGATAACATATATCAAGGAAAACAACCCTATGGGCACAGCAGGACCATTGAAGCTTGCCAAGAAATTTCTGACTGAGACATTCATCATGTGCAATGGCGATGAACTAAAAGAGATAGACTTAGAAGACATGTATAACTTCCATCGCGAGAACAGGGGAATGTCAACTATTGCTTTGACAACAGTCGAAGATCCAAGCGCATATGGAGTAGCTGTCATCAACGGAAACAAGATAGTGGCGTTTGTGGAAAAACCCTCAAAAGCCAACGCACCATCCAATCTGATCAGTGCAGGCCTTTACATACTTGAGCCAGAAGTCATCAATACCATACCTGATGGTTATTCAATGATAGAAAACGATGTCTTCCCAAAACTTGCAGGTGAAGATGGACTGTTCGGATATCCATTCAGCGGCCAGTGGTTTGACACAGGCACACCAGAAAGGTTCAAGAAGGCTGAACGACACTGGAAAGGACTTTCTCCGTTGTGATGTTTCATGAATCGTAAAACCCGACTTGAAGACTTTAAAGGCCCTGAAGTTGAACGGCTCAAGAAGATTTACTTTGATCTGGTAAATAAACATACTCCCGAAGATATCAAGAAAACCCCTATCTTTGATCTGAAAAATGAAAAAGCCTTCAAGATCCGACTGACCAAGGAGCTGGTTGAAAAATGGCATCTTCGGGACTGGTTTAACAACTACAAAAAAGAGGCCATGATCTCAACTGCAGGCATAAGAGGTATCCAGAATGTTCTCTATCCCTGGGACACGCGATTCCCAATAAACCAACTGGGTATAGCGATGGCAACTCTAGCCAAGGCCCTGGTACTCAAGGAAGAACTAAAAGGAAAGGATATTCACAAGATCTGTTCTGGAGAAGTAAGGTATAACACAGACTCATACATAGACATAATAAGCAGGATTCAGACTGCAATGGGAATCCATACCCACATCCCCATCAACAGAGAAAAGACCTCTGTCTGGATGACCTCGTTTCTCATCTTCATATTAGACTTTGACGGGGGAGAATATGTGACAAGTAGCCACGCCCTGAGCAGCAAGATTGCCACCAAAGATCTGGATAATGAGGGTAGCCAATTCATACCTGATATGTCTATCAAGTTTGTGGACAAGATCGAGCAGATCCTTAAAAAAGCCGAAAGCAAGGGTTTCGAGATAGAGTTTGCAAAAGCAGATTGCCCATTAATAATCGAAGACATAGATGGCATAGATCTCTACACAGAATACCTAAGGCAGGGCGTTGCCACTAAAGAGAGCCTGCAATTGATACGAGATGAGACTAAAAAAGGTATGGAAATTATGTTTGAATGCCTGGGCGGCTGCATCTATCCAATTACATCGAGAGTTTTCAAAAACCTCAACATCGACAACACTTTTGTCTGGAACAACCCAGAACCAAATCCTTTTTTCCATGGCGTTGGAAAAGTCATAGGTAACCCTATTACAAAAAAGCAAGAATTCTTTGACTGGGGTTGCGACACAGTACTCACAGAAGTTATCCTTACATTAGGATATGAACAACTGCTTAAGAACAAGCCTATAGGTTACCTTGTAATGATGATAGATCCTGATGGCGACAGGATATCTCTTGGACAACTCGAATCTACAGAAAGAAAGGCTCACCTGGATAAACTTGGTATACGTTATATAACCATAGATGATCAAAAGGTTTTCACCTATTATACACCTAACCAGTCATTCTTCCTTACCATGAACTACCATGCTGAACAACTGAAGAACAGCGGTCTTTGGGATAACCATCCAAGATTCATAATCAAGACAACCCCCTCCGCAGCATCATGGGATGAATGGGCAAGGAAAAATAATGTGTCTGTTATTGAGGTTCCTGTTGGCTTCAAAGAGATTGCCACTATCATGAGAAAGGTTGAAAAGCAGATCATGGACAATCCCAACCAGGAAGTTAAGCTGCATGATGTCTACGGCAATCTGATCAACCTCGGAGTACAGCCACGACTACTTTTTGCCGGCGAAGAGAGTGGCGGCATGATAACAGGCTCTGAAGAACTTATGAAGAGTAAAAAAGGCAGGATTGCTATCTCAATGAGAGAAAAGAGTGCTGAAGAAGCAGCCATAATAATCTCTACATTGGCAGCAACCCTACACCAGAAAAAAATAATGGTGTCAGATTATATGACAGAGATATTCAGTCAACACGATATCCAGTGGAAGTATGATGTCCGAATCGACCAAAGATTATACAATGAAAACAACCCAGATCCTGAAAGTATGAAAATAGAAAAAGCAAAAGGTGAGATCTTCAGGGATCATGTCGACAACTTTTTTCTCAGCCTCTCACTAACGAAGAAAACAGGAAAAATCGATCTTGATCAGACTAAAGTTATTCTTCAAGAAGCATTCCCAGATTTGGAATTTGACAATCTATCAGATATCTTCTTTGTTGGAGATGCCACTTACTTTCGGTTCTCAGACAAGTATGTCGAGATAAGAAAATCAGGAACAGATGCAATCATAAAGGGTTATAGCGCAGGCGCTAACAAGGAAGACTGTTTAAGATACGCAGAAACCATGTGTAAGTACGATGGTTCATTAACAAAAACTTTCAAGAAACTCATTCCAGACACATTATATCAAAACGCACAAGAGACCAGTCTCAAACTATTGCGTAAGTTCCAAGAAAAAGTCTAGTCAAGTCTAACAAGAAACAAAATAGCTTTTCACCCCCCATTAAATCCTGTACATAAAGGTATTTCTCTTACCTGTGTTCTTGTACTTGATGATATTAGATTTCCTTAGCTTCTTTAAGGACATAGTGACTGATCCTATGGAAATCTTCAACTTGGTTGCAATCTCTCGAGAAGTGAACCACTTGCCCTTGTTCTTACATAAAAAGTCATATACTTCTTGTTGACCCATGTTATATACCTCAAAAACGTCTTAGTATTTAAGATTATATTATCACCAGATAATAACAGCAACTAAAATGAATATCATTCCGACGGGTATAACCCCTGTAGCTATCTGTTTATCAAGGGTAAGTGCGACAAAGTATGCTGGAAAGTGCTTGATATAATCAACCGCCTTATAATAAAACTGCTTTACAGGCTCAAGATTGATATTTATGGATTTATCCATGACTAGTTCTCTTATGTTAGAACTATATAAACCTTTCTTTTTTGAAAGTTTATGCTCAGAAATCTTTTTTTGATTTCTCGCGTATAAACCTTGCTATTTTAAAAGAAAAAACACAATATTTATATAATTATACGTATTTTTACGTAATATGGTGGAAGTTATAAGCAGAATTAGTCGAGGAAGTGTGATGGACCAGATATACATCCCAAAAAAAAGGGCAGGTCTGGCTGTAGGCAGTTATGTACTCATCAAAGCCATCGAAACCAACATAGAAACAAAGACCAGACCTCATTTCTATCACTTAAAATCCATTGAACCGATAAAAATAGAGATAATTAAGGAAATCTTCAAAATAATAGCCAGATCTGTTAAAGCTGATAACATCATCATCACAGGATCTTTCCTTGAGAAAGGCTTCCATTTCAAGGATGTTGATATATTGGTTTTGAGCGATGAAAAAGCAGATTTAAATCAAATCCAGAATCTCTTGGAAAAGGAAGTCGGAATTAAATCTCATCTGATCAAAATGACTAATAAAGAACTAATGAGAGGGATCTCAACAGATCCAATATACAGGCTAATGATGAGCAAGTTTGTTTCCTCCAAAAGGATTGTTATCAGAGAAAAAATAAATATTAACTATAAACTGCTTGATCTGCACCTCTTGCAAAGTCAGCCTTTTATTTACAATTTCGAGGAGTTAGCGGGTGATGAAAAATTTAACTTAATAAGAAACATGGTAGCAATACAATTATTTATTGAAAGAAAAAAACTTTCAAAAGCAAGTGTCGATGCAGCTATTCAAACTCTTTTCAAGATTGAATCTGTACAGAAAATCAAGGATAACTTGCTTTCAGAGGATTTTCGAAAAAAGTTCAAGAAGCTTTATAAGAATCTACAAGACAGAATTCTTGAAGAAATTGGCAAGGCGTCAAAACAGAAAAAAGCTGATGGGTAAATTAATAGGGAATCTTTCTAACTGTGTTGTTCACAAAATCAATGTAGCTGCTATTAAAGAAGAAAATCTTCGGAACTATTACAATAAAGAGTTCACGACCAGCTTTGAAGAAGCAAAAAAGTACAGAAAAAAGATAAATCCCCCAATCCAACCATTCCCTGAAAAAAGACTTGTTAAAAATCAAGAAAAGAATCATAAAAAAAGTTAATTCCGAACTCAAGCGCAGAATTGTAATAGGCTATAAAAACATCAATCTTGAACTGGTTGAGCCAAAAGTAAAAGAACTGCTAGAAAAAATAGAAATTAGCTGATACAGCAAAAAAGGTCGATACGCTCACTTACCAAGGCCCATGCACACTGTCTGGCGGTTCATACACGTGGTACACTGATATACATGATAGACCCCATTGCCGCTGTTCATTGTCTCAATTCTCCGCATCTGTTCACTGCATTTCTTACAAAGCATAAAAACACCAACTAAAAAAGAACTATATAAATTTTTTCAAAATTAGCTCCCATACAGATATTTGAAATGATCCTTAATGTTTGAAAATACTTTTGGCAGAATTAGCATAGTTCTTTTGTCATCATGGTCTCCATGGTACAAAATGCTCTTAGGTCTTCCAAGAGAATTCCAAAGTGCCATACTTGATTCTATAGGAAGAAGAGAATCCTCTATAGGATTAATCATAAGGATATATTCTTTTCTGGGATTGTTTGAGATCAATTGAGAATAACTAGAGGGTTCAGCCAGTTTAATTGCATCTTCAAAATATTCCAAGGTAATGTCTGGCTTATTTGCAAAAAGATGAGTTTTCCATTTCCTAAACATAGGATGGTTTGAGTTCCATATGGTTTTGGCAAGATTTGCAGACCCTGCCAAGAACACTCCCGAACTAAACCTTTCTTCATGAGAATAAGCTATTGAACCAACTATCCCTCCTAAGCTGACACCACAGATCCCAATCTTATCTCTGTCAACACAATCCTGCTTCTCAAGCCAGTCAACTGCTCGTTTAATATCAAGCACTGCCTGCCTGAAATTTCGGTTCAGTTTCAAAACGTCTGAACACATAAAGGTTTCACCCTTGACCTTCCGTTTACCATAGTAAGGCAGTTTTAGCTCAAGGCAGGCAATACCCGACCTGGAAAGGTAATGGGAGATATGAGCTGCAATGGGTTCATCACCACCTAGTTCATGTAAGACAATGATTGCCGGAAGTTTAGTATCTAAAGCAGGCTTATAAAACTTTGAATGCACCTGATCATTAGCAGATCCATACTGGCAGGGAGAAGGAAACACAATCGATTCCAGTTCATACGACTCTGGAATATTCAAATCCAAAAGGTTGTGATACCAGCTAATAAAATTAACCATCTTCCTTTCTTTACTCATTTCTTTTTTTTTAAGAGGCGTAACAGTATTGATGAAACTCACTTTCTTGAATTCGAACTCTGATAATAATGAATCGATATTTCCAGATGTCTCAGAAAACTCATTGTTATTCGTCTCACATATCTCGTCAAACGATGTTGATCTTGTAAAATATTTGTAGGCTACTCCAGTGGTAAGAAAAGAGAAAATAGTCAAGCCAGTAATTATACGTTTCAGTTTCTGTTTTATGGGAAACCACCTTTATCGCATATGCAACTCTAAAATATCATTATCCTTTAGGACATGATGCAACATCAGCTTCTGGCCGGGGAACTTGGATGATTTGCCCCAGACTCTTGCAAACTTGAACTTCTTGACAAAATCTTTATGCAATTTATTACAGACATCCTTTATGGTTGATTTCTTAAAGACAATCAGGGGTATCTCCATATCAGCTTCCTTGCCAGGTTCCTTCAACCAAAGCCTGATAAGATTGAGCTTCTCGAAGATCATCTGCTTCACCTTTTCAATACCAAGAGAGTTCGAAGCAGAGATAGCCAGGTCAGCATTGGTCTTCTCAAGGACTTCGTTCAAGGTATCTTCATCAACCAGATCTATCTTGTTTAACACAAGGATGCTTGGCATGTAGACCTTATTGTCCTGGATGCAGTCTATGAACTGGTCAATTGTTACGTTAGTCCTGACAACAACATCCGCGTTATTTATCCTAAATTCCTTAAGGACATCCTTCATTGTCTGGACTGTGGTCTTGGTAAGCTTGACAGTCAAACCTATTCTAAGGCCATCCTTAGCTGTCCTCTTGATCTTGATATCCGGACGTCTCTGATTAAGCCGTATACCCGCATCATACACCTCATTCAATATGACAGGCAAATGCTGAGGATTATTCACATCCACAAGTACCAACGCCAGGTCAGCATTCCTCATAACAGCCAGGACCTCCTTACCCCTGCCCCTGCCAGAAGCAGCTCCTTTTACAATTCCAGGCACATCAAGTATCTGGATCTTGGCATGGTTATACTTCATGACTCCAGGAACAACAGTAAGTGTGGTAAATTCATACGCACCGACTTCACTCTTGGCGCCTGTAAGATCGTTAAGCAACGTACTCTTTCCAACAGACGGAAAACCCAAAAGAAGCGCTGTACCATCACCGCTCTTGCGAACTGAATATCCATCACCTGCCTTACCACCGCTCCTCCTGCCTTCTTGTTTTTCCTTTAGCTTTGCCAACTGGGCCTTGTACAAGCCAATTGCATGCTGGGTCCTCTTGTTGTATTTGGATTTACTAATAAGATCCTCCAGCTCCTTAATCTTCTCATCATATGCAGGCATAAGAGATAATAAAATAAGGTAGTATATAAAATTAATGAAGAAAAGAAAAAAACAGAGTCTATCCAAAAAAATCCGATGCAGGATCCAGAATCTGTCTCCAATATTTTTTCTGATCTTTTTCAGATGGTTTCCAGACTTCTAAAGCTAAACCCTTGATCTTAACTGCATTAATCAGTTCCTGACTTGGTTTCCAATCGATATCTAAACATTCAAAAAAATCCTTCAACACATAACAACGTTGTGACAAGACTTTCAATTTCAGGTTCTCTTCATCTAATTCCACAAGATGTTTCCATTGACTGGCTGCCAACACTTGAATTTCTTCTTTCAACTCCTGGATATCGCCAAACGAGTTCATGGATTTGCCATCCACCTCTACAAAATATCTTACTAATCCTGTTATTGGATCACCCTGATAAACACTATGTGCAGATATTGCATCACAGCTGAACTTCACATTTTTATATATACAATAAATGGTTATCTTTTTACAAGAGGTGTCTAAATCCTGCCATAATAACTCAGGCTTTAAATCCTCAAAATGCTTTATCACTAAAATCTCATCTTTTCCAATTTTATAAGGCCCAAAATTTTCAACACCATAGTCTGTGTAAAAATCACTATATAACCCATTAGCCAAATGGTAAGCCACAACATATAATCTACCCAAGAGTCTTGCGATTTCTGGATCTGCTTTTACAAACTTTTTTTGCAGCATAATATTAATCATCTCAGGAGTATGTCCAATATTACTTTTAAACCCAGGCAAATCATCCTTGACGTTAAGTTTCAAGATCTCAAGAAAGAAATTAGCTATCTTGACTCTTTTTTCTTTCTCAATTCTTGCTGATTTCATATCCAGCAACAAAAAGAACAATTGAGACCTAAGGTTGCTGCTGCCTTTTATTGCCTGAGCCAACTTATCTCTACAAACTCCATTATCTTCCGCCTTATCAATTGCTTTGCATATCCTTTCAACCCACAGCTTATCAAACAAAGGATGAAATAAAAATGGATTGATAGGCTTATAAGTGGATAGATCCATGTTACCCAAAGCTATCTGTATTGAATCAATGAATTTTTTAATTGCCATCTTGATCCTCCAGTGAATGAATCTCTCCAGACTCACCACACATCCTAATTTTAATTCCGTCCTGAATAACTTCAGTCAGGTCTTTTTCTGTCTTGACACATTTGGCTGAAACAATACAGGGTATGCCCATCTCTCTTGCAACAACAGATGGGTGTGATGTCAAACCGCCGATATCGCAAATAATACCCGCGGCTTTACACATCAACACAACAAAGGAAGGGTCAGTCAGATGAGTCACTAAGATGTCTCCATCTTTGAATTTAGAATGGTCATCTGGATCTCTAATAAGCCTTATTGTTCCTTCTACAATTCCGCTACTGACTCCTAATCCTTTGGCTATCTTTCTCATTTTAGTTTCTCCTTCAATGCAGGCAGCAGTTCAGTCATGGTTCCTTTGTAGATTCTATTTTCAGCTTTCATCAAACCATTTGGCTGTGCAACAACATGGTAACCATCACAATCCAAGCCCTGCATCGCAGCCTGCATGTTAGCAAAAGTATCTTCATATGTTGCCAGAACATCTGCAATACCATAGCAGTCTGCAATAACCTTGGCCCAGATCTCCGGCTTTTTCTTGCTTCCAACACCAACGGTACTGTGTCTATGTGGCTCTGGAAACAACTGATCCATACTGACTCTCTGACCTGTCCTGTCCTGATAGTCTTTTACAGCCGCTTCCAATCCCAACTCAAAACATCCCTGCGTACCTGCGGATATGATTACAGGCAGCACCCCCTGCTTTTGGGTGTAAAGAATAGTCTCAACAAAACCAGGCATTATGTATATCTCTGCTTGTCCTTTCCTGATAATTTCCTCTTCTACAAAAGACTCTTCTTCTACTGTTTTTGGCTTGTAGCCAAACTGATCTATTCTATCCAAGAGTGTTTTTACAGCACCCTCATCTTCCTTCCATCCTTTGGCACCATCGTAATGATACATTGGCCCAAGGATATCAAATGCAACAATTTTTGTTTTCATTTTTCGTCTCCTCCCTTTTTTTTCAGAAAGGGAAAAACTGTTTTATCATTACTACTATGTGGTGAAACAACTATATAAAACTTTGTCGTAAGAAGTATTACGAAACATTTATATAGAAAAAAGCCCTAGACAGCAACATGTACGAAACTGAACTCAAAGAGTTAGGATTGACCGACAATGAGATCAAGATATATCTAGCGTTGCTGCAAAAAGGGATTCTCAATCCAACTCAGCTGTCAAAGAATACAGGCCTGCACAGATCATATATCTACGACACTCTTGAACGATTACTGGAAAGAGGTGTTGTAAACACAGTATTGATAGACAACAAGAAAAACTATCAGGCAGTCGATCCAAAAATACTTAGGGAAATATTTGAATTGAAACTTCGGCATCTGGATTCAGTTCTGCCAAAACTTTCTTCCTTATTCAACTCAGCAAAAGAAGAAACAAGAATTGAACTGCACAGGGGAAGCCGGGTTTATAAGACCCTTATCAAGGACCTTATTGCCAACATAAAAAAAAATGATACAGTTCTTTTATTAGGTGTTAATGAAAATATCTTAGAAACTGTTGAACCCATCTATCTCAAACAATATTTCAAGATCGCAGCAGAGAACAATGTAAAAGAAAAGGCAATCATCGCAAAGGGGGGAAAAAGACTCACAGAATCTATCATCGAATACAAGGAATTAGACTCAAAATATTTTGATGAAACCACCATCGAGATTTTTCAGAACAAAGTATATATCTTCATCTGGGGAAATCCCTATCAGCTCATTACTATCGAAAGTGAAAAGGTCGCCAACACATACAGAAAACAATTCAACCTTTTATGGGAAATTGCCCAATCATAAAAAAGAAAGATTTAAATGTATAACCATCAACAAAAAAAACAATGATAACACAGCTTCTGAAGAGATATGCAACTTCTGACAATCTAAGGATATTCAAAAAGATCTTCAATGATTGTTTAGATGTGACTAATGAGAAGGTCATTATCGTAGGAGACTACGGCACCAGGAACAATCTTATCTCACCTGTATTGACTAATATCTACTCGCTGGCCGCAAGGGAGCTCAAGCTTAACTACGGCACCTATTTCCAAAACTCAAAGATACGAGGAGAGCATGCAGATGATGTCCTGGTCTCAATATTCAGGAAGTTGCCTGAAAACAGTGTAATTATCGTCAATGTCTCCAGCAGGATGGGCACTCTGGGATCTGTTGGTTTAAGCTTCAGAAAGTTCTGCAAGGCCAGAAATCATAGGTTCATCTCCTCATCCAGCCTGGGAAGCCTGGACATGAAGTTCATGAATAGACTGATAGATACTCTTGATGTCAACTATAAGAGAATGCACGAAAAATCTATCAAGCTCAAAGAGAAACTTGACCGGGCAAGAGAAGTCCATGTCTTCAACAGGGCTGGCACAGACATCACCTACAATGTTGAGGGATATACGGCCAGCATCAACGACGGATTCTACCAGAGTTCTGGAAAAGGGGGCAACATGCCTGCAGGCGAGGTCTATATCCCACCCAATAAAAAAAGGGTTAATGGCACCATTGCAATAGATGGCAGCGCAAGGCTTAAGGACAGGACCCTTGTAGTGACCAATCCAATCAAGATGACCATTGAGAATGGTGAAATTACAAAGATGAACAGCTGCTATGAAGCAAAGTTGCTTGAGGCAACCCTCAAATGGGCGCATAAGAATTCAAAACATCCGTGGGGTGTCAGAAGAATCGGCGAGTTGGGCATAGGTATCAACGAAAAGGCAAGGATTGTCGGAGCAACAGTCATTGACGAGAAAACTGTCGGCACCGCGCATTTTGCCATCGGCAGTAATGCATGGTTTGGAGGCAGCATATATTCCATCATACATCTGGACCAGGTTCTCAGGAATGCTGTCATAAAGATAGATGGTCGACTGCTTAAGGTCTAAAAAAAGAAAAATTTATATAGAGTCTTCTTCAGAGTTAATCTTGAAAAAAGAGGTGGAATATGGCGAGGAAGAAATCCGGCCAAGCAGCATTCGAATATCTGATAACTTATGGCTGGGCATTTATTGGCATTGTGACCATACTCGGAGTTCTAATATATTTTGGATTCTTCAATTTTGGCAAGTACGTCAGGGAGGAATGTTTCTTCGGACAGGGAATAGGCAACTGCAATGCATTTGTCGCCAGCAAGACCAATAACACCATCAGGATGATCATAAACAATGGAGTTGGCACAGACTTAAATATCACAGACTGCAAAGTAAAAATGCAGGGTACCAACTGTTCTACCTGTCAATACATTAACCCCTGGCCTAGCTACAGCAATATGCCGCTCAACTTCACTAATTGCAGCCGCTTAGCAGATTTCTCGAGACTGGATGGTGAGATAACCCTGACCTTCAGCTTTATAGGCAATACCAACACTCATCCATTGAAAGGCCACTTCATAATATTCCCATCTGGCTAAAAAATGCGTCGTAAAAAATCCCAAATAAGTTTCGAATACCTAATGCTTCTAAGCTTCACACTCCTTGTACTGGTACCCGCAATATATCTTTTCTACAACCAGACCCAGGCCACCAGCATCAACATACTCTATGCTGAAGTTGACAAGATTGGAAAGACAGTGTTGAACTCTGCACGCCAGATATACTTTCTTGGCAAGGACGCTAAGGTCACACTCGAACTCACAGTTCCTGAAAACATCAGGAGAATATATGTGCTGAATAATTCGCAATATCCTGAGCTGGTAATAGAGTTCCAGACCCAAAAAGGCAGGGAAGAATTTGTTTTTACGACCACCCAGATCACCCAGCTGACAGCTAACTATTCATATGTTGCAGGATCAGTAACAGGATACGCACTCTCTGACAATGACCTCAGGGGAGGTCTGTTAATGATCAATGTAGAATCAAGAGGTGATTACGTATTCCTAAGCTTGGTATGAAGGCACAAACAGCCTTTGAGTTCATGGCAATTGTAGGCTTTATCATGCTGTTCTTTTCAGCAGCATTCCTTGTAATAAACAATAAGATTGTCCAATACGAATCATATAAAAAAGCTGTAAAGACAGGCGAGCTTGCCAACCTGGTCATGGAAGAGATTCTGCTCGCCTCAAAAATGGAAGGCACCTATGCGCATACATTTACTATACCGAAAAAGTTAAATAACCAAAACTACACAATCACTATATTCCAAAACGAGCTGGTAATAGCCTACCTCGGAGATGAGTTTGTATACTATCTCCCTATAGAGGTTGAAAATTCAACCATTGCACCTGGCAAGAATGTTATCACCAAGTATGTTATAGAATGAAACAAAAAAGAGGTCAAAACTGGTCTATAGATATTATGATAGCTGTTGCCTTGTTCGCATTCATACTCTCTTTATTCTTTCTCAAGCTCTCCAGCATGCAAAGAGGAGAATTAAGGCTGCTGGTAGATACTGCTGAAGTCATCAACGCTAAGATGGAGACTTCTGAAGACGGCGGCGGCTGGGAGCTGATACAGGGCGGAGAGATAGACTGGGAAGATTTCAGAGGCCTTTCTGGATGGGACTACGAATATCTCAAGAACGAACTTGGAATAGAGGGAGAGTTCTGTATATATATAGAGGACGAGGAAGGCAATATTATAACCATAAACGGAACAACACTGGGAGTAGGCAGCGACAATCTCACAGTCGGCAACTTCAGTTGTTAGGTAATCAAAATGCGGGAAAAAATAAAGTCAAAAAAGATCATGTTCATCACAACCTTAATACTAGTCATTGCACTATTCGCATATCTAACCTTGGCTGCAACCAATGAGCTGGATTCCTGTCCGGGTGCTGTCATATGTGGAGACAACTACGAGTGCGGAGGAGGCAATCGTATAGCATATAACCAGATAGACTATGGAACAGATGGAGTATGCCCTGAGTGGTTTGGAACATACCCACCGGATTGTTCTGCCAACTCCTATTGCTGGGACATTGACTGCTGCTCAATAGATTCAGCCTGGCTCGATCTCTCAGACTGCAACAACACTCTCGGAGAAGTGGAATGTGACTGCAACGAAACCATCAGCCTGGTCATCAACTACTCCAACATCTGCCCTAATCCTGCTTATGTGCTTGTGGAAGCAGAGAGCGACAGTGGTTTCTGCTACTTCGGCTTCACACCTGGCAACATAGAAGAAGGCAACCTTGCTGCGCCTTTCAGATGTGTTGCACAAGTTGACAACCAAACTGGTCAAACCATAATGCCTGCAAGCTGCTCTTCATGGGCAGTCAGATACCCCAGGTTCTGTATGGGATCAAACATGACTGCTGTAAAGGTATATATGTACGCAAGCGGATACGGTCAAGACCTGATCACCGAATATACGATCAATCAACCATTCCAGATAGCAAATGTGCTCTGCAAATACTCAAGGATTGAGATACACAACCTGACACAACCATGATGAAAAAAATAACATTGATATTGGTATTAGTTATATTCCTAGTTATAGGAAGCCAGGCAATAGTAGCCGGCTATTATTGTGATTCTGGCGGAACCCAAATACCTGAAAATACATGCGATTCAAGCGGTAACATCTGCGCATATGTTAGTGGAAGCTGGACGCTGACAGACAGAGATACAAAGGATTCCTTTTGCACAGCCACAGGCACTAACTGTTATGATCCAGGCTATCTAGCCCATTTTTTCTCAACCCCAACTGAATGTGACAAAGGCACTGGCCAGTGCGACACTGCAAATCAACAAGATGTGTTTTGCTGCGGAGACGATGATGATGAGTTTGCCATAGAAGCATATCATCCTAAACCAAATCAGACACAGTCTGTTCACTTCTATGACGGCTGCTGTGACGAAGATTCTGATTGCATATTGCCCTCTACATATTATGGGAGTTATGATATGATATCCCATCAATATTGTACGGATCATAATACCCCTATCAACTTTAAAGACTATGACTCGACCTCTGACCTCAGCCAGGATCTTGAATACTGTCAAAATGGAATGTGGCGCGACGCTGATGAAGATCTGAACTTGTGCCAAGCGATTAATGGCCATTGGGTTGACTCCACTCCGACAGTTTACTGCCAAAAAGGCTTTGGCACTTTCGCACACCCAGACTGTGATGATACAGACTCAATACCCAGTGTGGACCACAGTTATTGCTGCGGAGATGATCCGAACGAATACTATGGAACAACAAACCTTGGCAACGTTGAATGCTGCGCATGCGCCTGGACACCTACAGGAAGCTATAATCCTATCTGCCTGGACCAACAGGAAATAACTGCAGGTGAGGGCATAACCCTACTTTACAGCTTAAACGCATGTAATGACGGAATCGATAATGACTGCGATGGCATCATTGACACAGCTGAATCCAGTTGTACCTCTTCTGCTACTTTAGTTGAAAACTTCGACAGTTATCCACCCCACCAATTTCCGCCAGCAACATCGGGATGGATTGATGCCAAGACTAATACCTATGGTCATAGCATCGTCTATGCCTCTAATCCACAAGAAAATTTCGCACCATATTCAGTCCCATATGCATTGGAAATGAAGTCAGATGTACAAGGTAACGCTGCTGTGTATCATTCCATGACACCTTCTGGAACTGAAATAATCAATTTCTGGTATAATATACTTCAAGATCCTTATATACAAAATCAAAGAGCCCTGATATTCGGCTATGGTAATGGAGACAGGTACGCAGAAATCAGATTAACAACCTCATACGGATCCAATGTCGGTCTTAAAATGGTGGATACCCACGGAACTCTTAATCATGTCTCAACCATTTATTCAATACCGGGTGAATGGAATGAAATCACAATCGTAACCGCCTGGGACACAGGTAAATACAGTGTATTTCCAGGTAGTACAAATCAGCCTTTAATAGGAGATATGGGATTTGGCTCTAATTATGCTAACCAGCTGTACTTCAAGAACAATGCACTCCTTACACAATACCTTTCTGTTTTTCTTGACGACATAAATGTCCAAAGCTACCCTACAACTTCAACAACAACCATAGACCCTGACACAGATAATG
>CAZYIM010000012.1:0-22399 GCA_964647565.1 uncultured Methanosarcinales archaeon
ATGAAATATTAAAATCAAAAAAGTTTGATTTATTGGTTTTTGATTCATTAAGTAAAAGCATATTTTTAAGAACTTGATCAAAAGTACCTGGCGTCTGACGAATAAAATCATGAATTTCTGCATTATGGCCATCAATGCTGAACATGATCATATCCCACTTCATCTTGATAATTTTGTTTATGTCAGATTCTGTCAATAAGACACCGTTGGTATTTATATTACCAAACATCTTCTTGGATTTGATCTTTTCCATAAGCTCTATTATTATCTTTTTTCGTATAAATGGTTCGCCACCTCCTGAAATAAGCCATTTTCTTACACCCAATTTCGCGGATTCATCTACCAGGTCTAGTAATCTTTCATCAGATATCTCACACCACCTCTCCTGATGCTGATCGAATGAGGGCTTAATTTTCTTACGTTTTCTATATTCAATACGGGTTCCACACATTATACAATTAAGATTACATCTGTTGGTTGGATGTATCTCTATTGAAATAGGGCCTTGGGGCTCATTAATAGCCCATCCAATAAGTCTGTTTACAGGTTCATCCATTCTAAGCTTACCACACCTCCTTTTACGGAAAAAATCTGAGCTTTAAAAGATTTTGGAAACATTTTGAGTGGATTTCTCCAGAAAAAAACATAACATTTAAAAATAAAAACACATTTTCACCACTATCCAGTACTAAAATGGTTCGTAAGCTAAAATCGTTGGGAAAATTATTGACATTCGGATTAAGTTCTCTATTCATATGCATGACTTCTTGCACAAAAAATATTCCATTTCAACCTGAAGATGAACTACTAAAACCAGGTATAGAACTTAACAAAATCAATCCCAATCAACCAAATACTGAAGATAATCTGGAAATGGCCATACAAGAATCCGACCAATATGACTTCTCATGGTATAAGAATGATTTAAAGTTATCTTCAAAAAACAGATTATTGACAAATAAAGTTATGAAGACAGACATATTATCAAGTTACACAGACCACACAATAGAAGGATACACCTTCAGATGTGAGGCCGAAAATAAAGATGGGGCAACAGTTGAAGATTCTACAACAATAAATACAAAAAAATTAAATTTGGAAATAAAGGGAGTAAATATATTCAATCCCGGCCAAGAACCACCCCCTCGGATAGATGTGACCTTCAATACAGTTAATGAATTAAATCCCAACACTGCTTCTATCTGGCAACTATATTTTCAAGATAATGAAAACTCAGAGGAAATTTTTGAACGGTATTCTGGTCATTTAACTCTTACTTTAACAGAAGATCATATAAGATATGAGATTAGAAAAGCAAAAGGATTGGGAATGAAGGTTATCACTTACCCAGTAATGGCACTAACATCGCCATCAGGAACTAACGGATATCATTATTGTATTCCAGGATCATCTGGCTGGTTTGAAAATTACAGAAAAAAACTTGTAAAATTGGCTAATCTGGCTGAAGAAGAAAATGTTGACATGTTCTGCATCGGATCAGAATTGAGAATGTCAGAAAATAAAACGTCTGAATGGGAAAAAACAATACAAGAGGTCAAAAAAGTATTTTCTGGAGAAATTCTTTACTCTTTTCTTACCTGTCAGACAGAAGAGATAAACCAGATGAAAAATAGATCCTGGATCAAACATTTAGATTATATTGGATTCAGCAGTAATCTAGAAACTAGAGAAACCAATTATGATCCTACAGTGTCATTCCTCACATCAAAATATTCTTTAATCCTTGATGAAATGGAAAATGTTTGTAATCTTCATAACAAAAAAGGAATAATAACTGAAACTGGAGCTCGAAGCATTGATGGAGGAACAATAAGCCCCCGAGATTGGAACGAAAATGTGATGGATTTACAGGAACAGGCGGATTATTGTGAAGCGTTTATGCGAGCAGTACAGGGAAGAACGACGTTTAAGGGTGTAATCTGGAATCATTTCCAAGTAGGCGGAGAGTTTAACACAGGAACAGATCATATGTATAATTACAGCATTATTTGGAAACCTACTTTCAATGTACTGAAATCCTGGTTTAGAGATTAATCAGTAAATTTATCATTTAGTGCTCTAAATTTGTCTCTGAGTCTTCTTCGATAGGTGATATCGCTGGGACAACATTTATGACAATGATCAAAAAGCTTTTTCTTGAGCATGTCCTTTCTGACTTGCTTCATCTTCCGACCATACCAGATTTCAGATAGGCTTTTTTCCTTGACATTATCTCCCTTGGTCAATAATCCACAATGTCCTGCAAGGCCATCAAACTTGATTGCCATATTATCGAATGGCTTGAAACATGTTGAGGAAAGGAAAGGATCTTTCTCAATGTCAGCATCATCCAAGATGACCTTAGATATCTTACCTGAACTCTTGACAAGATCCTGATCGAGATTGGTTCCATGAGCATAAAAGTTGTTATCTATCCTGTGCTTATAAGCCACAGTCTTTGCGTTTTCGATGATAGATGGTAAAAGATCTCTGTCCTCTTGGTCAAGCCTCAGATGCTCGCAGCCATTATGGAAAAGCATCAAGGGTTCAGTAAAGATATAAGAACACCCCAACGTGTGTGCAAATTCCACATAATCGACTAAATGTTTATAATTCCTCTTGTTAATAATTACATTAAAATTAATCATGGGATCTGAACTTTTACGTTCTTTTTTGTACTCATTTAAGATTTTAACAGAGCGGATAGTTTTAACAAATGCACCTTTCTTGCCCCGCAGATGATCGTGGAGATCGGCTTTATGGCCATCGATTGAGAAATGAATTCTGTCCCAACCAATATCCACAAGAGATTTAAGCTGTTCTTCTGTCCATAAGGTTCCATTTGTGGTCAAGATACCGAACATACCTCTTTCTTTAACACGTTTTAGCACAGGAATAAGTAGTTTTGGCTTTGCCAGGGGTTCATTAGCTCCCTCTATATTCCAAACCTTTACACCCAAGTCTGCTGCCTGATCTACCAGTTCAAGCCACCCCTTTATTTTCAAACCATATTTCCTGGTTTCTTTTACATGGTCTGAATCAGAACTCTGTCTACTGCAAGGAAGGCATCTCAGATTGCATATTTTGTGAAGTTCTACATCTATCTGGAGGGGAGGTTGTTTTTCGCCTAAATACCAAGAGTAAAGACGTTTTATACGCTGCTTTTCAATAAGTGCAAATCTGGCTTCTGGTTGCATTTTTATTGGTTAAATCTTTGTTGATTTTCTTTTATATATTTCAATAGTATATCTATGAGGGAGAAAATATACGTCATTTTTAATTGTATCTAATTTAGAGTAGGAATCCTTATCCTCAAAAAAGGAATTAATACAATCTTCTGCTGCAAAATAGTTCTCAGGTCTTGAGTCTATAATAGATTTGCCCTCAACCCAGAATAGAAAATAATCTGGTTTTTTATACTGATCGCGGTCACAGATCTTGGGAACGAGGTATTCTACCCCATATAATTCAACTAAAAATACTATTGGACTGAAATATTCAAAATCTGAGAGTAAAATCTCATATGATTTATTTTTATTCTCAACATCTTGAATTATACGTCTTAGGACTATATCTTGACCTAAAGATTTGTTCTGATATATAAAAACGCCATTACTCCATTCTTCAGACGTTACCCTATTACGAAATCTGAATCTATCAAAATATGTGTTCATCAAATCATTCGGATCGTCTTTTATCAAACTCATTGTGAGCTTACTGCTATAGCACAAAATAAAAAATTGGGAGATTCCGATCAGTACTATTATGGTGATAAAAATATTTCTCAAATGTTTTTTTGTTAACTGCATGACCGCAGCTGCAGTAATAATGGCAACAGGTATAACTAAGGGCATCATAAACCGCCAAGAACGGTTGTGTGATGCAATAAAAGTAAAAAAGATATAAACAATGAACATTAGTGAAGTTAAGAACAATTTATTCTTTGAGCTGATTTTTTTATTAAACAGAAACATAATGAAGGTAATTAAGAAAATCGATCCAAAAAAATACAAAAGTTGATATTGAATAATTATCTTCGGCCAATAAAGAATGTTGGTAATATCAAACACACCATAAACTTGTTGAGTTGTCTGAAACTCTATTGACGTCTTCATCACACTTAAAATTTCTTCAGGATATCTAAAAAACCAAGTTAAGTATAAACCAACCGACAGGATGCTCGTAATTAATAAATTCTTTATTTTCACTCGGAGTTTATTCTTTTCAGATTCAGAAATTAATTTGTGGAAAAAGATAAACAATACAGGACCTACTAAATATAATGCAGCTGTAGGTTTGATTAAGGCAGTCAATCCTATGATTAAACCTAAAAGAATTGACTGCTTTGATTTTGTAAAGTTCTCTGTTTTGAGAAGCAAATACAGATCAAGGCATATCATAGCGAGAAGTGCAAAATCACGGATATAAACTCTGGACATACCAAAAACCTGGGGATAAAAAGATACTAAAAATGCTGCCAGCAACCCTGTTTTTTCTGAAAATAATCTTGTGCCCAATAAAAAAGTACTTAATATGAGAAGGATGAAAAACATATTGTTAAGCATAAGTGCCCCGCCTACGCTACCACCAAAAGCGAAAAAGAATGGCTGGGTTATTAAATAAAATAAGGGCCCATAACAGGATCCGACCGGGCAATCAGACACTTTTAACACATTTAGCATATCTCCTTGTTTAAGAAGATTATACATTCTCAAGCTAGTACTCAAATAAAACGCTGCATCTGCAGATGGAAGATTGTCATGTTTGCTCACTATATACAAATTATTCACCATATGGAATAGAATTATTATGAATAAGATCAATAAGACTGCTTTTCGATTAAACGCGAATTGTTTAGACTTGTTGGGCATTTGTATACCATCTTCATGATTTTTTCTTTAAAAAAGGAAACTTAACTCCAATGCCACGAGGCTTATAAGTAGCTTTTCTAGGTTTCAAATACGTATCAAGTTCTTTTCTAATCTCCTGGACTTCAAACACTCTCCAGACACAACAAGTAGCACATTCAGGGGGTAGCTTACGTGTCAATATCTGCTTTCTATACTGCTCAAAGTATGGACCGTACCAAAGCTCCTTCAAAGATTTATTTTTTATAGTGACATCTGTCTTCCAGACAAAATCATTGAAGCAAGCCGCAATATTTCCGTTTGCTATGATAGTTATGTGCGTCCACGGCTCAAAACAAGGTATTGATTTGAAGTTCTCAATAGGATCAGACTTAGTATCTTCGATGAGTTTCTCACCGTTTTCCATTTTTCTCCGTATTTTGATCTTGTCTGCCTCCTCCATCAATACCTCATGCATAGAGTTGGTCTTGTCAACATACCGCAAGTCTATGAATTTCTGCATGTTAGAATCTATCTTATATTTCTTAAGCAAGGGCAAGCAGGAGCTGATTATATCCTGGAACTCTCTCATCTGTTCCATGTTCATCTTGAGCTTTTCACCTTCCTTTGAAAAAACTGTCATTGGCAGCAATAATATCTCATTACAATCCACCTCATTGGCAAGTTCCACAATATTTCGAAGATCTTTATAGTTCCTATTGGATATAACTGTATTGAATGAAATTCTTGGCAGATCTGACTTCTTCTTTTTCTTGAAATCTGATAACTGCTTGATGTTCTTGATGATACCATCGTAAGCTTCTGCACCTCTTAACTCGTTTTGCAGTTCTGGCGTCGAACCATCAATACTGACCTTTATTCTTGTCCACCCAATATCAACCAGGTTTTTAGTCATCTCAGGTGTCAGAAGGCTGCCATTCGTGACCAAATCCCCCTCCATACCATGCTTTCGGATTCGTTTCATGAGTTTAAAGGTTATTTCCCTGGATAGAGGTTCACCTCCGCCAACAAAAGCAATATCCCTGACTCCAATCTCTGCAGCTTCATCTATCAGCTTAAGAAGACGCTGATCAGTCAACTCATTAGCATAGCGTTCCTTGAATTCTTTTTCTGAAACCGACTGTCGCCAACAACTAGGACAATTGAAATTACATCTGTCTGTTGGAATAAGCTCAATGGTCACAGGAGGTTGAGGATTCCCCTTCGCCCACTCAATAAGACGTTTTGTTTTCAAGTTCATTTTGAATCCATAATCAATTTTAAATTTATGACTAAATAAGTCCATTATTTTCCAATTTTACAATTGTCATATCTGCAAGCATTTGATGCGCTTTTTTCGAAGGATGTACATCATGTCGGGAAATTATCATTTCTTGATTCCGACTATCAAACTCCCCAAAAGACATCCATAATATATTTTCTTCATCACACAAGTCTATTATTCTGTCCCCATAGGTCTTTGTATAATCAATCACAAATAAAACAAAATTATATTCCTGAGCCAGAGTCTTGAGCTCAAGAATGGGTTTCTTAATATTAACAAATTCACGATCAACATATGAGTCATTCATTAATATCTGTTCCTGGAATTCATTCTTGTATTTCTCCAACTCAGATTTCATATTGTACTCCTCTCCATCGGAAATGTGAATTTCATTTAAGGGTATTGGGTAAAAGATATCATCACCATTCACAACCACAGTAACTAATTCTGGTGAAAACTCAAGTCCTTTTAATTTTAAAAGCTCAGACTCCTGAAGAGTATTATAGCCAGGAATGCCAAAATTGAGAACTTCCCACGCGCCACCCGTTTTAGCTCTTAGCTGCGTCTCAAGTTGAAAAGGATATGTCTCATCCTCCTCCAATCCCTGACCAAAGACAAATGAGTCTCCAAGCACAATAATTCTTTTAACACTATCAGGTTTACGAAGAGTAACCTCTTTACCCCTAAAACCGTGAGAATTGGTTTTAATTACAGTTTCAGGAATGCGAACATAAAAACCATCAAACACTTGGGT
The DNA here is from genome assembly GCA_964647565.1 of uncultured Methanosarcinales archaeon. Classification (GTDB taxonomy): domain Archaea; phylum Nanobdellota; class Nanobdellia; order Woesearchaeales; family CAZYIM01; genus CAZYIM01. The sequence continues at coordinate 6,887 of CAZYIM010000012.1, forward strand.
ATGATTTGGCTTTAGCACTTGACGAAGTATACTATTATTATGGAGTTCAAATGCCTCAAATATGTATCTTGGTTTTTTAGGGATATAATATGAATACCATAAAAAAATACACGGGATAATGATGAGTATACATATCAATAGAATCGCTAATTTGAATCCCCTTTGATTTTTTGATTTTTTGCTTGATATCATAGTTGTTTTTCCATCATTTCTCTGAGCCATCGTCTTTGAGTTGTATGGCTAGGATTACATTGCGCACAATAACGGGAGAGTTTTTTTGAAAGCAAGCTTTGTCTCAAATCAGCGAAAAATGATCCATACCAAATATCTTCTAATGATTTATCCTTAATGTTCTCACCCTCATCTGTACAGACATCACAAGAGATTACCCTGCCATCTGCCTTGATACACATATGGAACCAGGGATCGTAGCAAGGAACAGAAAGAAAGCTGTTTTCCTCGTATTTAGCCGCATCTTTTTTAACAACTTTATGCATAGAGGAGCTTTTTTCAATCAGTTCTTCATCCAAATTGGATACAAGTGAAGTGAAGTTTCCATCTATCTTTAATCTTTTAGCGAGTGAGATCGCTTCTTTCAGGTATTTCTGGAACTCGAGTTGTTCTTTATCATCCAATTTGAGTTTTTTACCGTGCTCAGAATAAATTATCAAAGGTTCGATGAACATGTAACCAATACCCAATTTTTTGGCCAGCTTAACCTGATCAGGAATTTTCCTGTAATTCTTCTTCGAGAGCACAGTATTCATATTGATCTGCGGATTGTGTTTACCCAGTTTTTTCTTCAGAGCTTGGATTTGCAAGATAGTGGCTGTTGCTTTATCAAATGCTCCTAGCAGCTGTCGCAAATAATCATGAGTTGCTGCATCAGGTCCATCAATAGAAAAATGTATCCTGTCCCAACCAAGTTCAACAAGCATTTTAATGTTATCATCAGACAGATTAGTGCCATTAGTCGTTAGAATTCCAAACATATCGTGCTTCTTTATCTCCTTAACAACCGGAATGAATAATTCTTGTACAAATGGAGGATCACCACCTCCTGCAACGTGCCATTGCCAGACACCAAGCTTTGCAGCCTGTTTTACAATATCAACCCATTGATTAGAGTTCATCTCTATGGTTTTGGAAAAATCGTCTATAGCCCCGAATTTTTCATCATGACGTCGAGAGCAGGACAGACAGCTAAGATTACATCGCCTATGCAACTCAATATCTACTTTAATAGGACCTGCAGTCTCTCCCTTAGACCAATCAAACAACCTGATTATCTTTTCCTTCTCAATATCAGTCTCGTCCATTTTGTATTAATTTATTTCGTGCCCATGTTTCTTGATATATTCTCTGATCTCTTTTTTACTATCAAAAATAGAGTAGAGATAAAATATTTTATAAAAATGAATGTTCGAATTATCAAATTGATTATTAAGTTTTTTCCTGAGATTAAAATACATATTAAACGAACTTTGCAGCTGCTTTTTCTTTTTTGCCCAAGTTAATCCATTTATTTCATCAAAGGCAAGCCCTTCACAACTATCGTCTTTTTTATCTTGAATATTCTTAATTCCATATCGCGAGGGATATTTGGTCAGCTTGCTAGGAATAAGATAGAACTTGGTAATATAGAAATAGTCCAGATATTTCCTGTTTTTTTCAATGAACTGCACTGTCAATTTCCTGTCTTGTTCGTTTTCATGTGGTAGGCCACTAATCAGTTCCAGCTCGTTCCAAATATTCAGTTTATCTGCATACTTAAGCATTGCTGAAGCCTGTATTAGATCGATGTTTTTTTCTAGATATTTTTGCATTTTAGGTGAAGCACACTCTAAACCATACAAAAGCCTAGTTGCACCGGCTCTCTGTAACTTTTCCAATAAAGGTTTATCCAGATGTTTAAATGTTGCACAATCAAACCATTTCAAATCAAGATCCTGCTTGATGATTTGATCTGCTAACTGTCGTGCATAAATCTTGGTAGGATTAACACAGGTATTCATGAACATAAACTGCTTGGTATTATATTTCCTCGAGAGATGTTTAAGGTCTTGGGCTACATCCTCTGGTTTCTTTACAATGAATTTATCTGTAAAAGAGTCCTTACAGAATATGCAATTATTTGGGCAACCCCAGGTGAAATAATATGGTAATATCAGGATCTTCTTGTTAGACAACTTATTTTCTTTAACATCTCGGGGAATAAATCTATAAAGGTCCAAAGGCAAGCCATCGAAATTAGGTAACGGAAGAAGGACCTCTTTAGTATGATATGTCATAGGAGGTTTTCTAATTCCAGACTTGCTGCGATCAATTATGTCTAAAAATTTTCTAATCCTTTTTTCATTGAAAATAGTATCTTCAAAAAGAACATCTTTAGGAACAATCCCTTTTTGGAACGCATATAATAATCTTGCAATCTGTAAATGGTTACTTCGAAACCAGAATATATCGATAAAAGGAATTTGCTTTAAAGGAATAGTACCTATAGTTTTTTCAAATCGTGAACCTCCCAAGATGATTAAGGATCCCGTTTCCTCTTTGATTATTTTTGAGAGAACTATTGCAGCACCCATTGGTTCAAATGTCCAGCAGTCGACAAACGAAAAACCCACCACATCAATATGTTTGTATTTGGTTTTCTTTAGTATCCTATGCCCAGTTTCCTCTAACTGGTCATCATTACCAGTTTTTATGAATCTAGCTATTCTTTGTCTATCAGTAAAAACTGACATGTCAACCTTTTTTTTTAGATCTTTACTATTTTTATTATCATGAAAAACTTTTATCCCGAGATCGTCCAGCTCAACTTTAGCACCATAAGATTCTAGAAATGATTTGATTATGGGTAAGCTAATAAGGGGTAACCTTGCAGGTTCTTTTTGGTGGCCGAGTATTGAGTCCCCGAACAAGTCCGGCAAATAGAATAATTTGGCCTTCATTTTTGATTCTTAGCTTTTTCTCTTAGCTCCTTTGATGAAACCACCTGACTGCCGCAACAAGTTCTGCAACAAGGATACATCCTATTATCTGCAATGCTTTCCCTTACAGAAGAAAAGAATTCTCCTTTCCAGATATCCTCAAGTTTATTTTCGGTTATGTTTATTTTATTAAAGCTTGAGCCATAACAGGGCTCAACAAAACCATTCTCCCTTACACCAATATACAACCAGGGTAAATGGCAGTGGTAACCAATAATGCCTGCATCTTGATGATTAGTTTCTTTTTGAATTACAGTTCCTAACTCACAGCTCTTGCTCACCATTTCTTGATCCCTAAAAAATTCAAGATTTTCATCTATTCCTAGTTCCTCAGCAAGCCTAATCAGTTTAGGAATAGATCTCTGGAACTGTTGTTCTTGCTTTTTGTTGAGCAATAGGGACTTCACTTTCGGTGTCCTTTCTTGCAAGACTTGAAGGCGAAAACAATCTAATCCTAATCCATTTATCAGATGAAAAATTTGCTTGATTTTATTGAAATTCTGATTTGTAAGAAGGGTCGCTATCTCAACCCGAGTTTTTCCTTTAAACCATTTTAGGGTTTGAATAGTTTTTTCAAACGAACCCTTTACTCCCCTCAAACCATCATGAATCTCTACATCAGGCCCATCAAGACTGACTAGCACTTCATCCCAATCCATTTTTTCTATTATTTCTATATCTTTTTTTTCTAGAAGAGTGGCATTAGTCACAATTGTACCTGTCATGCCAAATTCTTTTGCCTTTTGCATGATCATAAGTGCTGTTTTTTTGCGAAGGAATAGCTCTCCACTACCATCAATATTTAGGTGTTTGATTCCAAGTTCATTAGCTTGTTCTAGAATGTCCAGTAAAATCTCAGAAGAAAGCTCTTCAGAAGGGGATGTCGTGTGCCTCTCACAGGACAGACACTTAAGATTACATCGTTCTGTCAAGCGAAGATTTAAAACAAGAGGCGGCTGTGGTTGTCCATTTGACCATGCTAAAATATGTTTTATCCCCCCCTTATCTAAATCATCCATGCGTTACTGGAACCAACGTGGATTTAAATAATTTGACATTTTTTAAATCCAAATATGGTCGCGCCACGAACAGGTAATGCCTATTTATAAATGAACTTTGCATTACATTTTTCCCTATACTCTTTGAAATTGACAATACATTGTCCAGTACATCGAGATAAGCAAAACCGTTTATAATCTTTAATTATACGCTTTAAGCATGCCCTTAGAGACGTTGATCTAATATTACCATAAGAATAAGGTACGGGTGGACAGAAGGTCACATCTCCTGTCGGTAATACACATATATGTTCGGCACCACCTCCAGTACAATGACTCGACTCTGAATAAAATTCTAATAGAGGATAAGGTATATCTTTATTGAATTTCTTTCTAAACTGATCTCTTTCTTGGGGAGTAAGATTCTCATCAAAACGATCAAATAGATGGCCAGAGAGTAAGGGAAAATAGGTAAATACATCCATAACTCCAAGTTTTTTTCCCAGTTTTGAAACACCTTCAAGCTCATTAAAGTTATTTTTAGAAACATAAGTCCAAATCCGAGTAGTAATCCCCTTTTGTGAGGCAAGTTTCAGACCAGTTACGGCTTTTTCAAAGCATCCTTTAACTCCTCTAAGTTGATCATGCACGAATTTATCAGCACTATCGATTGAGACGACTAGCTCATAAATACCTGCTGACTTAAGCTTGGTAATGAGTCTTTCATTTAAGACTAAGCCATTAGTAACCACACTCACTTTTAATTTTTTTTTGGAAGCAAATTTGATCAGTTCAAGTGCATCATTCCTGAGTAAAAATTCTCCACTACAAAAATAAACCTTAGAACCACCTAAATTCTTGAATTGGCGCATTATGTCTTTAACCTCTTCTGTCGCAAGCGAACCAAGGAGATTATTATGTGTGTGTTTTTCATAACAATGAACGCAGTTCGCATTACACTCATGGGAACAAGAAATAAATATGCTTTTAATGTTTAAAATACCTAAAGGCGCCAAAATATAGCATTTGATTGAAAATCTAAGTCTGCTGAGATAAACCCACCTTACATTAACAAATCTTATGAAATTTATGAAGTTCATTTTTATTATTTCCGCATTCATTAATAAATATTTCTGAAGACATTAAAAACTGATTTAACAACCCAAGTAAACTCATCCAAAGATTTTATTGAATTCAGTAATCGCAAGATTCTTCCCCTGTAAAACAGCATGTATGCCCTCTTTTGATATTTTGCAATATCTTTTGAGGACAAGTCTTCAAGTTCAAAATATGCTCTCTTTGCAAAAAAACCTGTATTGAAATTTATCATCTTTTCTTTGTCTTTTTTCAACAAAATTACTTTTTTTTCTAATTCGGTTCCCGGAAGGGGCATTGCCAATGCAAAATTCGCTGTGTCAAGATCACTGTTCTTTGCAAAAGATATGGTCTTTTCAATACTCTTTCTTGTATCTCCGGGTAGGCCTAATATAAAAAGGCCTGTTGTTATTATCCCTTCATTCTTAAACCAACGTATAGCTTGCTGCACCTTACCCAGGTCAAGTTGCTTACCAAGAATCTTAAGTACAGTTGTATCCGCGGATTCAACACCTAAAGCAACCTTGAATACGCCTGCACGTTTCATTTTAATGACCAATTTCTCTGAAATACAGTCCGCCCTTATACCATTCTGTAAATGAATTGCTACATCAATATTCTTTCTTATAATTAAATCAAAAATTTTTTCAGCACGTTTCAAATCATAACTAAAATTATCATCAAGAATATCAATCTGTTTTACACCAAAATGCCTTACTAGGTACTCAATTTCAGATACTACATTCTGTGGAGACCTAGCTCTGAATTTATTACCAAAAATGTTTTTATTGCAATTGATACATAAAAAGGGGCATCCTCTGCTAGTAATTATTGGCGCTACAGGTTTCTTTCTGTATCTACAGGAATAAAAACTCAGAGATACAATATCATCATAGTCAGGAAAAGGTATCGCGTCAAGGTTATTAATCATTTCTCGTCCAGGATTTTTAACAAGAGATCCCTTATCTAAATAACCTATTCCCCGAATCTTTTTTAAGTTAAATTTCATTGTAAGGTCGTAAAACGTTATTTCGCCTTCGCCTAAAACTACACAGTCAGCATGAGAGTCTTGTAGTGTTTTTTTTGGCATTGAACTAGCATAGGGCCCTCCTATTACAACTTTCGCACCTGTTTTTTCTTTTATCAAATTCGAAAGTCGCATCCCTGCTTGTGCAGATATTATGTTGGTATAAATTCCTACCAGTTCAGGATTATCGTTTTTAATCATATCTAGCACAATCCTGTCAGACATCTTATGTACTTTTGCATCGATTATGCTACAGCCAATACCATGTTTTCTAAGGTATGATGCTATATAAAGCAAACCTAGCGGGGGATATATTATGGTATCATTAATGCCCTTTGCACAAGGGGAATATGGATTGATCAAAATAACATTATTATAGTTCATAATATCAACCGAAAATTCTCTTAAAACCGTAATGTAAATATTGGTAAATAAGTTCAAAAAGGGAAAATTGAATACCTATCTTTTTTTTCCCTGATAAAAAATTGTTATACTTAACAAGAAGAAGATAAAAAGAGTTTCTTGGTTGAGATGGTAAAAACTTATAGAAACCATTTTGAAGTACATATTTTATTGTTTTCTTAGGTAGCAATACCGTCAATCTAATCAAGGATGTGATTTTCCCTTCATCTTTACTAAATGTATCTCCGCCAAATGTAAAAAATTGAGTATGAAGACTTTTCTCGTATTCTTCGATTTTCTCTTTTGTCAAAACCTTGTGCTTCTTCGCAATTTTGACAATATCTGTCCTCGGGAAATATCTAAGCCAAAATATGTTTATATAATCCACAGGATTTTCCATGTAGAATTGAACCAAATCAAATAAATCATTTTTTGTCTGGGTTGGGACGCCAAAAAGATTATCTGTAATTGTAAAAATTCCGTATTTAGCCAGTAGCCTTATCCCTTCACTCAACTGTTTATCTGTACTTTCTCTACATAAAATCTCTTTCCTTATTCTCTCATTGGAGGATTGGATGCCAATTTCGACAGTTATACACCCCGCCTTGTTTAACAAATTTACGGACTCCTCATTCAAGAGGGCTGGATGTAACCAGCAAAAAAAAGGGAGATTAATATCTTGTTTATACTTAATAGCAAATTCTCTAAGCCATTTAATGTCTAAGTTAAAGGTTTCGTCATGAAAAATAACAGATCTAATATCGTATTTCTTCTTTGCTATCTTCAGTTCTTTAATGACATTATCAACACTTCGACGCCGAAAATATTTTTTATCAAATTTGTAAACTTTCCTCAAGACAGAATTGTTGCAATAGCTACATCTAAATGGGCATCCCCTCGCAGTCATTATTGTGTATGTTCTGGAGAAATTGGGTATCTTTTTTCTGAATAGATCCTTGTCAGGAATCGTCAGGATATCAAGATTCTTGGTCAATGGCCTAACAGGATTCTTTATAATCTTTCCATTAGTTTTAAACCAAATATTTAGGATGTCCTGTCTGTTCTCTTTTTTAGCTAATGATCTGATCAACTCTGCAAAGGCCTCCTCGCCTTCACCTACGCAAATCATATCAACAAAGTCATTATTGATTACTTCCTCGGGCATTGATGTTGGATGAATACCGCCGAATATAATAGGCACGTCCATTTTCTTCTTAATCGCAATGGCTAGCTCGCAAGCCCACACATATTTATCTGAGATAACTGAGAAGGCTATGAGATCTGGTTTCCACTTGAGCAACTCATTAATAATTCTATGTTTGAAGCTAAAAAAATTTTTAAGTCTTTTAGATTGAAAGTAACTATCGTCGAACAAGGATGGCTCAAAAAACAATCTACTTTCGTAGCCTTCGGATTTTACAACTGCTGAAAGATACTCAACATTTAAGCCGTCTAGTTCTGAATGAATAAAAGCAACCTTCATTTTATATTTAGTCTAACTTCTTTTTTAGTTCAGTAATTGATCAACCACACCAACCCCGCCAATAGTATTGTGAAGTTGATGAAAGTATAAAAAAGTTTTTATAATCTATCACCGTGGACTAATTTAGAATCACTCTGATTAAAAATGCCCAGGGCGTTAAAATATAACAAAATCTTACTCCTAGTCTTAATAATTATATTCATAATATTCACCTCAATATGGCTTTATTTTGATAATTTTGTTATAACTCATGATCAATCACTATATTTAGTGGATAGTGTTCGAATATATAATGATATGCGAGGATCCGAGAATAGTATAACTAAGTTATTTACATCTCAAAGTTGGAACCCTCCCGCCATCCCATTTATCACGGCAGTTTTATATCATTTTACTGGAATGTCTCCAGACATAGCAATTTTAACTATTTCCAGTTTGTTTGTTATGATTTTAGCTCTCTCCACATATTCTATTTGCAAAAGAATAAACTACGAGAAAATAGGTGTACTGGCAGTATTCATTGTTCTTACATATCCTATAGTCTTCTTCCATTCAAGGCTCTATATGCTTGATTTGCCATTAACAGCTCTTGTAACTTTGGGTTTTTTACTATTATTTATGTCTGAAAACTTCACAATACGGAAATATTCAATAGCAATAGGTATCATATTTGCAGTAGGTCAATTGACAAAGATATATTATTTAGGATATTTCCTACTCCCATTAATATTTATATTCTTTAGAACAATAAAATCCAGTAAACTTATTAAGCTTGATAAAACAAGGCGAATAATTAACCTCGCCATATCAATAGTAATTGGTGTTTTATTCTCAATTATTTTCTTCCTGTTCCGATTAAAGGAAAGAACCCTACAAAAATTTTTTTCGCTAAACACAAATCCCAGCATAGGTACTTGGCAAATTGAGGCAATAATTGTCAGCATTCGAACGCAAATACCCAACATCATAGTATTTTTTATATTTTGCTTCCTTCTAATAACACTAATTAAGCAAATAAAAAATAAAAAATTTTCTAAGGGTAATAGGATATTAATAATCACTACATTAGTCATTTCTACAAGTGTGTTTATGTTTTTACATTTTAAAACCCAAGAATATCTACAATTAGCTTATGGCGAACGGATGGTTCCCTTTTACTGGTTTTTTGCTAGGTTTGTGGACACACAAATTTCCTTTTTCTATTCAGCTCTCTTAATAATAGGATTTATATTATATATTAGATTGTGCGATATGAAAAATAAGAAAATCATACTAATTTGGCTTCTCGGCCCGTTTTTATATGCCGCTTTTTTTTTGTATATTAGCAGTATACGCCACACCATGCCTATTCTGCCAGCCGCAGCCATAATTACCGCTTCAGCAGTTATAGCAATAAAACGAAAACATTATGCTAGGATATTGGTAATATTAATTCTTACAACAGGATTATCTATATTTATCATCAATTCTGTCGCGATAGAAAATGAAAAAACTTATTCAACCTTTGATTCTTTCAGATTGATTATCCACAATGAAAGACGTCTAAGATCCTCAACAGCAGTCAAATTTCCTTGGAATCATTCAGATGCTATAGTAAATTATGTTTATAATCACTCTAGAGCTCAATCGCTAGATAAACCTGTATCTGTTCTTATTGTCTCAAACAATGATGTTTTTTTAAACTCACAAATTTGTAATTATTATTCTCTGTTAAATAATTATCCTATTACGTGGAATGATGTCGAGTTAACAAATGCAAATAGTCTGGCTAAATTAAAAAATTATGACTACATCATTGTTGAACTTTCGGACTTGGATTATACAGGTTTTCAAACCACTACAAACTATAACCAACTGCTTAAATCGGTTAGAGAACTGCTTCTTGAACAATACAAGGATCAATTTATCCATCTTAAATATTTCCAGCTATCTAAAAAAACTAGTGTCGAAATACTCCTCCCAAGAAAATAATAGCTCTTTTCGAAACATAGGTTAGTACAATAATAGTTTTGCTAATTCTTTTAATTAGATGAATTCCAAGCAGTAATTTCAAATAAAATACGTGTAAGTTGATTAGCAATAAACATATGGGTTCGTTTATTCGGGTGAGGATCATATTTGAAAGATAAATCATGCTTTTTACTATGATTTCTTATTGCTGGTGCCAAGTCATAATATGTGATGTTTTCATCAATATCATTCAAGTAATCCAAAGAATTATAGGGATCAATATTTAATAAGATGAACTTAATATTGTTTTCTCTACAAATTTCATTGAACTCATTTATGATAGTATTACCCCTATTTTGCATATAGGTTTTAGAAGCATCTTTAGTTGAAGAATAATTATATCTTGACATAATATTCTCCCAAAGTTCTTCGTCATGTTTTTCAAATCTCTGTTTCAAGATAAGTAATTGAATATGATAATTAAGATAACTCAGGAGATATGAGTTTTTTAAAAGATAATTATCCCTCTTATTGAAAAACGGGTCATCCCTCTCGAGATATAATGTCGTGGGCGCACTCTTAGGGTTTTTATAGCTCACATTTTCAATGTTATCCAAACCAATCTCCAAAAGATTAGTTGAATATCTCTCAATACTTGCAAAAGAGAGCAACAAGATAACATAATCTGACGAATATTTGACGCCTTCCTTCATAAAAAGCAATAACTCTTGATCGATACCATATCCAGGAACTCCGAAATTTATTATTTCAAGGTCATCATTCTCGTTTTCGAGAATGTCCGTGAATCTTTCGCCGTATTTTACGCCTTCGCCAAATGTCAAACTATCACCAAAAGCCAATATTCTTATTTTGTTATGGGGTTTAGCGTAACTGTATTCCTTATCTCTAAGACCTTTTGAATTTATTTTGTATATTACAGAAAAATCTGAAGTCGTGGCCAAGACTTGTACATTAGGTCTAAGCCAATAAGATCTGTTATCGTGAATAAATAACTCTGCAGGTAATCTTTCAGGATTTTTTAATTCCTTCAAATACAATCCATAATCTATACCTTCCCAGGTTCCAATTAGCCTCCATACTATTTCAGCCATCAATAAAATAATAACTACTGTGAAAAGCAGAACAAGGAGCCTCTTTATCAAATGAGTTTTTGTTCTCTTTTTCATTCTAAATAGGGTCATACAATAGATATTCTATCGTTGGATAAGTTCTTTAATGGTTTTTGTATCAATCTTAGACAGAAGATCTCGGCGAAGCTTTCTAGTATTGATCACAATTCCTGAAGCACAAGTTTTACAGTAGTCAGGTAAAGTACCCCTTATCATTCTCCTTCTCACCCGATTAAAGTAATCCCCAAACCAAACTTCTTTAAGAGATTTCTTGTGAAGTCTTGGAGCATAGTCCTGGAAATTATTCAATCGACACTCAACTACATGCCCTGATGCTCGTATCTCAAGATTAAGCCAAGGTTCAAAGCAGGGTGCAGACAGCAAGGTCTTTGCATATTTTCCCCGTTCAGTTATATCTTCCACCAAAACTTGATCCATATCTTCCTTGTCAATGAACCTGCCCTCATTTAAGCTTTCAAGATTGGTTGACACCCCTAATGTTCTGGCTAGTTTGATGGCTTCAGGCAACAGGGCTTGGAATTCCTTCTTTTGTTTCTGATTCAGTTTCAGTTTAGCCCCTTCAACTGACCAGACATTAAGAGGTTCAAAACATACCCCGCAGGTCTTCAGATCCGCACCCCATTTTACCAGCTCACCCACTCGGTTGTAATTTCTGTTAGTCAGGACAGTATGGAAACTGTATATAGGTTGTTTTTTGCGAAGTTTCTTCTTCCAATAAGCAAAAAGTCTCATAGCCTCTACACTCTTGTCAAAGCTTCCATCAACTCCAGTCAGATGATCATGGACCTCTGCGTTTGAGCCTTCCAGGCTAAAAAGGATCTGGTCCCAGCCTATCCTTACTAATTCTTCAATATATTCTGGCTTAAATAAAGTACCATTTGTTGTTAGACAGCCATACATATTATATTTCTTTATCAACCGCATAAGTTCCATCATGAATGCAGGTCTTATCATAGGTTCCCAGCCACCAGCTATCTGCCATTCCAATACCCCCATCTTACCAGCCTCATGAACAAGTTTAATGAGTCTCTCTTCCTTTAAGGCTCTGCTATAATTGGTCAATCCTATTCTGTATGGATCTCTCTGCCAACAGAACTTACATTTTAAGTTACACCCAAAAGTAGGTTCTAGATCAATCCGAATAGGTGGTGCTTCACATCCAGATGCCCAAATAGCCAATCTTCTAATCTTCTCCTGTTCGATTTTATTCCCCAACACAAAATAAAGAGGATAATCACGAATATAAAAAGTTTGCTGAAGTTGCTAGCCCGAATATTTAAGTAAATTATTTAAACGGTCTAAACATGAATCACTAAGGGGTAATGGATTTATACATAAAAAATGAAAATAAAAGATAAGTTAATAATTATATCTGTTTCATCAATATGCATCATCCTTGTTTTCATATTGCTTTATTTCTTAGTTACCGAACAAAGATTAGAAAATAATCAAAAGGTAGTTCTAATAGGCATAGATGGCCTTGAATGGGATGTAATCTATCCCCTGATCGAGAAGGGTGAACTACTAAATATCAAACGATTAATGGACGATGGGATCTATGGTAACTTGACATCGATAATACCCTCTAAATCACCTGTTGTATGGACTACTATTGCCACTGGAAGAACTCCTGCAGACCACGGAATAACTGACTATCTTATTAATAACGAAACTGCTTCTTCAAAACATAGGAAAGTTGATGCCATTTGGAATATTCTGAACCGTGATGGCTATTCTACGGGTATTGTGGGATATTATTCTACCTGGCCCGTTGAAAAGGTTGCTGGATATATGATCAGCGATAGATTTCGAATAATGATTGAAAAAAAACAAGAAGATAAAAAGGATTTTGAATCTTATTCTATTGCAAATAACAAAGGATTAGCCTATCCTTTCAGTCTTATGAACAAGTATATTCAAAATATAGCTAAAAAAGGATTTCTTTCAGAAAATAACAATATAGAAATCAAAGATGATGATTCTTATGACAAAGCATTAACAGACATATACTTCAGTGCATACAGAGCTGATAGAATAAATATGGATATAGCCAAATATCTTCTTATTAATGAACCACAGCCTGATTTATTCATGGTTTATCTTCCGGGAATAGATTGGATATCACATTATTTCTGGAGATTTTATCAACCCGAAATAAATTATACCCATTTCCCCACTCCTGTTACAAAACAGGAAAAGGAAAGGTTTGGCGAAATAATTCTTGATTACTATAAAGTTATAGACGGAATTATTGGACACTTACAAACCCTGGTTGAAGAAGATACCACCATCATAGTCATATCAGACCACGGATTCCAGGCATTACCCTGGCTACTTAATAATAATTCTTATTATATATCTGGTCTGCATAAGCATCAGGGTGTTTTTATTGCTCACGGACCAACGATTAGAACTGTGGGAGAGATAAATGACATAAGCGTATATGATATCACCCCATTAATATTGTACATTAAGGGGCTTCCTCCCGGTAAAAAGATGATTCGTGAATTTCCAGAAGAGATTATTAAAGGGGCGTATAGAATGAAGGAGCAAAATGGTTTAAACCAGGAAGGGACAAGGGATACGTCCAATTCATATAGGGCAAAACTTAAATCTCTGAGATATGTAAAATAAAATGAAAAACAAAATAAATCTTTCATTACTCTTGTTTCTCTCTATTTTAATCATTAGCTCTTGTACACCATCTTCAAATAAAATAAATCGAATTGAAGATTTAGGATTATCATTTGAAGGGATAGAAGATTTTGTGATAAAGGATCAATATGTTGAATTGAATAATCAAAACGAATACAAAAAGATAATAGCTGAAAAAGGAAATCTTAGTATTAGGATTGAAACAACTCATTTCAACAGCAGTACAGAGGCTACAAACTATATCAACAACAGAATAAATATGTTTGAATCAATATTCTATCCAGCATCCTCCCCGTATCCAGGAGATGTCAGTCGAGTAATTGACTGTCCTGAGGAATTCAAGCCAAAAAAAGGTACTGCCCAGAATAACAATATTGAGTTTGTCTATTATGCAACTTATGGGACCGAAAGAAGAGGATATGGATCTTGTTCTTGGGATAATGTCCATTACAAAAGCGTAATAGCATTTATTCATTGTAATTCAAGCAACAAAATATTTCAGTTTGAAATATTTATACCCGTTAATGACAAAACAGGTATGATGGAGAAAATAATTAATTCAATAACATGTACAAAATAGTTCAATAATTCATAAAAAGCGATATTAACAATCAGAAAAAAATATGAAAAACAGCAAAATAAGGTTCATATCAGGGATATTTGTTATAGTTTTGATATTAACGGGTTGCCAAATAGAAACGAATCCAGTTAGCAACAAATGGATCATACTTCCTAATGACTTCAAATGCTCCGAATGTAATATTATCTTCATCACTGCTGATGCCTTAAGAGCAGATCATCTAGGATCCTATGGATATCCATTAAATACAACACCATCCATAGATACATTTGCCCAAGACTCGGTAATTTTCACAAATTCTGTCAGTCAATCAGGAACAACATTATGGTCTCTTCCTTCGTTATTTAAATCTATTCTACCAACAGAGATAGATTCAAGATCATCTTCAAAAAGCTTTGTGGAGATTCTACAAGAAAAAGGCTATTACACAGCTGCAATCCTGGGTCACGAGTATTACAAGAAGGTTTTTTATGAAGTAAAAGGCTTTGACTTCGAGGATGATAATTCCCCAATAAAACGAAATGCAACTATATTGACCAATTCAGTGATTGGTTGGCTTAATGATACACCTAAACCGCCTTTCTTCCTGTGGGTGCATTATCTCGAGCCACATATGCCATACAAGCCTCCTAAGAGTTTCTTTGAAAAATTCTACAATAAAAGTCATGACGAATTAACTTTCTTGGATGTCAGTCCCTGCGGAATGTGTATAGAGAATTTTACCCGGGCTCATGATATACTAAAAGAAAACCTAACCGAAGTTGAGTATCAGGTTTATGGTAAAAAAGTAGGTCTTACTGATCGTGAACTGGCCCAAATAAAGGCGTTGTATGATGCCAACATTTATTACTTAGACATGAATTTGGGTCGTCTTTTTAAGTATCTTAAAGCATCGGGTTTATTGGAAAATACAATAATTATTTTCAGTTCGGATCATGCTGAAATGATGGGTGAAAAAAAAATTATCGATCATAATGAACTTTACTATGACGGAATACATGTTCCCTTGATAATAAGACATCCTAAATTAGGAAAAAAAATAATTGATAACCCCGTATCTTTATTAAACATCTACCCCACCATTCTCGAAATTGCAGATATTGAATATGACCCTTCACTAATAAAGGGACGAAGTTTATTTCTGAATACAAAGAATATTCAGATTGCAACATATCATCC
>CAZYIM010000012.1:22413-65507 GCA_964647565.1 uncultured Methanosarcinales archaeon
AAGTTACTTAGAAAGGATGGGGAAGATCTGCTATTTAATCTGGAAGAAGATCCTGAAGAGAATAATAACCTTGCAAACAAAAAACCAAGAATCATTGAACAACTAAAAGCAATTGCCATTAAATACATTAATAAAGATAAAACCTAAAACTTGAACTAAAAGTAAAAAAATAACCAAATGAATATCTGGAAAAAAACATTATTGATATTTATACTCATCTCGGTGATGAGTATTTCAAGCTGTCATAAATCAAGTATCAACGAATTTGAATGCAACACATGTAATATTATTCTAATAACAATCGACACTCTACGCGCTGATCATTTGGGTTGCTATGGATATGAAAGAAATACTAGTCCAACTATTGATCATATAGCAAAAGAATCTTATATTTTTAGAACTGCCATAAGTCCTAAACCTAGTACTGTACCTGGTATATTCTCTCTTTTTACTGGATTAGAGCCATTTTATGTTGAAAATGGGTATACAATAGAGAGTTATGGCAACACGATTCCTCAAATTATGAAAAATTCAGGCTATAAGACTATAGGAATTGTTGGTACAAACATATTATCCAGATATTACGGCTTTGACAAAGGATTTGATATATTTCATGATACTGAAGACTTACCAACACATAAAAATTATTATATGGTAAATGCTTCTGTTCTTGTAGAGAAAGCTATCGAAGCAATTGAACAAGGAAAAAAACAACACCTATTCTTATGGATCCATTTCAAAGAACCTCACGCAAGATACGATCCTCCAGATAAATATAAACAAATGTTTATTGATTATGGAAATGAGGTAATTCAGATACCCAAAGTCAACCCGGATGCTAGTGATGGAATTGGAGGCGTCTCAAGTTTTGATTATCTAGATAACAGCACAAACCTTTTGTATTATATCTCACAATATGATTCTGAGATCAGATATTGTGATGACCAGATAGGTCTTCTGATAAATAAGTTAAAAGAGCAAGACATGTATAATGATTCATTGATCGTGATAGCTTCAGATCATGGAGAGTCATTAGGTGAAAATGAATACTATTTTGGACATGGGGACTTCTTAGATTCTGCAAATGTAGACATTCCCTTATTGATTAAAATCCCTGGACAAAAAGAAAAAAAAGAGATAGATGATCTAGTTGTCCTAGCTGATTTGTATGGTTTCTTTAACAATTTTATAGGTCAGGAAAATCTTGATATAAAATATGACCTCATGAATCTTTTGAAAAATAAAAATTGGCCTGAAAGAACTATTAAATTAGAGAATACTCATACTAATCTGAAAGTTGAAAAAATATTTGGAATTATGAATAAATCCAAAAGACATATCCTGGTTGATATAACTAATGAAACTTATTATTATGATTTTACAATCTCAGATGAAAAACAACATATTATTGGAAATGAGAATATTGTGAATGAACTCGTCCAAACAAGAGTTTATATTAAACAAATACAGGACAATAGGAAGGAACAATACTTAGATAAAGAAACAATAAAACGACTCCAATCACTAGGATATCTTAACTTAAAGAATGATTAAATCATCGAATAAAAAAAAAAGATTTATAATACTTAAAATTTTTGTATTATTAGTCCTAGTTGCTTGCCCATTAATACTCTTAATCCAGTCAGCAAATTTTAATAAAATCCAAGATAATAATCCCAAGATATTGATTTTGGGGATCGATGGGATGGAGTGGAATATTATCTATCCCTTGATTGAGCAAGGAAAACTACCAAACATAAAAAAACTTATGGATGGAGGTGTATATGGTCCGCTTAAATCACTAGAACCATTAAAATCACCTCTTATATGGAATACTATATCCACCGGAAGGACACCTGAAGAGCACGGAATAATTGATTTTTTTATCAACAATCAAACGTACACATCCAAACATAGAAAAACACCTGCTTTATGGAACCTATTATCTGATAATAACAAGAGTGTTGGTGTAGTGAATTATTGGGCAAGTTGGCCAGCTGAAGAAGTAAATGGTTTCATTATAAGTGATCGATATGAAAAGTTTTTTTGGAAATTTGCCGAAGGCGAAGAAAATGATACCAATAAAGCCTCTGAATTAAATCTTATCCACCCGCCCCATATATTAGACTCATTCATGGAATCTGAAAAAGAAAAATATACTTTTTCAGTGATTTCTGAGGAATTAAATAGATTTTCAAAATATAAATTTAGTCAATTACATATGACATATGATATAAACTCTACTGATGATGAGTTTTATAACTATTTATTATCAAGAGTTTATTGGGGATATTTAGAAGATAAAACTCGTACTGAGATAATACTACATATCCTAGCAAATCAACAGCAACCAGAATTTTTAATAGTCTATTTAGCAGGTACAGACTATGTTTCCCACAAATTCTGGCAATATTACCAACAAGAGATTAATTTCACCCCTTTTAACCAATCTGCACTCGATAAAGAAGAAGAACTATTTAGCAACATGATTCCATTATTTTATGAATATGTTGATAACAATATTGGAAGGATAATAAGACAAGTGGACAATGATACTAACATTATCATACTATCAGATCATGGCTTTAAGGCTTTTCTATTAGATGATTATAGACTTAGAAGATATATTAAAGGCGATCATCGAATATACGGGGTGTTCATAGCAAATGGACCTGAATTTAGAAAAAAAGGCTTAATTGATGAATTAAGTGTTTATGATATTACCCCTTTAGTTTTATACCTTAACAATATAAAAAAAGATAAAAAAATGACTGGAAAGATCCCAAAAAAAATCTTAAACTCTCAGGGGATATTTGATTATTTAACCTAGCCTAATTTTTTCATAAATAAAATTAATAAATTATTTAAGCACATATATGAATATTTAAATAAATAAAAATATATAAAAAACCACTAGTTGAGATATTCTTGATGAAAAAAAAAAAAATTGAAATTATTCTTGGCATCATCATTATCTTAGGTATATTTCTATTAAAGCTAAACATCCTTAATGAGCCGTATTATTATATGGAAATGAGAAATATGAATTGGGCACTTAAACAAATGGATGAATTTAATCTATCTTATGATAAAATCCACCCACCAGGACAGGAAATAATTTTTGCTATGTCATGGAATGTATTAGGGTATTCAATAGTAAGCTCTCATTCATTAAACATATTCCTCGGAATTATTGGCTTGGCGTACTTATATTTGTTAGGTAAACATATAGTAAACTCAAGAGTTGGACTGGGAGCAGTCATCCTACTAATTTTCAATCAAATATTTTTTACAAACCTTGGTATTTCCGAAGAATTTATGCTTCTAACAACACTAGGTATAATTACAGTTTATTATTATCTTAAAAAAAAGAACATTCTATTCACCATATTTGCTACAACCATGCTTATGACTAGAGAGACTTCTGCTTTAATTATCTTATCGATAGGAATACATTATTTATTAATCCGATTACAAAAAAATAAAAAAATAAGGTTTAAAGATATAAAGTCTTGTTGGTTTATTTTTGTACCAATACTCCCGCTTCTAGCAATTGCAATCGCTCAATTAACAAATGTTGGATTAGTATTCAGGGCAGATAGGTTTTTACTCAAAACAGAATTTGTACAGCCGTTCATAATGTTCATATTCACACATTTGTTTCATGATTCCTCGATAGCTAACGTAAACAAATTCAATTTCATAATCTTTGTTTGTATTATTGTAAGCCAAATTATGCTGATAAGATCAAAAATATCAGAAAAAAAACCCGGCTTACATTTTTTATTTTGGTTAATATTGATTTTGCATATGGCCTTATTTTCATATGTGGCACCCCAACCTAAAAGAATTCTGCCTGTTTTACCCTTTTTTTATATGTTAGGAGCATATTCAATTTATATCCTTACCTTAAAATTCAAATATAAAAAAATAATTTATGCAATATTTATCTTTTTTTGTGTATTATTATTTACCACTAATTATGCTGGAACCAGAATTACAAAACCCGAAGAATTACAATCTAATATGGATTACTTAGATGAAATTCACATACAAAAAGAAGCCATTAGATATTTAGAGACTAAATTTTCAAATGAAACTATTATGGCAATTTGGCCCATGTATGATAAAATGGTTCATATGGAATATGGATATATAACAAAAAGATTAGAAGTGTATGATGATAGACATTTATCGATTTTTTATGAGGGATTATTTATTCATCTTCCAAGAGCAAGATGGTCAAACTGGCTTAAAGAAATATTGGAAAAAGACGATCTAGAGTTAGTTCATAAATTTGAAAAAAATGGAAAAGTTATTGAGATTTATAATTATTCTAGACGTTAGAAAAAATTTTTAATGAGAGAGTATAGATATCTCCACCCATCTCGCAAGATACTGATACTGGAAATCCCATATTTCCTTTTTAGTTCTTTACATGGAACTTCAACAATTGTATAGCCTTTCTTTAAAATCTTCATAGTCATTTCAGTTTCAATCTCTGTATGTGTCGATTCAAGCTTCAAACTATGAAAAACAGATGCTTTTATTGCTCGAAATCCATTTTGGGTGTCTGTTAATGATTGCTTGAATCGCAAATTGATGACTGCATTAATACAACTAGATAAGAAATTTCTAACTAAATTATTAAAACTGCCGCTCAATTCTTCAGATCCCCCTAAGAATCTAGATCCAATAACCATATCGGCTTTATTAGTTATTATAGGTTTTATTAGTTTAGGTATATCTTCAGTAATATGTGATCCGTCAGCATCAATGAAAATAATAATACCTTCAGTTATTTTTTTTGTAGCACATTTAAGCCCATCACCTTTTCCTAGCCCGTTATCAACAATAATCTCAACATCTGAAGATTCTGCCAGTTGTTTTGTCCGATCATAAGAATTTTTTGCTAAAGCAACTATTATTTTATCACATAAAGGTTTAGCTCCCTTAATTATGTTATTAATTGTATTTTCTTCATTCAACGCAGGTATAACAGCAACAATTTTTTGATTTTTCATATCTTGATAGTTTCTTTTTGATAGTACTATAAAAAGTTTGCTGAAGCTAATGATTAGAACATTAAAGTAAATTATTTAAACAGTCAAAACAGGAATAAATAAATTGCTGAGATCGTATATAAGAAAATGAATATAATAAAAGGTTTAATAATTATTATGCTGTGTACTATTTTCCTATTAAATTCTTGCTATAACCCAAACTTGTCTGAGTCTAATTATGAAGAAATAAAAAGCGAACTTATTTGTGAGGAATGCAATGTCATAATAATCGTCATCGATGCACTAAGACCGGATCATTTAGGATGTTATGGATATATAAGAGAAACAAGTCCAAATATAGATTCATTATGTAAGAAAAGTATTGTTTTTGAAAATGCAATCGCTCAATCAACATGGACCAAACCTTCAGTCACTTCACTCTTTGTCTCAAATTATGTCAAACACCATAAGATAACTTCAGGTTCTCCTTATTATGGTGATAATGACAACTCCAGTTTCCTTCCTGATTCGGCACTCACTATTGCAAAGGTCCTATCTTCTTATGAATACAAGACAAAAGCTCTAACAAGCAATCTCTTTATCCAAAGGAGTTTTGGCCTGGAACAAGGTTTTGATGAATACATACTTACGGAGAATGATAAGGAAATAACTAAAAATACAATTGAATGGATATCTCAGAATAAAGATAATAAAATATTCCTTTATCTGCATTACATGGCGCCGCATGCAGATTATGATCCTCCTGCAAAGGATCGATTATTTTTCAAGAAAGATTACAGCGGATCTATTAATTTCGCTGGAAAACATCAGAAGTACTTCAATTCCGAAGTAAAGATGAGTGATGAGGATATTGAAGAGCTTGTAGCAAGATATGATGGTGAAATCAGGTTCATAGACAGAGAAATCCAGAAAATATTAACTTCACTTAAAGAACAAAATCTATCAGATAAAACAATCATCTTACTAACAGCAGATCATGGAGAACTCTTAGGCGAGAATGGTGAATTCGGCCACTTGATCCCCCATAATAAGGTAGTGCATATACCCTTATTAATCCACATCCCGGGGATGGCTCGAAGAGAAGATAAAGTGAGAATAGCTGAACTGATAGATATAGCACCCACGTTACTAAATATTCTACAATTTGAAATACCTAATAGGTTCAGGGGTATTGACCTTTTATCAGTAAAGAATAGAAAAGAATACGGATTTTCAGAGATAAGAAACTGGACCTTGATTAAGAATCAAGAATTTATATTTAAAACAGATAAAAAAGGATTTGAACTTTACAATATTCAAGATGATCCTTTTGAGCTAGTTGATTTAAGTAATGATAAACCTGAAATTGTTCAAAAGTTCCAAATTGTCTTAAGGGCTTTTAATGAATCTGAAACTAAGCAAAAGTTGGGATCTAAAGGGGTCAACCAAGACATTTTAAATAGGCTAAAAGCATTAGGATATGTTAATTAGTTCTTAATAATCCCATAAATTAATCCTATCGCATAAGAAATGTGAGTGCACGGGAATAGTACGATAAGAAGTGGAACTGATAACAGTTTTTTTTCTGTAAACGCTTTCTTAAAAGAAACAATAATATCTAATAATGCATAACTCCCTAAAGGTATAAAATAAAATAGTGGATTGTAAAAAACAAGCGAAATCAGATAAATCAAGAAAATTAACGGAATTACAAAAATCAAAGAAAAAGACTTTGGAAGCTTCTTAATATGCTGCATCCTACCTTTACCATAAAAAAAGATTTGTCTCATAAATGAGAAAATAGACTTTCTCCTGTGATGATAAACTATCAATTCAGGACAGTAAAGCATCTTTTGTCCAAAATCAGTTAACCTATTCAACAATATATTCTCTTCATTGCACAAAACATCTTCATCAAATTTAACCTTATTGAATAATTCCATATTAATAGCCAGGTTACAAAGTATCAAAGATTTCTCATCTGCATAGGACCCTCTTTTTCTCGATACATATCTAGCGCTCATAGGTCCGGTTCCAAAGAATGACTCAAAAATATATCCAGTACTTTGTTGAATAAATCCATCAGAATGAGGCGTAAGATTCGGCCCTCCAAGTATATTGATTGAAGGATTTTTCTTAATTTTTTTCCAGAGAACATCTAATGTGTTTTCAGCGATAAAGGTATCATCATCAAGAAAATAGATAAATTGTCCATTAGCTTTTTTTAATCCATAGTTGCGAGCAGATCCATTGCTTGATTGCTTGATTTGTTTAAAATTAAGATGTGATGTAATCTGGGAGTAATTTTTTAAAAAGTCAATTGTCTTCTTATCGACACCATTAATAATGATGACTATTTGTATCGAACAGGGTTTGACTGCTTTCTCAATGCTCTTAAGGCACTGCTTTAACATCTGCAGTCTATTTCGTGTTAATATGAGAATGGTCAAATCAGAATTCTTTTTTTGCATCTTAAATAGGCTTGTTTCAATATAGTTTCATAGAACTAATTTGCATCTGTATAAAACTCTTGGTTTTCTCCCATAATTTTGAAGGATAACGATAATTGTTAATAAATTCAGTATAAAGGAAAATATCAGGATCTATTTTCAATAATAACCGTTTTAGCCGTGCTTTGGTAGCAGACTCTTTTGAGGCATTTTGATATTCTGTCCAATCCTGAAAATAGAAACCCGAAGGTGTTAAGAATTCTTTCAGATGATGCTTCCAAATATTCAGATTCAATATGCAAACATCAAAACCCTTCTGTTTAAGGAAAGAGGAAATATATCCTAATCCTAACAAACATCTAGTTGGTAATGAAACTAAGCTCGGTGAATTAATTAAAAGAATTTTTTTCTTGGCTTGCATAGTCAAATACACCCCCTTACAAGAACTATAATCAAAACTTATTTATAACTGTTTAGTTTTTTGGGATCATGTTCAAAGGGGTTTTGTTTTAATGAAAAAAGATTTTAGCATTAAGATTGCTGTTGCAGGTATATGCTGTTTAATTAAATTAGTAAGAGTTCCATATCATACACCCGCCAAATCATTTTTCAAGACCTTTATTTCAACTACGCAACCAAAGATAAAAATAACTATTTATCCTCAAGTTTCAAAGCAATTTCGGAATCTTGTCAAGAAGAATGGAAAAACAGTTGACATCAAAGAGCCTGAACAGGTTTCTATTAAAAAAGATCTAGCCACAGTTTCTGCAGAAGCATTTCAAGGCACTTTTAACAGAAAGAAAAAGGAGGGTATATTTTATGTTTCAATGAGCAAGGACATTGTCTTAATTGCAGTCAGAAATATTATCAGGCTCTGTTATGCCTTGACGCTTTTAGACATGGAAGGATGCTTAATCCACGGAGCAGGGATCAAAACTGGACGCAATGGATATCTTATGGTCGGCGGGGCTTCTTCGGGAAAATCTACAGCTGCAGGCCTTATAGGCAAAATCATACTCAATGATGAATTTGTAGTTGTCCGAAGAGTTAACCATAGATTGCGGATTTTTGGAACTCCTTTTGGAGGCGATCACCCACCCTCAAACCAAGAAGTAAGATTAACACACGTTTTTTTCCTCAATAAGAGCAGACATGAAAAAATCATCAAAAACAACCCAATTGAGGGTATAAAAAAGATTCTTGCAAATGAGTTCTTATTTATGACCTTAATAGGAAAAAAAGAAAAATCTACAATGAAGAAAACTTTTAAATTGATATCTGATTTATTGCAGAATAAACCTTCGTTTGATTTATTTTTTAAAAGGGATTCAAACATCAGGAGAATGATAGATGGACTTGAAAAAAAAGCCTAAACTGATAAAGGATGTTGAGTATAAGGAAATTGATAATGAGACCTTGATTTTCTTGCCAGATGAAGGAACATTCTTTGAGCTCAATCAAGTTGGTTCAATAGTTTGGAACTTGTGCACAGGAAAAAACACAGTTCAATCAATAATACATACAATCACTAATGAGTTCGATATTAACTATACCTTATGTAAGAAAGATGTGACTGGATATCTTAATGAATTGGTAAGAAAGGGCTTAATTAAATAATAGATTAGTCGCTTCTTGCAACTAAAATCCGCTTCTTGCAACTAAGATGTTTGATAGATTGTTAAGAGTTTCAACTGATTTTATCTCAGGCTTTTCATATTTCTTTTTCATACAAGCTTCTTTTTCCATCGATCCATTTTATTATAACAAACTATATAAATTTTTTCTTTTTAAATAAAGTATGAATAAAAATCAGGAATACCAAAAGCTAGTACAACAAGCGATAATAAATAATAATGAAACCACCTTACCTATTAAGGGGATGAGTATGTACCCTACTATTAAACACGGCGATAAGATCACCCTGAAAAGAGCTGACATCTCACAACTTAGTATTGGTGATGTTATCGCAGTTAGAGAAGGGCAAAAACTCCAAGTTCACAGAATAGTCTGGAAAAAAAGATCCCTTTTCGTTACTAAAGGAGACCATAATTTTCATTTTGATTCAAAGGTTAAAAAAAACCAGATAATTGGTTTAGTGACCCAAATCAATAGAAGAGATAATAGAAGGTTCAAATATCGAACCAAAGCACAGATAATAGCAATAATCTCCCTTTGTTTTGGTTTGATTCATAGGCTTTATTACAGTATTAGGAAGTTCATCTCCAAAGCATAACCCAGCATTCTTTGAGCTTATCCTTAAAAGGTTTTTCATATAAGCCTCCTATGATGCAGCATTTAGAGCAAAAAGCTGCCTTGTGTTTTAGTTCGGCCTTGCTTTTTTTGAAGAGGTTTTTAATGTTAGTCTGAGTTACATTTCCCATCTGAGGCATCAAGCAGGAATTGAGAGTACCGTCAGGATCGACGGAAAGTACATTCAAAGCGCTTCGGCAAAGATTGTCTGCCCGCTTTGGTTGAAGTAAATTATCTTCTATGTAGTAATCCAGAATAAGTCTCAGATTTTTTTCAGCATTATTGATGTGTGCGTCCTTTTGTTTTAATCCAATCAGCTTATTTATCAAGTTTTTGAGATCATCATACTGCTTTGGCTGAATCCATATATCCTTATATCTATCCTTCCATTTATTGAACAGGGGCCTGACTATGATGCCGTCTAAATTTTCTTTTCTTACAAATTGAACCAAATCAATAATCTGGTCTAGATTGTTAGACATAAGGATAGACCTAAGATAAATCTTCATATCAGAGCCGTATTTGGAGCGAGCTGCTTTCAGATGTTGTATCGCTGAAAGTGCTTTTTTCAGGGAATTTTCTTTCTGTGTTATTTCATTATTGACCTTAGAATCAAGGCTTTGTATAGAGATGACAATAGAATTAAGACCAGAATCAGTCAATTTTTTCGCCATGATTTGATCTATGAAGAATCCGTTTGAATCAATATTGGTTATTAAACCTTTTTTGGAAGCATACATTAAGATGTCTGTTGTGTCCTTCCTTAACAATGGTTCGCCACCTGAAAATGAGATAAAACAGCTACCCAACCATTTGCTTATCTGTTGAATAAAAAGTTTCCATTGCTCTTTACTCAACTCTTTTGATTCAAGCTCTTGATAGAAGCACATCTGACAGTTATAGTTGCATCTGTTTGTCAGATCAACACAAACCAAGGTGGGACGCTTAATCAACCTCGAAACTATCAGGTGCCTGAGCTTTAAGAAACTTTTTTTCATCGATATAAAAGAAAAGCATTAATTATATAAAGGTTATTATCAAACAAAATGAGGGGGTAAAAATAGGAAAAATAGAAGAAGAACTGATACTTGCTTGTCTTAATGATGACCAGAATAGAATTGGTAATATTATTAAATCTGAATTAGATTGGATGTCTTTTCTTGATCTTTGCGAATATCATATGATCTGGTCAAATATTTATAACAATGTCAAGAGCAGAAAAGATATCCCGATAAAAGTGATTAGACATCTTAAAGAATTGGTTGTTTCAAACACTATACAAAATATGGTATTGTTTCAAGAAACCAAGATGATTTTCTCAAATCTCAACTGTTTCAGAGAGAAAGCAATCCTACTTAAAGGATTCTCTATTTCTGAAAAGACAAATGAAGACTATACCTTCAGATTTACATCAGATATTGATATTCTAGTTCCCGAAGGCAGAATTGCTCAAGTTGGCAAAAGATTAAAAGAACTGGATTATGCCAAAAACTCAGATTATATAAATAATTATTGGAATGCTTGGGATGAGGCGAAATCCCATCATGATCTTCCATTGACAAAAAAAATAAAGGATATGAAGGTTTGTGTTGAGCTTCACAATGGATTAGTTTTTACTAACAGCCCTTTTAATATCAGCAATAAAAGATTGTGGGAACAAAAAGATTCAATTAAGTTAGGAAATATAAAAATTCCATCATTATCAACAGAGCACATGTTGATTCATATGTGTCTGCAGCTGGCTTACCAGCATAGCTTCAGGACTGCAATCCGAGACCTGCTAGACATATCAGCCATATTGAAAAAGAAGAAGATAAGATGGGATTCAATTGTTAAGGATGCGGTTGACTGGGGTGCTTCAGCCTTTGTTTATAGATGTTTAGAGCTTACAGTTCTGTTCTTTAGGATTGATATACCTAAAAAAGTTCTGGAACATCTGAGGAAAAAATCAAAAAAGAATCAACTTTGGTTGATTAACCACTTCAACAAGAAAAGCATCCTGAAAATCAGGGCAGACTCAGAATATAAATTAATGCACTGGGGCCTTCAGTTCCTTTTTGCAGAAGATTTCAAGAATAAATTGGCTGTAATCAGAAAAGGACTGCTTTTTGTAAAAGAGAAAATATGAACAAAAAAAAACATCAAGGAAAAAAATTGAAAATTGCTTTCATAAACACATATACAGACCCAACAGAATCAGCTCTATTTGGAAGCTTTTCAAGCAGATTAGTACCGATGGGAATACTTCTATTAGCTTCGATTATTCGAAAACAAGGGCATGTTATTAGTATTGTAGATTATAATCATGAAAAAGAACAGAATACCCTGAATGATATCTTTAAAAAAAAACCAGATATTGTATTATTTAGTTCAACCACCCCTTTAATCGAATATGCAGTCAATCTTGCAAAAAAGATCAAAGCCTATGATAACAGCATCATCATTATAATCGGAGGCCCCCACATCAGTGTCTGCCCAAAAGAGACCTTGGAAAAATATCCTTCTTTTGACCTAGGTTTGACCGGGCAAAGCGAACAAAGCCTGATTAAGCTATTAGAACTCATGAAAAAAAAGAAGATACTCACAGAATTACCTGGGCTCGTATATAGACAAAAAAACCACATTGTCTATAATCCTCCCAGAACATATTCAAAATCTCTTGACGATCTCCCTTTCCCAGCTTGGGACCTGTTAAAAGGATTCCCTGACAAATATCAACCTACAATAACCAGCATAAAACAATCCCCTGCAGCATCCCTAATCACATCAAGAGGCTGCCCCTATAATTGCAAATTCTGTGATAAATCAATATTTGGAAGCCATTATCACGCAGAATCAGTCTCGCAGACAGTAGAAAAAATAAAATATCTGAATAAACGATTTGGAATCCAAGACATATTTTTCCTGGATGATGATTTTCTAATAGATAAAGAAAGGGTAAAACAAATTTGCCAAAGGATACTAGAACTAAAAATTAAAATCTCCTGGTCCTGCATTACACGTGCATCTAATATAGAATCTGACTTGTTAAAACTCATGAAAATTGCAGGATGTTGGCAGCTTTCTTTCGGAGTCGAAAGCGGCTCCCAAACGATATTGAACCTTATAAGCAAAGGAATTAGTGTAGAAAGTGCTAAAAAAAGCATACAAGAAACAAAAAAGGCAGGGATGAGTGCAAGGATATTCATAATGATAGGCTGTCCAGGCGAGACTATCAGCACTCTCAAAGAGACCATGAAATTCCTCAAGTTAACAGATCCAGATGATATAGTGCTTGGTTACTTTACACCCATCTGCGGTTCTGAGTTGAGCCAGGATTATGAAAAGTACGGTAAATTCGATTACTCGTGGAAGAATATGGATTTCTATAAACCTAATTTTATTCCACATTGTCTGGATGTGAGCAATTTAATCGAGTATTACCGTAAGATTTTAATCAGTTTCTACCTAAAACCTAGGATCCTTGGACATTACCTGTTTAAGAAAAAACTAATATTTAATCCAAGTTTCATTATGGAAGGATTTAAAACAATCATGAAACTACTCGTTCCAGGGACATAAAATGCAATTATCACTGATCGTGCCAATGTTTAACGAGGAAGCTGTAGCCAAGATAAGCCATAAACGGATAAAATATGCTTTAAAAAATTATAAGAAATGTTACGAAATAATTTTTTGTGATGACGGTAGCATTGACAAAACTAAACTGATTCTTCAGGACTTAGCTAAAACTGATCCACACACTAAAATGGTCTCCTATAAAGTGAACAGGGGAGTAGGATATGCGTATAGACAAGGACTCAAAATAGCTAAAGGCAAAAACATTATTTTCATGGATGCGGATCTGGCCATCAATCCTAATATAATAACAAAATTTGAAACTCAGCTAAATAGTTCAGATCTAGTGATTGCGTCTAGATACAAAGGAATCTCGCCGGATTATCCGCTTGGAAGGAAGCTGGCGAGCTATATCTATTATTTTATTAATAAGTTTATTTTCAGGCTGGATATCCGCGACACTCAAAGCGGATTCTTTGCAATAAAAAAGGAAGTCTTAAAAAGGATTGAGACCTTTTCAGATGGATTTGATATCTACATTGAGATGTTCTATAAACTCAAGAAGAGGGGTATCAGAATAAAGGAGATTCCTGCCAAGTTTATACATCGGAAAGGAGGTAGTTTCAGTGTGCTTAAAGATGGCCCAAAATTACTATTCGACACCCTAACCCTCTATTTAAAACTAAATAAATTAACAAAATGAATCCGTTCACCCAGAACAAACTATTAAGCTGCTATAATGAGATAAAACAGATCAAACAGGGGAAAATCCCAGTTCCTCGCACAGTAGAGTTTTTTATTTCTAACAAATGTCAGCATGCCTGCCAAGATTGTCATTCCACCAGCCTGCATAATATCCAGCCCCATTTTATTGACACAAAAAAAACTAAAGAGATCTTGAGTGAACTCAAAGAACTGGGAGTTGAAGGCCTAGAGATTAGCGGGGGAGGAGAGCCTTTGCTCCATCCAGATTTCATTGAGATTATCAAGGATGCCAAAATCAAGGGATTCAAATTAGGACTATTTACCAACGGGATTCATCTAGATAACCAATTAAGTGAACTTATACTTCAAAATTTTCTTTTTGTCAGAATAGCTTTAGACTCAGCTACCAGCACTACTTATTTGAAAGTTCATAATGCTGATGACTTTAAAAAACTGGTCAAGAAGATCAAACAGCTGATAAGCCTTAAGAAGCAAATGGGCTCACAAACCACAATAGGCCTTAAATTCCTGATTTCAAAATTGAATGCGCATGAAGTTGACCTTACAATACAACTAGCTGAAAAAATCGGATCTGATTACTTACAGTTTAAATCATT
The DNA here is from genome assembly GCA_964647565.1 of uncultured Methanosarcinales archaeon. Taxonomy (GTDB): domain Archaea; phylum Nanobdellota; class Nanobdellia; order Woesearchaeales; family CAZYIM01; genus CAZYIM01. Next base: position 36,997 of record CAZYIM010000012.1, read on the forward strand.
AAGGAACAGTATTCAAGAACTGGAAGCTGACCAAGCCAAATTGATTCAAACCAAGATTGACGACGCCAAGAAAACCAGCAGCATCAATCTTTTCGGTAGCTTAATCAAAAGCAATATAGACGAACCATGCAGTTTGAATCCATTGCACCCTCTCATAAATGCCACAGGGGATATTTTTCTTTGTGCATTTTTTCAACACAGAAAAGACAGCCACGCAATAGGTAATATCCATAATGAGTCTTTTAAGAAAATCTGGTTTGGTAACAAACACAAGGAAGCTATCCGCAACTTAAAAATTGAAGAATGCAATATCTATGATTGCCCATTCCACAGGCTTCAAAATTATTACAAGCAACATATTGAACCTAACAAATCACATTTTGAATTTATCTGAATGAAAAGATGATACGATCTTATAACAAAATAAGGCATCTGCTCCAAATCTTTATTTCCAGGCATACCCGAAAAACTGTCAATGCACCATTTATTCTTTATATGATTCTTACTTCCCGATGCAACCTGCAATGCGTAATGTGCGACATCTGGAAAAAGAATCGCAATATTTCTAAGAAAAATCAGAATAAGGAACTCTCAACAGAAGAAGTGCTTGATGTCATTAGGGATGTATCAGATATGGGCTGTAAGATTTTTTCAATTTCAGGAGGAGAACCTTTGCTTAGGAAGGACATCTGCACCATTATTAAGGAAATCAAGAACCTCGGAGGTTATGCCGTTCTGGATACAAATGGAACCTTGATAAATGCAAAAAGAGCAAAAGAATTGGCACATGCAGGATTAGATAAAGCAGCAATATCTTTGGATAGTTCTATATCTGACAAGCACGACCAGATACGCGGAAAAAAAGGTGTTTTCCAAGATGTTAAAAATGCAGTTGGTTTGCTTAAAAAAGAAAAAATATCTGTATCATTTAACGTATGTGTCATGAAGAGTAATGCTGATGAAATGGTCTCAATGGTGAAATTATGCAAGCAACTTGGAGTTAAGGATTTAAGATTCATACCTATCTTGAAGGGATTTCACTATAATGATCCAAAATCATTTAATAATGATGAACATGAATGGTCAGAAAACCGTCTTAAGAACTTCAGACAGCAGATTAAACTAGCAGAGGAGTATGCAGGAAAAAACAATATCTCCATCGGATCAAAACAGTATGTTAATGGAATGATAGGATTTTTCAATGGACGGCAAAAAATACCCGAGTGTTACGCAGGTTATCTTTATGCTTTAGTTGATTCGGGAGGCTATGTGCTACCGTGCACTAATCTCAAAACTTTGAAGAGCTGCAATATACGGCAACATCCATTCAAGAATATCTGGAACAGCAAGGATTTTGAAAAATTAAGAGCTCGAGTTAAGAATGGGGATTGTAAAGATTGTTGGGACTTCTGCTACACAGAGCCTAACCTCAGATATTCTCTGCTATCTGTTTTTAAGAATCCTTCTTTAGCATTTAAAGAGATCAAAACATTTCTTCGGTAACCTGACTAGATCTTAAATAATGCCCTTTTTAGCTGGAAGAGATAGTATTTAAGATAAATCCATGCATCGTCATTTTTAGCTTTTAGACTGGCTAAAAGATAAAGAGGAAACACAAACCAACCAGGCATCCATCGAAAAACTAAATAGGCTCTTAATCTAACGATAATCTTTCTTTTCCAAACTGGAATGATTGGCATTATCTTAAAAAAAACCTCAAACTGCCTAAATTTCTTCTGAAGACGTCTGTCTTTCACTGATCCAAAACTCCACGGAAGTTGTTCATGACCTAAATTGATATTTTTAATATCATCTTCTGATAGTAATTTGTGTTCTTTAGCAAACTCAATAATCTTCGTTTGCGGCAGATACATTAACCAGAAACAATCTATTCTGCAATATTTTAAGGGAGAAAACAGGTTTGCCGCTTTGTTGAGTGATCTAGTCGTCTCATAAGGAAGTCCAAAAATATAGTCTACAACATAATTTATTTCAAGTGATTCGCAAATAGAGAATATTTTATTTATTTGGGCATCTGATTCATTCCTGTTTAGGATATTTTTACGTATCTTTTCAGATGCAGATTGTAATCCAAATCCTATATGAGTACAACCCGCCTTTTTTAATAATACCAATAACGGGCGATCTACTGTATCGAAATGCGCTAAGCACTGAAAAGGAAGTTTTATTTTTTTCTTGTACTGCATAAGAAATTTCAAGAGCCAAGGCCTATCAATTGTAAAGATATCATCAAAAAAATGGACTTTTTTAATTTTATACTTCTTTTTTGCATCAATTAGCTCGAGTATAACATTCTCCACAGATCTTCTTCGATAATATTTCCCTTTCCCATTATATATTTCTTTATAAAAACTATTGAAACAAAAACTGCAGGAATAAGGACACCCTCTGCCAGTCATAATAGTATATTCGTTAAAGATTGGAAATTCTGTTAAAAACAATTTTTTATCTGGAAAAGGTCGACTATCCAGATCATTAGCTAAAGATCTCAGATCATTCTTGATTATCTGGCCGTTATCCTTAAACCAAAGGTTCTTGATATGATAATAAGTTTTTTGTTCAGATAAAGCTTCAGCCAATTCAACAACAGCCTCTTCTGCTTCTCCAATACAAATCATATCTACAAAATCATTTTTGATCACTACATCAGGCACTGAAGATACATGTATACCTCCAAAAATCACTGGCACATCTGAGTGACGCTTCAGTTCTTTTGCAATTGAACAAGCCCAATTATAGCTGTATGTAAAGACAGAAAACATAACTAACTCTGGTTTAGCTCTGAGGATGTCCTCAACCACCTTTTTACGCTTATTAAACAGCTTAGCCAACCATTTAATGGACAAATACCTCTTGTCATCAAAGAGATTATGATCAAAAACAAGTGAAGTCTGATGACCTACCTTCTTAAGAACAGAAGAAAGATACTCTATACCGATGCTCTCAGAAGCACCTGTCCAAACAAAGACCACCCTCATTAATAAAGGAGCGGTTTTGAACTATTTATACCTTTTTATTTTCCAATATAAAAACACTATATTCCCAAAATCCACTTCGCATAAAATATTGTTTCCCAACATAAAAAAAATCTGAGAATAAAGATGCATACTGTTTTATTGCTCGAATTGAAGCACCCCTATCAAATTTTTGAAGTAAATGCCCTACAAGATTTGATTTTGGAATGGGTATATCTTCCATTACAAGCAACTTACCTCCAGGTTTCAGCACTCTTTTAACTTCTTGGAGAGTCTTCAACAGATCCCTCTCGTTTAAATGATGCAGTACACCTATAGAGAAAACTTTATCAAAAGAGCCATTCTTGAAAGATAATTTCCTGATATCCATGATACGAAAATCATAGTTTGACTTGCGTTTGGCATAATTAATGAACTTAGGTGTTATATCTACCCCTATATAAGCATCCTTTTTAAAGAATTTAGCATATCGCCCCGTACCACAGCCTATCTCAAGCACGTTTCTTGTATTATTGACCTCTATTTTAACAAAATCCTTTTGGGCCTTGAATGCTGCCTCTAGTATATAACCTGTTAGATTAAACACCCAAGGAAGATCAAAGAATCGATCAAATAAGTGGCATAATTTCTTTCTCATTGTTAATCCCAACCCATATAGTGGCAGGATGTATAAAAATATTTATATATTCACCTAATTAATTAAAAGAAGGGTGGGTTTGTGAAGGTTAAAACTGAATTGATTTTATTTATGCTATCTTTGGCAGTCTGTGTTATCTTTATCCATACTCAAATCTTGACCTGGAGCGATGGTACTAGAATAGCTGCTACTGAAGCCTTGGTTAAACAAAAAGTATTTTATATAGAAAACACCTCTGTTTACGAACTTGCGGGAGGGGACAAGTTTTATGTTAATGGCCATTTCTATGCCTCTGACAATCCGATGATCTCAATCATCGGAGCAGTTCCTTACTCTATATTAAATATAATATTTGGGGAAAGTAGAGGAATTAACGATTGGCCGAACTATTTCTTGGTGGTTTTTTTTACAATAGGTATTAGTGCATCCTTATTAGTATTCTTTTTTTATAGATCCTTGAAATTCTTCAAATTGAGAGAGTATCAAAGGATAATACTTTCATTCTCTGTCTTGTTTAGCACTCTGATTTTCAGTTATTCTGGCCACTTCATGAAGCATGCGCCTGCCGCCTTATTCATGTTCCTCTCATTTTATTATCTTATTAAACCAAGATTTGTCAATTGCTCAAAAAGGTGCTCTTATATGCTCTCAGGTCTGTTTGCAGCTCTTACCTTCAACCTAGATATGCCCGCGGGTCTAATGTTCCTAGCCTTGTTTCTAGGGTATTTGCTGATGACCAAGAAGCTAAGAAAATATTGCTCATTCTATATTATGGGCACAATAATTCCTCTTATATTCTATTTGGTACTGAATATGTATATATTTTCAACAGTAACACCCCCTCAGATACATGATGAATATGTCATATACCCAGGATCAAGATGGCTGAGAAATCCCGCATCAGTCCCTTTCGGATCTGAAAGCGATCTGATCGAAATCCTACAAAAGCAATCAATTCCTAAAAACAAGATAAACCAAGTAATAGCCAAATATCATGAAGAATATGATGAATATAATAGTCCAACAGCAAAAGCAGTAACTGCTTTTTGGTACAGTTTTGGAAGGAATGGTTTTTTCTCCTACAGCCCCATTCTTATTTTTTCATTCATATTTATGATGACTGCCCTTTTGAAAAAGAAGTACAAACTGAGAAAAGAAGCATTCATTATTCTCGTAGGAAGTTTAATTACAACAAGTTTTTATACATTTGTTCCCGCGATTCCAGTCGCAGGTTGCTCATATGGACCCCGGCACATGATCTCAATCATTCCACTGGTATTTTTCTTTACAGGGATTATATATAAAGAAAGAAGAACCAAGATAGTAATGATCTTGTTCTACCTAGTTTTAGCTATATCTAGCATAGTTGCGTTCATCGGCACCATAAATCCCGCAGTTTGCGACACATTTCCTATCTTGAAGATAATATCAAACTTAATAGGTAAACCATGAAAAACATTATACTAATCAGACCTCCAGAAACATATCGCTTTTATTGTGATGTACCTGAGAAAGTTGAAAGTTCAGTAGGTTGTTTTCCGTCTTTGGGCATCATGTATATAGCTTCCTATCTTGAGCAAACTGTAAATGTAAGAGTCAACATTCTAGATATGAATGCTGAAAAGACTTCACAGAGTAAATTAAGGAGTTATATTACCCAAAAAAGACCTGAATTAATTGGCATTCAAACTACATCATACACCTATATCGACGCTTTGTTTATTGCTAAGCTAATCAAACAAGTTGATCCTGCAATCAAAGTTGTTTTAGGCGGAGTACAGCCCACCATGTTTCCTGTTGAAACACTCATGCAGGCCAATGTTGACTTCATAATAGCAGGAGAGGCAGAGCTATCATTTGCAGAGTTGGTCAAGCTGCTTGACTCTCCTGATCAATGGGATAATATTGAGGGTTTAGGATACAAACTAAAAAATGATGAACCAAGAATTAGTAAAAAAAGGGGTTATATAAAAGATTTAGATACGTTGCCATTTCCTGCAAGATACCTAACCAAGTATAAAAAATATTACTCTGTTTTGGCCGAAAAAAAACCAATAACCTCCATCATTTCAAGCAGAGGATGTCCCTTCAGGTGCACTTTTTGCGATAGGCCTAGATTAGATCCAATTTACAGACCAAGGAAAATTGGGAGTGTTATTGCCGAACTCAATCAATGTGTTGAAATGGGAATCAGAGAATTCTCATTCTATGACAATACCTTCACAGTTGACAGAAAAAGAACAATGCTTCTGTGCAAGGAGATCATAAAAAATAAATTAGATATAAATTTCGATATTAAAACGCGAACGGATTGCGTTGACAAGAGTATACTTTCAAAGTTAAGCAAGACAGGTTGCAAGAGAATCTATTATGGTATTGAGTCGAGTAACCAAGAGAACCTTAATACAGTCAATAAAAACAATAATATGCATTCTATAAAAAAAGCTATCAAGCTAACCAAGCAGGCAGGCATTAATATACTTGCATATTACATGATCGGATTGCCAGGTGAAACCCGCAAAAATATATTCGAAACAATCAAGTTTGCAAAAGAATTGAATACAGATTACGCCCTCTTTTCGATTTTTACACCACTTCCATCTACACAAGTTTATGAAGAAGCACTAGAAAATGAGTTTTACGAAGAAGATTTCTGGAGATCCTTTGCCAAGAATCCCAATCAGGATTTTAAGCCAAAACTATGGACAGAATTCATGAATGAAAAAGAACTAAATAAGCTGGAAACCAAAGCATACAATTCATTCTATTATAGGCCTGAATATTTTATCAATAGATTACTGAAAATCAAGACGTTGCATGAGTTCAGGACTCAGATCAAGGCAGGTGTCAAGATGTTGGGGTTATAAATTATGAAAAAACAGAACAAGAAGTTGAAAATGGAAACAATATTTATTGTGGTATTATTGGCAATTGCATTTACTGTCAGGGTTATTAATATTGGATCCTATGATATAGGTTCTTGTTGGGATGAAGGTTATGATGCAATCGTCACAAGAAACATGATTGAGGATTCAAAAAACCTTCTTTATCCATCTATGTTTAACGAAAATTTTAAAGGGTTGCTGTATAATAAGCCCCCTGTTTTTTTTTGGATAGGTGCTTTATCTCTAAAATTATTTGGCGTTCATGAGTTTAGCTACCGTATTGTCTCTGTACTAGCCGGAACATTAGCTGTGTTTATCTTCTATTTATTGACCAAACTCTTGTTTAGAAAAAGAATGGTAATAATTGCAGCAGTAATATTCGCTTTCTTTCCTCTCCACATTGTTTTTTCAAGGGTTTACCAGAAAGATATGTTCGTCCTTATGCTAACACTCTTTACGGCGTATCTATTAATTAGGGGAGTGGCGGAAAAAAGGAAGATATTTCTTTGGTTGAGTGCTTTATTAATAGGAATAAATTTATTAACAAAATTCTGGCAAGGGATTCTTCCAATAATTGCAGTGATAGTCTGGTTGTTCATAAAGCATTTTAAGAAAAAAGAATACAGATTGTTAGCAATAAAACCAATTTTTGCACTAATCGGAGGGTTTTTGTTATTTCTAATTTGGCCGATCATCCTCTGGCTCACACCAAAACAGTACAACAATTTTCTTCATTCATCTAATAACGTGTGGGATATGGTATTCGGCTTCAATTTGGTCGGAAAACTTGAAGGTTTAAATATTTACAAATACCTTCAGAATATACTTAATTTTAATTATCTGGGATATGGGAACTTCCTGTCCAAACATGTCCTCCCTCCCCTCTTCCTGATATTCCTGATTGCAGGAATCCTACTTCTAGTTATCAGTATTGGCCAATCAATCCGTAAAAAAAAGCTATTAGACTATGATATCTTATTTCTTTTGTTATGGCTGCTCTCATTTCTACCAATACACATGCACAGGAACCATTTCATGGCCTTCTTGTTAGCAGTTTCGCCTGTTTTCTGCTGGATTATTGCTAAAAGCATAGATGGCTTGTCACGACTGAGACTATCAAAGAAAGTGGTTGTTATAATAACCATAGTTGTACTTTTAGCCATGACAACGGTCTCAACCTATAACGTCCACTCTGGAAAGGAAATACTTTATCGTACGTATTATAAAGAGATGGGTGCGTATGTAAAACCCAAAATAGTAGATTATGAATATAGTGCATTCTGCAGGTATATGCCTGGTTTTACATATTATGCGGGAAAACTGTGCATACGACCAGATTTCATCAGACCACATCCAGTCGATCAAAAAACATCAGATTGGGGAGGGCTTCCTGAACAGAAAGATTTAAAAGAATACTATAAAGACGAAGATATTAGATTTTTCGAATTTGACGAGAGAAGTATTGATTACTTCTTGAATAAAGAACAAAAAGCATGGGTATATCAGAACTGTATCCTTATCGATCAAAAAGCAAGTATTCCATCCATAAGTCACCACCACCTGTATGATTGTCATTCTGATCTAAATGGAGGAAAGTAAGAATGAGTAAAGTTACAAAAGTTATTCTTAGATTTTTAATGAATTTAAGGAATAAGCTAAAGAGATTTAATTTCATTCAACAAGATTTAATGGAGATAGGGCAGGAACAGGTTTTTTCAGGGCTTGACATTCATGAAAAGATGCTAGCAGATCAGGTAAGAACAGAAGCTTATCGAGCGGCTATAGAAAAGTATGTAAAACCCAGCGACGTTGTTGTTGATCTTGGAGCAGGTACAGGAATACTATCGTTCTTAGCAGCACAGAAAAAGCCAAAAAAAATATTCGCTTTGGAGAAAACTGACATTATTGAAAAAGCAAAGCTGATTGCGAAGTATAATAAGATAGACAACATTATCTTCATAAAAAAAGATAGTAGAAAGTTAACTCTTCCAAAAAAGGCAAATATAATTCTGCATGATCAGATTGGTAATTTTTTATTTAATGAAGGAATGGTGTCATCTGTTATTGATTTAAAAGATAGGTTACTTTTAAAAGAAGGAAAGATATTACCTGGCAAATTTGAGTTGTTCATCGAACCAGTAAAGATTAAAGATGAATATCACATTCCCTTTTTATGGGAGCAAGAGATTGATAACATTAAATTCGATTGTTTAAAGCAATATAAGGATTATTTTAGAAAAATAAGACAGATAAATGGGTATGAAGTTGAGAGGTTACTAAGCGAACCAAAACCTGTTATGACAATTGACCTAGAAACTGTTACTGCCAAAGATCTCCCAAAACACATCTATTGTATTAAGAAAATTAATGCAAATTCACGATTTGATGGCTTTTGCCTATACTTCAAAGCAATTTTTGATGATGAGATTTATCTCACCACATCGCCATTTGAAAAACCTACCCAATGGTCTCCGATGCTCTTGAGATCAAAGGGTATCAAATGTAAAAAAAATGATAAGATGGAATTTCAGCTTATATTTAAAGATTTAACTAATGCCCATAGCTGGAAGTGGAAAGTTAAGATGATGGTTGAAAAAAAATGAGCATACCAAAGAACTCATCAATAATACTCATACAACCTACAATAATAAAAAATCCCAGAATCTTAATAATAAAGAAACTTATATTCCCTTCAGTTCCTTTGGCATATATGGGGGCATATCTTCGTCATAAAGGACTACGAGTTATTTACATTGACCAAAATTACCAGAATCAGAATCCTTTCTTTGCATTAAAAAAAAATAATCCCACACTCGTAGGAATATGTACAGAATCAGCTAGTCTTCCATTAGTATTAAAAATTGCAAGTTACGCAAAAAGAAGAGGACATACAGTGGTTCTAGGGGGCATTCATGTATCTGCTATTAAGGAAAAGATCTTAAGATATCCTTATGTTGATTTCGCCATACATGGCGAAGGAGAAATTCCTTTGCATAAGCTAGCACTAGCATTGCAAAATAAAACAAGCCTAAAACAGGTTCCTGGATTAATTTATCGGCATAAGGGTATAATACAGATCAATAAACCTATACAAGCAAACTTGAACAATTTTCCAATTCCTGATTACTCTTTTGTCAAACATAAAAAGATTGATTATTTTCCTATTTCAACCAGTAGAGGCTGCCCATATGATTGCACATTCTGTCCATCCGGATCAACATATAAATATTGGAACAAGAAAAATATATCTAAGGTCCTAGAAGAAATTGAGTTTGCCAATAAAAAGTTTAAAATAAAAAAATTTTTTATAACTGATGAGAATTTTGGTCATGATATTTCCAGAGTAAAAGAATTTTGTAAAACCTTGATAAAATCCTCATTAAAAATAAAGTGGAAAGTCATGGAAGGAGTAAGAGCTGACAGTGTTGACAGTGAATTGCTGGATTTGATGAAAGCATCTGGTTGTTCTTCTATTGCAATAGGAATTCAAACAATTGATTCAGATGTTTTTCGTGAATTTAAAAAAGGAGAAAATCTAACTACAAATTTAGAGGTTATTGCTCTGGCTAAAGAAAAAGGTTTCACAATAGGCGCCCACTTCATAATAGGCCTTCCAAACTCCACATTCAAAACTGACATGAAATCATTCCGTTTTGCTATAAAAAATTTAGACTATGCCCGATTTTTTATGTATATCCCTTATTATGGAACTCCACTTTACCAACATGTAAAAAACAGACATGAACTCCTAAGAGAACCGATCGGAAAGAACCTTATAGGCGCTATTTGGCAAAAACCGTTCATAAAAACAAAAAAATACTCAAGTACGTCCATCTTTATTATGCATTTTATAGCAAGATCCTATTTTTTAACTACTGTGGTTAAGGATATGTTTAGAAAAGCTATTAATTTTATATATCCTTGAATGATAATGAACAATAATAAAATCATCAAAAAAATAAATAGTAATAAAGTGTTAATTCTGATCATTTTAATTGTAATATTACTTAGATTTCTATGGATAGGGACCTTAATCGAAAGGGATGAAGGCACATTCGGGCAGATTGCTTGGAGAATGACTGAAGGAGAGATGCTCTACAAGAATGTGTTTGGAGTCCATCCACCGGGAATATACATAATATATAATGTAGGTATAGAATTATTCGGGAACTCCATCGAGCCAATTAGGATCATGAATAATCTTCTTTTTTTTATTTCTATAGTTTTCTTATATGTTCTCATTAAAAAGCTATATGGTGAAAAAACAGCTCTGTTCTCCAGTATGTTCTATGGAATAGCAATGAATGTGCCTGCATTAGAGGCTCATCTTGCAATGAGCGAATCTTTCATGATTCCTCTAATCATTATTGCAGCATATTTCTTTCTAAAGTTTAGAGAAGAAAATAGGATTGGATGGCTCTTACTCTCTTCGCTATTCATGTGTTTAGTTGCAATGATAAGACTATCTGGACTAATGGGTTTAATTACATTGCTACTTTGGATTTTAATATTTAATAAAAGAAAAAAGAAAAAATCTAAGTTTATCCTAGTTGTCTTAGCACCAGTTTTATTGATATTCTCATCTTTATTAGGTTTTTTCTTTATAAAAGGAGGGTTGCTTTCAGATATAATAGATACTTTTGTTTATTTATATATTAGGCCCCAAATATCCAAAGGCATTTATAACTATATGCCGTGGGAACACTATCTTTTAATTTTCAGTGAAGTCCTATTCTTATTAATTCCTGCTATCATAGGTATTGTTATTCTGTTCCGTCATAAAGCCAAAAAGAAATTCATCTTAGTTTGGTTGGTCTGTTTTCTTATAGTAACTCTAATACCACCTGCATTTGGACATTATTTTATCCAAATCATCCCGCCCTTAGCAGTCTTAGCTGCCATTGGAACAATACAGGTCATTGAACAACGAAAAAATAAGACAATTTCATTGATAGTTATCCTTGTAATTATAATCTCATTTGGAATATCAGGTTTCATGATGACAAAACATGTTCCTGATATGAATGTTAAGTACGGTTCTATCGAAGTCTATTATTCTGAGTTTAAAAGTAGAGCACAACAAGAAAAACTTGTAGACTATATTAAGAGTAATACCAATGAAAATGATTCTATTCTGGTTTTCTCATGGTCTCCTTTTGTTTATTGGTTAACAGAGAAGCACCCTCCCTTTAATGGAACAGCCATATTGAAAGAAGATATGATACTTAATATGGTTTCAGACAAAAATGTAAAATACATAATTATTCCGAAGAGGCCTTTACCTTTGAAAATGCACTTATTATTAGACAATGAGAGTGTAAGAAAAGTTTTCAATGAGTATAGATTACAATATCTTGACGGTATCGAGATTTATGAGAAAAAATAAAAATGGAAATCCGCGGAATAATCAGAAATGCATCTCACTTGATTTCGGCACAAATAATCAGCAAAATTCTATATTTAATACAGATAATCATCTTATCTAGATACCTTGGTACTAAGGGCCTGGGTATTTATTCATTCATATTTTCATTTGGACTAATATTTGTTTTGCTATCAGATTTAGGATTAGATGAATATATTATTAGACTTATCGCAAGAAATAAAAATAAAACAGATGTCGTGTTGGGTAATGTTCTTGTTATAAAGGGTCTATTATTCCTAATATTCATTCCTATTATGATGGTATCACTCAGATTGTTCTCCAATCAACAAGATATAATTCAAATCGCGTATCTTTATGTAATATATTATTTTCTCCATGTCTTAAGCTCTACAAACATTACTATTTTCAGAGCTTTCGAGGTCAACAAATACGAAGCCATTGTAATTTTACTGAGGGATTTCATAATTATAACATTAAACATGGTTTTTTTAATTTCAGGATATGGTATTGCACACATTTTCCTAGGTTTCATTGTTGGTACAATGGTTGGTTTCATTGTAGGTTCGATAATAGTCTTAAAAAAAATTACAAAGCCGATTTTTATAATCCAAATTAGCAAATGGAAAAATTGGTTCAAAGACTCCTTTGGCTTTCTGGCAAATAGTTTAATGTTATTATTAATCCTAAAATTAAGCATGCTTATCTTAATAAAATATCACCCCATAGAAGCAGTGGGTTTATTTGGATCTGTCATGGCTGTAATAGAAAACAGTATTACTCTTTTTGTATTGTTAGGGATTACATCTTACCCTGTTTTCTCAAGATTATTTATTAAATCAAAATTAGAACTGATAAAAACGTACAAGCAAGTACGGAATTATGCAGTAATAGGGGGATTATTGGCCACTTTAGCATTATTGATATTTACGGTTCCTATCATCAAAATCCTCTTTGGTCAAGAGTTCTTGGGTGCTGTAATGGGATTAAGAATTCTTTCCATCGGAATCATTTTCTTTTTCCTCAATAGCTTAAATAAGTTTTTCCTCTTCGGGATCAATAAACAAATGTATAACATTCGAATATTGTCTGCAGTTTTATTAATAACCATTATTTTGGGTTTTGCTATCATCCCAACATATGGATTTATTGGTGCCATATTTACTTCATTGATATCCCAAGCAGTCCTATTTTTATTACAGTACCTTTATATCTCTAGAAACATAACAAATTGAGAAAGAAATAAATAAGATAACGCAGCTATTTCCAAAGATACTGCCTTATCTTCTCACTCTCTACATGCACATTAGCACAGCAGCGTTTGCAGTAGTTCAGCAGGTTCTTTTTCAGAAGTCTCTCCCGAATCATGTTGAAAGCGTCTCCATACCAGACATCCTCTAAAGATTTTTCAGAAACATTATCTCCGTCTTTTCCTCCAGATATACTACACTGAGCAGCCTTACCATCAGGTAGTATGATCATGTTGTACCAAGGCTCAAAGCAAGGCAAAGAGAGAAATGGATCCTTAATGGTTTTCGTCTTCTTCGCGATTCGAGTGTCCATACTCTGCTCAGAATCCGATATTAGATCATCATCAATAAAGGCAGACAGGTTGTTGTATATATTTACCTTGTCCATTGCGGCCTTAGCTTGTTTGAGATTAGTTTGGACAGCTTTCTTCTGGGACACTCCCAACTTCAGCTTTTCTCCTTCATCTCCCCACACAGTCATGGATTGCAATTGCCAATCCTGACAACCCAGCTCACTAAATAACTTTGCCATCTCTTCAAGCTTATCGAAGTTTCTATTAGACAAGACTGAGTTGATGCGGATTATAGGGACATTAGAACCAACCTCTTTCTTCAGCTTGTTAAAAGACTTTATCGCATTAAGGGTCTTTGAAAAAGAGCCTTTGACGCCTCTCAGATAATCATTAGTTTTAGCATCTGGCCCATCAATGCTAAAGGTAATGCAGTCCCACCCAAGATCAATAAGTTTACGTATGGATCTCTCAGTAAAAAGTGTGCCATTAGTTATTAGCAATCCGCGCATGTTCTTTTCTTTTATTCGGAACATCAACTCAAACAAATCTTTCCTGACCAAAGGCTCACCAGCCCCAGGAATCCTTACCTCTTTAACACCAAGATCCGCAGCCTGATCAATAATAGAAAAAAACTTTTCTGGCTTGAGCTCGTTTCGGATATCAACCGGAAAAGCCCTTTGCCAACAACTCAAACATTTGAGGTTGCAGCGATTGGTTGGATTCAGTTCAAGGACAACAGGACCTTGTGGCTTACCTCCTCTCCAGCTTTGCAACCGATTTATTTTCTCTTCATGCATTTCTGCAAAGCCTCCTTAATCTTCTTGTTCTCTATGAATTCATTAGAGCTGCATTCTGCACAATAATCAGGCACATCATGCTCTTCCAGACGTTTCCTTGCATTCCCAAAATATTCACCAAACCAGACTTCTTTTAGGGTTTTATCATGTATCTTCACACCATCATCCCTAAAGAGCCTACAGGATCCTGCAATCCCAAATGGTCGTATTGTAACAAGCAGCCAGGGCTCATAACATGATGCATTCTCAATTCCTTTTTCATTTGATTCCATAAGCGGCTTCATTCCGCTTTGGATATTGGATTTTTCAACCAGGTCTTGATCAAGATACGCATCAAGATTAGTGTGAATCTTATATTTTTTAGCTAATTTAAGAGATTCCTTGATAATGCCTTGGAATTCTTTTCGCTGATTCTCATCCAGCGCCCATTTCTTTTCTGCCTCATCAAAAAGGATGACACTTTGAACATTCATCAGACAGCCATCTAAATCATGTACCAATTTCATCATCTCAGGAAAATGCATGTAGTCCTGGCTGTTGATGACTGTGTTAAAGCCCAATTCAGGTAATTTCTTCTTGAGTTTCTTTTTCCATTTAGCAAATAACTTCATTGCTGCAATTGCCTTATCAAAAGCACCCTTTTTAGAAACAACAAAGTCATGCACCTTGGCATCAGGACCATTCATACTAAAACGAACTCGATCCCAACCTAGTTCAACAAGCTCTTTAATATCATTCTCATTAAATAATGTACCATTAGTTATTATGTCTCCGTGCATACCATGTTGCTTAATCATCCTCATCATATCAAGAGTTGCTTCTTTCCTGACAAGCGGCTCTCCACCACCAGATATCAGCCATTCCCTTACACCTAGATCTGCTGCTTCTTTAACAAGAGACTTAAGCTTTTGATCAGAAAGCTCCTCATCATACTTAATCCATCCTAATCGTTCATGACTCCTCTGCCAGCAGAACTTGCATTTAAGATTGCACTTATTAGTAGGATCAATATGAATGCTAAGGGGGCCTTGAGGATTGCCCTTGGCCCATGCCAAAAGACGCTTTATGTTTTCATCCATCTGTTTCCGCTCCAATCACCGCATACAAATTATTCCTATCAATATTCTCATCCCACCCAAACCTTATCAGGTTTGATCGAGCTCTGCGACATTCGCAAGTTAAAAATACTTGCTCAGTCCCACCCAAAAAATTAAGATACTGTTCCACCACCAATCACCGCATACAAATTATTCCTATCAATATTCTCATCCCACCACCAGGGCATAACTGCAATAGCTCCGGCTTGTCTTGCCCTCTCAATAAACAGCTTCATCAGGCTTGCATTGGCATCAGTAGGGCCCAGCTTGCCATTGTTGGTTAGTCCAAATTCCTCGACAAGAATAGGCTTATTAAATGGTTTGTGAAGACTGATCAATTCCTCGATTTCACTAAGTGCATCATCTGAATATATATGTATAGTAATAATATCAACATCTGTGCTATTCCAAAAATCCAGGGCATTATTGGCATTAGCAAAGCTGGTAGTGATAAGATGATCATAACTATCTTTCTTGCTCAAATAATCTATCATCTCATCATGCCATAAATAAACAGCAGTTTTATTGTAACGATCTGTAATATCGACCTCATTCCAGAATTCCCACGCTAAGATGTTAGGATAGGCCGCCCAACGATTAACAATAAGATCAAGCTTCTGCTTATATTGTTCTTTTGACTCGTTGTGGGTAAAGAAATCAGGGGGATTATCTAGGAATCCCCCATTCTTAAGATTCCAGGGATGGATATCCCAAAGCTTTTCTCGAGGGTCGTCACTTTTAGATCTTAGTTCGCCATATATATCAAAAGATAAAATTACATAGATATCTTTCTTTCTCGCGGTCTCAAGAATGGCGTCAAGATGATAGGCATTCTCCTGCGTGCTGCCTTTTGCATAGGGACTATTAACTGAATCCCAGCCCAAGTCCAGACTCCAGGGAGCCATCACAATTCTCATCAGGTTTATATTGTTCTTTGCCATCTTATAGATGTAAGACTCATATTCAGAAGGATCTCCCGCATACCAAGCCAAATTCATCCCGCTTAATTCTAAGAGATCGCCATCAGATCCTAATAAATTCTCACCAGATGTTTCTTTAACAAAACAGGTGTCATTACCCCGCACCACAAATGTCATATTACCCACTCTAGTTTCCCTTAAAAAAACATCCATATAATAAATACCACGTTGTTCAGGAGTGAACCTGAATGCTATACCCTGCTCCTTTTTGAAAGGAGAAATATTGAACAATCCATACGGAGATTCTATCTCCATTCTACCATTAATCATCTCGGGCTTTTCAAACTTTATAGTCAAGATACTACATTTCGAGATCTCATCAGGAAATGGTATCTGGAAATCCTCCTCTTCCTGAGGAGTACAGGAAGTCAATAAAATCAAAAATAGAGTTAACAGGAGTATTCTTTTCATTTAGTATGCACCATCCTCTTTATTATTCGTCTAGGAGATATTTTATGTTTAAGTATTTCTGTTTTAAGGCTTTTTCTGATTTCTTTATTGTCCATGACAACCACAACACTACATTTCTTACAATATTCAGGCAGCTGATGCGACAACACATCTTCCCTTATATTATTGAACAATTTACCAAACCAAATTTCTTTTAATGACTTATCTTGTAAATACTCACCCTGTTCAAATGTAGAACAACAACCCGCCATTCCACAACCTTTTATACCCATCAAATACCACGGCTGATAGCAAGGTGCAGAAATATACGTATCGTCGGATGTTTCTGTTTCCCGAATCACAACATTCCCAAAATCCTGCTTATCAACAAGCTCAGTCCTCATGAAACGATCTGCATTGGTTGCAATCCCAAGTTTTTCAGCTAGTTTTTTTGCCTTCTTGGCCGCTTTCTCAAGAACCTGTTTTTCTTTATCATTTAGCTCAAGCCGAATTTTTGATACATAACCCACGTACACAGGTTCAAAAAAGACAAGGTCAAATCCCACTTCCTTACCAAGCCTAATCATATCACATAGCTTATCATAGTTCTTGGCTGTGATACATGTGTTAAAGCCCAAATAAGGCTTGTTAGAGCCTTTTTTGGATCTATATTGAGCTAGGAGTTTGGCATTGCCTATAGCTTGTTTAAAGGCATTTTTACCCCTCCTCAAAAAGTCATGGGTTTTAGCATCAGGAGAATCAACACTGAACTGGATCTGATCCCAACCAATATCCACCAGGGTCTTTACATCGCTCTTTTTTAGGAGCACACCATTAGTGGTAAGCTGCCCCCACATACCCTGCGCCTTTATGAGTTTCATGATCTTCAATGAAACCTCTGGTCGCATAAAGGGTTCACCACCCCCCGAGATAATCCATTCCTTGACACCAAGTTCAGCAGCCTCACCAACAAGTTCAATAAGCCTTTCATCAGGAATTTCGTATTTAACATCTTCTGGCTTGGATATAGTCTGCCAGCAAAATCTACATCTAAGATTACATCTGTTGGTGGGATGCAGCTCTATCCTCACAGGGCCAAGAGGTTTCCCCAATCTCCAAGAGTTTATACGTCGAGCTTTAAGTTTCATTTTTAATCATAATTGCAATTTAACAAGTCACAGTTTCGTTTGCAATTGCTGATCTGTTTTCTTAATCTATCTGCATTTGCAGATATCCATATCTTTTCAGGTTTGGTTTTTGTTATGTTACCCACTTTTTTAAAAAAGAAGCATATAAGCACATTTCCATATTCATCAATAGCAAAATTATTTTGTCCAACATTACAGTTCAGCTTGGCATGTTCGAGAGGATTATTAAAATAAGCCTTCATGAGATGAAGCTGTTGTACTGTATTATGAATTTTGCCTCCATTGTGTTTCTTTCTGATAAGTTCATCAATCACTCTATATAACTGACTGAGCTGCTCAGGGTTTGGCCAAAATGCACTTTGTTCGTGCCATCCAGGTTCATACTCTGTTGCAAAGTTATTTATCAACGGTTGAAAATTGATGCCGTCAAGATTATTCGCTTCCACCAAGTCAAGAAGGGATAGCAGCGTATGAGCATTAAAACCCATCATCACAGTCGCTATATTGACACTAAGATCTTTTTTAATGGCGTTGAGATAAAGCACATTTTTGATTGTGAGCTTATGAAGCCCTTCTTTATTCCGAATATGATCATGGATTTCATGATCTGTGCTGTCAAGCGATATGCTGATCGCATTAAGACCTGATTCAACAAGTTTATTTGCAACAGATTTCGTGATGTGAATCCCATTAGAGGTCATGTTCACAAGAATTCCTTTCTGCCTCGCATATTTGATGATTTCGAAAATACCCTTATGCAATAAAGGTTCACCACCTGCAATATTCATCTCGAAGCTTCCCAGCCAGGAATGCAGATCAGATACTGCTTGTTTAATCTGGCTAGTTGTCAGCTGCTTGTCTTTTGGCAGTTTCCAGATATCACAGATCTTACATTGAAGAGAACAATTATGGGTTATTGAGATGCTTATGAATGAGGGTTTGCTCTTTAAACCAACACAAGATTTCACTTTTTCCAGCTTCCTTTTTATTGCAACTGTTTTTATCATCTTATATCAAGTCAAAGCAATTATTCAAGCAGGGCATGCGACATTGACCTGTTTTTACTCTAGTCTGCCAAAAATAGTAGTTGTTCCATATCTGTCGGATATCACAATCTTTTATGTTAAGGCCAGGTCCCTTGCCGCAGACAGTAACTTCTCCAAAATTGGTTATATGAAAATAATTATAGCCTGCTAGGCAAAAACCTTTTTGAAAGTTCCTTTTTTTCTTGAAATAATCTGGAATGGCCTCCAACTGTGAAATGCTGTTAGTGATTACAGGAACCTTGTTTTGTTTTTTCAAATCGACCAATTGCTTTACCGACCGTTTCAATGCAGGAATATTCGTTTTAGTAATCCAAAACTCATCATCCTCATAATCAAGATTTTTCTTGAAAAAATAAGAGTTGTCAATTGTGTAGGGGTTATAGTTGACACAATCAACACCTAATTTGTTTGCAAACTCATGAAAGGTCAGGATATCCTTAAAATTTAGATTGGTGATTACAAAAGTTAATGCGATAGATACTTTGGACTTCTGAAGCTTTTTCTGCTTGACCAGATTTTTAACACCCTCTATGATTTGTTTATGTGCTCCTTTTTTATTCCGAATGTGGTCATGCATAGGAGCTTTTATTGAATCCAAAGATATTGAAATGTGATTAAAGTTGAAAGATATCAACTTAGTTGCCAGTTCATCGGTTAATAACATTCCGTTAGTGCTTAGAGCAAGTGTTACCCCTTTTTTTGTACCATAGTTTAAAACAGGCAATAGCAACTCGGTATTCAACAAAGGCTCTTGGCCACTGAATTCAAGAAATGTATTCGGAAAGTACTCTGAAATCTGGTCTATCAGCTTTTTAATATCTCCAACAGTTAGTTTGACATATTCATTCTTATCTCTCCATTGGTTGCAAATTCTGCATCGCAGATTACATTTTGTGCTTGTGTCCAAGGAGATATTCTTAGGATGTAAAAAAGGGATTGTTGTATGATATGAGAATAAGTATCTTAATTTTTTATTTGTCATCTCATCAACATCAAAACTGTTAACCAAATGTTCAAGCTCACCTATAAAAACTGAACTTTCGCTTGCTGGAGTCAAAGTGAGAATCTTCTTAACAGCGTTCTTTTGTTCATCTGTTAATTTCTTTATGTTGAGATCTTTAAGAGTTGTGGATAAATCCTGATCCAGGAAGGTTTGAGTCTTAGCTAATTGAATTTTATACTGCTCTTTTTGCGCTTTTCTTGTATCTGCAGAACACTTTATAGAATATCCTGCTTTCTTTTTAAACCTTAAGATCGATTTTTTAATCACCAAAACCCCCTTATCAATGTATTTTAATGGGATTTTTAATTCTTTCTATTCATTCGTGTAAATAAGCTCTGTTTTAGAAGGTACATTTCATAGAAAATTGAGGCCTTTATGGTCTTTAGTTCTTGAGATTTTTTATTAAGTTCTGACTTAAGAAACTCATTCTCATTATCTAAGACATTCTTTTCATCATGGATATTCTTGATTTCCATCTTCTTCTCAATCACTTGATTGCTAAAATCCAGGAACTTCTCACTAAACCGCTCCTCGTAGTCTTGCTTCACACCAACCAGTTCAGTATTTTTCTCCAAGATTTGATGTCTTAACTCTGTTTCTAGCTTTTGCAGGTTAAATAAATCCTGCTTTAGTTTTTTAGCATCTTCCTTAAGTTCCTTATTCTGATAACGGAACTGATGCAGTTCTCTTAACCCATCATTCAATTGCTTGTCATGACTTTGTTTATTTTGTAGGATCTCAATATCTTTTTTTGATAATCTTTCTTTTAAGTTCGATATTTCATTTTTATGCTTTTTAGACTTATTTGATAGGACCTTTATTTGATTTTTCAATTGAATACGCTCTTTTTTAAAAGAATTTTCTAGTTCTTTCTTTAACTGTTTTTGTGAGTTGTCCTTCTTCTTAAGCTGCAAATCTTTGTCTTTAAGCTGTTTTTCAGTTTCTTTAAGTTGTAAGTCTATAGACTTTTCCAGCTTACGTTTTTCTTCTAAGAACTGTTTCTCTTGTTTATTGAACTCTTCTTTGAATGTCTCTTTTAACTCATTCTTAAATATTCTGTTAGTATCATTTATCTCTTTAAGCTTGTTTTGCATAGACAACTCTAACTGTTTTTTTTCATCTTTTAAGGCTAAACGAGCCGTGTCTTGCTTCTGAGACTCCTTCGCAAAAGACTCCTTCAAATCAGTAATCAACCCAGTATATCTCTCCTTAACCTCCTTAAGCTGCTTCTCCACCAAAAGTTCCCGTTGCTGCTTATCAGTAAAATGCAACTTATCTTGTTTCTGGAGTTCCTCTTTATACGTACTCACCAATTTCTTATTTTCAGAAAGAAACAGTTTTTCTTGTTTCTGAAACTCTTTTTCCCTTAATGCCATCAATTGTTTGTTTTCTTTTTCTTGTTTTGCTTGTGAACTAAGTTGTGATTTCAGTTCCTTTTCAACTGTTTGAGATGTGTATTTTAACTCTCGCTTCAAATCCGCAATTTTATTATCCTTGGATTTCAATTCTTGTTCTCTAATATTAAGCCATTTCTTCAATTGGGCGAGTTGCTCTTTTAGTTGGGTTTGAACATTAACTAAATCTTTCTCAAATGAAATGATTTTCTTAAAGTTGGTAAAAAAATCAGATAAAACAGACCTCACCTTTGCAGGTTTATGTGATTCAATAAGTTTCATTAATAAAATTCCGAGATTGTCATAAAGAAGATCATAGTTCTTATCGATATAAAAAAAAGCAGAAGTGGACAAAGCATCTGCTAATTTTTCAGGAAAATGTTTAGCAATAAACAACAATCTGTTCCTTTCGACAAATCTTTTTTCGACTTTATCAGGATCGTCAGGGTTTAATACATAAGAAGTACCGTGGTTGAAATGATAAACCACGCTTTTAGGCGTGTACACAATTTTCCACCCCCTCTCCCTACATCGATGGGCTAGATCCACATCTTCAACATACATGACAAAATCTTCATCAAAAAGACCCACATGCTCAAAGCATTTTCTTCTGTACATTACTGCAACGCCACATAGGGAAGTCATCTCTTCTGTCTTATCATATTGTTCTTTATCTGTTTCTTTATAACCTCTGTCACCCCAGTAAAAATTAGGATATTCTTGATGTCCCGTACTGTTTATTTTTCCATTTTCAAAAAGAATTTTACCGCCTACAGCTCCAATTTTAGGATCTTGTTGAATGGTCTGTAAAAGGCCTTTTAGCCAGTTATGGGTAACCTGGGTATCGTTGTTTAAAAGAACAATATATTCTCCTTTGGCTTCTTGAATACCAATGTTATTGGCTTTACAATAATTATTAACATTATTAACAAAAATTCTGGCTTTTTTATATTTCTCCTTGACTAATTTCACAGAATTGTCAACTGAAGCGTTATCCAGAAAAATTACATCCAATTTATCTTTAGGATAATTTGTTGAAAAAACCGAAGAAAGGCATTTTTTTAGAAATTTCTCACCATTATGGTTGACTATGACTATACTAATAATGGGAAACTGATCTATAGCTTTTTTCTTGCCTGCTTTTGTTAGAGATTTAGATTTGATTTTAGCTGCAGGCCTAGAAATTTTTCTTAAGGATTTTTTTGGCTTAGATCGTTTTGATGCTTTGTTAACTCCCTTTATCTTAATAGTTTTAGATTTTAATCTATTTTTTATCTTCTTAACCACCTAAATCCCCCGATATGTTAATAGGATAGTGACTGATTATTTAAAATTTTTGAATTATCCGTTAATTTAAGCTAAATTTAAGGTCTATAATCCCAGAAGGTGCGTCTTTTTCAGAAATGATATTAAAAATATACTTTTTGTAATGATGATTAAATGGATAAGAAATAGCATCATCATATGCTGCAACAGATAAAAAGTAAGTTCCCGTTAACATAGGCAATTTATTGATTTTAAATATCATTTCGCCTTCACCTTGAAGAGATCCGATTTTCTTCTTAATATGATTGTTATTGGCACCGAAAATCAACACCCCATCATAGCTGTGAATGGCAAATCCAATAACAGGGTTATCTATCTTATCCTTAGCATAATAGTCAATTTTGATTTTAAGCGCATCTCCTGTATGAAAAATAACCGATTCTACATTCTTTCTTAGCAATTGGACATTCCTGATAACCAACTCTTTAAAACCCCATGTTCGGGATTCTGCTTTTTCGCATGAACAAAAAGAATATGTAAACGTTAAGGTTTCAAGAATTAAATTTTCAAGATCATTTAATTCCTTAAGAACAGGATCATCCTTTTTTAAACCATGCTTAGAACTATCTAAAGCCGATAAGCAATTTCTAAGATGGAATCCTATCTGCTGTTCAATAAAATCTTTATTTGAAATTACAGATTGGGGACTACCTTTTTGAAGATATTTAAAAAAATTTGTTAAGAATTCAGAAGCTTCTTTAAAGAGTCCTTGTTGAAAAAGAGATTCAATATTATTAAGAAATTCCGAGATACTAGCACGAATGTTGGGATAATCCTTTAATAAAGATACTTGAGTTGAAAAAACAGAACAGGCTTCTTTAATAAGCGATATCTTCCCATTATTAGATTGCATTTCAATATTGGCTCTTAATCTCAGCCATAATAATACTCTGGAGTGCTGTAACCAGTTTCGCCCTTACATTTTCAGGAAGTTTGTTAGAAAGCTCTTTTTTAATCATGTTCTTACATCGCAATATTATTTCCCTTTCTTGACTCAAGCCCCCCGCTTTATCAATATAATCAATAATTGCATCCCCCAAGTCAGAAATCAGTTTCTGGCGCCTTATAGGATCTTTGGTTTTGGATAATTCTGTAGTGAGAACTTCTATTAGTTCAGTAAGTAAAGAATTGATTGATTCTTCTTCAGTCATTTAAAACCCCCAACACAGATAGAAAGAAAGGATTATAAAAAGGTTTCTATTTTAGAGGGGAATCAGGTTTAGTGACAAATATGCTAGATATTAGCATCATTGGCCCAACGAACATCTTATACGTGAGTTTTCTTACCAAATGGAAAAAAACAGCCTTGGCTGAAAGTGATTTTGCTGCTGAATAAAATTGTTTATTTTATCAGTTGTATATTAAAAAACAGAATCAGATATAACTGAACGTTTAATGCTGTCTGAAACCAAATCTTTTAATTCGTTAATTAATCTGGCTTTATGTAAAGCATCAGGAGTGGCATCTATTTGCTGACGGAGTAACTCTTCAAGTTCTATTTTCATCTTCTTACGATATACGTCATCAATTGCAAAGTCTAATTGGAAATAAAGAAGGTTTTTAACCTCTTCCCTAAGGCGATCTGCATACTTTTTATTTTTTGCAGTGTTCAATAAGGTTCGAAAGAAACTCTTTAGCTCATTTAATAAATTGTTTCTATAGTCTGAATCTTGAGTTTTAGTAATTTCAAATTTGAGCAATCCTTCAATTTCTTGAGTAGATTCATCAAAATCTGTCTTAGGGACTTCATTTTTTATCAATAAAACTAATTCTTGAAAGAATTTTTGTTTTGAATTTAATAACTCACTCCTTCGTTTCTCCAACTCGCTCAATTGGCACTCTTCCTCCGCCTTTTTTTCACGCTCACCTAAATATTTCAGTTTGTTTTTTAAAAGTGCGATCTCATTGGTATACTCCAGAATCAGGCTCTCAGTTGATTTCAATTTCTCCTTGATTAATTTTTTCAGATCTTTTATTAAATTAAGTTTTGAATCCCTCAGTATCTCTAACTCTCGTTGTATAATCATCAATTCTTCTTGCGGTGGCGGATTAGAAATCTTAATTAATTTATTATATTTTGATTGTAACTCTTCAATCATTTGTTCCTTTTTAAGTAACTTCTCTTCAAATGATTGCTTATCCTCTAGATATATTTGGCCAAGGTAATGATCAATCACTAATTCTGTTTTCCCAATCATATCTATAGTACCTCCACTTATGAGTAAAGCTCGATCACAGATTGATTTTACTTCTGGAAGACTATGAGAGACAAAGATTACAGTTTTACCATTTTTAATAAATTCGAGCATTTTGTTAAGACTCCTCTTCCTAAATGTTTCATCTCCAACAGCCAAAATTTCATCAATTAGAAGTATATCTGGGTCCTGCAGCAACGCAGTTGCAAAAGCAAGTCGAACTTCCATGCCAGATGAATAGTTTTTCAGTTTGGTATCAATAAAATTTTCTAATTGAGCAAATTCTACAATCTCTTCAAATTTTAAATCGATATATTCTTTGGACAGGCCAAGAATGGCACCATAAAGATATATATTCTCCTTGCCTGTGAGCTCAGGATTAAAACCAACTCCTAACTCTATAAACGGCATGATC
Source organism: uncultured Methanosarcinales archaeon (assembly GCA_964647565.1). GTDB lineage: Archaea > Nanobdellota > Nanobdellia > Woesearchaeales > CAZYIM01 > CAZYIM01. The sequence continues at coordinate 62,232 of CAZYIM010000012.1, forward strand.
TTACCCACAGTTTTAATTTCTCCAGAAGTAGGTTTAAGAATATTTGCTATGATTTTCAGAAGTGTAGTTTTACCGCTACCATTCCTGCCAATCACACCAATGCATTCTCCCTCTTGAATACTAAGATTAATATCATTTAAGACGTGAAACTTTTCTATATCTGAAGAGCCTTTAAAGATGGTTATCATTTGATCAAGAAGAGTGTCCCTTTTTTCATGGCAGATATTAAAGAACTTATTGATATTCTTTAATTTAATTACTTCCATATTATACCTCTTCTGCAAAGTGGGAAGCCCTCTTTTTAAATATTGCGTAGCCTATGATGAACACGCCAATACACATAAGCAAGGTGATACCCAGATGCTTGATGGTCCCAAAGGCAAATAGGTTTGGCACATGATGAAAAATCAAAGCATCTCTTGAGCCATCAATGATTCTTGCCATGGGATTTAAAAGATAAAATTTAATGTATTTATAGTCGATTTGGGTTATGGGATAAATGATGGGGGTTATCCAAAAGCCTATTATCAAAAAGATTTCCCAGATGTGAGATATATCACGATATTTCATATTTAATGCAGATAAACCAAAACTGAAACCAAGCACTAAGAATATTAAGTTGATCAGATAGAATAAAAACATGAGTATAGTCCAGGAAAAACTGACTTTGAAAATCACCATAAAAATGAAAAATACAATCATGTTCAGCCCAAGGGTAAATAACGAGGTCAAACAGGAGCTCAGCACTATAATTCGTTTTGAAAAATTAATTTTTTTCAATAAATTTTCCTTACTTTTCAAAGAATGCATACTTTCCCTCGTAGCATCTCCAAAGAAATTCCATAAGAGAATACCAAGCAGCAGAAATAACTGATAGTGCTCTACTTTTAGTTTCATTATGATTGAAAACACAACATAAAGAGTTGCCAGCATTAGTAAAGGAACTAAAAGACTCCACAGATAACCAATCACAGAATTCTTATATTTTACCTTAAAATCAGATATAGCCAATTGTTTTATCAGATACCACGAATTACTCGTCCGAAACTCATCCATACCGGCTGTTCTTTCTAAATTAGTTTCCTCATCGACTGTTTTCCAAGGATTAATATTGTTAAAGCTAGAAAACAGACTGTAAAAAATACCACCCTTACGTTTCTCCATACTAACACTTTATTAGTGCATATCCTAAATAAAGTTTTCTATACAAGAGAATACAATCGATCCATTTTAGCTGTAACAGTTTCGTTGGAAAACTCCTTAAGAACATGTTTCCTGCCACAGATCCCTATTTTATTGGCAAATTCAGGATTTTTAAGAAGCTGGCGTATTTGTCTTGGAAATGATTCGATATTCACAATTATTAACTCTTTATTGGAACGTGTCTTTAAGCCGCGTGATCCAACTCTTGTCGAAATAACCGGTAATGCACAGGACATGAACTCCAAGGTTTTTAGGCTTGTACCGGTCCCAGAAACCAATGGAATAATTGCCAAGTCTGCTGCTTGATAATAAGGAAGAACATCTTTAACAAATCCTGTGTAATATATGTTTTTTTCTTGTTTCTTTTTTGAAACATGACCAACAACCACAAACAAAATATCTTTCCTCTTTTCAAATGCAGGGGCTATTTTATCTTCGATAATTCTAAGGGCTTCTTGATTGGGAGGATGTTTTGAGCCTGCAAATAAAATCAAAGTTTTATTGCCAAATCCAAGCTGGCTCTTAAGCACAGATTTATTTTTAACAGGCACATACTTCTTTACATTGACTGGATTTGGAACAATATTAACTATAGAGGGATTAATATCAAAATATTGAGCAAGATTCTGCCTGTCTTCTTGTGAACAGCAAAAAATCAAGTCAGCTTGTCTGACCGCGTCAGACTCGATTGTTCTCACAATCTTGACAATTGACCTGTCGTTTACCAAAGAACAAGCATTCAAAGTTTGATAGGTCACAGTCTCAATATTGTGTTCAACCAACACAATCGGTTTTTCTGGAAAATGCCTTTTAACCCATGAAAAAAGCCAAGGGTGCTCGACTTGGACTACGTCTGCCTGCGACACCTCTACACACATCATTTGTGAAGGCCTAATAAACTTAAAAATCATAGGTAAGATAAAATCATAGGAGTATAATCTAAAAAATTTTAACAGAATAACCCCTAAAGTAAACACCAACTTAGGCGTCACCTGCTCAGTATAATAGCCATAATCATATTGTTTCTTCTTAATTAACAAAGGAGTGAAAGAAAATTGCATAATCTGATGTTTTGAAAAATAATTTAGATTAAAAACCCTGACTGCTCCTCCATGAACAGGATTTGATGCAATATATGCGCAAAAATCAACAATTTTCATTTTCTTCAGCGGTTCTGCAATGTATTAAAGGATATATCATCATCAACATCATCAAAGGATAATAATAGTAGTTGAACACATGAAAGTTAAACAGTATCAATGCCAGATAGATGAATGAAAAAAATAAAATGGCATTCTTCTTTGATTGTAATTTAAACAAAGCAAGAATGAAAATCAAAAGGAATAAAATAATCTCAAGAAATAACAGCATATTTGTTTGTTCCATTAAGAAAAAAAGTGGTGTAAAACTTATCACGGCCAACCCACCCGTATTACCAATAAAATCTTCATAAGCCATATTATAATGGTCGCTTATAGATAAAACTGAATTTACATAGTGAACCGGACTGCTTAATACTGGTGGCAAGATACATAAAATTAATGTTAAAATGAAAATCAAAGAGATTATCAGGACTTTTTTAAGAGGATATCGCTTAAACAAATAAATCAGAAAAAATGGAAGCAAGACAAGCGCAAGCTGTCTTGACGATATCAAAATCGCGAGGAAAATAGCAGTTCCAAAAATATTATTTTTAGTAAAAAAATAAAGGAAAAGACTGAAAAATAACCAATAGACAGGTACATGTGAAAAACCTATCAGTCTTAGTGTGAATGGAGAAAGCATGAAAAAGATAAGCAATAAAAAAACTAGCTTGTTGCCATTATGATTCTTATAAGTCTGAATTTGGTATATTCTCCATAATAACATTGATGTAACAAGAAACCCTAAAACATTGATGATTCTTAAATCCAGGTTGAAAATATGGGCGGGCAGGTATCCAAGCCAAAGTGTGGGAAGCACTTGATGATACTTGATATCGTTAGTAAAAAGAATGTTCCTATCATCTGAGTAATCAACAGAAATCTTTTCAAAGGGATCTCCGCCCTCAACCAATACTTTATTTGATCCAGT
>CAZYIM010000013.1:0-59732 GCA_964647565.1 uncultured Methanosarcinales archaeon
ATTGAAGAAGCAATAACGAAAAAATGGATTACTAGGGAATGGATAGCGAATAAATGATATGATAAAGCATTTTAAAAAAAAAGCTTGTTGAACTTTTACTCTTTTGAGTTTAAAACATTGCTCAATAGAAACTCTTTAAGTCAACTCTTTTCTGTTCGATGTTTATTCAAAAGTTTCCCAAGAAAAAATATCAACAGATCATAAGCAAACATCCCAAGTCTTAATGCCCTAATAAACAATCGCAGGAACCTGATTATTTTTATCATAAGTAAGTAATAGCTGTACATATTTAATATAACTTTTGCAGAAAAAAGCGGAAGATTTTCGATTATACTATTAATTCGTAATGAGTTGAAAGAATAAAAAAAATTAGTTCATAAACTGCATTAAAAGTTGATCTTCTCGGGCGGCCATCCCGCATTTTTCAGCTCTTCACGGATCTGATCATCAGTCTTGCCTGCTGCTTTGGCTTTCTTCACATAGTATGCAATCTCAGGGTCTATGTTTTTAGGCTTTGGAACTGTAGGCTGATTTTCAGCTCCTGTCATAGCCTGTTTTTTCTTGCCAAGAACCAAGAAAAGGACAACAATAACTAAAACTACGATTACACCAATAAGGACATATATTAGAATGTCACCTTCTTTCTCAGGATCCGGTTCCCCTACTGTTGGATCATCTGTTCCCGCAGTTACAGGATCTGAAGCAGGCAGATCAGATGTATCAGGATCTGAAGGGGGAGGTGTTGAAACAGGCGGATCTGACGTCTCAGGATCTGAAGGAGGTGGATCTGACGGCGGAGGTTGTTCTGCCATTCCTGTTTCAGTATAATCAAGAGCCACGCAATTACCATCAACGCACTTTTCAAAGCTCTCACAAGTTATAAAGCCGCATTCATCAGCATTCTCAAAATCTATATCAATCTTATAGTTCCATATATTATTGGCAAGATAAGATTGTTTATTGTATATTTTTAAATAAACTTGCCCCATAGTTGCAGTATTAAATATTGTCTTTGCAATAGCACCTTCATTGTTACTTCCCCCTTTAGCAATCTCTTCACGATCAATATTATAAACCATCACTCCAATTTGTGAATCTGTAGTCGGAGTGACTCTTATAGTAACAACAACATCATCAGGTACATTCAACTTCATTATATCCAGCTTATCATTGTAATACAAAGAGTTTTTTTCATAATCCCTAGGCTCAATTTCCAAGGCATTTCCAAAATCTCCCGCAGCATCTGAACCACTAGCTGCATCATCACGGGGTAAAAGCTCAACCTTCAATATGAACTGCTCCCAAGGATAACCTTTATCCCCCTCAAGTCGAATATAACGTAGGTGGCCCTCATCTGCATGTGTTGGAGGATAAGACAATACATATTCCGAACTGGTCTTTGATGTTGCAGTTAATGAGTCCCACGAAACCTGATCTTTGTTTTCATCATAAATCTCAATATCGCCAAAAACATACTCCCCTGAAGCTTCCACAAAAACCCTGGCATTAAGCAATTCAGCTTCAGGTACCTGGATTTTATAATAGAACTCTGTTTGCTGGTCCTCGTACTGACCATTGTATTTAATGCCATACTGACCCGGAGTTATAAGAGGTGCAGTATCAAAAGATGTACCAGGGGAAACACCAATAATTGCTTCTTTTAATACCTCAAAGATTGCTTCCAGATCATCGGCAGAGGTTGTATCATAGTAAGAACCGCCGCCTTTCTTAGCAACACATGTCAACTGCTCTTTACCTCTCTCATCGATGTCAAATCCTACTGAATAAACAGTAACATATTCATTGGCTAGGCTTTCTATTTTTGTACAAGGATCACCCTCGCATGTTTCTCCGCCGTCGCTTACCAGAATAATAAAATTCTTCTCTTTTTCCTTGCCTATGAAATCTTGGTATGCAGCAACAATAGACACCTCAATCGGCGTAGTTTGGGCTGCCTGAAGAGATAACAATGCTGTTGACAGCTTTAATTTATCAGCTGTGAAATCAACTATCTTTCTAGATTGACAGGCTGGAATATTTGAGCCAAAAGCACGGAAAGTAACAACAGTGTCCGCAGGAATTGTCTGTATAAAGTCATTGATCATGTCCTTGGCTATTTCCATTTTAGGTACGCCATCAATCTCTTCAGTCATGCTGCCGGATGCATCAATTATAATCTCAACATTGGTTGCAGCGACAGTTGTTGCTAGAATCAGACAAAGCAATATCATAATAAGAATTATTTTATTCATCATAGTCTCACCTTAGAATAAATTCTGGACGTTCCTATATAAAAAGATTACGAATAATTTAAACTAAAATATTTTTTAGGTTCATAAGTTTTCAAATACCAATTCACCACAAAATCGCTAAATCAAGATTCATCAAAGATGGGATAGTCTATTAAAAATATCTATAAAATTAAAAAAAAAAAAAAAAAAAAAAAAATTATTTACAGGCATCAATAGTATACTTTGCACAGTCTTTCATCAAACTGTAAGCCCTGTTCTTGGTTAAAAAACCGTTTAGCTTTTCTGTAAAACTACCTTTGGCTGCAACTAGGTTGTATATGTCATCACCAGTCATACCATCTCTTAAAAGCTTTGCTATCCCTTCTAAAGTCGCAGCATAGATTATTCTTGCATCATCTCTTGTCAGACCATCTAACGCAGTAATTTTATGCTCTAATCCTTTTGCCAGCAACCCTGCATCACAGGCAATCCATGTTCTATCAGCCAAGGAGTTTTCTATTACGTTTTTTGCAGACTGTCCAAAGATATATTTAACAGCAACTTCATCTTCTGGGGTGTTCTTAGAACTGAAAGCATAGGTAGCCAATTCTGCCTCAACAGAGATACCAGTCATCACCCTACAAACTCTTGAGTCATAAAGATTACTTTCCAAATCTTCAAGTTTCTTGGCAGCAGCAAGGGAAATCACCAATTTGCCACTGGCAGACGCCCTAATCTCCTGACAAACCCCATCAATTAAGCAAGGTTTTACGCCAAGAATGACAATGTTGGACTTTTCTACAGCATAGTTATTGTCCTTGCTTACCTCGATTCCGTACTTGTTTTTCAATTCTTCCAGACTTTGTTCATTCCTTCTTGTCGCAATAATTTTCTGATGTCCTTTTTTTATGAGGGCATTAACAACAGCAGTCCCAAGATTTCCGGCTCCAATCACAGAAATAGTTATATCCTTAAAAAGGAATATATTCATCGGTAATACCAAGAGCTTCCTTGCCCCCTCCTTCAAATTTTTCTATTTTTTGGTCAAGTTCCATTTTCATTTCCTCCGTTATTTTAGAAATATCCCCAAATTTTTTTTAAACTAGGGATTTAAAAACAATAGAGGCACTTACTGTGCCGGCACGGGATTTGAAGAATAAAATCTAATAAAACCAGAATTTACAGATTGTAAGCATATTTTCATTCCCATACTAACGAGGAAACTACACTACTTTTTAAAACTTTTTAAATTCAAGTTAAAATGTATACTCTTTTCAGATTGGTTTTAATTTTATCTTTGTAAGTCTGGCTCTGCTTTGCTTTGGAGGGGCATTCTACCTGCCGTTTGCCAAAAAGAGTGCTTTAAAGAATAAATTTAAATATTCTACAATAGAAAAATGAATATGCAAAAAATTAACATTATAATTCTATTACTTTCTTTATTTCTAGTTATAGGCTGTCAACAAAAACTCGATTGCCCTTCTGCAAACGGCCAAAACATTAGATATGTAGATGTTTCTACGTTTGATTTGAATCTTAGCCAAGACAGATCATTCATACTCAATCAAACCATTCTTGACTTAATAGACCAGTCTTCTGTTGCAGATGGTTTCTGGATGAATGCAAACTGTAAAAGCAGATCTATCTATACAATATATGTAAACAATACTGAAATGGAAGTCAGTAAAGATGAATATGATAACTTTATTAAAATATATAATACCTCATGCCATGGCTGTGTCAAGATTATTGAGATGAGACGATTTGTCTGAGTTTAAATTCTCATTTAGAAAATCTAAGAAAGGTTTATATAACAAATAACAATGCCAGGACTATATGAAATTTAAACTGCTAAATCTTAATCTTTGGCTAATTCCAAGACCATTTTCAATACAGCTTAAGCAAAGGGTCCATGGTTTCTTAAGTATTGTTGAAGATCTTCAGCCAGATGTGATTAATCTTCAGGAGGTGTGGACCACTAAGTGGGTAAACTATCTGAAAGGGAAATTAAAAGGATATCATCTGATATCAAATCACGGACTTTTTTACAACACAAAGGGCTTGGTAATTTTTTCAAAGATCAAACCAAAAACCACTATTAAAAAACAGTTGATCAGACCAAGACAACAAAATCTTCTAGAGTCATTGATTGGCAGAGGATATATTGCAATCACCCTACCTGTCAATGAAAAGTTGCTTACCATCTATAATACACACCTATATTCACCCATATTCAAAGGCGAAGAGAAGCTTACCATACGACAGTTCAAGGAACTGAAAAGATCTGCTATAAGACAAAACTTGATTCTTTCAGGAGATCTAAACCTACCACGGCCAAGATTACTCGAGCTAAACCAGAACTACTTTGTGGAGGATGGAATTGACGAGTTCTCGATCTCAGAGAAAAACTATTACCAAAATGTAAGGATTAACATGCTATTAAAGGGCGATCTAAAGACTGACTATATCTTACACAAGGCAGAATCCTTGAAAATAAAACTGCTCAATGCAAAATTAATCAAACAACCTGAAGTCTCAGACCACTACCCTTTGTTTGCCGAGTTCGAAATAAAATGAAAAAAAGAGCAGCAGTCCTAATCATAGATAAAGATAAGATATTACTCATACATAGGATAAAAAATGGCATAGAGTATTATGTCATTCCTGGCGGTAACATCGAGGAAGGCGAATCTCCTGAAAAAACAGCTATTAGGGAAGCCAAAGAGGAAACCAATCTTGATATTGAACTTGGCGAACTTTTTTATGAAGTCAAGAACAAAGCATTTCATGGATTCTATTTCTTAGTCAAGAGTTTCAAGGGCGAACAAAGGATAATCGGAGAAGAGCTTGATAGAATGTCTGAAGATAATCAATATCATCTGGAATGGCATAAGCTAAAAGAAATAAAAAATATCCCTCTTGTTCCTAAAGATATTAAGAGGAAACTGATTGCAAAGTTTTCTTGATTCACTCAACACTGCTGACACTACCCGAGCCGCTTATGGTTTGGGTAACCTGGGGAGTTCCTTTATATTTTACATCTCCTGAACCACTGATTATGATATCAAGCATATTCTTAGCAAACACTTCGCTTCTACCAGAACCACTTATCCCAATCTTGGTATTCTCTGTCTCCAGATCAAATGCATTTAAATTTCCTGAGCCTGCCAGATTGTAGTCATGAGTCCCTGCATGGCCAGACAATTCAACATCTCCAGAACCCGCTATGGTTGTGCTAAGATTTCCAACATCCATATCAACTTTAATATCTCCTGAACCGCTTAATACAAGGTCAATCTTGGCAGTTTCTATCTTCCCTGTGCTAATTATATTTCCTGAACCTGCAAGAGATAATTTTTTCACTTCATCCATAGCCACATGATACTTTATAGGGCTGCTCCCTTTAAAACAGTCTATCTTCCTCTGAATAACCAACACATCATCTGTGACAAAGGTCTCTATATGATCCATCGCATTATCCTCTGCCTCAATCACCAAGCGTCTGCTATCATTTTGTGTAATAATAATGTCTCCTGTGCCCCGAAGCTCAACACTCCTATATAAGGGCACACTTCTCTTTTCAAAAACAACATTGCCTGAACCCTTTTCGCAAAAACAGCCGCTTAAGAAGAATAAACTTGCTGCTGTTAAAAATATAATTACTAATAATTTTTTCATCATATCACCCCTCTTTCTTAGTTTTAATACCTTCTATAATTTTTAACATGATCGGACCGATAACAGTGGTCACAACTGACATCAAGATAATTGCTGTCACAACAACTGAATCCAGAATGCCCAATGATGAAGCAACATAGGTCACTGCAAGAGTTGTAGTGATCTGAATTATTGATGCAGAGCCGAAAAAAGCTGAGTCTTTCCAGGAAAGCTTGACTAACCTTCCAGCAATTAAGCCGCTTACAAACTTGGAAATAATCAATCCAAAGACAATAGCAATTATTATCAGGTTGCCAGTGCCAATCTGCTTGAAAACAGCCAGATCCATTTCCATACCTACAATGAAAAAGAAAATTGGAACGAAGAATCCATATCCTAAAGTGTGAAATTTGGTAAAGATCTGTTCTGATGTAAACACTAGGGTCAGACCGACAATAAAAGCTGCAAGTATTGGATGCACGCCTAATAGATGAAAGTAAACAAGCACAGCGATTAGAATCACAATCACATATCTTATCTGGTTCTCATGACCTGATTTACCTCGAAAATATTTGGTAAAAACCCATTTAGTCATCTTGGGAATCAGAAAAAACAGACCTGCAATTGACAAGACAATGATTGTATAATACAAAGGCAGAGGAAGCTTGGTTATGGGTGCCAGCTTCTGAAAGATAAAACTCAGAATTACCAGGCTGATAACATCCAATACCAGAATGGCAGACAGGATAAGTTGTCCTACAGACTTATGGAAAAGTCCTGCTGACTTTAGAGAAGGCACAACCACAGCTACAGAAGAGGAGATAAAGATCGTTCCAATAAGGAAGCTTGTCAACCAGGAATAGCCAAAACTCCTTCCAATCAGAAGCCCTACAAGAAAGGGTATTACACCATTTATTGCTGCCATGACTATCAGTTTTGATTTCAGGCTTTTCAACTTGGTAATATCTGTCTCAAGACCTGCCATGAACATCAGAAAAGTCATACCTAGAAAACCCAGTAGTTCAATTGTTAGGTTGGGTTGTATAAAATTCACTCCATGGGGCCCCAAAATAGCTCCAAGCAGGATCAGAGATGTCACAAAGGGAATCCTCAATTTTTTAAACACCTCGGGCACTATTAAGCCTAGTGCAAGAATTAATAACAGAGGAATTAACATGCTCTCGGCGCCAGCCATGACAGGGTTGAATGGAGAGTAGTTTAAAAAGTTTACTCGAATGATAAAAGCTAAACTTATATATAATAGTTCAGTCAAATAAAAGCCATGAAAGAGAAATCCTTGAAAATCCTTAAAGAATTGATAATCGAAATTATTGCATTTTTCATCTTGACTTTTTCTATGGCATTATTTTGGAAGCATAATCTGTTATTATCAGGAATTTATCTTGTTGGTTTCTTTTCAGCAATGATATTCTGGAAAGATAGGTCAGATATAGCAATTTTTGTAATTGCAGCAGTTTTCTTTCAGATAGGAGAATTGATAATTGTTTATTTTGGTGCATGGACATATAACAATCCTAGCTACCTAAATATTCCTCTATGGTTAGGCCTAAGCTGGGGATACATAGCAGTAATAATAAAGAGATTCGGAATTACAGTAACAAAAGCCCTTTCTTAATTGAATTTCCCGATTTTAGCCTAGCGATTTTAAGGCAAATATAATGAATATTTGAGATAAAGTTTTTAAATAAATTCATAATACATCCTAATATGACAGGCAATGGGAACTCTAAGAATGGTAAGAAGTTCGGCACCTTTTCAGGAGTGATGGTACCATCAATTCTGGCCATATTAGGCGCTGTAATGTATCTTATAGTGCCCAAAGTACTAGGCGGAGTAGGTCTTGTAAAGATGCTGCTCATTTTAGTTCTCGCGCATTCAATTACTATTGCAACAGCATTCTCAATTTCAGCGATTGCAACCAACATCAATGTCAAAGGTGGAGGACTCTATTATCTGATATCCCGAAGCCTTGGCAGGGCATTTGGAGGCAGCATGGGCATACAACTGTTTTTAGCCCAGACAATAGCGTCAGCCTTCTATACAATTGCTTTTACCAAAGCTCTGCATGCAATGTTGTTGAATATTAATATTTTCTTTCCTGAGAAATACCTCGCTATGATCTGCTATCTTATATTCTTCTTCATAGTATTCAGAGGAGCCAAGTTTGTGATTAAACTTCAATACGTAATACTTGCCACTATAATTTTATCCTTGGCTTCAATATTCCTAGCACCAGATATAGGTACTTTTGCTGCAAACCTGGCAGGAACCAATGGCCAGATGCTTCCATTCTGGGTAGCTTTTGCCTTATTCTTCCCGGCAGTTACGGGAATAGATGCGGGAGTTGGTATGAGCGGAGACCTGAAGAATCCTCGAAAGAGTCTTGTAACAGGAACATTTGTCTCGATTATTGTTACTTTTGGAGTCTATGTCTTCTTGGTAATTAAGTTGGCTCATTCTGCTTCACCAATGGATCTTAGCACAGATGTGCTGATCATTAAGAATATTGCATATTTCTCACCGTTGATTTACGCAGGAATATTAGTAGCTACAATATCTTCGGCCTTAAGCTGCATGATGACAGCGCCAAGATCACTAAGAGCAATGACAACAGACCGTGTCTTGCCTAAAAAACTGAGTATACTAGCCAAATCTTTCGGCAACAGCACTGAACCACACTATTCATTGATTGTTGCTTTCATAATAGCAGAAATTGTCCTTTTCATAGGAGGCCTCGATTTTGTCTCGATAGTAGTAGGTATGTTCTTCCTGAATGTCTATGGCTGGATCAATGGCGCAGCATTTCTCGAGAAGATCAGCAAAAACCCAAGCTACAGACCAACCTTCAATGCACCCTCAATCATTTCACTTTTTGGAATGCTTGCATGTTATTTTGTGATGTACCTATTCAATCCCTGGGTGATGCTTGGGGGCATTGCATTCCAGATAATTGTCTTTATTATCCTAACCAGAAATCATGAAACCATCAAGATGGAGAGTGTTTGGGAAGGAGTACTGTTCCAGCTTTTCAGGAGCATCTTAAATAAGATCGAGACCAACTACTCTGGCAAGAAGAACTGGAGGCCTACTATGGTCAGCTTTTCCTTACATGAGCAAAACAGGAATCTTATGATCTCTCTGATAGACAGTATCAGTTCAAACAGGAGTATAATGAAGCTGTATATCTTGATAAAAGGAAGAATTTCAAAAAAATCTATTACTAAAAAAAATACCGAGGAGCAAGTACATGAACATCTAAAAGAGAATGAAATGGGAATCTTCCCAATATGTATCATAACCCAAAATTATAAATCAACAATTGAAACTGTAATCCAAAGCGAAACTATTGGTAACCTATCTTTGAATACTGTATTGATTGATTATGATGATAGGTTGCCGCTGCATGAGATTGCAAATATCTCTTCTAAATTACGTAAAAATTTCCTTATCCTGAGAAATAAATCAGGCATCACGAATTTCCATAAGATCGATGTCTGGTGGAGCAGCCCAACGAACGGTAATCTGGCCTTGATGATTGCACACTTAGTAACACTTTCAAGGCAGTGGAAAGAGCATAATCCTGTCATCAGGGTTTTTAATGTGGTTGCCCATAAGAATGATTATCATGCTGCCAGAGAAAGGCTGCATAGGATGGTAACAACTTCAAGGATAGAGAATGTTGAATGCAATGTCATTGTCAAGAAGAAGGATGAAGAGATGAGCAAGATCATATCCAAGAACTCTTCTTTTGCAGACCTGGTCATAATCGGTTTCTCAAAACTAGGAAAGGTCAAGGCAGATCAAGAATGCTTGCAGAGAATTAGGGAGTATACCAATAATCTAAATGCCTCATTGATTGTCAGCGCACATTATGAGATTGACTTTAAAGTAAACTAGTCCTATAACTACTCCGAAGTAGAAAAAATCATAAGATATAAAAACTAAGTCTGACTACCTCTCCTCTATGAGATCGTTTTTAACAGGCGCAGAGCGTCAGGCTTTGAGGGAAACATATATTGCAAATGAATTCCAAGCAATGGAAGTCTTTAACTTCAATAAAAAGAAACAAGATGAAGTTCTCGAGAAATATCTTCGTACGTTTGATCAGGGAGTAGACATTTTCAATGTAAAACTAAGCCATCTGAAAGCTGAAGATCAAAATATTCTTGGAAGAAAAAAGAATAAAGACAAACTTATGCAGATTCTAGAAGGTTTGACCAAACTTCCTAAACTTGATTTTTCACATTTAACAGAATATATTTTTGATGCTCTAAAACTAGAAAAATTAAATAAAGGTTTTGCAGAAGGAATTGAAGCCAGGCTCAATGCTACTCTAGAAAAAATGCAGCTATTCGACAAAGCATGGAACATAACAAATAGATTTCCCTTATTGATCTCAGGATATCAGACCAGCCACTTGCTAGTTGCTGAAAAAAAAGAATTGATCACACTAAAGCCACAACTGGAATTCTTTAAAAACCTTAGCTATGAAGATGTTGCTAAAGGCAATATAGATTTTATTGAACTTAATAACCTAAACAAGAAATATACAAGTCTATCAGCTTCAATATTGACCTTGTTAGATATTCAGAAAATGGAGAACCAAAAAGGACATTCATTTATGCCTATAGTCAATCCAAATTTTGGCAACTGGAAAAAGTTCGATTTCAAGGGAATAGTTGAACAGATTCCTGACCAACTCTACAAACAGATAACTGCTCTAGATCCAAGAATTTATTCACTTGGTCACGAGGGTTTAGATGTAAGGAACTGGCTTACAACACTGATTATGACTCCAGGAGCAGGCCATACTGGAGCCGCTAACTTTTGTGAACTTCTGCAGAAAGGTAAATTTGAGGAATTTTCATTACAGATAGACCACAACATATTGCTCAATATCGCACATTATCTGAAAGATTCAGAGCTAATACAAACTATGAGTTCTGGAAAGATCGCAGAAACCATATTCTACAAGGACAAGACTATAAGAGATGTTATAAGGCGGAGTGCAGAAGATGCCTGTCTGCCACTGACAGAACCCTCTATTAAAGAGGCGGCTGATGAAATCTCAAAAACAGGCTATCTGGTGTCTTTTCGGCATATGAGAAAAGAGCATGATAACTATAAAGTCCCTAAAATAGAAGAAGCTATGAATCCCGCTTTGATATTGATCGATCCAATCAATAATGAAAATATGATGATGCCTTTTCTCGATATTTTTGGCAAGATGTGTATCTATGACCTGGATAGTATTATTAAGCAAGGCCCTAAAAAGATGCAGAATGGCAAGAAATTTTACAATGAAAATAAAGAGTTCTATGAAAAATTCAATAAAGATCCGGGGTCTAAGGAAATATTTGAACAAAAATATGCTATAGCAAGAAAGATCTTTGAAGATGAGAGAATGAAAGATAAAAAATTCAAGACATTCATGGAACAGACCTTTGATGGCATCGATCATGCATCATCCACAATTATGGCAGGCATCATACCTACTAAAGTGATGAGATATGTCTCCCAAAGATTCAGCACTCAAGTGATCCTGGAAGAAATCAAAAACCTCCAAGCAGGTGAGCTGTTGCTTGGCTATTCGATGAACAACTGCCTTTCTGTCATGGATCTCATGAGGTATCATGCAAACAATGATGCCAGCATCTATTGTCTGTGGTTGGATGGCATGAGAGTTGGCATGAGCTATGATCTAAAGATCAAGAATAATCTAAATGGAAACAAGGAGACTGCATTCGAGGGTCCGCTCATAGACAGCATCGAGATTAGCGATCTTTTCTTCAAAAAAGCAAATCAGCTCTTTAAAACTAAGGATGGAACTAAGCTCAGTGATTCACAAATTACCAGCATGTTCACACTCAACTACCTAACAGCCAGGCTGCTATACTCTGAAACAGGACTGTTTGTGTTGCCGGAATCCAATAATTATCATGTAATGGAAACTATGCAAGCCTTTATTGATGCATATGAAGGCAAACCAGTGCTCCAATATGAAGGAAACTGGGTACAGACTGATACTGATTTCAAGAAAATACCTTATTGGGTTGACAAGGAGCAACTGAAAGGAAATATTAAACAAAGCTATGTTGATAAGGGAAAGCATAAGAAGTCCATCAAACTAAACAAGAAAAAAGAAACAGAATCTTCACTTCTTAAGCCAGAAGCTAACATCTATTATGATGAATTGGTCAAACGTGTTGTGGAAGGCGGTAAGAAAAAATAATCTCTTTTATCTCTTGGCCCAAATATTGTGTCTTACTTTTCTTTCTAGACATTGCTCAAAGTAAGGTGGTTGAATTTCTCGAAGGATGCGTTTTATGGTTCCATCATATATCCAATCAGATTCAATCTCTTCTTTGATCGCTTGATAAGCATTTGCCATCCATGACTGATGAAAAACTGGCTTGGGGCCTATCTGCTTCCATTTCTCGTATGCCAGCTCTTTTTTATCTTCTGCCCAGCACATATATCCATTCCAGAAAAGTGTCCTGTTTACTATTTCACCCCCTTTTGCGATAAGATGATTAAATATCTTGTCTTGTTCTTCTTCATATATTTTATATATATCTTCGACTGACTGAAATCCTCTTTTTTGCATCTCAGCCCAGAATTGATCATACAACTCTTTGATAACTAATGCTTTGGCTTTTTTATGGAAAATCTTCTCTCCGAATGGATCTGGCTTATCTTCAAGTGTTTCCAATGCATCAATATGTGCCATATCCAGATATCTCAAGGTCCTTTTCTCAGTGTTAATACAATAGCCAAGATCAAACAAGAACTCTAGACTGACTCTTGAATCTGGATTTTCCTTGATGAATGGATGGAACAGATTATTAACGCTTTTTGAAATATAATTATTCTCTGCCAGACTAAAAGACTGGGATAGCTCGCTGCCTCCCAAATTATAACCAGTCAGGTTCCACTCCATGAACCATCTGGTGAATTTCTGTAAATCTCCTTTTTCAGAATCATATTTATTGATGTAGTTTTCAAGGAAATAAAGGGTCTGGTCATACTCATTCATAACCATCATCCCTTCAAATTTCCGCAGCATTTCCTCTTCTGTCATGCTAAGTATACTTTCCGATGCAGGTTTGTTTATTAGTTGATCAGCATCAACAATATATATCTGTAATGGTTTGTCTATATTTTTTTCTAATGTAGATGGTTCAGGATCGTTTTTAGCTAGTTCAGTTTCAGTTTTCGCACTATTTAACAAATCCGGAAAACCCTTAACAAAATAAAAGAAATCAATACCCTGATCAAGAATTGCTTCATAAGGGCAATCTCTGTAATAATATTCAGCAGGAACCTTATAGCTAGCATAGCCCCAAGGATATACCCAATCATCATAGCCAGCCACAGAACTGTCTCTTAATTGTACATAGTTTTCAAGACTATCCAACACTACCGTACTGTTTTGATTATCATTAGAGGTGTTCTTAGATCGTTGATTATTTGTTTTTACATCATCACATAATGGCGAAATCAAACTAATTATTCCTAAATGGATCAGAGCAGAAATCACAAAAGCTGCAGGCCAGCGTAGCTTTTTCATGTAATTATCAGGTAACCTCCGGAAAGATATAAACGTTTTGTCGCGACTTAATAGTGGCTAAATTACAAAAAATATTTAAATTCTAAAGAGTATCTCGATCTTATATGTCTAAGGACGAGAAAATAGACGAAGAACTTAAAAGACTCGACGATAGTCAGGAGATACCAACCTATTATAATCTACGCGACAGCAGAGGAGATTCACGCATATTATCAGTTCTGGCTCTCGAGGATACGGATTTCGAAGATGAACCCCGAACATTTTCCAGATCACTCAAATCTTCATCAAAAGGTGTTTTGTTCTCTGAATCATCCCCATCTATAGGAACAAAAGATGTTGAAGACATCAGAAGAGAAACCTTGAAAAAATTCAGGGAAAAAATAACTAAGAGAAGAACATACGAACAACAAAGAACAGATATCTATTTTCCAGAGGATTCTCCATTTGTCCAGACATTAACTAACATCTTAAACAGCACAGACGCATACAATGAAGTTGAGATACAATCTATCGAGTCTCACGGCCAAAGTAGGATACCTGTTAGTATTGTCAACTTCACTTATCTTGAGAATGACGGCAGCCTGTCTGAAGACCATATTTTCATTAAGGATTACAAAGGCAATGAAACATTAAGAAGAAAAGATTCTGTCATACCAGTTTTTATGAATGAAATTGGTGTGACGACTGTAAGTGTCCTTGGTAATTCGCCTGAAAGATACGAAGGTCATAAATATGGACTTTTCACCATGCCATCCTCAATTCCGAAAGTTGCCACACAACACTTAGGAACTGCAGATTTAGCAGAGGTGCTCAAAAGGATCAAGAATCCCGACATCATCGCCAAATGTGGGGACCATGCCCTAGAGATGATTGCCACCATGCATGTCCGAGCATCAAAAAACATCTATCTCCTAAAATCCAAATATCATCTTGAACTTGATACCACAGACCATTCTAAGCTGATTCAGGAGCGGCTTCTTCAATATCTTAATACTGCCCAACCTAGGATTAAAGACAGCTTCGCAGAAGCATTTAACCATCTCGAAAAATTGGAAACAGGAAAAAAGGAATTTTTCATACATGGAGATATGACTCCATATAATACAAGAAAGGGTCATAACCTCGAGGTTTATTTTCCAATTGATTGGGAATTAGCAAGAAAGGACGGTTTTGCCACTGAAGATACAGCCCTTTTCATTCTCCACACCCTAAGCCTAAGGCCAGACAGGAATACACTAAAAAGTACTGTAGTGTCCAGATGGGAAGATAACTATTTTAACACTTTCAACAAGTATGCCAATATTGAAGCACCAGAGCTAGCGATTAGCCCAAAAGATTATAAAAACCAAAAGATGATTGAGACCTTAAGAGGACATCTCTATAAGATAGGGGACAAGATATGGACTCAGGACAAGTTCGGCGCCTCTGACAAGAAGAAATTCAGGGGCCAATGGCATATGAAAGAAATACTGGGCATCTTTGATGAACATCAGGGCTTCCCCCTGATGCGCGAGTTAAAGGGTAAAACTCTGGGATTATTCAAAAACTGTTCAAACGTCGATTATATCCAGACTGTCCTGCCTAGAGCATAAACGCAAAATATGACCCTGCCACATTATATGTTGTTCTTGTCAATGAAAGCAGATGATGAACAACTACCACTTCTGAACCTCTAACACGTTTCATCAACTCTTCACCATCTTCCATTATAGGCTTTCTCTTTTCAAAAAGCTGTTTCTTAAGATTGGGATCGAACTTATAGAATATGTTGTATAAGGTTAAATAATATTCGTTCACCCTCTTGAACAGATCAAGCACCTCTTTTGAAATTGCTTTTTTAGAATCTACCAATGTGTCACTTATATATTTGTAGAAGTCTGCAATCCTCTCAATACCCTTCACAACCTCATGTATCTGCAATGTTCTATTATGAACCTTATATCCCCGTTTGTTCAGAATCCTAACACATGTCATTGTAAACTTGTTGTTCATGAACTCCAAATGCCTGATTTCTTTCAATTTGAAAAATTCCTGGTTCTTAACAGCTTCATAAACCTCATCAGCCATCTGATTAGTTATTAACCAAGATTTTCTTAATAATATGTCAAAGTCCTCTTCAAGTGTGTGTGCAATGCTCTTGATAAAGATTTTATTGGTTTTCTGATCTATTATTTCATAACCAATGCATTCAGGTATTCTGTTCTTGATCTCGCTCAGACTTTTTTCATCTTGATACACAACCTCAATCTCATCATATCCGAGCATGTACAGATGAGTTAAGTTATTCTTGGTAAACAAGCCAAACTCTGTAGTATTGACAACTTTTTTAGGCGATTCTATTTCATGGCGGGTACTTATCATCAATCTTGAACCTGCCACGTCTATATCTACTTCATCACCTTTCTTCAGGCCGAATTTCTTTACCCAATCAGAGGGCAGGGTGACTGTCAATGATGAGCATCCGTGTTGTACTATTTTTCGTTTCATGTGGCTAACTAAGCAGGATTCTTATATAAATTTTTCGAAAAATACACTATATTGTATTCAAATACACTAAGTGTGGATAAAATACATATAGTTCTGAATAATACAATATCTTGATGCCTAAGGCGTCGAAAAAATAAAAAATAACAACGAGGCGAAAAAAATGGATGGATTGGATAAACTAGTGGGACAGTACAGCCTAGGACCTGTACAAAAACATAAGAACATAGCAATTGTACCAATTAAGGTACACAAAGAAAGTGCTGTGGATTACATCACCTATATGGAAGCAGCCAACAAAGGCTTATTGGACATGAGGGAAACTGGCTCAGTCAACCTTCTGAAATTCTTTAAGAAGACAGCCAAGAAAATCCTGATGATAAAAGGAGAAGGCGTCATCGGCGGAAAGCAAAACAGGATCTTCTCAGTCAATGGACTGGTAGGTTCAAAAGAGATAGATGTGCCAGTACACTGTCAACAACAATCAAGATGGCACTATGACGGCCCTGTAATGCATGGTGGAAGCCAAGAACAGTTTGGATCTGCAGAATTTGTAATGGCAGCTTCAGTAAGAAGCCACTTGTATAAGGCTGGTGCAAGAGGAGGTCAGCAAAGCCAGACATGGAATCATATAGATAACATTGCCAAGAGACTAGGAAGCTCTTCTGCCAGCAAAGATTATCAGGAGATAATTGGCAAGAAAAAGAATGACATTGAAGACTATGTTAGGAAGTTTGACTACATAGAAGGCCAAACAGGTGTTGTCTGTATTATTGGCAAAGGAAAGGAAAAAACTTATTTCGTAGACATGTTTGACAAAGGAAAAACCATGTCAAATCAATACAAGAGACTGCTTGAAAGCTATACAGTAGATGCACTTTCTGCAAAAGATTTCGATGGCGACACATCAGATGCAACTCAGAAAGAAGCTGGAGATTTCCTTGATGAAGTGTTAAAGCAGCATACAGAGGAATCCAAATCACTGGATTTAGGAACTGACCATGAGATGCTGGGCAAAGAGATTGAAGGCTCAGCTCTGGTAATGGATGATACAGTCGTCTATCTGAATGCCAGAAAAGGACTTGAATATGGACCGCCCTTAGCGGAAGACGATCCCTGGAGACCTCCAGCTCCAAATCCAATGCCAGGACCCTGGAGACCAAGACCACCCATAAATATTGAGCCTTGGACACCAATAGGAGGGGGAACAGGACCAACCTACAGAGGTCCTGCAGACGGAACCATCAGACCACTCTAGTACAAAAATCTATAAGAATTTATTTTTTATTTTTATTTTATTTTTTATTAAAACAAAATATTAATAAAGCGTATTAAATAAATTCTATCCAGTATGGAAAAGGAGGTTACAGCAATAATTATTCTAGCAACGCTCATCCTATTACTTTTGACCTCCTGTAAAAATGCTCAAGATAATTCACTCAGAGATCTTAAAGAGTTTGGCATAAATGAATCCACATTGGATAATGTCACAAACAAAGAAGCTATCACGATTGCTGAGGCAGCCATAAAAAGCCATGAACTCTACACAGATCATAATGCAAGAGGCTTTGAATATGTAGGTATAAAAAAACTCAAATGTGAATATTGCTGGGAAGTGAGCTTTAAATTTGAGCTGGATGATCCTTTAAACGGATCAGATATTAAAATCATAAGTATAAGCACTAATGTATACGGTAATACCACCATCGGCATTAACTCAAAAATAGATAATAAACCTTGCTTAGTAAATGAACAGTGTGAATATGAGCATGCTCCAAAAGATGTTATAATAGTATGTCAGGGAAGGGTATGCAAGCAGAAAAAATCCCGTAACATAGTCAATGACAATTGTATTGCCAAAGGAGGAAAGGTTGAAGTGAAAAAGAAAGATAATCAGACCATCACTATGTGCGTCTTCCTTGACGATTCTGAATGTGAAATTAATGCATTCTATTCAGGCGAGTGCAAAAAAGCAGGATATTTCCCAACTTGACTCAAAGAATTTTCTTATATGTCATCCATGTAACCATGGCAGCAATAGCAATTATGGCATTAAATATGCCAATACCAAGCTTATTATCCACAAAACCGTCAATAGTCAATATTATGGATCCAAGAAGATAAAGCCAAATGAATTTCTCACTGATCTTAAAAGAACCTATGGATTCATATATCTGCAGACACCAGGCTATGAGAATAATAATCAGGCCTACAATAGTAATGCTCAAACCCATATTATAATTCTTAAGGAAATATGTTTAAAAATGTTATGATTCTCTAATTGAAATTCATCATCACCCTGGAGTGGTGAAGAAAGAAAAAACTTATAAATATCAGAGTAGTTCTTCATATTAAATATTATCTGGTGATACAATGAAAGAAGATTTAGTCCAAAAAGCAAGAACTACCATCCAAAATATGGATGAAGAAAAATTCGGCCAATTTCAAACAGAACTGCAGTTTGCAGTCAAATGGTATCAAGAAGGTAGAAAGGCAGCTCAAGCCTGCATGGCATGTCAAGACGGTGAAACTTCAAACATATATGAAGCCCCTTCAGCAGTAATTAATTTCCCTGACAAGGAAAAAGAGGTTGGAAATTCTCCCCTTTATAAGATTGTCAGAGAAGAGATTGTGAGAAGAGAAGTGGCCTCAGAAGTACCAGATAATTGGTGTGGTTGGCTAGGACTTGCAACAGCAGACGATCAAAAAAATATTAACGATGCAGTAGGAAGTATAATGGCCAAGAAGTTTCCAATAGGCTTAATAGGACCTGGGCCGGATGTTGATGGTGCAAACAAGACTTTAGAGAGCTACGGAATTCAAAGGATTTTCGTGGACTCACCAGATCTCATGAAGACATTTTTTGAGCATTACGATTAAAAAATTGCATGATTTTTATTTTATTTCTTTCCATAACTTATCAAAATACTCTGCCAGAATCCTACCCAAGTACTCATTCTCCATCCAAAGCGAGAAATAATCTTTAGAACCTTCATCCTTGAGTCCGAGAGTCATCAGTTTGCCATCCCAAATTGTGAACCTTGTGCTCTCAGGAATATAATGCTTGATCTGGACGCCTATCTTCTTCCATTCTGACACTTGTGCCCTGTTCTCCTTGTTTATAGGCCCAAGAAACTTAACCTCGCCTCCTCGAATGATAAAATCTTTGGTCAATTCTTTGAGCTCATAGTCAAGCCGCCAGCTCTTGACTACAGCAAAGATGGTTTGCTCTGATCTCGTAACAGCATCCTTCACTCGTTTAAAAAAAGAGTTTCTTCCATACACTATCTGGAAATCAGCACTACCACTAAATTCATCCCCAGTTTTTAACTTATTGATCTCAATTTCCATATCTTTTAGTCTATCGATACGGGTTCTAATCTCACTTTTCAATACAGCTCGAGGATTGTTGATGGCATAGACCAAAGGTTTCTGATTGACAATAGAAATATATCCATTTTCATAGAGCCAGCTAAGCACTTCATATATCTTGCTCGAGGGTATTTTTGCTTTCTTGGATATCTGTCCTACAGTCGCCTTTTCCAACTTGAGAAGAACTTTATATGTTCTTTTCTTATATTCGCTAAATCCCAACTGATTAAGAATTTCATCCATTCACTACCCAAGGTAGTAAGTCAACTATTTAAAGTTTGTCAATCTCTTTTCTTAAAAATGAAGAAAAAGAATGTTGGTTTGGGTTTTGGTGTCTTGATCCTAAAGAACAATAGAATACTCCTAGGTCACAGACACGAGGATCCTGAAAAAGCAGACAGTCTGTTGAATGGTGCCGGAACCTGGACCATGCCAGGCGGTAAGGCCCATTTTGGCGAGACCTTCGAAGAAGGTGCATATAGGGAGGTGCTTGAAGAAACAGGCATTGAACTTGATAAAAACAACCTCAAGTTGATAAGTGTCACCAATGATATGGTGGAGGAGGCTCATTTCGTAACTCTCGGATTCCTATGCAAAGACTTTAAGGGCGAACCACAAGTATTAGAACCAGATGAAATAACTGAATGGAAATGGTTCCCTCTAGACCAGCTACCAACTCCCCAATTTTTTCCAAGCAAAAAAGTATTGAAGAACTTTCTTGATGGAGAAATCTACAAACACTAGCTTAAAACACCTTGCTCTTTAAAGTATTCAACCAGATATAATCCAACCAATCTATTACCCTCAACATTCCAGTGGTTCTCATCAGAAATCGTAACAACCTTACCGCTGTCTTTTGCTTCATCAATGACCTTATAAATCTTCGCCATCAACTTAAACTTATTTTGATAAGCTAGATCCTTTGTGTTTTTATCCATATACTGCGGACTAAAAAAATAAACAGGCGTATCTTCTGCTCGTTTCTTAACCAGCCGCATAATCTTACTGGTAACATTATAGGCGTTTTGCTTATCCTGTTCAGCTACATCTAAACATAAGACACTATTTTTTAAAATGCCATCCTTTTCAGACCAAGTGTTTAAACAATACCTATCATAAAGCTTGAATAATGAATTTATCACTCTCGATTGCTTTCTTAATCCCCAAAAAGGGAATCTCATCCGATATACTATCTTATTATTTTCAAGATATGGCCTAACACCGAACAAAGGATCGTATCTTATATCCCAATTATGATAATTATCTGAAAAGTCATTATCAGAAAATTGCCATATAATAATATCAGGATCTATGACATCTATAAAATCATCCAGGATCATATATTCCTGCAATGAGCTATATCCGCCTGCTCCATAAACGAACAATTCAATATCAAAAGCATCTTCCAGATATGAATACCACTCTTCTCCATTATTGACAAAATATGCATGGGTAAAAGAGTCTCCAATAATCAGCATCTTGATATGGTCTGTTTCAACATCACCCCATCGTTTGAAACCATGATTAAAATAAGTTACAGATACATTCCTTATGTTTCCAGGCGTATCCTCTATGGAATTATTTTCAGTCCAGTTTGCCCATGTTTGCCAGCCATATTTAGAATCCTCAATTGACAGGGGCAAAAAAAGACGCAGCACAATCTCTGCTAAGAGTAAGGTAACCAGTAAAAATCCTGTTAAAAGAAAAATTTGCTTGTAGATAAGTTTCATCATAACCCCTTGTAAGTTATCTATCCGATATATTTTTAAAGATTCCTATAATCCTTAGCATTATGTTTTCAAATGCTATGTTTGACGCTGTAAGTTATTCAGGTAGATAGTTCTAAATAGTTAGTGCATTGTTAATAAATATCTAAAGGTGATACTCTATGGAGCATGTTAAGGATTTAAAATGGAAAAAAGGAATGAAGGTCGAGAACCTTGTTAATAGTTTCAGGAATGTTGGATTTCAAAGTGTTGAACTTCACAATGCTGTCAGACTTATTGTGAAAATGAAAAAGGCTAGCGCTAAAATATTCTTCACATTCACATCCAACATGGTTACTTCAGGATTAAGAGGGTTTTTTGCCCAAGTAATTGATCTGGGCATCCCGGACATTATTGTGACCACTGTAGGCGGTATTGAAGAAGATATTATGAAGGCTAAAGGGGAAAAATTCGTTATTGGAGATTTCTATGCTAATGATGTGGCTCTTTATGAAAAAGGAGTAAATCGAGTTGGTAATTTATTTGTGACCAATGAAAGTTACTGCAAATTCGAGGATGTAATAGGGCCTATGCTTGACAAACTCTACAAAAAGAAAAAAAGGTGGCCTGTGTCTGAGATGCTTAGGGAAATAGGCCTGATGCTTAATGATGAGGATTCAATCCTTTACCAGGCTGCAAAAAACAACGTACCAATCTTCTGTCCAGCCATAACAGATGGTTCCTTTGGTTTTCATCTATTTATGTTCCAGCAAAAACACGATGATTTCATTGTTGACGTAGTCAAGGATTTCAAGAACATCCTCTTTTCTACCAGTCACGATGACATCAAAGGCTGTATTTCTCTTGGAGGAAGCATCTCAAAGCATCATGCTCTATTAGCAGCTCTATTGAACGGCGGCCTTAACTATGTACTTTATATGACAACTGCGAGATACAGCTCAGGAAGCATGAGTGGAGCGACAACGCAGGAAGCCAAGAGTTGGGGTAAGGTCAAGGATGATTCAGATGCAGTTACCTTAATAGGCGATGTATCTATCAACTTCCCTATCGCAATGATTGCAGCCCTTGAAGAACTTGACAAAGAGGGTCTATTAAGATGTTAAACAGGGCCAGATTCATCCTAAGCAAGAAAACAGTATTGGACCAGTACAGAGTCATGCAGGATCTGGCTGATCAGGTATCCTACAGCCTAAAGACCAACTTTGAGGTTGGCAAGGTTCTAGAAGATGGCACTGGCTGTTTTTTTAGTGTCCATTCGATCCAGAGTATGGAAGAAATAAAAGACAAGAAACGGATCTGGTTCTTTGCACAGGCATGGAACAAGCAAGAGCTAAAATCCTTGCTCAAAGAAGGAGTTGAGTGTTTTGTGGTTGATAATGAGAACGATCTTAAGATATTAGTTGAGACAGCTGATAAAAAATTCAATCTGCTTTTGAGAATGAGACTAAAAGAGCACACAATCCATACAGGCAAGCATTTTGTATTTGGCATGGGCACTGCCAAGATCAACCAGTTGATACCGGAACTTAGAAAAAACCCGAACATAAATCAGCTGGGTGTCCATTTTCATCGAAAGACTCAAAACATAAGTGAATGGTCCTTGAAATATGAACTGGAACAATCTCTAAAAAAAGAGACCCTCAAATTTATCGACTTTCTCAACATGGGAGGCGGCATGCCTGCAGAATATAAGAACTTCAGGGCAGATGTCATGGAACATGTTTTCTCAGAGATTAAAAAGCTCAGAACCTGGCTGAAAAGTTTCAAGACACAGTTAATCATAGAACCAGGCAGATTCATTGCTGCTCCGGCCATTGTTCTTGAAGCAAGCATAGTTAATATCTATGACCACAACATTGTTATTAACTGTTCGGTCTACAACTCAGCCATGGACACCTTTGTCTCACATATTAGGCTGAAGGTTGAAGAAGAGCTTCCAGAAGACAAAGGACAAGCTTACACCATAAAGGGCTGCACTCCAGATTCGATGGATATCTTCAGATATAGAATTTTTTTGAACAAACCTAAAATAGGAGACAAAATAATCTTCCTTAATGCAGGCGCATATAATTTCTCGACTGAATTCTGCAAGTTAGAAAAGCTGGAGACAGAGAGCATATCTTAAAAAATAATCATCCTGTGATCTCTTTTTTTCTTGGTTTCAAGGGTTGCAAAGGCTTCCTCTAGCATCTCAACCACAATATTCAACTTCCCAGTAACAGGATCGATCATAAAGAACTTGTCAGCATCCTTGTAAAGAACTACATAGTTCGACATGCTTCCCTTGTCTCGAAAGACACCCACATTCAGCCTTAGTAAAAGAACATGTCCTTTAGATAGAAGCTTTTTAACCTCATCAAGATCAAAGAACCTTTCCTCGATAGGGATGTTCAAATCCACAGCCTTCTTGTAGTAAATATCTGAAGTAAATTGTGCATCCTCTACATCCACCTTTTTGTATCTTTTGAATCTGTAATCAGGAAAATCATATTCCTTGTTCTCAAGAACAATCTTAGGATCAAGGCCCTGTTCCTTAGCAAAGATCGCCAAACCATATATCGATGAAGCCCTGACAGGAAGATTAACTGTAGAAATCCAGATCTTATGCTCATTCTCCTTGGTCAACTCAAATTCCTTGTTGAAATGATGCAAAACCATCATCAAGGCTGACGGAGCAGAAGTATATTCAGTTGTACATATGTAAGGTTTCATAATCATTAAAAAAAAAGACTTTTTTATATATTTTATCGTTTCTTTGTTAGAAAACTCATCAACTCAGTTCTAGTTATATCTTTGGGAGGATCAAATGCATGCTGGACTGCAGTCTCCCAAATATGTTTTCGCATATCTTTATTAGGCATCTTTTTGGTTCTCATGCCTCCAAAAACATCTCTCCCAACAAATTCATCATAAGTGGTCTTCATCCAGTTTTTGCCCACATCCAAAGAATATCCATTAATGATCATGAGAAAATTCCTGATCTTGGAATAATACCATAGCTCCTTTTCAACTCGACATCCAGTATTTAATTTGGATTTTTTTGATTCATCAAGCATAAAACTAAGATCCGGTCGCTTAAATCCATTCCAATATTTCCAATCAGGCCCAATAAGTTTTCGTATGTTACTATCACTACCATATCTGTAATGGACTGCATGAAACCTCGGATCTGCTGAAAAAAATATCTTCTTTCCATTTTGCCACAGATTAAAAGCGAGTGCAGTTCCTCCACCATAGCTACGGGGAGGAAATGAAGCATAACCACCGTATTCTTTAAACGTATCCAGTTCAAATAGCGTGTTTCCTTCACATATATTTTTAACAGGAAGAGGATTTAATAATGTTGATTCAGTGTCCATGAATATATCTTTATCTACTAAATACTCCTCAGGAAACGCATCAAAAGCAGAATGAATCTTGCCAGTGGCTTCATCAAAGGTTCCAATTTTTTCAAGGGTTTTGATAGATGTTGGGATAGTCGCCCTCTGATATACTGCAAGTAAAAGGACAGCCATCTCAGGATTATTCATCTTAAGACGATCATATGTCCTTGTTGCACCTATCAGACTGAAAGGTGATAAAATACAATCATCATCAACAAAATAAACGAATCTGGTATCTGCAAGCTTTGAACCTACGTTTCTCGACTCGTGTGCTTCCAAAAGTTCTTTATTTTTCATATATGCCAGATTTATTCCCTGTTCTGCAAATTTTATTGCGTATAGTTCCGAAACCTTTTCAGTATAATCAGTTGAGAAATCATTGACTATTACTACTTTTTTAACTGGAGAGTATTTTTGGTCAAGTATTGAATCCATACACCAACCCAATGGATTTTTATTACCTTGAGGCCCTTCTGGATCAAAAGGAGATCTGTTGTATGTTGCCAAAACAACAGTCATGTTCTTATCCACAGTATCTGGTTTAAGATTTAGGTGATTACTAAGATATGTAGGATATGCATGATTTCCCTTTACTAAATCTTCAATTTTAAACTCATTAGATGTTGCCATACCACATTATCCTCAAGCCAATTTAATCATTTGTGCAACTATCAAACAAATTTAGAAAGATGATAAAAGTTAGAATAGCAAGCACCCATACTCATGTTTAGCTTATATTCCACTTATACCACCCAACCAAACTGATTTGTATTATGTTATAAAACAAATTAATGATAATGAGTTATAAACTGATGTTCAACCCTTATTACAGCTTTATCAATGGTCAAATTATCTTTTTGCATATAACCAAGGATATTATCAACAACTCCCCCTAAAAAACAATAGCCGTTTCTGTGAATTTGAAGCATTCTCTCGGCTAAATCATCCCGTTTTTGCATTTCAACGGTATTAATTGCCTGAACAAGTTGATCGTAATCTCGAGGAATACCCCTTAATGCAGTACACAAGGTATCATAAGGGTGAGTCTCCTGTTCAGCCTCAACTTCCTCTTTTTTTCGCTTCTGTGGTAACCAACGCATCTTATTAAATAATTATGAACAAATTATGCCTCTTTTTTGTTAACTATACGATATCTATATTAATTAAATGACATAATATATATTTAAATGTTTCTATTTTTTAAAAAAGGTATATAAATTGACCTTTAATTAAAAAAAGAAGAACACTTTACTTAATGAAATATTTATTTAACAAATAATCATTAGTTAAAAAAGATAAAAGAAGTTAATTTAAGTCTATTTTAATGAAATAACTCTAAAAAAGGCTTATTTAAAATAACTGTTTTTTCAGAAAAATATATTAATACCAACCCAAATCTCAAGCTACAATGAAGCTATTAGTCTTCTCGGATTTACACGGAAACATATACGCCCTTGACAAACTAAAGAAGAAAGCAAAGAAGGCAGATATAATTATCTGCGCCGGCGACATATCTATATTTGAGAATGATATAAGACTCCTTCTAGAAGAACTGAACAATTTGGGGAAAACTGTACTCATTATCCACGGCAATCATGAAGATGAGGGCAGTCTTAAAAAGCTCTGTTCAAAATATAAATATATACAATTCATCCATGAGAGATTCTTCAAGAGGAATAACATCCTGTTTATAGGTTATGGAGGCGGCGGCTTTCGGGCAATTGATGACCGGTTTGAGAAAGAAACTGCTAAGAAATTCAAAGAGCTTATGTTAGATTCTGATAAGAGTGTCCTAGTTTTGCATGGACCACCATATAAAACCACTACAGATAAGCTTGGGAAAGAATATGTTGGAAATAAGAGCTACCGCCGTTTCATTGAGAAAAACCAACCGAATCTTGTGGTCTGCGGCCACATACATGAGAATTTTGGCAAGAAAGACAAAATAGGGAAGAGTTTCATAATAAATCCCGGCCCAGAAGGTAAGATAATAGATCTATAATAAAGATCAGAACTTCATTATTCTATCAGGTCTGTCTTCTTTCATCAATAATACAACTCTGGAATTAGGCTTCTCATCAACGATTTTCCAATCTAAAAATTCAGCCAACTTTTTAGCAAACTCAAGTATCTCTTCATGCGTTGCCATATTTTCGATCTTGAGCCTTTTTTGGGAATAACCAACCCACATATAGGCTTTGACCTCAACAAAGTCAACAGAAGCATTCTGGATAATCTCAGCGTATTTCTCAGGTTTAATCATGTTAACATCTTTTGCCAGGGTAAGACGGATTACTTTCCTGCACTTGAAGTCCTTAAGCAAGGAAAGACTTTTTTGAATTCTTTGCCAAGCATCCTTAATAAGAGGATTACAAACCTTGACAAAGGTATCTTCATCAGGTGCAGGAACAGTAACATATAACTGTGTGATTGGTGCTTCCTTCAACAGTTCTAGCTGTTCAGGCAAGGTTCCATTTGTAACAAGGAAAGATGTCAAATCCCTCTTGTCTAGCTCAATAATAAATTCCTTGATCTTAGGATAATATGTAGGTTCGCCAGCCAGAGATATTGCGAAGTGTTTTGGCTTAAGAGATTCTGCATACACATCCTTATCAGCCTTCTCATTGCCGCCAAAACCCTGTAAATATTCATTTTGAGCCGCCATACAACCATCTATGATGTCTATTGGTTCATCTACTGGCCCAATCCAATTGGCTTTTGTATGATCAATATCCCTCCAACACCACTGACATCTAAGAGAACAGTTTAAAAGAGCAGGAGTCATCTG
This sequence comes from uncultured Methanosarcinales archaeon, assembly GCA_964647565.1. Lineage (GTDB taxonomy): Archaea > Nanobdellota > Nanobdellia > Woesearchaeales > CAZYIM01 > CAZYIM01. The sequence goes on from CAZYIM010000013.1 coordinate 27,234, forward strand.
CACACATCTATGTGTGTTGATCCCATAAAATGTCTTCTTGTAACATTCATCCTCTGCCCGAATAGCCCTCTTGGTCCAAAGACATACCTTAATTGCAGAGTGATTGCCTACTAAACGATAGCCTTGCTTTTCAAGGTCAATTTTTTTAGCTTCTGAAATCATAAAACGAGGAATACCGAAATACCTTTTAAATGTTATCCAAAAGCATAATTTTTTATAGTTCAAACTATGAGAAAATAATATGACCATAAAATCTGAAATCAAGAAGCTGGAAGCAACAGAACACTTCAAAGAATTCAAGAAGAAAAACCAAAATTATCATCTCGCCCACATCTTTATCCTGAAAGAAAAGGAGAAAGAAGAATGGCAGATTGGATACTATCTTAAAAAAGAGGATAAGGTGGCCGTATTTGAGCTAGGTGATGAAATCATTGCAAGACCTGCAGAAGAGGTGTTCAAGAAAAGCGGAACAATACATGAACTGGATATGAATAAGATCAAAGTCAGCTTGGAAAAAGCACTAAAAGCTACCGAAGATATTAAAAATGAAAAGTGTCCCGCAGAGACTATAACCAAGAAAATAATCATTCTTCAAAAACTCAAGTTAGAAGAAGAATGGAAGAACGTATTCAATATAACATATGTAACTCAATGCTTCAATATACTGAATGTTAAGCTTGATGCTGAAACAGGCGATGTGAAGAGCGTTGATTTCAGCTCAATTCTAAATTTAGGAAAACCCGATTAAGCACAACATTTTCACTACCTCTAAATTAGTTCCTTTATATAAATGATTTTTCTAAAAGAGATAGTTTCTATTCCCTATTTTCAAATATGACACTTTAAAGTTTAACAGTCTTTATAAATGAGACTGATTTTATTAAGATATAAGAAAATGGCGCAGAGAATCAGTTACGAAGCAAAAATCAAGAGCAAGAGTCTGACATCGTTCTTTGAAGAAGAAGAGGAAGAAGCGACAGAATAAAACCAATCACAACCGCTAGTTATTCTCCTTATGCGATTTAAGATATTTCTTTAGAATGTTGACTGCACTCTTGCGAGTATCAACAGGTTTCAACGGAGGATTAGTGTTAACATAGTTTACCAGTGTTCCTCTCTCTTCAAACATCTGTTTTAGCCAGTCTGACGAATAGACCTCTACGACCTTTTTTTGAAATTCCAACTCTTCGTACAGGCAATTGTCTTGTTTTTTTCGCTCGCCAAGACGACTCATACAAACATCTGCTTCGCATTTGGTAATCAATAAAAGAGTTGGAGGATAGAGATTAAAGGCAAATTGATTGCCTGTCAGAGAAAGGATATAATCCATACTCACAGCTTCTTTTTGGAACTTGGCCTGAACGGGCTGATAGACAATGGATGTCACAACACCCCTTTGTTGGAAAATATATTTGCCAGCATTATAAGCAGGTATAAGTACACGCTTATACAACACCTCCCTGTCAGAACTGAATATATCAATTGTTGATCTTGTAGAGTAATCGTAGCCTTTATTTTTTCTTGTCACTTCATCACGGATGGCCTTACCAATCCAAGAAAAGGTTGGTTCAGCAGATAATATGACATCAAACTCTTTAATCTCATCATAAAGTGGAAGCTTATCCAACCTCTGTTGGTAGTCAACAAGGTCAAAGACTTTCAAACCTTCTTGATCAGCCCATTCTCGAAGACCTCTGACGATCTCACCATTGCCTGAGCCATCAGGTCCATCAGTCATTAGAAATACTCCTTTTTTCATTTTTCAAACACCTTAGCATATGTCTTATCAAACTCATGCTTGCCACAAGCAAGCATATAGATTAAGGGATTCACCTGCTTAGCTAAAGCAAGTATCTTTTGGGCTTTGTCCCTAATATCCCACTGAGCATGTTCATCCTCCCGCATCCTTGATATGTGATATATTTCCCGAGGATTTGCCTTGACAAGAATTCTTCGCTGGTGACCATTGGTCAGGATATATGGTGCCACATCAGGAAGGTCTTTTTTAATAAACTCATATATATCTGTGCTCTTTGCCATGCAATCTCGAGCCGCATCAGACATACCAATCTCTACGATTGATGGCGGGACTGTATATCCCAATTCGGGATTATAATCTTGAGGCAAAAGTGTCATCATTCGATGTCTCTTCATCTGGGCAAAACAACTAGAGCTCATGGTTATCTCATAAGTCAAATCTGTAGGAATCTCAAATTCTCGCAGAACAGCATCATGTTGAGTAATGTGCTTTAAAGATGTCTTGACGACCTCAGCCATTTCATGTGTATTCATACATTCGGCTATGGCATCGCACTGCAATTTTGATAGTTGCCCTTTAGATGATTGAAATAATAAGGCTGAAACCAGTGTCTCATCTGCCCCTACGTCATACTCTACCAGGCAAACATCACCACCTCCCAAAGGAAAGTGACCTGGAACAGATGGATTTATTATTTCCTCTGCAAATTCCTGGATAAGATTCTTTGTTAAATCTTCAAGTTCAGGTCTTGTCTGAGTATAGTAATCCCAAGGCTCTAAAAACAGGAACAAAGATGGCGCAACATCATAAACTTTCGCATGAATTTTTTGACCCAGTTCCTGAACTTCTTTAAGAGGATGAGCAGCAGTAAGCATTAGAAAATATTCAAGATTTCTAGCGCTTATCGTCTCACCTAGTTGTGCTTCTGTTGCCAAAGATACAACATAGCGAGCATCCTCCTTAGCCAGGCCTTCTCTACTACGTGCATTCATATCAGGGAACTTCTGCTCAAAATGTACTAGAAGCTTATCTAACAGGACATGATAAAGATCATTCTGCTCTTTTATCATTTTGAGAAACTTATCATGATGCTTAGACTCCTGAATCTCTTTAGGCACCATGAAGTCATCTGTTAAGGTTTGATAACGCTGTGATTTCTCAGTATATGCACAAAGCCTCCTAGCTTCAACAAACTCAACTGCATACCTGGAAACACCCAACATGTCAATATTAAAGACTGCATGTTCTGCAATACTGTGATGGCACATATCAAAAACAATGGACTTGTTTGATTTTCTGGCTTTTTCAATGTCCTGCCTTGCATCTTCCCGAAGTTCAGGAATTGGACGCTGATCTCTGCTAAGACGTGCATATGAAGCTGATAAGGTTTCAGGAGTTACAGGTTTCCTCAGTAACTGCTCTGTCTCTTTAATCAAATCTTGCTTTTGCGCATCACTTAAGCTAGGAGCATTTAGCTCTTTCTTCAACAAGTCTAGAAGTCTTTGATAGTTGTCCAGAATATGTTTATCGACATTAAATCCAGCTAATATTATTTCCAACATAAAACACCCACCTCATCCGTAGAGTTGTAATAAATAAAAAGATTACTCACATTTTTATTGATTTATATGTTGTAGAATAACTATTTGAAAATAGTAATAGTTTTATATTGGTAAGCATTATCCCTATAGGGGTGTTAGATAAATGATTATAGGAGTTACAGGATTCTATGCTAGTGGAAAAGACACTGCGGCACAATATTTAGCGAAAAAGGGCTTCACTCACTTTTCCTTATCAGACGTTATCCGGGATGAACTTAGAAAAGAAAAGAAAAAGATCACAAGAGAAAATCTGATAAAAAAAGGGAACGAACTTAGGCAAAGCTACGGGCCTGGAGTACTTGCAGATATAATTCTGGCCAAACTAGACGAAGAAAGGAATTATGTTATCACCTCCATACGGAATCCTGCAGAGGTAAGATCTCTTAGCCGAAGGAAAGATTTTATCATGGTATTTGTCGACGCCCCCATAAAGATACGATTTGAAAGATTAAGAAGCCGAAATAGAGAAGAAGATCCACAAACCATTGAAGAACTTAAAAGATATGAAAAATTAGAAGATGCAAAAGATCCTATAGGCCAACAACTGTCAGAATGTAAGAAATTAGCATCTATTGTTCTGATAAATGAGACAACATTAGGTAAACTCCACAAAAAAATTGAAAGCATGATAACTGATCTTATAAAAAAGCTAACCCCTCCCAGACCAACATGGGATGATTATTTTATGCAGATTACGGAAACTGTTGCAAAAAGAGCCACCTGCGATAGGGGAAAAGCAGGGGCAATAATTGTAAAAGACAAAAGAATACTCTGCACCGGCTATGTTGGCGCACCATCAGGTCTGCCACATTGCGATGAAGTCGGACATCTATTTCACACAGTCTATGATAAAGAAGGTAAAGAATCACATCATTGTGTCCGAACCACACATGCAGAACAAAACGCTATTGTCCAAGCCGCAAGGTACGGTACGCCCATAGATGGTGCAACTCTTTATTGCAAAATGGAACCTTGCCTTGTCTGCGCCAAGATGATCATAAATTCTGGCATCAAAAGAGTTGTTTGTGCCAAAAGATATCATAAAGCAGAATTGACCAGAATGATGTTTAAGGAGGCAGGTATCAAACTAGAAGTCTTAAAAGATGAACTGGTTACTTATGCAAAAATGTAACATCACTGACCATCGTATTCTTGATAGATAACATGACCGCAATCCTTACAATGAGAGGCATCTTTGTCATGATACCTCAAACCACAATTAGGACAGACCACCTGTTTTCTGGTTGAAAAATAAAACCATTCCCTAACAATCTGGCTCGCCTGCCAGGGTATTAAAATTACTCCTGAAATTATCATCAGCAGTACAATTCTCCGGCCATTAGCTGAAATAGGGATAATATCCCCAAATCCAACAGTGGTCAATGCAACAACTGTAAAATAAAATGCATCCTCAAATGTGTTCACATCGGGATTCACAGGGCTCTCAACATAGAAAAATGCTCCGGAAGCCACAAAGAAGATAATGAGAATTGTAATCACCAATCTGATCACTCTTAAAAGATGCCAACTTATCTTTCCAAAGAAGAAATCAGGGTCTGAAATGAATCTCAGGAACCTAAAAATCCTAAAAACCCTGAATATCCGGATTATTTTCACAATACCTATACTCGTAGCAGTCGAGGGAATGAAAAGTACTAATAACGTTGGTAAGATAGCTATGAGATCTATGATACTATAAATATTAAAGACATGCTTGATCCGATTTCGAGAAGCATATAAACGTGCAATATATTCGACTATAAAGAAACAAACAACAATAAGTTCCAGTGTCCAGAGAAGTGATTTTGTTGTGTCTGACAAGGGATATGTTTCTGCGACAAATATAGCACAGATAAATAAGTTAACCAGAATGATAGCAATATCAATTACCTTACCAAGAGGAGTCTTACAATCGATTAGATAGAACTGAAGAATCTCTCGGAATGTATGTTCAGGATGAGGTTTTTTCTTATGAGCCATATTCTTAGACATCAATAAAAGTGCAGAACATTCAGATTTAAATGTTGTGATTTTCAGATTTAGTCAGTGAAAAAACAAAAGTTTCTTCTTGCTGATCGCACCACTCTTTATGAAAACCTTTTTTTTCGAGAGTCGGGTAAAAAACTTAATAATTTCAATATTGGCCTTGTTCTTGTCTGCAGGTGCAGCCACATTCACCCTTAATCCACCTGAATCAGCATCAAAGCAGATAATCTCTGTTCTTGATGAATTTGGTTTTACTATTATTTGTAACCGATTGTTCTCAATATAATCTTGCCAGTTTTCCATTTTAACTCAAATATCTATAATACCTATGAAGATGGTTCCAAAGCTTAACAAAATGAGGATATAACGGAACTGATTTCTTCAATAAATCAAAGATGTCATTCTTGCTTCTTGCTTCCACAAATCCAATTTTTTTAAAATAGTTATCATATGCGCCACCATTGAGTTTTTTCATGACACCAGGTCTAACTCTAATTGAACCTTTCATGGCATTTCCAAACTCACTCTTAGACCAGGTATGTTGATAAGTGTTCAAAGGCATCTTTTTTTCAAAATGAGAAATAACTGTCTTTGCCGCCAACTGCCCGTCAAAGAGTGCCATAGGAATACCACCTCCTGTCAAAGGATTTGCGTGACCAGCTGCATCTCCAACTAAAAGAACATTATCTTTGACACAGGGCACTATATGGTTGGTTAGTGGTATTAGACCGCCATTCACCTCAAGCACCCTTTTCTTATTCAGATCAAGCTGTTTTACAAGAGCACCCAATATTGGTTTAAGTTTCATAATAGAGGTGCTGCCCAATCCAATATTCAATGTTTCTGCTTTTGGAAATAGCCAAGCATATCCATCTTTAACAATATCCTTACTCAAAAAAAATCTTAATGTGTCTGGATTTTCGATCTCTGTTTTTATTTCATACTGCAATCCAAATATAAATGAAAAAGGACTAAAACCAAAAAATTTCCTTACTTGTGAAAGTGGGCCATCAGCACCAATAATAATTCTGCCATTCAAAATCGAAGAATTGCTGAAATTCAACAGGTGCTGGTTTTCAAACGATATAAATTTATTTCCAAGCATCAACTTAGCTCCTGCATCCTGCGCTTGAAATGCAAGATCTTCATCAAATATCTTCCTATCCAGGACATAACCCTTAGAATCAGGAGGCCAGACCGTAACTCCACCCTTACCAGGCGAACCGACGAAAACTGAATTAGTCTGTCGCGATATCCAATTAGGTTTTACATTTATTCCAAGCTCCTCTAAAATGTGACCTGTAATTGCCTCACCACATTGCTTGGGTGTGCCTATCTTTTTTCTTTGATCTACCAAAGCAACTTTAAAGCCTGCTTTGACAAGATGAAATGCTACTGTTGAACCTGCAGGCCCTGCGCCAACCACAATAACATCATAGGATTCCATGGTAGTTCATATTCGCCTCATTATTAAAAAAGTTTTGATATAAGCTCCGTAGCTCTAGCATCTGGCTGAAGATATTTTTCAACATATATATGCTCATACTTTCTCCTCTCCTCTTGCCACATCTGCTCCTCAAGTTTAATGGCATCTACAGATTGATTTTTCACCAGTTTTTCAAGTTCATTAAAAACAGATTTCAACCTCTCTGTTTCTGCTTTCTCAAGTGGCTCATCACCAGCCTCTCGCCACATGTCTCTATATCGCCCATAAGTCTTCATCCTTTCAGATATATCATCAAGTTCATCATCATTCTCATGTAATTTAGACCTGAGCATATTAAATATACTACCCTTAAGATTTCGATAATTAAGACCATGATACTTTTGGGAATCAGGATCATAGAAGACTGGTTCATCAAGAATAAGACCTGCTAAAAGAAGTTCTGTTTGAGGATAGTACTCGTCTGCTATTTCGAGCAACTTCTTCATCTCGTTTAGAGCTAAGGAAGTCAGATTTTCCTTTTTGTTCTTATCAAGTATATTGATTGTATCTAACAATTGATCCAAGATAACTTTTCGCATACAGACAGGATTAAGCAGAAATATATAAATCTTGCACTATCCGTCAATCTTGTAACACATATAATAATGACTATTTCTTCCCTTTCTCTTTTACGACCGGGCCATCATCATAAGTACCCCACCAAAACATGCAAGGTATACAATAATATCCCCAGACGCCAAGAAAACGTGTAGCCATAAGTTCTCCACATTTCGGGCATCTTTTAGGCATAAAAGTGATTTTAAAGTTTACAAGCTTATCGTTATCAATCTCCTCAAAATCAATTTTTTTTGGCATTTAAAACAACCCCCTAGTCTTAACCATAAATAAATCGATTTACGATTCAAACTAATCAATCATATTCCCGCCAGATATGCTTACATTTTTCACACTTCAGAAACCTGGTTTCAGGCTCGTCTCCCGCTCGCATCTGCCGCAACCAGTAATAAGCCTTTTTATGTCCACACTCAGGACAAACCGCATCTGTCAGGGGAAGATTCTCCTCGTCTTCATTAACTACTTCCACCGTCTTGGTCTTCTTAGCAATAGTCTCTTTTATTTCTGCATCGTCCAGATTCTTTGAAACGTAACCACAACTACCACAAAACATGATTTTCTTACTCTTTTCCTTCTTTGGTCTCAATAAAGAGCCACATTTTGGACAAAAAAGCATTTTCACCTGAAATGTCATGAACTAGATTTAAAAATTTTTCTAAAAAACCTTATTTGAATAAATGACCTAATCCAAACAAGTCCATTAGATCAACAAACCAAATTTTAATATATCCAAGATAGGGTATTTGCATTACAGCTTTACCTATCACCAAATCTTGGGTAACACTAGTTTCATCCAGACCTGTATCGACTACCTGATCTGCATTATTATCTCCTTTGGTCTGAAAAATAAATTGACCCTCATTTTCAGTCATGTCAATCACCCTATGAATTATAGGATATGGCCTATTTGAGTTAAAGACTATCACATCTCCAACTTTCACCTTTTCAGGTTTCACACCAAACAAGACCATGATATCTCCCCTATCAAAGCCATTCTTAAAGGGAAATTGCATAAATTCTTTCTTAGTAATAAATTTGTTCTTATACCAATCTCCACAAACATCCCAATATTGATCAATCTTATGGAGTTTATTGGTCTCTACATTTTGACCGCACAACATAAAACGATCTTCGTAATATTTGACACATTGTGTTGTTTGAGGTTGATACTCTTCACACAGTTTTGTAGGGGTGTGGACCATGCTTGTGGACACAACAGCCACAACTGGAAAATTTGTGCCAAAAATCAAGCCCAACCCAGGATAAACTATGAATTTAATTATGACAAAAGCCAAGATAATATTAACAATCCAACTTGCTAAAGAATCCTCGTGCCATATAAAATGCCAGGTTTTCTTCAGTATTCTCTTAAATTTACTTGCCATGCGTGTCTAGGAAAAATAATTCATTAAAAAGCTTTTGATTTACAGCAGTTTTTCAATGAAACACAGAATTGTGAAGATTTAGCAACATACTGAATTGTTAGGCAATTCTGAAGTTGCTAAGATTTAGCAACATACTGAATTGTTAGGCAATTCTAAAAGTTGCTAAGATTTAGCAACCTTTAAAAGAATGAACTTATCTCCTAATTCAATGAGATTTTGCCCAAAATGCGGAAAAGATATCACTAAAGGCACATTTTGTAATGATTGCCAGCCCCAGATACTCGAATATGAAGATATTGTAATAGAAATATGCAATTGTGGCAGGCTGCTAGAACACGGCAAATGGCATCCCTACACAGATCTGAACCACGCTGTAGAAAAAGTTGTGAAAACCAATATCAAACAGAAGGCTGTCAAAATCAAGGCCAATATCAATAAGTTAAAAATATTTAGAGGTAAAAACCAGGTCTCAGTAAAGGTGCATTTCAATAACGAAATCTATGAACTCCCTCTGAATATCATACTGGTACAATGTGCAACTTGTTCAAGAAAAGACACTCAATATTTCGAAGGAATAATCCAATTACGCAATCCCAAAGATGAGGTTGTTAGCTATATTGAAAAAGAGATTGAAACTAGTAATACAAAGGGAATTTTTATCAACAAAAAAGAAAAAGTCACCAATGGCATTGATTTCTATGTGACAGACCAAAAATTCATCCAATTATTGGGCAGAAAGGTCATAAGGAGGTTTGGTGGTCTGATAAAAATTAATGCGAGGCTGCACACAAAAAACCATCAGACCAGCAAGGATCTATACAGGATAAATGTCTTGATACAACTGCCAGATTTTAAGGCGGGAGATGTGCTTGAAATTAATGGAGAACCTATAAAGATAACTCATCTGGGAAAACAGATTAAAGGTCTTCGCCTTAAAAATTTAAAAACCCTGCTTTTTGATTATGGGAAGACAAAATATTCCAAACTAACAAAGTTCAAGACGCGAGTTACCAAAAAGTTTCCACAACTAGAAGTATTACATCCAGAAACCTACCAATCTACGCAAGTACTTAATCAAGAAGAGTTGGATATCAATGATGAAGTAGACGTGGTTGATTATAACGGTTTGTACATATGTTAGAATTATGCCCTCTTTTTCTTATAGTCCTGGAGGACTTTTTTCAGTATGTTCTTGCCATCTACCATCTCTTCTACCTGATTCATATCAACTAAAGCAAAGTCTTTATGCTCAATCAATTTTAAAGAATTTGCACGAATAAAAATAAAGTCTGAATGGCCTTTTATAGTCTTTTTAGTTATGATAATACGTATTTTACGCTTCAAGTCCTTAATAATACCAGTATTACAGATATTCGGATCCTCGACAAGGAGAATATCACCTTCTTTTATATTAAGAAAGGATTTCATCTCAAACTCTGCCTTCCCAAGGTTAGCAAGCTTTTTTACTATTCTTAAAGATGAAGCCTTACCAACAAATTTCTGAAGTCCTGCATACTCTTTATTCAAGAGTTTAATAAGTTTGTCTTTCTCTGCTACCAGATTTGTTAAGTTTTTAATTCGGCGCGTTTTCTCCTCGACAAGTTCAAGAACAGGCACTCGATCTGCCTTCCGTTTAAATCGATTCATAAGTTCATTAGAACTTGCTAGTTGTTTCTTCAAGATCTCATTTTGTTCAAACAACTGTGCAAGCTTTTTCTCAAGTTTTTTAATCTTGTCAATCTTTAAATCAGTCTTTTTTTTAGGAATCTTAACTTTTGCAATAATCGGTTTTTTCATCAATCGCTCATATAGAGTCTTAATACTCACTTTTTCATGTTTTATGACCAGCATCATCAGCTCGTCCGCAAGTTTTTCCTGATGCATCTTACCAAGAAAAGAGTTAACGTCTTTGAATAAACGCTTAAACTTGTTATATGCATAAGTAGCAGATGCTAATGCATCAAATTCATGATCATTACGGGTTTTTATGCTGACTAATTGATCCTTTTCATACTTAGTTAGATCTAGTTTTGGAGATATCAATCTAGCGCCTGTCCTTGCACAAAATTTCTCAACAAATGATGGAGCAGACTTCTTATCGCAACCTGCAAGAATAGGTTTGCCAAATCGAATACAAATTTCAATGAGATCACTCATGTTAAGTGTTCTTGAAGAGCTGACTTTCAGTACAGAACCATCTAAATCAAGAATAGCATAACCAAGGGTTGTACCAGGATCAATACCTAAGATTATAGGTTGCACAGTAATAATAAATCAATCAAGTTAAAATAATTTTCCATAGATATAATCAATAATCAAGAAGACTTATCTGCCCTTTTCTCTTATTCTGCTTCACAAGTATCTTTTTAGGATCAAATTCCTGTCCAACCTGTTTTTTTACTGAAATAGCAGTCTTTTTGCCAATCAACTGCGAAAGAGTCATGATATCCACATTAACCACATCTGTAATGTTTTTGATTTTATGATTAAACATAGCTCTTGCACGCACTCTTCCAATGTTCTTTAACTTAAGCAAAGAAAGCACCTCTTCCTTAGCTCCATGCTTTAATCTAAGTCTTAGCTTAATCAGTTCAGGTCTTAGGACTGAAAACTTCAATAGTCTTGAAAGCTCTTCCGCCGAATAAAGCAACCAATCAGCAATGTCCAATTTTATTTTTATTTCTCCCGGTCGAATATTGAATTTCTCAAGAAGATACTCCTCGTCTTTTTCATCAATCCAATCATACAAAAAGAAGGCAGTCTTAATAGCATTTAGAAACTCTTCATACTCAGGATCAAATTCAGAGGGTTCAGGATCCAAGAGCCTGTTCTCGAACTGGGTATATCTTGCTTGTATAGTTTCGTATTCTGAGATCTTTACCCTTAATAGAGGTCTCATCTCCAAACATCTGCTGACCATCTGTAAAAAAGAGAAATCAACTGGCCTCATAACAGTAGCACGTCTTAGGCAGGTGATAATGAAAAACGCTGTTAGAGGATCGAGATAAAGTTCTGAAACCCTGTGGCCCAGAGGCGTTGCTTTTAATTTACCTGCATTAAGCTCATCAGCGGAGACAAAATCATTTGTCTCGTCGGAAGTAATGAACTCCCATTCAGTAAGGTATTTTAAAATTTTATTAATAATCTTATGAAGTTTATGAAGATCCTTGAATTGGAATGCATAGAAGGTCTTATCAAAGAAATCAAATAATGCTTTTTTATCCCTGACAAAACCTGTTGCAATCAGACTAAGGACGCTGGCCCGTAATTCAGGTTCCACAGCCAATTTGGAGAATATCTCTTCAGGTTCTGCGTGAACATATTCATCAAATATTGCCTGAAGCTCTGACTCGGATTTTGCCAGGCAAATAGCCTCGCCATATTTATCATTAAAATCCGGCCTGCCGCTCCTGCCAATCATCTGATGATATTCTAAAACAGATATAGGCGCCATACCATGTGGCGAGCCATATCTTTTCAAATCCCTTATTATGGTTCTAAAAGATGGAAGATTCACTCCAAAAGCTAAGGTGGGAGTACATGCAATAATCTTGATCGAGCCATTTTTAAAATTATCTTCTACCAGATCCCTCTGCTTTGCAGATAACCCAGAATGATGAAAAGCCATCCCTTTTTTAACACAATTAGCAAGCCTGATGCATTGCTTGGTTGGTCGGGACAATACCTGGAGGATTGCCTCTGAAATCTTCGTCAGTTCAGAAGTTTGTTTTCCAATTGAATGAGCCAATCTTTCTGCCTGGCTTTCTGCGCCCCTGCGAGAATTAACAAAGATTAAGGCCTGCTTCTCATTCTTAAGTGTATCGAATGATATATCTGTTAGAGGATCTGAATACAGGTTCTTGATTTTAACAGTCTTTTCCACACTAACCATTAAAACAGGGTGTTTTATATAGTTTACCTTCAAATGTCCTGTGAGGGAAATATTTTTATAAAAGCCAGGTTTATCAGCTAGAGGGGGTAACTAGTTGGTAAAAAAGCACAATATAAATAATAAGCGAGAGAAAAAAAGATCTAAGAAAATTATCATAAAGGCAGTATTAATGCTAGGTTCTTTACTTCTGTTCTTTATACTGGCTGAAACAATTACGCGTTTAGCGTGTCCCTATCTGAATGAAAGAAAATTACCTTATGCAGAAACAGACGATATTGCGAAACAAAATGAAAAAAATTTCTATTTTGAAAAAAACAGTAATATTGATTATTTGCCTCACATGACCAACAACTATCTTGAACTGGGATATGTTATGGATTTTTTTGAAAAAGAGTTCAAGTTAAGAAAAGAACCTAATATCTTCAGAATCATCGGTTTGGGTGATTCTCATTTGGAATCCGGCGCACATCTAACAGATGGACTAGAAGAAAGACTCAATCAGTTGAACTTGACAAAAAAGGTGGAGGTTTTAAATTTCGGAGTAGGCGCGTATAATTTAGTTCAGAAAAAAATATTACTCGATGAAAAATTAAAGCATTATGATCCTGACATCATCTTATTGCAGATATTAGATGATGACTGCATGGATGAAAGAATATTTTTACCAGATTCACATATTGCAATAGAAAACACTCCTTTTTTTGAAGTCCAGAAAGATATTATAATCCCCCTTTCAATCCCAATTCTCTCAGGCATAAATAGGGAGTTGATAAGATATTCAATTTTTTACAGGTTTATTTCAATAAAGTATTATAATATTAAAAAAAAAGCCATATCCACAAATTTGACAAGAAATACTGCTAGATGTGATGCTGCCATGACAGAGATTGTAGATATTACTGCAGATATTGAATCAGATATCTTGGTTTATGTCTCGCATACCATGTCAGCTGATTTTAAAAATTATCCGAGTGAAAAATGGATGAAAAATTTTGTAGACTGGGTTAATACGACCGAAGAAAAGCATAATTTATCTATTGTTAGATTGTTCGACCATATCAAAGAACTGGATTATAAGGATTATAAGATTGACAACCACGGCCACTATAATGAAGAAATGTATGAAATTGCTGTCCAATTGGTTATTGATGGTTTGATTAAAGATAGATTAATACCTCTTGAATTAATATCATAAAAAAAAATGGAAGACAAAATTCGAAGGATCAAAGATTGGTCTATAGGCAAAAAACCTGGCCCTATTCAGGTACAATTCAATCCCACAGACAGATGCAATCTCAAATGCAGGTTCTGTTGGCAGAGGGACACCTCCCGAGTTTCTTATGAGAATGAGATCTCTGAAGATAGATATCTTAAACTCATTGATGAATGTGCGGAGTTGGAGGTTAAGCACATCACAGTCACAGGAGGTGGCGAACCTATGTGTCGACCAGAAACCACTTCCAAGATAATGGAAGCAATTAAGCAAAAAGGAATGTCTGGTACTTTAATAACTAATGGGACTATATTCACAAAAAAAATAATCAAAGAATTAGTAGAACTTGAATGGGATGAGATAATCTTTAGTGTTGACAGTCCCAATGAAAGCATTCATGACTGGCTCAGACAAAGTACTGGCAGCCATAAGAAAACCATCGAGAATATCGAATTGTTCAACCAACAAAAAAAAGAGCTTAGTAAAGATAAGCCAAAACTGTGCATACATTTTGTCCTTTGTAATGAAAATCACAACCAAATCTTTGATATGGCTAAGTTTACTAAAGATCTTGGCTTGATAAACTTATTCATAGAACCTGTGGTAACAGTCGCTTTTGAAACAGATATAGGGGCTAAGTTAAAGCTAAATGAAAATGAATTGAAGGAGACAATCAGACAAATAAAGAAAGCTGAGAGATTCTGCAACAAGAACAGCATCCAGCATAATCTTGGCAGCTTGGGAAAAGATCTTATCGGAAAAACCAACAAAATGACAGAAGTGATAATAGCAAAAGCAGAAACCAAGAACAAGAAAAAGAGTTTCTCAGAAACTCTGTGTTTCGAACCATTCTACAATGTCATAATCCGGCCTAACGGCAGGGTTGGTCCCTGCTGCATGTTTGATCATTCAGGTGAGTATATTCATGACAAAAGCCTTAATGATATTTGGTGTGGGAAACATTTTGAATCAATCAGAACAAGGCTTGTTAACCAAGAACTCCTCGATTACTGCAAACAATGCAACCCCAGTCAGGTCGTGGAGAATATAAAGATAAGAAAAGTTCTAAAAAAGAAACTAAGATGAGTAAAAAAGAAGCAATCATTCTCGATTGGATAAATGGAACTGAACATACTCCGCTGACAGCAGAGATTCATCTAACTAACAAATGCAATCTAAAATGCCTTTCATGCTGGCAAAGAACAGGAAGAGTAAACATAAATAAAGAACTTTCAGATGATGCGTGGTTGACACTAATGGATGAATTAGTTAACCTGGGTGTACAAAGCATTTACATCGGCGGAGGGGGCGAACCATTTTGCAGGAAAGATCTGCTGTTGAGAATCATGAAAATCACAAAGGATAAAAGTTTGCATGGCTCAATAACCACTAATGCCACCCTCTTGGATTCACAGACTGTAAAAAAAATTGTCAAGATGAATTGGGATGAGATTCAGCTAAGTATTGACGGAGCAGATAGAAAAACCCAAGATAATTTGAGAGGTCAAGATGGTGTCTTTAGAAAAAATATTGAGGCAATAGAATTATTTAAACAATTAAAGTCCCAACTAAAAAAGAAGAAACCAGTTCTAAGCTTTCATATAGTCATAAGCAATAAGAACTATAATCAACTTTCAGCAATCATTAGTCTTGCAGCACAATATGATGTCAAAGTTGTGAATCTTCAACATCTTGTAAAACAGAATAAGTTATATGCGGAAATGGTTTTGTCCCAAAAAGCAGAAGCTGAGTTCCAGGAATATTTGTTGATAGCACAAGCAACTGCAGATAAAAAAGGCATCACAACCAATTTCAGAGATTTCATGAAAAAAGATGAAAATAAACGTGCCAGGGAAGAACAATTCAACATCCATTGCACAGAGCCCTTCACCCACATCACCATCCATGAGAATGGAGATGTCAAGAGCTGCTGCAATCCTCGAAAACCTGCAGGCAATGTAAGAAAAAAAAGTCTTGAAGCTATTTGGTTTGGAACTGCTTTAAACAAACAAAGAAAAGAAATGTTAAAAAAACTGCCAAAAGAATGCTGCACCCATCCTAACAAAAGGATGGGCATAATCAGATTTATTAATAGAAAAAATAAACAAGATGATTAAAAGAAAACCAACAAAAGAGATCAAGGTCGGAAAAGTCAGAATCGGCAACAAGCGTCCTATCATAGTTCAATCAATGGCTACAACTCTAACCAAAGATATTGATGCTACAATAAAACAAATTCATTCACTTGAAAAGATTGGATGTGAAATAGTCAGGGTAGCGGTACCTGACATGGAATCCGTAAAAGCTCTGAAAACCATAAAAAAAAACATTTCAATACCCTTGGTGGCGGATATCCACTTTGATTACAGGCTTGCTATAGAATCCGCAAAATACGTTGACAAGCTAAGATTAAATCCTGGAAATATTGATAACGAAGAACATATTAAAGCTATTGTTTACGAAGCAAGGCAATATAGTATACCAATTAGAATAGGAGTGAACTTAGGATCGCTAGAAAAAGATATTGAAAGCAAGTATGGTAGGACAACCAATGCAATGGTTGAAAGCGCCCTAAGTTATATCCGTATCCTTGAAAATCAAGATTTCACAGACATTATAGTCTCATTAAAGACATCTGATGTATTCAGAACAATAAGTTCATATAGGTTATTCTCAGAAAAGAGCAGATACCCAATACATTTAGGATTAACAGAAGCAGGAACAGCACATTCAGGAACTATTACATCCGCCATAGGTATCGGACGCCTCCTGTTGGAGGGGATTGGTGACACAATCAGGGTTTCACTATCTGAAAAGCCAGAAGAAGAAATAAAAGTCGGTTGGCGTATCCTAAAAGCTTTGAAGCTAAGAGAAAAAAATATTAGAATCAAAGCATGCCCCACCTGCGCAAGAGCCTGTCTAGATGTTGCAAGCATTGCAAAAAAATTGGAAACAAAGACATTCCAACTTGATAAGTCACTCAATATCGCTATCATGGGCTGTTCAGTCAATGGACCCGGAGAAGCCAAAGAAGCCGACCTAGGAATATTTGGAGGTAAACAACATTGTCTGCTTTATAAAAAAGGAAAAATTATTGATAAAATACATGAAAATGATGCTGTCATGAGATTATTAAAAGAAATTGATGAAAACTAAGATGAATACACTTGAAAACGAGTCCATAAAAAGAATAAAGAACTGGCTTAGAGGTAAAAAGCAGAAACCTGTCAGGATTTTCATCATTCCTACTAATAAATGCAATCTAATGTGTCCGTTTTGCTACAAGAACGACAAAGACATAGGCAGTGAAGAGCTTGCAAAAGAAAAACTCATTTCATTGGTATATGAAGCTAAAAAAATGAAAGTGTTATTCTGGGACATCATGGGAGGTGGCGAACCCTTTGCAAGGCGTGCAACTATGCAGATGATGGAAGAAATCAAGAAACAAGGAATGATGGGTAATGTAACAACAAATGCTACATTGATGACAAATGAGCTTGTGGAAAGAATCGTCAGGATGAAATGGGATTATATCACAATAAGCCTTGACTCAAGCGATGAAAAAACTAATGATAAACTAAGAGGCAGAGGTAGTTACCAAGGCATTATCCGTGCTTTAGAATTATTGCAAAGGTGGAAAGTGGAGCTTAAAAGTGAAAAACCAGTGATAACCCTCCACACAGTCCTTACCAACAAGAATTTTAGAAAGTTGAAAGGATTATTCAAGATTGCCGATCAGTATGGAGCTACAACAGTCAATTTCACCCAACTGATGAATCTGTCTTCAAGTTTTGAAAAACTCAAACTAGGACCAAAACAACAAAAAGAGTTTCAGAAATTGATTCCTGGACTAAAAAAAGAAGCTGCAAAAAGAAATATCCTGAGCAATATATCTAGTTATAAAAAAGAAAAATTGGTAAGCAAATCTAACGCGATGAACAAGGTTATGAAAGAAGAAAACATTAAATGCTATAGTCCTTTCACTTCCATGATGATATTAGCAAATGGAAACGTTGGGCCTTGCTGCCTTTACACCCCTGGCAAGGAAATCGGTAACGTTGTAAAGGATGAGCTTAAGAAAATATGGTTTGGAAAAAAAGCAGAGGGTTTCAGGCAAATGATGATGCAAGGCCAACTTGAAGAATGCAAGAACTGCCCATCTACAAATGTAATTGAGAATACTATGTTTCAGAAAGCAATAAAAGAGGGAGGATTTCTCAGAAAATTATTCAGAAAATGAAAAAGATTGATTTATTGATGGAATGGTCGAGGGGAAAAAGAGCTCCTCCTTTTATAATAGACATCAGCCCCACAGATTATTGCAACCTCCATTGTTTAAGCTGCTGGCAGAGAAATCCTCAATTTCCTAAGCTGGATTCCAAGAAATATGAACTTCCCGACAACAGACTGTTGGAACTTGTGGATGAAGCAAAAGAACTTGGAGTCCAAGAATGGGAGATTACAGGTGGAGGAGAACCCCTTATGAGAAAGATAACATTTGATTTGTTACAAAAAATCCGAAAAAATGGCATGAACGGTAATATCACCACCAACGGTATCATGATAACAGATAAATGGGCTAAAGAGCTTGTGAAAACTGGTTGGAACAAAATCACTTTCAGCATTGATGGCCCTGATGCTAAAACCAACGATTATCTTAGGGGAAAGAAAGGATCATTTGAGCATGCTTTGAAATGCATCAAAAGAATTGAAAGCTACAAGAAAAAGCTTGATAAAAAAAAGCCCATAATAGCATTCAACACAGTAATTAGCAACAAGAACCACAACAAATTAGACAAGATTATTGATCTTGCACAAAAAAATGGAGTCAGTATTGTCAACTTCGAACCAATCACAATACACTCAAAACTTGGCCAACAACTAAAGCCCGACAACCAGGAGATAATGGATATGCAAAAACAAATTGAAAAAGCAGAAGTGCTCTCTAAAAGATACAATATCCATACCAATATCAGCAATTTCAAAGAGACAGAACTGGTCACTTCAAAAAATAAAATGGATTCTGTAATCCTCAAGAAAACCAACAAAAAAAAGAATCTGGCAGACGCTATCTGCCTTGAACCCTGGTATCATCTAGTAATAAAAGTTGATGGCGAAACAGGACCCTGCTGCATCTTTTCAGAGAAGAAAATGAATGTAAAGGACAAGAGCTTAAAAGAAATCTGGTACAGTAACTACTTCAACAATTTAAGGAAGAGTATCCTCTCAGGAAAATTGCCAAAATACTGCAAGATATGCAATGCAGGCCAAGTCATCCAGAATAATGCAATTAGAAAACAAATCAGAAAATGTATGAACGAATAAAAAGGCTTTTTCTTTGGAAAAATGGAAAAAAAGCAGGCCCTGTCGACGGAGAGCTTAACATCACCAACCTGTGCAATCTAAAATGTTGTTATTGTAATGGTTATCAGAGCGGATTCACGAAAAAAAGTGATAACGAACTCACACAGGAAGAATGCCTTCGAATAATAAGAGAAGGGAAAAAACTAGGTATCAAGGAATGGCACCTCGCAGGTGATGGTGAACCGTTGTTAAAAAAGGAAATTTTTCTCGCTGTTGCAAAAGAAATTAAGGAGCTTGGAATGAAGGGTGTTTTGACCACCAATGGTACTCTTCTTGATGAGGAAATCCGAACTATTTTGATTAACGTAGGTTGGGATAGGATACAAATCAGTCTCCAGTCACCAAACGAAAAAATCCAAGATCAACTAAGCGGAGTTAAAGGATCATACAAAAAGACCATAAAAAATGTCAAACAGCTCCAAAACTTAAAAGGTAGAAAAACCGAACCAATCGTAAATATCAATGTAGCAGTCCAGAAAGCCAACTATCGGGATATTGACCAGATTATCAAACTAGCAGCTGAACTAAGAGTATTCTCGACCGCATTTCACAACCTGGTGGTTTCCAATCACAAGATCAAACCTTATCAATTGAACAGAAATCAACAAATTGAATTCCAAAAAAATATTGAAAAGAATATCCAACTGGCCAACAAGCTCAGGATTCACACCAATCTTATCTTGTTGAAAGAAAAAAACATACTGAATCAGGAAAAAATCCCCACAATCATAATGGAACAATGAAACAAAAAAACTTTGATCAACTACCCTGTTATCAGCCTTGGCATAAGATAGTCATAAGACCCAACGGCAAGACATACCCTTGCTGCAATTTTTACGAACAGAAATCAGATAACATACGCGATAAGAGTCTCAAGGATATTTGGTACAGAGGGCGTTTTGATATCATAAGAAATGATATCCGCCTGGGAAATCTAGGGCCCGACTGTAAAAACTGTACTGTCTGGATCATAAACCAAAACAGAGGTTTAAAGAAAGATTTAAAGAAGAATCAATTTGTTTCGTCAATAAAAAATAGGTTTAAGGAATTAGTGAAAAGGCTCTCTGAAACCGACCTTTTCTCCAAGACTCTTAACAATTTTTATTTTTGGTTCAAATGAACTACACGAAATAGTTATAAACTATTAGTTCTTATCAACCTAGATGTTGGGGGAAATATTAAAAAGACTCTTCTTATGGGCAGAAGGAATGCCTCAAGGCCCTGTCAATGCTGAGCTAAGCTATACCAAAAGATGCAATCTAGATTGCAGATTCTGCAACATCTATCAAGCAGGGGAGACTAAACAATCTACCGAGGAAATACCCACTGATAAATGTCTAGAACTAATTAAAGAAGGTAAAAAACTAGGTATTAAAAGCTGGCTGCTATCCGGCGAAGGAGAACCACTCATAGACAAGAGAAAGTTTCTAGCTATTGCCCAGGAAATCAAGCAAGCAAGTGCAAAAGGAACCTTGGTAACCAATGCAACACTGTTAGATCAAGAAATCATTGATACCTTGATAGAGAAAAAATGGGATATAATCCATATCAGCATCCAAGCTGCTGATGAAAAGATTCATGATAAACTCGTAGGTTGCAATGGAGCTCATAAAAAAATAATTGACAATATCCAAAGAATCCAGAGGAAAAAAGGGAAACAATCCCTACCGCTCATCACATTCAATATCACCATACAAAAAGATAATCATGATAAACTTGTTCCTATGATGGATCTGGCAAAAAAACTAGGCGTTGTTCGAGTAGTTTTTTTCCCCCTTGTAACAGCACATCCCAAAGTAAGAGAGTGTGAATTATCTAAAACTGAACTCAAGACTGTGCAAAAGCAGCTTTTAGAAATAAAAAATCTTGGTAAGAAATACTGTATACATACAGCTCTCGAAGGAATAAATATTCAATCATACTCAGACAGAAAACACATAGTAAAGAGGATACTGGAAATATGAAAAAAATAAAGAAATTTCTCCAAATTCCCTGCTATCAGCCCTGGTACAACATAGTTATCAAGGCTAATGGTCAGATACAACCGTGTTGTGTTACATATGAGTCAAAGACTGAAAGCATTTACGATAAAAATTTGGAGGAGTTGTGGCATGGGCCATACATGAGAGAACTTCGATCGCAGATGCTTAAGAGGAAGTTAACCAAAGACTGCAAGGACTGCAACATGATATCAGTGGAATTCAACCAACAGATCCGAAACAAACTGAAAAAAGGTAAGTTGGCTGTTTTAATGGAAATCATCAAAGATTACTTAAAAGAATTCCTAACAAAAAGTTCGCTGTTCAAACCATTAAACACATTGTACTTGAAGTTAAATAAACAATGAAAATGAAAATAATCCTGATCCAATGTCCCTGTTGGTCTGTCAAGGTCCCACCTCTAGGTTTGGGATATCTCAATGCTTATCTACGACAAAAAGGATTTGACAGCAGAATCTTTGATTTTAACTTGGAACTTTTCTTAAAATCAACAAAAAAACAAAAAGAACTCTGGAAGGAAACCAACGAACATCTGTGGAGGGAAAAAAAGGTCTTTAAAAAAATAGGATCTGGATTTAAAAAAGAGATTGAAACCTTGGCAAAGAATATATGTAAAGAAAAAACAAAACTTATCGGTCTCTCTATCTTTGAATCTACCCTCAATTTCAGCCTATTACTCGCAAAGAAGATAAAAGAAATCGACAAGACCCGGATAATAATATTAGGAGGTCCTGAATGCTTCAAACAAAGAGCTGGCCATGCGCTGATTTCAAAAAAATATGTAGATGCTGTTGTATATGGTGAAGGAGAAACGACTTTTCTTGAACTAGCTCAACAAGTCAGAAAAAATAGTATACTTTCTGGCTGTAAAGGCGCTCTAGTCAAAGAAAAAGGAAAAATCACAGATCTTGGAGAAAGAACTCTAATAAAAAACATATCTCAACTACCATTCCCAGACTATGAAGGTACAGATATGAAGAATTATTCTCTTAAAGATAGCTACTCTATTATGGGCTGTAGAGGATGTACAGGGAATTGCATTTATTGTTATGAAAAGAACATTTGGAAAGAATTTAGAGGAAGAAAAGCAGAAAATATTTTTAAGGAAATCAAATATGCTGTTAAAAAATACAGCAAAAGAAAATTTGAATTCACAGACTCCATGATTAACGGAAATCTAAAGGAAATGGAAAAGCTATGTGCTTTGTTAATTGATAATCAAATGAAGATAAGATGGACATGCCAAGCCAGAATAGATCATAAACTGACTCTCAATATGTTAAAAAAAATGAAACAGGCTGGTTGCCAGATGATTACTTACGGTATTGAAAGTGGTTCAAATAAAGTGCTTCATTTGATGAATAGACCGTATACATTCAAGGAAATCGTCAAGTGTTTGATCCGAACGAGAGTTGCCAGAATACATTTCGGGGCCAATTTCATAGTTGGATTTCCAGGAGAAAGCAAAAAAGAATTCTATAAGACACTCAAACTACTACCGCTCATAAAGTTACTGAATGGTGAAATTATTCTGTTATCATCGCTTTGTATTCTTAAGAAGAGTACATTGAATAAAAAATTAAAAGAGTTTAAATTAAACATCGATAGTAATATCATAAAATGGAGGACCTCAGACAATAAGAATAATTTTTATATAAGAGAAAAAAGAATTGAGCGGTTTCATAATTTTGCCCGACTATTGCATATACCAATAGGCTATACAACAAATCAATATCTTTACAAAGGACTATGAAAGGAAAAAGAGTTAAACAAATCCAACAAATACTAACTAAGAGATGGGTGGTTTTAGTAATATTGACTTTACTTTTCCTGGCAATGAGACTCCCAGTTCTTTTCACATTCGAAGGCATCCTAGGAGGCCATGAAACCTTTGAAATAGGTACAATCCTAAGTTATGTTGTAAAAGGAGATATATCAGTTTTCCAAAAAACCCTTCAGGATTATGCTCCACCCTATAATTATCTTATAACCCTTCTGCAAATTCCATTTACACTTCCTTTCTATCTTATGTTCCCAACCAATCAGTTCAGCTCATTCCTGGGAACACTTACAACAAGTATTCTGACCCTAATCTGTGCATTTTTATTCGTAGATAAGCTCTTTAATAGAAAAACTGCTGTTTTTATGGCACTGCTTTTCATATTTACCCCAATCGGTCTCACCATCTCTTCAATCTCATCAGAATCTACTGGAAAAAATCTTATCATGCTTGTCATGATACCATTTTTTCTTCTGTTTTTCAGTAAAAAATCTAAGCACAGGCTTTGGAGCATGCCTGTACTAGCTTTTCTGCCCCTGATCACCCCTTATCATCTAATCCTTTGGCCCTGCACTGCAATTTACCTGATCCTTGAAAACTACTGTAAAAACAAAACTAAGAAAGTAGAATGGAAAAAATTCACACCTTATCTAAAACGCTTCATCTTGTGGGTATTAATATTATCTCCCCTCTTTTTCCTGGTTTATATTTCAATAACAGGTGCAATAATTGAATCAAAACCTTTTGAAACACTTGAACAAGTCAAGATCTTTCTACCCACAATAGATAGGCTAAAGGCATATACCTACTATATTACTCAACCCTTTGTTGTAGATAATGTCACTAATCTCAAAAGGCTTTCAATAATAACCTATGCAGCTTTTGCGCTTTTCTTGGTCATGTCTATCAGCGCAACAGGGTATTTTATCAAGAAGGCAAAGGACCAACAAAAAGTAAAGCCGATCTTGTTTTTTGCAATTTATCCAATAATATTTGTTGTTACAGATATTTTATTTAGCAATAAATTCACAGGATTCATCAACAGGCCGCTCTCAATCAGGAGCTACTACCTGAAGTTAGTCTTCTTTATTTTGATAATTGTTATATCCTATTTTATTACTCATAAAAAACATTTCAACAAAGTATTATATGGCATATTCATTCTGAACATAATTGTAAACTTCAGCACAATAACCAGTTTGAACATCAATAATAATTTCATCAATTATAACATCGGCTATGAATATAATTGGAAAGCCTTTGAAACACTGAAGAAATATGAAGGCGCTAGATTTGAAGTATATGATTCAATCAACAGGGGATTGTATTCAAGGGTTATGGATCCATATCGTATCAGGGAAGTCCAATTCTTAGATTATAGACTCTATGGTTATGGAATGAGTCAAGTATATGATAATGAACTAGGATCGAATTTATGTAATAATATAATGAAGAACAAAGGGGTGGAATTGTGTAAACAAGGTTATTCAATGACAGAAGGGGAAATCAAATATCACCTTCAAAAGAATCAAAGGATAGATTAAGTGAACAACTAAATAATACAGAAATAATAAAAAAGCAACCCAATTCCTGGAAAAAATGGAACAAAAAATTATTAGACGGCTTCTCAAATGGAAAAAAGGCCAAAAGCAAGGGCCATATGGTATAGAGCTAGCCCCAACTCTAAGATGCAATCTTGATTGTTTGTTTTGCTGGAGAAAAGGTATTGACAAAGTAGATTTTCTAAAAGAGATGCCCCTCAACAAATATCTAGAGATAATTGACCAGGCAGCAGACCTTGATGTTAAGGAGATCAAGATTATCGGAGGTGGGGAAGCGACTTTTCGAAAGGATATTATCCAAATCATGTTAAATGTGAAAGAGAAAAAAATGAGGGGTTATATCTGCACAAATGGGACTCTGTTCACAGAAAAAGGAATTTTAGAACTTATAAAATTTGGATGGGATCATATAAAAATTAGTCTCCATGGTCCGAACGCTGAAACAGAAGATTTACTGACTGGTGTTAAGGGAAGTTTTAGAAAGGTTGTCAAAAACCTTGAACTAATTAATTATTACAAGAGAAAATTCAGAAAAAAGAAACCGTTTATTGAACTGGGAGTAGTGCTTGTGAATAAGAATCATGGCCATATAAGCCAATTCATTGAACTTGCAAAAAAATACGGAGCAGACGCTCTTTTCCTGGAACCCATCACAGCCTATTCGAAAGAAGGAGAGAAATTAAAGCTCAGTTCTCAACATAAAAAAGAGTTTCAGAAAGAAGTAAAGAAAGCAGAGAATTTAGCGAGAAAATACAAAATTCGGAATAATTTGTCCAACTTCTTCGAGGATACACTAGTTATTAACACTGGCAAGATGGAAGAAGTGCTGGTAAACAAAAACAAAACAGGATTTGACTGGGCCCCTTGTTATGAGCCATGGTATAGGCTAGGCATTCGGGTGGACGGACTTGTCGGACCTTGCGGATTCTTTGATGAATCAAGCCCAGAAAACATAAACGAGAAAACCCTAAAAAAGATATGGTTTGGACCATATTTTGAGAAAAGACGAAAAGCGATGATTGAGAATAAACTGTCTGCTTATTGTAGAAAATGCTGCACGACTCTTGTTATAAACAATCAAGCTATAAGAAAAGAGCTTAGAAAGAGATGAAAAATAAAAAATTAGTCATATTTTCAACAACCATTATTATAATTGTTACCTTATTATTTTTTCTGTTATTTGCCGAGACCAAAACACAAAGAACTAACCTCCCTCTTGATCAATTACGGGCTCTGCCCTATATGAGCTATACAGAAGAAAAAGCCGACTTAAATAAAACAGGCGTCACTAAATATGATCAAGAAAAGGCATTTGAAGGCTATAACCATGGAACCCATCGTATCTATACTATGAAAGGCGAAGAGATAAAGTGGGTAATTGGAGAATTTGGCATCATACTAAAAGAGGGTAACTATATTTCAAAGGATGAAACCCTAAAGAAATTTAGTAAGAATGGAGACTTGATATGGAAGACTGACTTCGACATACATCACGATATAACCTTGACATTCAGGAATACGGTTCTCACACTCATTAATGATATCCACGAGTATAATGGAAGAAACGTTCTTTTTGACACAGTGTTGGAAATTGACCAAGATGGAAATCTGGTGGATAAATGGTCTACCTGGGACAATTTAGACCATCTGAAAAATGCCATTGAAGAGACTGAACTGGACTGGCCATCCACTAACCAAACCCCTACACAAGTAAATAATGGATCCAAATATAACCTAACAGAACCAGTGTATGACTATTATCATATGAATTCTGTCCAAGAGCTACCGCCAAATCCTTTGGAAAGCAAGGATAATCGTTTCAAACAAGGTAACCTTCTTTTGAGTTTGTCAAACCGAGACCTGATAGTGATACTAAACAGAGATCTGAATGAAATTGTCTGGATATGGGGCGTAGGAGAAATTGAAAAGCAACACATGCCAAGGATGCTTGAGAATGGAAATATAATAATATTTGACAATGGTAAAGACAGAAACTGGTCCAGAATTATTGAATTGAATCCTCTCACTGAGGAAATTGTATGGGAATACTCTGCCAATCCACGTACCTCATTCTTTACGAGCTCAAGAGGCTCTGTTCAGAGGCTGCCAAATGGCAATACGCTAATAACTGAATCAGAAAAAGGAAAAGTATTCGAGGTTACAAGAGAAGGAGAGATTGTTTGGGAATGGTACAATCCTGAATTTGATGAGGAGAGCCGAAGAAGAATGACCTATAGGATGACAAGGTACTCTGAAGAATGGATTGAACCCATATTAAGACAAAATGACTGATTTAAAATACGTTAAAGCCAAGGATGAACTATTAAAGCGGCTATTGTTGTTGCTTATAACAGTTATATTATTTGTTGTAATACTAGAGATCATTCTCAGGCTCTCCAGAATAGATAACATAATAGGACAGGCATCCAATATCCAAAATTATTCGACTATAGAACAAGATGAGCAAAAATATTGGGAAGCTCATACAGAAAGATTTGAGGAGTATAATATACGGACAAAAAATAATGTGCTTCTATATCATCCCTCGTTTAAGGACCATTTGAACACTAGTAAAGACAACCAGACATTCAGAATAATATTTTTAGGAGATTCAGTAACCTTTGGCGTAAATATACCATCAAAATCAATCTTCCCAACTTTAATGAAAGAAAAATGGAAGGAACTCTATGAGAACGAAAACCTCAAAATCGAAGTCCTAAATTTTGGTCAACCCGGATACGATCTGCTCCAGATAAATCTTCTTTTCGAGGAAGAGGCGGTACATTTTAAACCCGATCTGATAATTTATATCTTTAGTGGTAATGATCCCCAAACAACCAGATATAAAAAAATTAACTCAACTCATATTTATGGCGAAACTGCAATTAACAGATACGAATATGTACTCACTCTTCCTTTCAATGACATTCTCCTCGAAAATTTATATACCTACAGATTCATTAATAAAAGAATAATTAATATTTGTGAAAAATTAGATTGCCAGATAGAAAAAAAGGAATATTATGTTTCCACTGAAAAAACTGCAAAAGCCTTAAACAATATAGTCTATACATGTCGAGAAAAGAATATTTCACTCTATATAGTCAATCTACCTGTTATTGAAAAAAATTATCCTGTAAATGAGTTTCTATTACGATATCTCACTAAAGAAAATCTTGAATATATCAGATTATTGGAGATCGGCTCAGTACTAACTGAATATGATCCTAACGACATCAGAATCAGTGATGAAGATGCACATTTTAACACGAAGGGACATAAAATCATGGCTGAAATACTTTTTAATGATCTAATATATAATACCAATCTACTTCCCTCCAGAATAAACTAACAAGAAAGATGAAGAAAAACTACCATACAAAACTAAATGATGCCATAAGTAAAGGTAAGAATATAGGCCCAAAGATAGTCATGATCAGCCCTACAGACTCCTGTAATCTTACATGTCAGACCTGCTGGCGGCTTGAAAAGGATGAAGACCCGAACAAATGGAAGTCAAAAGAATTGAAGTTTAATGAAATAATTGGAATTCTGGATGACTGTAAAGAGCTGGCTGTTGAAGCAATCGACTGTACTGGAGGAGGCGAACCATTTCTAAGAAAAGATATGTTCAAAATCATTAAAGAGATTAAAAAAAGAGGCTTCTTTGCCACCCTAACAACCAACGGTACAGTGCTGAATAAGACTATGATCAAACAACTGATCGATATTGGCTTAGATGATATCTGTTTCTCTCTTGATGGGGCTGATGCAAAAACTAATGATGTCATAAGGGGAAAAGGTGTCTTTGAAAAAGCAGTCAATAGTATCGAACTTTTCCAGAAAGTCAAGAATAAAAGTCATGTAAACAAACCAGTCATCAGATTAGGTACAGTCATAACTCAGAGCAACTATGACCGACTAGAAAACCTAGGTAAATTAGCGAAAAGGCTGGGAATCTGCTCCATAAACTTTTCCGTACTGCTTGAATGGTCAAGCAATAAACAGCTTTCTCTGAGAGATATTGATGAAAAAAAGTTGGTACAAGCACTTCAGAGGCTTAAAAAGACATTACAAAAATATGGAATAGCTTCTAACATCGAACCAATCATCAAGCACGGACTATTTGAACATAATCCTCCAGACTTCTGCTTCGCTCCATGGCAGATGGCATTCATCAATGCGCAGGGAGATATGCTAGCATGCTGTATCCTGGCCAGTTTTTATGAGAACAAGCTCGGCAATGCGAGAGATTCAGGATTCAAACAGTTATGGTTCAGTCCAAAAATGGAAAAATTTCGGCAAAGAATTAATCAGAAAAAATTCTATAAAGGCTGCAATAGGTGCTTACCTCAATTTGTAGAAAATTTTAACAAACTCGCAAAGGAGATGAAATTATAATGCATTGGAAAGTCAAGAAACTAGGCTATATCTATGCCATGTATTTGTCAAGACTCTTTAACTGGCCCCTGATTAAACCAAGAACAATAACCATCACACTGACTGCAAAATGCAATCTCAGATGCATTATGTGCGATCACTGGAGAGCCAAATCTGTTGAACCTTCCTTAAATGAAGTCAAGAAGTATATTGACCAGATTGTAAAATGGGGTATTGAAGAGATCGACTTAAGTGGAGGAGAACCGTTCTGTTATAAAGATATATGGAAAGTGATTGAATATGCCACAAAAAACAGATTAAAGATGAACATAACTACAAACGCCAGCCTCTTCAGCCTAAAACAGCTTGATAAAATATTAGACTCAACAGTAAGCCGCCTCCAAATTTCAATTGATGGTAAAGATTCAGAAACTCATGACAAGATAAGGGGTGTGAAAGGCACTTTTGACAAGGCGCTTAAAGCTGTTGAATATCTCCATAAGAAAAGAATACAAAGAAAAACTCCTTTGCTACTCAACATAACTACAGTAATTCTTAGGCATAATGTCAACCAACTGGTTGAGATCTATAAGCTTGCCAAGAAAAAAGGATTTGACTCACTAACCTTCCAGCCGGTTAATGACAGCAACCTAGAAATTGGAAGAAAAAAGGCTTATAATCCACTAAGAATACAAGAAAAACAGCTGCCTGTTCTGGATGAACAAATCGATCGGTTGATTACTATCAGAAAAAAAGATCATTTCATTGGAAACACCATCAGCTATCTTAAATCGATAAAGACGTTCTTTAGGGGTGAAAAAGTCAGAGCGTTGAAGTGCTATGCAGGTTTTGTAGTAGGAATAATCAGCCCAGAAGGTAGGTTTTGGACATGCAAAGGTGATTATGGAAACCTTATTAGACATAATATTAAGAAAACCTGGTATTCTAGTGCAGCATCAAAAAAGAGGAGACTGATCAGAAAATGCAAATACTCTTGCATGTACCCCTGTTATCTTGAGGGTGATGCTGACAATCTTATCGAAGCTACAAAAAAGGTTTTTAGAGAGTAATCCAGCATAACTTTTAAATAACCTCACTCATTTCTTGACTATTCAGGGGGTTGTTATGGATAAAAAGATTAGAGTCCTTGTTATGGATAACCAGATAGTTGATCCTCCCGAAGCAGGAGGACCATTGAGGATATTCAATATTTTTGGCAGTCTTCCGGATAATTTCCTGGTTCATTATATGGGCGTCACAGGTTGGCAGCATATTAAAAGTGTCAAGAAACTTAATGAAAATTTTTCTGAAGAGATTATGCCATTGAATAAACCATTTCTAAGGCTCAATAACCTCTTTACTAATCTTTTAGGTAGTATCCCTGCATTTGATGCCATGTGCGCCAAAATGATGTTTATGAATCCAAGATTCATAAAAAAGATGAAGAGATATATCAAAAAAAGTGATATTCTTGTGTCATCACATCCCT
Source organism: uncultured Methanosarcinales archaeon (assembly GCA_964647565.1). Classification (GTDB taxonomy): domain Archaea; phylum Nanobdellota; class Nanobdellia; order Woesearchaeales; family CAZYIM01; genus CAZYIM01. Next base: position 57,707 of record CAZYIM010000013.1, read on the forward strand.
GGTTCTTCCCTCATATTGTTAATTACAGAAAAAAAATAAGAGTATACGATTCACATAATTGTGAATATATCCTTTATAAGAAATTTCTAAAAAAAAATTTTTTAAGCAGAATCCTCTCACAAATCAAAAGAAATATCGAGAAACAGGCTTGCAACCAATGCGATCTTCTATTAGCTTGTACAGAAGATGATAAAAGGACTTTCATGAAGTTATTTGGAACAAAGAACGGAAAGATACCTATCATTCCAAATCCAATCAACATATCCTTTTTTAGTCAGAGAAAAACCAGCGATATCCGAAAGGCTAAGAAAAAATTGGGTTTAGCAGAAAAGAAAACCCTTTGTTTCATAGGTACTTACTATAGACCCAATATAGAAGCCTTCAGATTCATAATGAAAGAACTAGTACCAAATATGCCAGATTATACGTTCCTGATCATGGGCAGGATCAATGAAGACTTCGAGGAGCAGGTGGATGATGACCTCAAGCATATCAGCATGGATAAAGTTAAAATCAATAACAAAGGTGTGCTAGGATATGGTTGGCACATGCTTGAAAAATGGGGTGCAAAGGGTTTTGATGTCCGCTGGACCCGGAGGAACTTCAGTATCATCATAAAGGATAAGAATGTCCAACAATTGCTGATCAATGCAAGGTCTATCAAGCCAATCAGGGCATCCGTTTACATGAATAATCAAAAGATAAAAGAAATGATCTTTTTTGCACCCAAATTCAAAGAAGTCATCATTGAGCTCGGAGGCAGAGGCATCATCAAAGAGGCTAATATTGAGATCAGGCTTGCCAAGACCAACAAGCCAGTCATGTCTGATACCAGAGAAGTTGGTATTGCAGTTAGGAATATCTGTTATGTGTCCGACTTCAAAGAGAACAGGATCTCTTTATTACAAACCGTATCTCCCTTGATGGTTCCGCCCAATGTTGTTCTTTATGGTCCTATATCCAATGAGAAACTTAAGCAGATATACAGAGCTTCAGATATTGCCATCAATCCTGTCTTCTCTGGCTCAGGTTTCAATATCAAGATGCTGGACTATATGGCTATGGGCATCCCTATAGTCACCACAGCCAAGGGTGCAAGGGGACTTGATATCGAACATGATCAAGAGACTGTTATATCAGAACCACGAAATTTTAAAGATGCAATAGAGAAACTCTTTAAAAATAAGAAGAAGCAGAGGGAACTTGTCAGGAATGGCAGGAGATTTGCAGAAGGTTATGATAAACAGGTTATCGGAGCTAAACTTGGCAAGATATTTGAGAAAAGGCTTAAAAAAATCTAACCCTCAATTTCCAATTCTTCAAGAATCACATTTGCAAGGTTCTCTGCAATCAACGTATTACCCTTCGCTGTACAGTGCCCCCATTTCCCGCCTAACCAAGTAGATGTACCAAAACTATCAGAAAAATAATCATTATAATTTCCTGTTCCTAAAGCTTCTTTAAAATTTTGATCATTGCCAATAAAAATCACATCCTTGCTCGCCAACATTTCCTTTAATTGATCCAGACTTAGGGTTGGATATTGCATAGCAATATGTTCTATACTACGTTTAGTAAGAACTTGATGTAATTGCAAATAATTACGCTTTGTTGCTTCATAAGAATCAATATTCTCCAAAACCTTCAGAGGAAGACCCTGTTCAATATAAAAGTCGTGAATTTCCTGATGAGAAACTCCTGACTGCAATAAAACATCACCTATTTTTATTAAGAGCCCATCGTGGGTAGGATTAAGTTTATATGCTTTGATGAAAGTATCTACACTCTGTTCTGTTTGTTCTTGTCCCCAATACAAACTAGCTAACTCATCATATTTTTTCCAATTTTCAGGGCCTATCTCAATTGATTTCTTAACGAACGTCTCAGATTCGCCAAATCTACCCATATCTCTGTATAATACTCCCAACCCCAGATAAGCTGCATCATGCAATTCATCTGAATTGATTGCCTGAAGAAAAAATTTCTCGGATTCATCATATCTGCCAATGTTCTTATTAAATTCAGC
>CAZYIM010000013.1:59742-64313 GCA_964647565.1 uncultured Methanosarcinales archaeon
TTGCTTCATAATTATCTGGATTCAGATCCAAAGCAGTTTCCCACATCTGGATCGCTATAGTCTGATTTCCCAACTCGTAATAATTAATCCCTAATTCAGCAAATATCAAGTCATTATGAGGATCAGTTTCTAATTCAGTTTCCAAAAGAGTTATTGCTTCAGAAAATTTCCCTTCAGAGCGATATTGTTCAACTAGATCAAAATTAGCTGGCTTGTTCACAATTCTATATTGCTCTTTTTTTGAATTTTGTTCAGATTTGTTAGTCTCAGTAACCGTATTTCTCGTCAATTTAACTTGTTTCTCCCAAACCGCAATTATCCATTTGTAAAGTTTAACAATCTTCAAATCCTGAAAAAACAGTGAAGCTTTTGTACCTAGTGATGGAAAATATTCAAACATTGAATCTCCATAGTGCACTCCCATCATGGTTATTACCATATCAGGCTGGTATTTTGTTAAGTAGTTCTCTAATCTAGTCAGGATCAAAATAGCGGGTGCACCTCCGCGACCTTCATTAAACACCTTAAACTGGATGTTTGGACTGCGATTGTTCAATATCGTTTCAAGTTGGGATGGCCATGAAGACTGTCCGAGTGACTGAGTTGTAGAATCTCCCAGACACAATATGCGATATGTATTATCTCCAGATTCCTGATTACCAATCTGTTGAGGTAAAGCCAGTATGAAGCCTACAATACGAAATCCAACTTCAATAAGAATAAAAAAAATGCAAATGCCAAAAAGTATTAAGCATATCTTCTGCCACAACCTTAACTTCCTTTGTCTTCTAATCAAGATCCTCCTCCAGTATATCTGAAGAGAATAAATATTCATAAATGCTTTTTGCCAAGAGCCTATGACCCAATGGACCAGGATGGTTATCCAATGGATAAAAGACATAAGTATCATCATTAACAATTGTATCCTCTTCTCCGAAACCTTCAAAATGATGATAATAAAAACCATATTCATTAGAAAGATTTTGTATGATTCTTCTATCCATAGCACCAAATTCCTCATAAGGCACCATAAAAAACATCAAAACTGAAATATTATTAGCAGAGCAGATTTCATTAAACTTTTGTAAGGGCTCTTCTATCCGACGTCTGCAAATGGTTTCTTTTTTTTCACAGTCAATCAGATTATGTGTATTTATAGTCTGTTTAAAATCATTTGCAAGTGTAATTCCAATAATTATTAAATCGGGTGAATAATTCAAGGCTTTTGCCTCTAAATAAGCAACTTCTTTAATAAGAGTATGCCCATAGAATCCAAAATTCAGAACCTCAAATTTCTTTTCATTTTCACGATTAAGCAAGATTTCTAGTTGCTCCGGATAAGTCTCATTATTCTCTACACCAAGTCCAAAAGTAAATGAATCACCAAAAACAATGATTCTATATACATTTTCAGGTTTTTCAATGGCATACTCCGAATCCCTAAATCCCTGCGAATTTATTTTTATTTGGGTTACTTCCTTTAATTTACATCCCCAGCCATCAAAAAGCGTGACATATCCTGGTTTAAGTTCTGTACCCAGGATTTTATTCTCAGATATAAAAGAAGAGTTCTGTATACCAACTACATATTCAGGTGTTTTCAATTCCCAAAGCTTAAGCGACAAAATATCTGTGCCGCTTAGTTTCGCACCTTTATAGAGAAATATTTTGGGTTGTATAAAAACTATGAAGAATATTAAAACCCAGAAAAATATGATTACTAGCTTTATTATAGTTTTTCTCCGCATTATGCCCTCTCGAGGGAATATAAATGCCCTGAAATTAAAAGATCATTAGAAACCAAGATAAACTCTTCATCGCCATCCTCTTTATTTTGTCGATCTTCAGGTGATTGATTTCCATCATCACCATGCCCATTGTTCCAACCCTCTGCTGTTTTTTGGACAAGAGCATCCTGGGATGCGGTCCTAAAAATGAACAATAAAATCAGAACAATAATCAGCAAGACAATAAAAATCAGCAGCCAGGACTCTCTAGTCATCTTAAACGTCTTTCGTGATTTAGGATAAACTTCTAGGCGGACTAAAGTTTCAGCATCCTCATCCTTGAAAAAATCAATAAAAATCTGCCTTATCTTCTGAAAAATCCACTGTAAGTTATTCTTGGACATACTCTCACTCCCTATTCATAAAGAAAATTAATAGTATAAAAATGTTATGTAAGGTTCTATAAGTTGGTGAGGGAGTATTTTCTTAGAAAATTATATAAAACCCCTTACAGTCTTTTCGTGCATGGGGGAAATAATGGAGGATTTAACCTGGCGACTTAGCCAGTGGGCTAAAGGCAATATAGAGGCGCCACAGAGGGTCTTAATGTATCCGACTAATAGATGCAACCTTCGCTGCGTATTCTGCTATCAACAGTTGAATCCATATGATTTTTCTGACGAGATGCCTAAAAAGAAATGGGCCTCCCTAACCAAGGAACTCTGTGAAATGGGGGTTAAAACCCTTCAGATCAGCGGAGGAGGAGAACCTATGTTAGTTAGTGATACTGTTCTTGAGATGATGCAGATCATCAAAAAGCACAATGTTGAAGGTAGGCTTGTTAACAATGGCACTTCATGGAACAAAAAGTTAGTGAAAGCGGTAGTAGATATTCAGTGGTACAATGTCATATTCAGTGTAGACGGTCCTGATGACAAGGCAAATGATTTCCACAGGGGTGTTAAAGGGACTTTTCAAAAGATAAAGAAAGGACTTAAACTTTTTAAAGAAACCAAAGAAGAGAAAAAAACTGAACGGCCTTTAATTGAATTCAGTTCTGTTTTGACAAAAAAGAATTACAAACAGATCTCTGACCTGATAAAATTCGCATATGAAATGGGAGTTAAAGTCATCACATTCGAACCAGTTTTTGTTAGCAATCCTTATGTCCACAAAATCAAAATGAGTAAAAAGCAAAGGGCTGAATTTATGGGCTTTATCATTCCCCCTGCTATTAAACTGGCGGATGATCTAGGAATACATACCAATCTCGATACACTCATTGAAGTCAAGAAAATTGAGAAGACTGGTGAATTAAAGGAAGAAATCATTGGTAAAAAACAAGAATCTAAATCAAATAATACCTCTTGCCAATACACTTTTCCAGATGCAGCATGTTTTGAGCCGTGGCTATGGCCAAAAATAGAGGCTAATGGAGAGGTAGGTCCGTGCTCCTCAAATACTCTTGATAATGAAAATATCAAAAACAAGACCTTCCTGGAGGTCTGGACTGGTAAGGCGTTCACAAACTTCAGGCAGGCTATCATCGAAAAGAGACTGCCTGACGGCTGTTCAAACTGTGTATCAACACATGTTCCTATGAACCGAAGAATAAAAGAAAAACTCCATAAAAGTTTGAAAAAAAGTTCAGATTAAGATGAAACATATAAGCGTAGTAATCACTCTCTGCATCATTATAACAATTATATCTTCGGCCTGTACCCTAATTAACCAAAATAACACAGAATCCAATATTGAACAACTCAGAGCACTGCCCTATCTTACCCACACAAAAGAAAAAGCAGATCTTGATAAAATGGGTGTGACAGTACACAATGCCGAACTTGCATGTCCCGGATATTTCATCTATGAAAATCTGCTACTAGATATGAAGGGTGATGAAATCTATAATTTTTCTGGGGGAAGTATTGAAATCTTACAGAACGGCAATTATATATCTGTTTGTAAGGATAAGGAAATTGAGCATTTGTGCAAATTCACGTGGGATCATAAAGAAATCTGGAAAAGGAATATAACTATACACCACGAAGTGTCATTAACAGACGAAAATACTATATTAATATTAACCAATGAAGTACAAAATTACAATGAAAGGTTAGTGGAATTTGATGTAATAATCGAATTTAACTCCGAAGGAAAAATAATCGATCGCTGGTCTACCTGGGAGAATTTCGACTCAATAAAAGAACATCACGAACCCACTATTCTAGACCAACCTCCGTATGTCGAAGTGCCCAAGAAAATAGTTCAAGGGCAAATATCAAGTCCATTTGGGGGCGAATATGATTATTATCATCTCAACTCAGTCCAATCAATACCAGCAAATCCGAATGGAGTAATTGATTCGCGATTTAAAGCAGGCAATTGGTTGATCAGCCTCAGAAATGTGAATGTGATTGCTATCATTAGCAAGGATACAAGGGAAATTGTTTGGTCATGGAAAACAGGTGGATCAGTAGGTCAGCATACTACAAGGATGCTTGAGAATGGTAACATCCTCTTTTTTGAGAATGGGGGTCAAACCCGTAACAATTATTCAAGAGTGATTGAATTAAATCCTGTTGATAAACGGATTGTTTGGATCTATAAAGGAGACCCTCTAAAAACATTCTATTCAGAAACAGAGGGATCGGCTCAAAGACTGCCTAATGGAAACACGCTGATTACAGAATCTGCAAAGGGCAGAGCATTTGAAATAACGCCAAAAAGGGAAATAGTGTGGGAATGGTACAATCCAGATATTAACGAAAAAGGACAACGGAAAACAATCCACCGTATGACAAGATACTCAAAAGAAAAAATAGACATACTCTTAGAAGATGA
>CAZYIM010000014.1:0-59641 GCA_964647565.1 uncultured Methanosarcinales archaeon
CTGATAAAGATAATAAAGATATTATTGAGAATAACGAATCTGGCAGGAAGCCGAGACGTAAGTTCAAGGATGTATCCAAGGGCGAACCTGATTTTTCTGAATTTTTTCATAATGTAAGAGGGGATCATCTAAAAATGTTGTTTACTGAAGATGAAATAAAAATGACTAATCAACGGATTAAGACTGTTAATGATGGCCAGTTTAGTTTAGAAGATCTTGAGGTGCAATGGAATAAGATTGCATTATTCCATAATGCAATAGTACCTATAGATGATTTTGTATTTCGCATGTTTGAACATCAAATTCCAAAAAGAAAATTCCATCTTAAGATTTTAACAAAAAAGAGATTAGAGTATTATCTCAAGCCGTCTCCAGATCAATATGGGGATGCAATGGTAAGATTGTCTTTGCCACAACATGATGAGAATTTTCTCAATGCCAGCAACAATCGCATCAATCAGTACATCCAGGATTTAGCTGAGCATGACGGTCATTACAATCTTTCTATAGTTCCTTTAGATGGTGATACTCCGCAACGTAAAGGTCTTTATATCCCTATGTTGAGGACAGATCCAAGATTAAAGCCAGATATGCAATCTAAGTTTGCCAATGTTTTTCTGATGAAATTTGATGCTAAAGAAGAATGTGTAGATTATTTTCACCTGAAATCACTGGATAACACGTCTGATGTTAAGGGATATCTGAAAAATACCTTGCAAAAATGGAGAAATAAAAAATGACTGAAAAGGATGATATAATCGAGAACCATACTTCTGGTAAGAAGCCGAGGAGGGTTCCTAAGAATCCTGCTAAGATCGAGCACAGCTTTGAGATTATAGGATCTGGTGATAATGAAAAGGCCATCCTAAGGGCTTTTGACCAGGAATTCATAAAAATGACTAAGAAAAGAATTGAAGCGAGACCCCCCTCATTTAAATTCAAGCCAGCAAGATTTGATGAAAAATGGGCAGAAGTGGCAACATTTCATAACGACCTGACAGATATACTGGGCTTGATGACTGGTTACTTTCAACATGCCGGATACATACGGATTAATAATTCGTTTGGAAACGAATCAATCCTTGAATATTATACATCTAGCAATACTGAAAAAATAGGTTCTGTTTTTGCCAGATTTTCGCTTCCTAAATGGCACCATAATATGCTGGGGTGGACCAATGACCGAATTAATAAGCATATCCGTGATTTGATGGAATCTTATTACCAGCTTACAATAGTGCCCTTAGAAGATTGGGAAAAGCCAATGGACAAAGGGCTCCTTATCCCTTTCGCGAAAAATTATAGACAGATCCCTGAGAGTGCGAACAAAGATGATGATTATCATGTCTTTAGGTTAGATTATGATCGAAAGAACAACAAAGCCATGTGCAGCTATCAGGATTCCATGACTTATAGTACTGGATGCCAAAACGAAATTAATGCCTTAATCAGTGACTGGAGAGGACGAAAATGACTGAAAAAGATGATATTATTGAGAACCATACGCCGGGTAAGAAACCGAGAAGGGTTCCGAAGCACCCTCCGAAGATCGAGCACAGCTTTGAGCTAACAAATAACATGAAATGGGAAAATAATATCCTGCAAAGTTTCGATCCTGAATTTGTCAGGAAGATTTATCAAAGAATATACGCAAAACCAGACTCAGTTAAATTCAATTCTCAAAATCTGGATAATAGATGGAGCGAAGTGGCTACATTTCATGATGATCTGGTCAATATAGTTGGTTTAACGGATAAATACTTTGTAAATCAAAAATATGTCCAGATAAACCAAACGATGCAAAATAATAATCAATTTAGAGAATATTATTTTTATGGCTATCATAGAGATCTTCAACAAATATTTTGCAGATTAGTACTGCCGTTTTGGAATCAGAATATGCTTAATTGGCCAAATGATAAAATAGATACCTGTGTTGATAAATTAACAGAAAATATCTTTAATCTTACCATAGTGCCGATGAGCAGCAATAAGCCTATGAATAAAGGCATTTTTATGCCGTTCTTAAAAAAGAGCCCTATGATGCCTGAGGCAGCAGAACCAGATGATCAGTTCTATATATTTAAGATGGACTATGATCCTGAGAAAAAGACAGCCAAATGCAGCTATTATGATTCTGATAAAGATATCTCTTATTGTGATAATTCTATTCGGAGCATCATCCAAGAATACAGAGGACGAAAATGACTGATAAAGATGATATTATCGAGAATAACGAATCTGGCAGGAAGCCGAGAAGGGTACGGAAGAATCCAGATAAGGATAAATATGTCTATCAAATATTTAAAAGTGCCTTAGACAAGAAATTTTTAAATATTGACGATCTTTTTGATCAAGATTTTATAGATTTCACTATGAAAAGAATTCTAGCATCTGATAAAGGTATAAGTCTGGAACGTATGAAGACAGGCTTGCATGCCGCTGCAAATTTCTATGATCCTATCGTACCTCTTGATAAAGTATTTTCTGAAATGTTTGAAGGCAATTATTTTATTATGGTTAATAATGAGAAGACTGATGATTACTATGTTTTTAAGCCTACTTACAATCAATTGGCAAAGCTTTCTTTACCCAAACGTACAGATCTACTTTTGCATATGACCAATAGAAAATTCATGAGAACAATGGAAGATTATAATTCTTTTTCAGAAAGGTACAATCTTTGTATTGTGAACTTGGATGATGACGATAAAACACAAAATAGGGGTATTTTTATTCCGATGTTGAGGGATTGCAATGGTGTTCATGAAGATCTGCGTTCTAACTTTGTTAACATGTACTCTGTCGAATATAAAGATTTTATTATTTATCATGCTGATTATTGCCAATCATTTGAAGATGCTGAATCACTAAAAACTGGTATACGATCAAAATTTCTGGGGTGGCACAAATGACTGATAAAGATAATAAAGATATTATTGAGAATAACGAATCTGGCAGGAAGCCGAGGAGGGTTCCTAAGACTGCTCCAAATAAGGATCAAACTTTTACATTGGAAGACGACTTTCTAGATATCTTTAATAACAATTTTCTGGCAAAGACAATCCAAAGGATAAGGAAATATCCAGATAACAACGAATTTGATTTAGGGAGCCTAGGAGAAAAATGGCATTCAATCTCGAAATTCCAAAAAGAAATAATACCTATAGATAAAATTGCCACATCAGTATATGTTTATGCAGAAAATCCTTGCTTTATACAAATCTACAATGGTGATGTGTGGGAATATTATGCTTACAAATCGCAACATAGATTTGGAAAAACTGTTATGAAGCTTGCGTTGCCAAAATGGCCATTGAATTTACTAAAAGCTACCAACAAATCGATTGAAGATAAGATAAGTAATTTGAACGAAAATTTATATGGCTTTATGATAATTCCTCTTGATAGATATAATCAACCAAAAACAGATCGAAATGGTTTTTATATGCCTTTTCTATCCACAGATTCTCGTATTCAAGAGGTAATTACTAATAAGGCCAGATACCCTCTTTTTGAACTTGAATACTCGGAGGATCCCTCGCCTACTTGTAAATTTCTTGAGACATATTCAAAGACTACATCTATCATTGATGAAATTCAATTACGAATGAAAAAATGGAAGGATAAAAAAAATGACTGAAAAAGACGATATAATTGAGAATACTACATCTGGCAGGAAGCCGAGGAGGGTTCGGAAGAATCCGGATAAGGATAAATATGAATATGATACTATTGTGGATGGTGTTGATGAGCTTTTTGATAAACGATTTGTTCAGATGACCCTGGCAAGGATTGAAGCTGGAGAAGAGGCGTTTGAGCTTGATGATTTTATCTGGCACAAAGTCGCTAAATTCTATGATAAGGTCTTGCCGCTTGATGAGTTTGTATATCACTTTTTCAACAACTCATATTGTCTTGAAATACGTAATGATGATTCTTTTGAGTATTATATCGAGGGTAATGCTGAAAACAAGGTCTTGATAAAGTTGTCATTACCTAAATATAAGAAGAATCTACTGAAAGCGACCAATAAAAATTTCTTGGATACCATGAGCATACTTGAAGCTCGTGTTGCTGCGCAAAATTACAACCTAAGCATTGTGCCCTTGGATGAGGAAAACAGACCTAAGCCATACGGCATTTTTATTCCTATGTTCAGGAATGATAAGGAGATACATGAGGATATAAGGTCGAAATATGCTAACCTGTACACAATTGAGTTCGAGGATGGAATATGCTATACCAAATATGATGCATCCTTGGATGCTAGTTTCTGGTTATATAAGCAAATGGAAACAAAATTCGAATCTTGGAAAAAATGAATGAAACAATAATCGAGAATGATGAATCCGGCAAGAAGCCGAGAAGGATACCTAAAAAAGTAGATAAAGAGAGCTATGAATATAGTTCATTCCACACAGGGATTGAGAGCCTTTTTGACAATGATTTTATTGAGTTCACCCTTAAGAGACTGAAAGTACAAGGGCGGATTTTCGATCTAGAAGCTTTCATCTCAGAATGGCGTGTGGTTGCCGACATTTATGATAAGATCTTGCCATTTGAGGAAATTGTAACTGACTTTTTTGAAGATATTAACTACATCAGGATTGATAATGATATCAATAATGAGTACTTTCTGCTGGATGATAATACTGATGGAACCAGACGCCAAATCATAAGGCTTTCTTTACCTGTTTGGCCTTCTGGCCTGTTATATCAGCGAAACCACCAATTCATAAAAACTATTAGAGATCTGGAAAATACTGCACATCATTTCAATCTGAGCATCGTACCCCTGGATGAGAAATTCGAACCTAAACCATACGGCCTTTTTGTCCCTATGTTTAGGAAAGATGGATGCACACATCCTGATCTGCAAGCCAAATATGCCAATATGTATTCTCTGAGCAACTTGCAGAAAGGAATGAAAATCAATTATGATCAATCCTTTGAAAATAAAGAATCCCTGCTTGAGGGGTTCAGATTCAAATTTATGTCATGGGTAGAATGAAAGAAAAAATAATATACAAGCCTGAAAGCGGCAAGATAAAGAAGAAGCGAAGGCTAAAACCTTTAAGAGAGTTTTTTGGTAGTCGTGAGCTTACAAATCCTTTTGATACAAAAAGCGTCTATAAGCCAAGGCTTAAATCAACCAGGGAGTGTGAAATATCCTCTTTGGCAGATTCAGTTGACAATATTGATTATTTCTCATCACTTAAAGCAACCAAACTTGGCCTGGTGGATATTGGTAAGCTGGTTGATTTGTTCAAAGAAGCGCGAGTCTATAAAAGAGCTGTTAGAGCTGCCTGGTTATATTCATTCTGTGATATCCCCGAGTTCCCATCTATTGAGTTGATGGATATGACCCTTCCCTGTGTTTATGATGAGTTTCCAGAAGATGCCAATACATCTAAATCCACTCAAAAATTCATAAAGTACTTCCTGGCGGCGCCTGAGCTGGAGAAGATTTGGTGGCCTATGGAATTCTTTGGAGCTGATTATTACGATCTTCAGATACATTTCAAGCACACTGAAAACAGCAAGACCCGCAAAAGCCTGTATATACCGTTGATAAAGGGCAATTCCCTGATTCCTGAAGCGAGTATGGACAACTTTTGGCACATCTTCTATGTGACTAATTACAAGGAAAAGAAACGCTCTGTCTTTAATTTCCATAAGACCATGCAAGATGCCAGCACTGCTATGTGCACTGCAAATAGGAAAAAGATCAACGCACCAAAGCTGTGCGATGAGAATACTCATTTCATACATGAACTTGAATACGCAATCAAGGTGTGGGGTGAGAACAAATGATATCAAGACCAGATCCAGATACGCTGCCTCCGATATCAAGAGAACAAACAATAATCGAGAATGATGAATCTGGCAAGAAGCCGAGAAGGATAAGGAAATCCAAGAAGAAGTACGCTAAAGTCTTCTGGAACTATCTCGACCTGGTTCATTTTCCTGGCGCTACCCACATCAATCCTTACCAGGATGGCGAGAACAAGCTGAAAGATCATATCAAGAAGATTTCAAGGGAAGGTGAGATCATTACACCGTTTTCTATTGATGAAAGCCTGATCCTTAATGGTCTTGAAGAAGAAGGGAGAGTGGTCAATATTGCTGGATTAGCAAAGGAACTGTTCAAAGACGCTAGATTTCTACTGGATTCAGTTGAAATAGACGTTGGTTATGGCAAGAAAGCAAAAGAAGTCCGGTATGACATCACTGATATCAAAGGATTTGATAATAAAATATTGATGGCCAGATTGTCTTTGCCTGTCATGTCAAAATACTGGATAGAAAACACTCCTGACCATGTAAAAGAGATCATAAGAAAAGAGCTTAAAAAACAACATGTAGAAAGACTTTACACGCTTACCATCCTTTTTCCCAAGTCTGAGGACCATGACTATAGGGGACTTGTAATACCCCTTAGCAGAAAAAACCATCTGATCCCTAAGAAAATCAGGAAGGAGTTCGGCCATATATTCTACTATGTAGCCAATGATATAGTCAAGCCATTCTACGGAGCACCACATACAGATTTCAGGTATTATGATGTCTATTTCAACAAGCCATCTTTTGAAAGGGGAGTAAGGGATGCTATCAACGATCTGGGCAGCTGGGGGAGCAAGAAGAATGATTGAAGCGGGAACAGGCAGAAAGCCAAGAAGGACAAGAAAGTCCCAAATCAAATACGGAAATCTATTTTCACACTATTGGGATAAAGTCATGTATCCCTGGGCCGGCCATATCAACCCGTTTGAGGAATATAAATTTCAGAAACATTTTCAGAGGGTCCAAAAAAGAGGAGAATCGCTTGTTGAGGGATCGATAGAGGAATGCCATCTATTTGAAGAGCTTGAAGATGAGGGACATGTGATTAACATCGCCCAATTGGCGCAGGATCTTTTCAAAGGAGCCAAATTCACGCGCGCTAATGATCACTATCTCATGAATATTGCAACAACACTCGATGATTTGAGATATGAAATTACTAACATAAAGGGATTTGATTATCCAATAAAGATGGCCAGACTTTCCTTGCCAAGAGTCTCAGATGCCAGGAAAAATATATCTTTTGATGAAAGGTATGGCCTGATCAAGAAATCTCTCAAGAAAAGGGATTACGCCATCCATTACACCCTTTCTATAGTGTTTCCGATTAGAAAAAGTAGCTGGCCTTCCTATCACGGCCTTATTATTCCGCTGAAAAGGAAACACTTCATGATACCCAGGAAAACAAGAAAAGAGTTCGGCCATATTTTCCGATATGTGGCTAATGAGCGAAGTATACAAGATGGAAGACCAAAAACAGATTTCCATTACTATGATGTCTATTTCAACAAGCCATCTTTTGAGAGAGGAATAAGAGATGCTATCAATGACCTGGGCAGCTGGGGGTGCAAGAAGAATGATTGAAGCAGGAACAGGCAAGATAAAGAAGAAAAAGAAAGTGAAAGGCATTAATCTAGATGGGAGATACGTATCACTTGAGACCTATAGAAAAGTACACTCCTGGAAGGGTGGAACTCCGCGCAAATTAAGAAAGGATATGGAAAAAGATATTAAATCCTGGAAAGAATACTTTTCAAGAGCTGCAAGGATGTTTTCTGATAATACACCAATCGATCTAGAAGAGGGCTCATTTACTGAAAAAGAGTTTGCACAAAATCTCAGAACAGCACTTAGAAATGAATATGTAGATTTGCCTGCTGTCGTTGAGAACATATTCATAGACAAGCAATATTTGAACAAAGAACACAGTAGGAACGACCAGGTTTTTTACATTCATAAAAAACTATCTGCACTTATTGTTGAACCTAGTATTGATTTTATTGACATTGCAGTAATGGTTATGCCAAAAGATTCTGTTGAAACACATATTCTTCAGAACACTCTCATCGATAAGAAGATGGACTGGATGGCTGGAATAGGCATTTCAGGCAGTAATTACTTTCTTGAGATCTACCTGAGAAAGGGCGCAATTCAGCATCCAAAACACATCAAGGCAAGGGATGTTATATTGGTGCCTATGATGGGCAATCATAAGCATGTGCCCGAACCGCTCTACCAATACCCGGGCCACATAATTCACCTTAGCTACCAAGTTTGGAATGAACAATTTTCAGACGGTGGCGAAGTCGTTCCGCGAGCAGAGATCAAAAAGAAATACATCGGAGTCTATCATTCTACGAAATCGCTTGAATCTGGCTTGAGACAAACCCTTGAAAGGTTGGGAGGTGGCAAATGAGCGGAGGAGGTGTTGCTGGAATTCCTGAGCACTTGAAAAAAATGAATGTGCCTATCGAACTTGAGGCAGAGGTGGCAGCAGTGTTCAATGATCCGCGAGACAGGGTTATTGAGGCAGGCAGCGGTAAAATAAAGAAAAGAAAGAAAGTGATGACTTTATTCGGGATTCCTTTAAAAGAAGCTTATTGGGTTGAAAATTTTGGATCAACTGGAAAAGCTAAGTGGGAGGAACAAGAAAAACTGATCAATAACATTTCTAGGGGCATGATGGGTTTAAGAAGTTATTGGAACTTTATTTATTCTTTTAATATCCAGAAAGAATCATTTGCAAATAAATTTTATTTTGAACTTGAAAAGATTTTAGGAGATAGACATATCCCGCTGCCAAGAATAGCAGATGAAATTTTTTCAGGAGGAAAATATCATTTTAAAATTGATGATCTTCATGGAACAGGGATTCAAAGATATTATATAACTCATAGGGATTTTGATAATATTCAGCTTGCAATTCTACAGCTTCCTAAAAGAGTAGTCAAGGCTTCAACTCTTAAGAAGACATTGATAAACAATAATAAAAAATTAATCGAGGATTCAGGTCTTTCACATGACAATCTTTACCTGGAGATTTTTTTCAAGATAAAACCTTCAACTGGAAAATCCGTACAAAAAAGAGAGAGTATATTTGTTCCATTAACACCTAAACACAAATATGTACCCAATCATATGAAAAGATACTTTGGACACATATTTCATCTTACTTATGTGATAGAGAAAGGACAGAAATTCTCAAGCAAAGCTATCAACTCATCAGTTAAGTTAAGATACATCGGTGTCTATCATTCTACGAAGGCTTTAGAAAGCGGCCTCGGAAAATACCTATCTAATCTTGGAGGTGGCAAATGAGCGGATCAGGTGTTGGAGGGGATGGATCGAATAAAGATAGAATATCATCAGAGATGAGGACTATGATGCATTTCATGATGGAAGAGAGATTAAGAAATAAGCCAATCGAGGCTGGCAGCGGCAAGATCAAGAAGAAAAGAAAACTGAAGAAACTATATGGCAAGTCCATAAGAAGTATCAATAGAACGCTAATCTGGAAAGGCAATCCTAAGAAGAACTGGAAAAACCAAGAGAGATGGATAAAAAACACAACAAGAAAATTTTCTGGTTTTTACAATTCAAGTATAGTCTATAAAAAGAGTTTTACTAGAAACAGGAGCCTGGAATACCTAGAAGGGATGATGAAGAGACAGTTCATCTCCCTGCCTGAGATTGCAGAGACTGTTTTCTATGGCTATTATTATCGTCGGACCTATGAACATCCGATAAATAATATGAAAATCCAAAGACATTTTCTTAAGCCTACAACTAATAATTCCAACATTGAACTGATAGTGATGCAGACCATCAGGACCGAAACCAAAGAATCCATTATCAAGGAGACTTTGATGGAAGACTCAAGTTATCTTCAAAACAAAACAGGGATATCGCATGATAACTTGTACATGGAAATATTTCTGAAGAATAATGTGAAAAGAAAGGATAAACTGAAGATCAGAAAAAGCATCCTTATACCTATGACCTGCCAGCATAAGTATTTGCTGCAGCAGTTGAAACAATATCCAGGTCATATTCTCAAGCTGGAGTATTCATTGGCAGAGTGGAATGTCGAAACTCCATTAAAATATACAGGAAAATTCACTTATGATAAAACTGGAAAGTATGTCTCAAAAATCAACATTAAACATTTCGGAGTGTACAGAACAACAGGGGCGCTTATAGACGGCCTAACTGATGTTCTACAATCGGGAGGTAAGAGATGACTGAAATCATAGAGAATCGTGAAAGTGGGAAAATTAAGAAGAGAGCCAAACCAGTCATAGTTGATCCTCTCGATGGTTATGGACATAAAATATTAGACTTTGGACGGAATGCAGATATAATTGGAGCCAGAGTCATAAGAAGGGGATCTGCACTGGGCGTTGATTCCATCATTGAAAATCCCTTTATTAGGGAGCTGGTAAAAAATGACACAAGCACTGTTTCAATAGGCGATCTTACAACAGCTCTTTTCTATGGAAGCCAGTACGTACGGGAGACTCACAGGGATAAGGAAGTAGTCACATACACCATTGCTTCTGCAACAAATCTCCCTAATGTTAAGATAGCCGTCTTGACAGTTCCATCCCTGCAACGCATGGAAATAAGGATGCCTGGAGACAAGCAAGATTCAGTTGTTTATCTCTGCAATACCCTGAAATTAAATGAAGAAGATTTCAACCTCGGAATTGTTATCAAGGACAAGCCAACAGAAGGAAAAAAGAAGAAATACTATTCAGAAGGCCTGATCATCCCGATGGTCCATAATCAGAGAAGAAACAATTACAAATTCATCAACTATGAGACTAAAAATAATACTACACACTTTAAACACAATGACGGATTTACAAGTTTTATTGAATTGAGAGATGGAGTTGTCAAGTTCTTGAATAACTACGGGGGCAGGTCATGACAAAACTAATCAAAGCAGGAAAAGGCAGAAAGCCTCGAAGGATATCTAAATGGAGTTGTTTTGATCCGAAAGATAAAATAGCTCAAATAATGGACAACCTGACTGCTGAAGAAAAACAGATCAGTGGTGATGGCGGATTCTTAAAGCCTATTGCTGAAAATGATCTTTTGACCACTATTGTCAAGAAAATCCAGACGGAGGGGGATACTTATGAATCTGAAGGACAGCAGTTCAAGCACTTGGAAATGTGGTCTCCAAGCAAAAGGGAAGATTCTGGGAAAATCTATCATCTCTGGAAAACTGCGCTTAGTTTATTCAAGAATGCGAAACATTACTGCTATGGATATGATAAGATGGATAACTATTGCATGATCGAGGTTCCTGGAAAGAGTTATGTTGAGTTTGCAAAACTTTCTGTCCCCCATGACCCTGTAGAGGGAAAAAAACTACCTAAGAATCACCCTGCAATCAATATGATGAGTAGTTGGCTTGCCCTTACAGCGCCTAGATACTTTGGCCTGAGTATACTGATGAAAGATAAAACTCCTGCAGGTCAGACTTCAGAATACAGGGAAGGTTTTTTCCTTCCACTTTTTCAAAATGATCCGAGAATTCCCGAGCGATATCGCAATTCTGAAATTCCAGAGAAATACAGGAATGAATTTGGCCATATTTACCTGGTCAGGAGCACGCCCAAGAAGAACATGTTCAAGTATTATACTCATGCAGATTCAAAACAAGGTTTAGAGGCACAACTAGACGCTGCAATCAATCTATATTCAATGGGGAAGAGGGTTACATGAAAACTAAAATAATAGATAAGCCGGAGAGCGGCAAGAAGCCGCGAAGGAAAAAGAAGTTCAAGTTTCCTTTAGATGATAGAATACTTTCAGGTTATCCGGATGGTATCATCAATCCATTCACACAGGCAGAGCTATATGACAATATCAGGAAGGCGATTGAAAAACAGGGCGAAAAGTTCCAAAAGAATTCTATCATGGAGATAAAACATCTCAAAGGACTGGCTAAAGGATACTTTTCTGTATTTGAACTCTGGCATACAGTAAACAACTATTTTCTAGGTGCAAAATACATAAGAGTGATAGGTGCAGAGACAGTAAACTATTACCTGACTTCTCCAAGATATACCGATATGGGATTGGCAAAACTCACAGTGCCTAAACCCAAAACTCCCAAGGTTACAAAATACTATGGTTCTAAGATTGTTATGGATATTGATTCTTATCCTGAGTGTTTCAATCTCAGCATCCTGATAGACAAGATGTATAAGCGTGGAAGAGAGAAGAAAACCCAGGGATTCATCCTTCCATTATCAATAAATGACAAGCGGATTCCTTCAGAAAATAATCTTTGCTTCGGACATATATTCCGGGCCGAGCTAAAACCCGCAACTAGAGTCTTGTACAGTTCAGGTTCAAAATCAAAGAAAAAATACTTTTCGAAGATAGATCGTGATGTCTTTGGAAAGGTGATTGTTTATATGTAAAATGAAAACTGAAATAATACATGCAGGAAAAGGCAAAAAGCCGCGAAGAAAGCAGAAATTCAAGTTTCCTTTAGATGACAGATTGTTATCAGGTTATCCAGATGGTATCATCAATCCATTTACACAAAAAGAACTCTTTGAAAATATTTGTAAGAAGATAGATCAAGAAGGTAAAGAGTTTAGCAAGGACACAATAGAGGAGATAAAATATCTCAAAGAATTCGATAAAAATATTCATGCCCTGTTTGGGGTCTGGAAGGTGGCTAATAATTATTTCAAAGGTGCCAAATGTTTGCGCGTCAAAGGTGCAGAGACAATCAACTATTACATAAATGCTCATCCGAGATTTAGCACTTTAAAGCTTGCTAAACTTACAGTGCCTAAACCTGAACATCCCAATGTTCGACGAATTTATGATCATAATACTTATTTTAAAATTATGGACACTCCTGACTGCTTTAATCTCAGCATCCTGATTGATAAGATGCAAACCCTGCCGAATGATATGTATTCTTACAGGACCCATGGATATATCCTTCCCTTGTCAATTTATGATTCAAGAATTCCTAAAGACGATCCAGACAAAACAAAAAATTACTTTGGACATCTGTTCAAAGTCGAACTCGGTCCTAAACCCTATGTAGGATACCATTCAGGATATGAATCTAAGAAAGAATACCTGGAAAAGATAGACTATGAAGTCTTTGGATTAGTAAAAATTTATATGTAACATGAAAGACGTAATTTACGAACCGGAAAGTGGAAAGAAGCCTCGAAGGCGTAAGAAGTGGAGTTTGAGTGATAAAGATAAAGAGAATTCTGGCCATCCTGGAGGCATCTTAGATCCAAATAATCAAAAGGAACTTATAGACGACTTCTATGAGGTTGCAGATACTAGTGGTAAAACCTTCGACCAGAATTCATTAAAGGAGAAGAAATTCCTTAACAAGCTTCTCAAAGAGAATGACTTCCTGGTAGATTTGGGTCGAATCACAGAGAAGTTATTCACTAATTCTAAGTTCGGTCGAATTCAAGGAGAACAGGTCACTAATTATTATTTTATCTATGTGAAAAACATTTCAAGTGTTGAACTTGCCAAACTGACAGTGCCAAAACCCTTATCTGAAGATAAAGGCAGGAACAGTTATAAAAAAGATGCCCAAAGAGCAATCCAGGTCATAAAGCTCAATCCTGAATATTTCAATCTTTTCATACTGACAGGTGCGGAATATTACCCTTCTGAGAATACCGACAAGTATGAATTCGGATATATGGTTCCACTGTTTGTTCCTGAACCAAATTCTCGCTATCTGGCACCTCAAAGAATGAATGCAAAAAAGAAGATCCATCTTGTTAGTGTTAACTACCAGAATAACAATGAACTTAGTTGTTCGAAAGTTGTATCCACTGAAAAAGAACTGATACCTAGAATAATAGAAAAAGTGACGGGATTGGAGAGTTATTAACATACAAAATGACTAATATAATCTACAAACCAGAAAGTGGAAAGATAAAGAAAAAGCGAAAGCTCTGGAGAGTGCCAGAGTCTGCTTATACTAAGTTTGACAGCCAGCAGTTGGATATTGGCCACTCTATTGAGGGATATCTTGATCCATATAACAATAAGACAGATATTAATTACATCCATAATCGGATTGGAGGTTATCACAATCCACTTGAGCATGGTTCCCTGCCAGATATTTTCCTTGAGAGAACCCCTGGCGGCGAACTAATATCAATCAACCAGATGATGGAGAAACTTTTTAGGAATGGTCAATACTTTTCAGGGCAGTCGATAGCAACCTTCCAAAGATATAACATCTGTGTAATACCAAAATATCCAGAGATAGATCTTGTCAGGCTGACAATTCCGGTCGCAACCGAGAAAGGGGAACTTCCTGTTCTGAATAAAATAGATATTATTGATGAGTGGTTCGCTAAAACCAAACGTTCAAGTCCGAATGAATACACTCTCTACATCCTTTTCAAGCAATTGATAAACACAGCAGGTACCAACGCTATCTTAGTTCCTTTGACAGGTATAGATACTAGAATCCCGCGTTTTACTAAAAACCATGCTTACGGAAACATATTCACGCTCCACTTTTCAAGTCCAAATGTGGAACAACCCAGGCCTCTTCCCAGGGCCAGCTACCGGCATACTAATGCCTTAAGGTTTGCAGACTCTCTGGAAGAGGCCCTAAAGGTTGTAATAAGGCAATTTGAGAAAAGAAATCAAGATCCAAGATGAGGAGGAAAAAAATGACTGAAAATATAATATACAGATTAGAAGGACAATATCCTATCCATCATACAACGATAAGCCAGGATAATATTGGTTCATGGCGGCTAGTCGATAAAGATATTATCGAACCCATCCCTAGTAGGGAATCAAATGAGGGGGCTGAAGCTTCACAAGTCATAAAAAATGATGAACCTGGCAGAAAGCCGCGCAGAATAGAGAAGATAAAATTGTTCGTCAGCAAGGAGGATCATTCTCCTGAGAACTATATGCTCATTGAACCTAAAAAAACCCTTGATGAAGGATTATTAAAGTGCTTTTCCAGTGTTTATGCAAAACAGGTTTTAGAACGAGTAAACAAAGGAGATAACTTATCTCTTCAAGATCAAGAGGCGAACTGGAATAATCTCCAGGGATTTCATTCTGATTTAATCCAGATAAATGAGTTACATAAAAAAATATTCGATTCGTATCCACCATTTATAAAAATTGAAAATACTGGTTATACTGAGTATTATACCCGATATCCTACGAAGAAGGGCAAAAGGTGTCTTCTAAGATACAAATTTCCAATTTTGGAAAAAAATTTTTCTGGAGAACCACAAGAAAAAATAGATGAATATCTAAAAACATTAAAAGTGTCTGACTATGATTTGACAGCAATATTATTCGATGAAAACAACAACGACTCAAAGAGAGCATTGGTTGTCCCGATGTTCAAGAAAGATAAGAGAATACCTTATGAATGGCGAGATAAGGCAGGCGTGATCCTTGTGATGAACCTTGATCAGACGCAGAATATTGTATACAAATGTCATGGGATCTATAACGGGTTGGAAGATATAATGAGCAAAGGAGGTTTTAAGACGAAGGAGTTGGGTCTTATCTCTGGCATGAAAAAAGCCCTGAAAACACAGGAGTATTACAAACCATAAAAATGAACAATAACTATAGTGTGGACGAATTATTTAGAGGGAAGGTAGTAGATACTGATGTAATCAAGAATCTAGAGTATAAACCCTGGATCAGAAAGAATGAGGGCTCTGGCAAGAAGAAAAAACAGCCAAAGAAAAGAATATCTTCAGATGGCAAGGTTAATCTCGGACTTTTCCTGACAGAATTAAAATACAAGCCCAAGGGTATGCTGGATCCGATTATAGATGAAGAGAGATTAAATGGGATCTTAGAGGATATAGGAATATATGATGAGACATTCAAGAAGGATTCAGTAAAAGAAAAGACATTCCTTGAAAACCATTTAAAGAACGGGCCTGATTATGTCCATAAAGAGTACGTACCTATCTATCTTATAGCAGAACAGTTGTTCAAGAAAGGAAAATTTCTTTCAGATAAAAAAGAAGTGATCACTGAATACTATATCTCTAATATCCCTTCCTGGCCCCAAATAGAATTGGTCTGGATACGATTGCCAATGTTTAAACAGGCTCATGAAAATCTTAAATATTTTGCAACAGATAATGACTATAAAAATGCTGTAGGAAGAATGCGTCATTGGCAAAACACTCTAGGCCTTAATATAATCCTAAAAGACAAATCAGGAGACAACTCGTTTAGGAGATCGCTTTACGTTCCTATGACACATAGTGATTCAAAGATGAATCCAGACACAATCAATCACAGATGCCACCTATTTCACATGTCACATTTCAAGAAACCAAACAAGACCGAAGTCAGGTATTATGATATCTGTAATGATATCAAAACTTTGACCAATAGCATAAAAGAAGCAATATACGAATTCGCAGGAGGCGGACCAAAAGATGATATACTTGGACCAGCAAGGTAGGATAATTGAAGCAGGCAAAGGCAGAAAGCCAAGAAGAAAGATGAAACCAGACCTGTTTGCAACATTTCCAGGCAAATTCGGAGCTACAGCTATAAAGAAAGATCATTATAAGAATGGAATATATTGGACTGGCGTGTTGGATCCTTTCAGGGACAATAAGAAAATCGAGAAGATCCACAAGACTCTTGGAACTAAATGGAAAGTATGGCAAAAAGGGACCTTAAAAGATAACTTCATATTGACTGAACAAAAAAGGAATACATCCCGGCTCCGTAAGCTTTCAGAGATAACCAATGATTTATTTAAAGGCGCCAGATATTATAAGAAGAAAGAATCAAGAAAGAATATCCAGGTAATGGACTGGAACTTCAGCGGCCTACAACATTATTATGTTTCACAAATACCTCTAATGCCCAATGTTGAGTATGCGCATCTCAGTATTCCGGACTACAATTATAAGATTATTCTCAATTCAAAAACAGAATCTCCTGTAAATGGAGATGAACTGATCAATGACACAGAACTCTTGCTCTACATGTTGTTTGAACCTGAACCCAAAATTGGAGCCAGATGGGGTATGGTGGTTCCTCTGACTTATCATGACTTTCGGATAAAAAGGACGGAAGAAAATGATAATATTGGTTCCTTTTTCATCATCAGATACCTTACAGACATGACAGATGTTACCCAATACAACATGTCCGAGTTCACAGACAGTTTCTCAAAAGGCATCAAGACCGCCTATAATGCATATGTAAGACATTATGGAGGTGGGAAATGATGGGTATTGTCAGACAAATAAGTAGTAAGTGGATTATGAAAGATGGAATCAAGGTCAATGAGAGCAGCGGAAGGAAGCCCCGCAGATGGCCTAAGC
Source organism: uncultured Methanosarcinales archaeon (assembly GCA_964647565.1). Taxonomy (GTDB): domain Archaea; phylum Nanobdellota; class Nanobdellia; order Woesearchaeales; family CAZYIM01; genus CAZYIM01. The sequence continues at coordinate 17,211 of CAZYIM010000014.1, forward strand.
CCAGATATTCATCAGACGGCAAGCATGATCTGGCTGAATTTGGCATCAAAGAGATTGATATAGACTTTATACACTATGCTAAATCTCAACAACTTGATAAAACTGAAATAGTCCAGCGTTGGTTGCAAACGGTTGGAAAAAAGAACATGCGTGAGCTGGTCGATCATGATAAAATGCTGGCGGTCTTTTTCAAGGATCATCTTTCTTATCCTCGACTGGGAAAGCTCTGCATTAACCTATTCAAGAACGCAACAGTGTCATCCGCTTATACAGATAGGAAAGACAAGATGACCTATTGGTTTACAGACATTCCACAATTTCCACAGATAGATCTTGCAATACTACAACTGCCAAGCGCAGGCATAAAATTAAAGGATCAGCCCTATAACTATCTCGATCAATATCAAAAAACAGTACGGACTCTTGCATACAGGCCATCTGAATTCTTCCTTAACATCACTTTTGACAATAGTTATGATTATTATAAGAGAAGAAAGGCCATAATGATCCCTTATTGGTATCATCATCCATGGATGCCGAGCGATGGTAAAACATATCATGCGCGCGTGTTCGCAGCAGAGCATGATTTTCATCCAGAAATGACCCAATACAGGCATTTTGACATTGTCGAATCCTACGAGAGCCTTGAAAATAGTGTTAAAAAATCAATAGAGATGCATGGAGGTGGGAAATGATGGTAAGAAATGGACCGCCTCCTAAGAATGTTATCAAGCCGGACCCTTCGCCAGCACCGCCTCCAGTGAGAACAGGTATAATTATACCTGATAGTGAAAAGAAAAATCCTGAAGAACCAATCGAGGCGGGGAAGGGAAAGAAAGAGCGAAGAAAGAAGCGGACACTTCCAAAGATACCTAATTATGGAGGTGGCTATAGTCATGAAGAATATGCAGTACATGTAAATCCTTTGATTCACTGTTTTGGTGGAAAAGAGATGCTGAAATATGAACTTATAAAAAAGATTGAGCAAAAAGGGAAGATTTTCCATGAGGATTCAATACGAGAAGAAATTAAATTACTAAAGCCTGATGGGGAAACTGAAAACTTGAGTGATATCATCTATGCTCTTTTCCCTAATTCAAAATATATTTTCTACAAAAGGAAGAACTTTATGGCAAACAATAGACCGCAATCATTTGGCGAGTTCTTAGGGCGACGGAAAGACTCAATCACTCCTGTTTGCTATACTTTAATGCCTCAAGAAGAAGATTCTAGTGTGGAATTAGTGGATATTACCATTCCTAAGGACTTTGATAATAATCCAATCAACGATCCTGAAATCAAGAAAAGCTATTTCACTAACAGGGGCTTTAGGCCCAACACATTTGCCATTGAGATATTGTTCAAGGATACGTCCTATCCTGCAAAACGGGGCATAGTAATCCCATTGACCGTAACAGAGCGCAGGATTCCTGAAAAAGAACAAAGCAAAGTAGGACATCTGTTGGATGTCGAATATGGGGGACAACAGGCTATAGATTATCCTGAATATCCAGTGGGCTCTTGCCACTACTATATCTTCGATTACGCTAACACATGGGCCAAGGGAATAGAGATCGCCATTAAGGAAAAAAGAGTTTACCGTGATCAGGGGAGGGAGACATGAAAGATATAATACCGGCAGGAAGCGGGAAGAAGAAAAAGATAAGGAAAGAAGTTATGATACCTAGCAAAGCATATCAGGGAGGTATCAAAGGATTCTCTGACAGCTTTTTTATTCTTCATCCTCATACAGAATCTAAAAAAATAGCCAAGCTTTTAGAAAAGATAAGAGCAGATGGCGAAAAACTGAAAAGAAACGGCATGGTCTATAAGCGAGAACTTTATCTGCAACAGCCAAAACCAGATAGATCTCTTGTCTGTATCAATGAACTTGTGGAGAACCTGTTTTCAGGTGGGAAATTCATTGCTAAATCTTCGAAGAAACAGTTTCAATATTCTATCTGTGATATTCCTCGATATCCTTTGGTAGATCTGGTGCAATTGACCCTGCCACCCGAACGTACGAGTTTGGGGCCAGTAGTTGATATTCGATTATTTGATAGAGTATATTATAATAAGATAGATGTGGAGCCTGATAATCTGATGTTATATGTTCTTTTCAAGTCAAAGAACAATACCAAAAATGCTGTCTGTGTGCCCTTGACAATTTGCGATTTTAGAATTCCAAAGAGTATGCATGGCAAATACGGCCATATGTTCTCAGCTGAATTTATGGGCTTGGGTGTTACATATCGATATTTCAATGCCTTTGATTTTGCAGATTCAGTTGAAAAAGGCCTTAAGGTCGCTATTTGGGAGCATGAATGGAACTACAGAGGAGGAAAATTCGCATGAAAGCAATCGAAGCAGGAAGCGGGAAGAAGAAAAAGATAAGGAAGCCAAATCTGGGTGAGTTGCTGCCAGTAGAACATGTTATGGCAACTCATATAGAACTAGGGCATATGAATCCCTACAATAGACAGACAGACATCGCAGCAATAAAGAATAAAATTGCTGTGAAAGGTGAAATCCTTGATGCCAAAAGCATACAAGAAGACTTCCAGCTTGAGCATCCTTTTGAAGGAAGCACAGCAGTGCCTATAAAAAAACTGGTAGGCAATCTGTTTAATGGTGCCAACTACATCCGAAAAAGAGATACAAAACGAATTCCTGGAATCAACTGGCCTTTTGGCCTAGACGCGCAGGTGACCTATTATATTAAAAATGTGCCTGATAATGAAAAAATAGATTTGGTCATACTGAATCTACCTGCTTTTTTTAATATTCCTTTTTCCTTGAATAATTCAGGTCTTACAAAGACAGATTTCTGGAACGAGATGAATGCTAAACCAGGCTCATTTACAATGCAGATTCTGTTCAACAACTATTGGGATGCAGAGAAAACTTATGGTATGTTAATACCCTTGACTGTCTATGATTCAAGACTTGAGAAACCAGCTGATTTACTCTATCCCAGAACTGGCCAGGTTTTAGGAATCACATATCATGCCAGTGGCTGGATTAAAACTCAGAATTTCAATATCTTAGATCGTGATCGTAGTTGGGCAAAAGGATTGAGAACAGCTATCCATGCCTATGAAAAAGAAATTAAAGGTAAAAATGACTAATTTGATCAACGCAGGAAAGGGAAAGAAGCCAAGAAGGAAGAAGCGGGAGTTTCCTTCAAAGCCAGATGATTCCCGTATCTGGGCCCATGTAGATTTTGCAGTACATATCAATCCCCTGGTAAGGTTTGATGCAGCCAAACCTGAAGAGGCTGTTTTTGGTGAAGCTGATTTTAAACCTATGCTTAAGGATCAGCTGCTTGCCAGAATAGAGCAACAAGGTAAATCTTTTTATTCTTTTTCAATTAAAGAATCGATCTGTCTTAGAAGACCTGATGGCAAAACAGAGCATATAGGTGAAATCATTAATGCTGTGTTCCCGAAGTCAAAATATGTCTCTTATGAAAGGGAGCATTATATGAAAAACAATATACCTGCAGCATTCTGGGAATACCTTGGCAGGGAAAAGAACAAGATGCAACCCTTTTGTTATACCTTGGTTCCTGGAAATGAAGAATCTCAGGTGGAACTGATTGATATCACTGTTCCTCCTGCAGGGATTATACCTTATGAACCCATCAATAGTATGGTCAGCCAGACACAGCTCTTTACGGATAATGTTTTTGTCAGGAATGGCTACAGGGCGAATGTATTTGCAATCGAGATCTTGTTCAAAGAAAAGAGTTTCAAAAGAAGAAAAGGACTGTTGATTCCATTGACCTGTTATGATAATCGGATAATTAATGTCATAGGGGGGAATGGAGGTAATCCTGGACACCTCATAGCAGCCACTTATCTGAAAGACAAGATCGTGACTGATCATTATAATATTTTTGATTACAGTAATTCCTGGGCAAAAGGGATTGAGATAGCGGTCAATACAAAAAATAACAAGTTCAAGGAAAAACAATGGATAAAATAATAAATGCAGGAACAGGCAAGAAACCGAGAAGGAAGAAGCGGGAGTTTCCACAGACTCCAAAGCACACTGAAGAATATGAACATCATGCTTTTGGGGCTTATGTCAATCCTGTCTATAACTATTATGTTTCCCCAGGGATAGTTGACGAACTTAAGAAGCTATTTAGCCTCTATAAAGATGCGTTTGATCGTGATTCCATTCTTGAGAATCTTACCATTGATAAGCTTACTATTTTAAACAAAGAAGCAAAGAACTCCCAGAAAATTAAAAAGAGATTTACTGGCTTCCCTATTAATGAGGGCTATATCAAGAATAGGGACTTACTGGGCAGGTTATTATCCAACCTGTTTATCGATGCTGAATATTTCAAATATGAACGGGAGCATTTCGTTAAGGAACAAAAATCAAAATTCAGAAATATGACAATTTCCGATGAATTTTTCCGTCCTATTGCGTATACCATTATGCCTAAATCTTCCCACTCTGAGATTGAGATGGTCAACCTTACATTGCCAAATCATCACAATGGGACTTTTCCCTATGGCAAGTTGAATAATGGTCTTAAAAAGAAGCATTTCATTCAAAGAGGATATCATCCAGAAGCTTTTGCACTTGAGATACTTTTCCGGAGAGCAGGTCCTAAAAAAGAGAGAAAAGGATTGCTAATCCCTTTGACAAGCTGTGATTCAAGAATACCTGATGAAGAAAGAGAGCATTCAGGCCATCTTTTTGCTGTGACCTATGTTCCCTTTATCAAGTTTGGAAAAGGGAGGGAAGTGGTCGGAAGCAAGGTCATCTCACACTATTACAACATATATGATTATGCGAACAATTACGAACAGGGAATAAGGATTGCAATACGGACAAGAAGGATATATCATCCAGGTGGAAAATGAAGAAGAAATACATCAATGACAAGGATAAAGGACAAAAGAACATTTTCAATTCTGTGTCAGATCGTATTAATTCCTTAAATACCCGCTTGTATGAGATAGACAAAGATGCTGCGAGAAAGGCGGCAGAGGCGGATTATAAAGTCCAAAAAAGAATGTATCAACTTGATGAGAAGATCAATAAAAAGATGTATGATCTTGAACATAAAATTCAAGAGACTTATAAAACCGGTTATATCAAGTCTCCTACTGGTAAAAAAATAGTTAATAAGATATTGCATTCTTTGAAAAAGAAGAAAAAAGACAAACCTGAAATCATCCACAAACCAGAAAGTGGCAGGAAACCAAGACGAGTCAGAAAGCTATTCAAGCCAAAAGATTTTGGAGTGACTGAATGGAAAAAGATTGATTTCGGCGCTTATGTGTCTCCATATCATGGCAGGGATTTTTACAACACTTTTAGGAGAACTCATAATAAAATACTTGATTCAATAGGCCAATTTTCTGAAGATAAAATCAATTGGGACACTAATATCATAACAGCATCTTATGGTGATATGAGACTATCTGATCTTTTCTTCAATCTTTTTGAGAACGGTAAATTCAGTACTGGTACCCGAGGAAGGTACTATCAACATCAACATAACATTCAAAGTTACGGCAAAATGCGTAAGCATCCCAAAACAGTTCAATTTCTAAGATTGATAGAACCGCCTTCTTTCCCTCAGATTGAGATGGTCACTATTTCGGTTCCACAACCCAAATATAAGAAGTTTAGATATATCAATGATCCAGATATACATCACAATGATTACCTAGATGAACTTCATGTCATTCCAGATGTGTTTTCACTTGAAGTAATGTTCAAGGGAGAAGGACCTAAAAAAGAAAAGAGAGGGTTGGTGTTTCCTTTATCTGGTAAGGATTCAAGAATTCCTGAACAAGAAGAATCAAGATTAATAGGAGATTTCTTTTTTGTAAGCTATCAAAAGAAGAGAGTGTATACAGAGTATCATAATGTCTATAATTACTTTGAAAGTTTGGAGGAAGGAATTATTGCAGCTATCAACCATAAACGATTCTACAGAGGTCTGAATGAGTGAACTAATCGATGCAGGAAGCGGGAAGAAAAAGAAGAGACTTAAGTCTGTTCGTGATGATTTGAAGCGAAACGGCATGGAACAAGTCTTAGAAGGTAGCAATAAGATTACAGATATAAAACCCGTCAAGGAATTAGGATGGGTAAGTCCATATTGGCACAAGCACAGAATCGATGCAGACCTTGAAAGGCTTAAGAAAAAGAGTCTAAAAAAAAATAAAGTGAAATTCATAAAACCGCTTAAAGGAACATTTGGTGACCTTATGAAAGGTTATATCAATTTAGATAAAGTAGTTTATGATCTCTTTAATGGCAGCAATTATATCGTTAATAAGAAAATAAAGCAAGAACATTCAATACATATTTTTAGCGAGATACCACAATTGCCTGAAGTTGAAATTGCTTATTTATTCCAGGATAGAGTTTATTTTGAAAAAAGCACATGGAAATTAGGCCTTCCAGTCAAACCTGGCAAATTGAAATATAGAGCAGATCCGGCTGCCTATAATCTGAATGTGATATTAAAACCTGGAAAATATCCATACAGAATCGGTATTTCTATCCCCTTGATCAAGGATATCTCATTTTTTAATAAATTTGCGACTGAGGAAAAAATACCTAAACAAGCTGTTGGTCTCCTTTCTAAAGCCTATGCTCATACCATCATCCAGCAATTCTTTGAAACTGAAGTTGTTGAGAGGTATGGGAATGGATTCTATAGTGCAAACGGAATAAAAAATGGGATATTGGCACAAATAAGAGGTGTGAATTTTATCCAAAACTTAAAATGACTATGATAATCGATGCAGGAAGCGGGAAGAAGCCAAGAAGGCGAAAGAAGCTATTCATGCCTAATTCTTTTGGCATGACTGAGTGGCTGCCTGAGGAGTTTGGCGCTAGTATGTCTCCTTATCATGATAGGGATTATTATAATCATTTCAAAGATGATAATGAAAAATTTCTTGATTCTATGGACCTGTTTTCTACAGATGAGATCGATTGGAATTGTGAAATACGTCTCGGGTGTTATACTTCTATAAAAATTTCTGAACTTTTCTTTAATTTGTTTAAGGGTGGTAAGTTCAGGCAGGGAATTCGAAGAAAATACTATGATAATCAATACTTTCCCCGAAGTTCATTACGCCTTTCAGAAATCCCTGAAACTGTTCAGTTTTTGTCTTTGGTTGATCCTCCTGCTTTTCCTCATGTTGAGATGGTCAGCATTTCAGTTCCAAGACCAAATTATTTCTGGCAAACCTATCTTAATGATCCAGAAATTGATGATAACTACTTTAAAACATGGTTGTATGTTTCTCGTGATGTTTTTTCTCTTGAGGTGATGTTCAAGGGTAAAGATCTAAAAAAGCCGAGAAAGGGATTGGTATTTCCTTTAACAAACAAGGACTCTAGAGTGCCTGAATCAGAACAACGAATTTTGACTGGGAATTTCTTTGCTGCAACCTATCAAAAAAAGAAAGTGTTTACAGAATTTCATAATATCAATAAATACTTCAGTGGTCCAACAAAAGGCATGATTGCTGCTATAAACCACAAAAGGTTTTACGAGGTCTGAATGAATAAATTAATCGATGCAGGAAGCGGGAAGATCAAGAAGATCAGAAAGGTCACACAGATAGATGACAGGACGTTGGAAGAGTTCAATATAAAGCTGCCTTGGGGAGACAGAATCTTCAATATGCATGATCTTGGAAAAGATCTGGATAAGATGATCAAGGATGCCAAGAATGGATTTGATCAGGAAAGTACTGAATGGATAGGATCAACCAATATTGAGAATCTGCATGAAATGGAAGTCATACGTCCTGACATGATCTATGTCGAGACCATGGCTATGATGATGTTCTACAAGAACAGGACATATTCAGTGAAATCCAAAAACTTCCAGACTAGATTTGTCGAACCTAAAGGTTATGATAATATTGACCTGATAACCCATGCATATCCCTCTCCTAGATTGATAGACCAGCTGATTAACTATGAAGAACTAGCATCGCAATTCAATGAGAATGTGCATCAGATGGGCTTGTTTATTTATTTGAAAAAGAAGAAAAAAGAGAACAGGAAAGCTATCTATGTACCCATGTTTAGTTATGATTCAATAGTTCCGAAATCTCAACGTAACCAGAAATACCACATATTCATGCTTGAGTTTGTCTCTGATCCCGGCTATTCTCCCCCTTGGAAGGATCCTTATCACACATATATCAATGCCAAGTACATCGGAATATACAACTTTTGGAGCCATTTTTCAAAAGGGCTGGAACAGGCCATAGAGCAATACGGAAAAGGAAAAACACATTCATTTACAAATGGAACACAAAGCACAGGACCCAAATAGAGAACTAATCCAAGCAGGAAAAGGAAAGAAGCCTAGAAGAGTTAGGAAACCATTCCCTGACAAGCCTATTAGTGAGGGCTATATCAAGAACAAGGACCTGAAGTTGTTTAATCCAGTTGAACCTGGTGAAGAAAGACCCTTTGAGATTCTTGAAGCCATTCATGGTTTTGGCCAGGGCAAGCTTCTAGAAAGAGGTTCGATATCAAGCAGAGTGAAATATGCAGGAAGAGGATTAGAATCAAGTTTCTATAGGATAAGCAATGTTGTTGAAAACCTGTTTGAAGGCGGGTACTATATTTCATATTTGAGCCAGAAGGTAAAATCCAATAAAATCATCAAGGGTGTAAAAGAACCCGGTCTGATGACATATAGCATTACATCTGCTCCAGCATTTCCACAGGTTTTGTTGGCTCAACTCAAGGTACCCAATTTCAATGATGATATAGTCACATTCAACAACACTGGTTTAGAAAAGAATGCCATCAAGAAACTTTATCAGATAGATCCGAACAATATCTGTTTGAGTGTTATATTTTCAAATGATAAATATAAAGCAGAACGTAGATGGATGCGAGGTCTGCTATTGCCTTTGACATCCCAGGATACAAGATTCTCTGAAGAATTCCAAAAAAGAACTGGCAATCTTCTCGTATTGAGATACATGCTCCCCTCAGTGCATTACTGGCTCAACAACATCTTTGACTATTGCTCTGACCTGACTGAAGGTTTGAGGATAGCGCTCAACACAAAAAGAAACTACGAACCTCGAGGTAGCTAATGACAGAAAAACTAATCAAAGCTGGACCTGGAAAGATAAAGAAGAAACGAAGGAATCTAAAAGTAGATCTGAAATGTAATAATTTCCGAAATTCTAATATTAACACGTTTTTTCTAAGACAGATAAGAGGGAATCGTTCTGAGGGAAGACATTATCTGATGCCTGACCCTTCTGAACAAATTATTCGATATATCAATGATTTAGATCAGCCATTTGAATCCATTCAAAAAGAGATGAATAACGATTTTATACGAATAACATCTTTGACTGGTTCAGACTTTATGCGGTTAGATAATGTTGTTGAGAATATCTTCAAAAAATCTGAGGTCTCAATAACACACATTAAACATAGTAAATATTATCTTATTGGTAAAATCAAGCAATATCCAAATATACATTATGCTGTTTTGAAGATCCCTTCTGCAGATTATTTAGAAGAGATAATACCTGAGAAAAGGTTTCATGCATCTGAGAAGAACAAGGTATCATTACTAAAGCAACTTTCATTCAAAATCAAATTCAAGCAAGGACTTGAAGATCCTAATAAACAAAACGGTCTGGTAATTTTCCAATCATGTAAAGCCTCCAAGCTGGCAAATAAAACAGGATACTTGTCTTGGGATGATAACCACTATTCAAAGTATTTGGATAAACCAGTTAGTCATGTCATTTCCACGTTTTACAGGGATAATAAAATCTATAGCCATTATTTGAATGGTTATTATGATACTAAGACTTTGGAAGATGGATTAAGACAATCAATAATGGAAATCTCTAAGGAAATGTAAAAAACAATGAAACAAAAAATAATCGATGCAGGAAGCGGGAAAAAGCCAAGAAGAATAAGGAAGATTACTGGCTGGTATGAGGGTGAAGTATTCCATAAATTTTCAGAGTATTCAGATGTGCAATCGTTGACAGGGGAGAAGACATGGCATCCCTTTGATATGTATGAAAAGATGATTCGAAAAACTAAACGCGAGATCAAGTTAAAAGGCAAGAATGATACAGTTCCAAAAATCAAATTGCATCCTGATTTCAATACAAAAAACCACGAGTTTGTAAGGATTGATTATATTGCCAAGTTTTTTGCGGTTAATACCAAGCACACTGTTGTTAGTCATGATAGTTTTTTAAGCTTTGCTATGGATGAGAAAAATGAAAAATCAAATGTTGACCTGGTGAGATTGATGATTCCATATGAAAGTACGACGCCCCAACAATTGACACAAAATTTCAATGCAGGGCCTATCAGGGGAGCTATTGATCCTAATCTCTTAGGTTTGTACATCTATCTGAAGAAGAAAGAAGATACTACAAGGACATGTCTGGTTGTGCCAATGTGCAAGAATCATAGAAATATAATCAAGCAGGTCAGCCATGTTTATGGTCATGTATTGATGCAGGATTGGATCTCGAGAAAAGACGAGGATTATGACCAATCCATTGTCAAATACCAAGGCGTATATGAGAACAATTACAAACTGATTAACGGCCTTGCAAAGGCCTTAGGTGATTATGGATATGATATGTTAAAATGACTGAACTAATCAAGGCAGGAAGCGGGAAAAAGAAAAAAAGAATGAAGAAAAAGATTAAGATAGTTGGCAGTGGGATCATACGGCTTGAAGATTTCAATCATATAATCAAAAACGAGGCTGAAAAACTAGGATTTATCGATGTTTTCCATAATGGTTATGAAATTTCAAAACGAGCGAGGATAATAAAGGATGAGGGTGTTGTCAGGCAGGATGATTTTTTTGAAGAGGTAATGTATTTCATGGGGATGCAAAAAAATAAGCTTAACCTAATAAAAAAAGATGTCAGATTCTTCAACCTCTCTGAACTTGCTGATCTTATGAGTTTCAGCTATAAAACGAATACGCAGATAGAACATAAGAAGCTAAGAAAGTATCTTTTTACAGATCTTGATAATTACCCTGAAATAGAGCTGATCGAGTTAAATATACCGCATGTGACCAAGAGAACATTAAAATCAAGGATGAAAGGAGGTCTTGAATGGACTTATAGCCGTAATATTCACAGTGTCTTCAAGGAAAAATACCCAGTTGAAAACTTCACAATGCAGATCATATTCAATCAAAATAAATTAACCCTTTATCAAAAATCTATAAATGAGTTCGATGATAGATATGCTGTCAGTCTTCTTATACCCATGTTCAACAGTGACAGGAGGATATCTGACCAGTTGAGAAATAAAGAAGCTAATATATTTGTACTGTACCATTATCAAAACTACACCAAGATCAAATACTATGATGTCTGCGACTCAAAGGGGGACCTTGAGAAAAAACTGAAAACAGCAATAAAAAATTACGGAATAAGAAAATGACTGAACTAATCAAGGCAGGAAGCGGGAAAAAGAAGAAAAAGAGAAGGACATTAAAGTCTAATCTAAGACTGGAAAAATATTCTAATTCAGATATTGAAAAACATTTTGCTAACAGGATAAGAGGGTCTAATCTGGGCAAGGCAGAAGAGATCCTTAATGATACTTTTTTCAAGATTAACGTACCAATGAAAATTCTTGGTGGGGATTATGAGGAGAACAAGGCTTCGATCAATACCACTGCCAATAGGATTAGTGAAATTCTGGGAACTGATTTCATAAGACTGGATACTGTGATGGACAATCTATTCAAGGATCAGGATATTGCGAAATTCAACAAATATGACACAGATTATTATCTAATGTCCAAGATTAAAGAGTTTCCATCTATTATGGTCATGATGCTGACGCTTCCATCTGATTCATATCTGGATAAGAAATCTATAAACAAAGGCAAGCTAGATGATCATGGCAAGGCTGGATTAATAAGCAATGTTAGTCTGAATATACTATTCAACAAAAAACCTGATGAAGAAAAATATAGCAATGGGCTGCTTGTTGTCCAGACATCTAACGCATCAAATCTGCAAATGAGAAAAAAACCAAAGGATGGAGCTCCTTACTCTGGGAACCTGGATGTTCCGATAAGCCATCTTTTGCATATTTACAGGAAAAATGACAAGATCGATACTAGCTATCAGGATGGCTTTTTTAATATTTTAACACTCGAACAAGGATTGAGAAAAAGTATTGATAAATTCGGATGTGACCATAAAAAATGACTGAACTAATCAAGGCTGGGAGCGGGAAGATAAAGAAAAAAAGAAAGCTAAATGGCTTTTATGACAGGAAAGGTTTCAGGAGTTTTGAATATTATTGGACATGGGATAAATGGGAAGCGGGAAATACCCATATGCCCTTCAATAGTCTTGATAATCATATTGCTAGATTAAAAATTCGATTAGGTTTAAAATCTAAAAATGAAAAAATTGATTTCCTGAGTTATCATAAAAATTTTAGTGATCCTAAGTGTGGATTTGTAGATCTATATCATCTTATCAGTCCTTGGCTTGTAGAATCTAAGGTGGTTATTGACGAAAAAAACAATCTTATCAGTTATGCAGTCCGAGGTGGCTTTGACAGCTCGAAAATAGATATTGTGACAATGAACAATCCTTCTGCCAATATTACACCTAATGAGTTAGCCAAAGCAATTGAAGCCTTTCCTTCAAAAGAAGGCATCAATCCAGAGTTGTTAACCCTGAACTTTTATCTCAAAAAGAATAGACATGATAGAACCTGCTTGGTTGTTCCGATGAGCAATAAACATCCAGATGTTATAGAACAGCTAAGTCATCATTACGGTCATATCCTGATAAAGACTTACACTGAAAGCGTGCCTGATTGTGATGCTTTTCTAACGACCAGATACTATGGAGTTTATAGAAATATGCATAAACTATGGATGGGCCTATCAAATGCAATATGTGATTGTAACAAGGAAATAATCAAATGACTGAACTAATCAAGGCTGGAAGCGGGAAAAAGAAGAAAAAAGCTAAGATAAAGGTCAAGGTAGATGGCAAGCTGATAAGATTGGCTGATTTTAATCATAGGATTGATGATCACAATGAATTATGGGGAACCTCTAACGTAGACAAGCAATATTCTACAATTTCAGAACGCGCATATTTTGTTAGGACCAATGGTTTTGTAAGACAGAATGATTATGGAGAGGAAGCTGCTTATTTTAACATAATTAAAGGCATAAAACCTGATTTTGTGAATTTATGTTCCTTTGCAGATGTGATGAGATTTTCATTTGATAAGAATATGCTGATTGAGAGTAAAACAACAAGATTCTATGCATTTGCAGGCTTGAAGGATTATCCAGAGATAGAATTAATCGAGCTTAGGATTCCCTTTGTAAAGAAAAAGATGCGACAATCTGTGATTAAAGGAGGCTTGGCATGGAACTATCATGAATACCTGGTTCCGGGAGTGTTCAATGGAAAGACACAAGTGGAGGATTATTCTTTGCAGATAATATTTTCTCCGATGCAGACAGCATTATTCCACCGTTCAATAGGCGAACCCGAACCGGATTATAAGACCAGTCTCCTAATACCTATGTTCAATTCAGATAAAAGAATACCTGAAGTCTTAAGGAAAAAAGAAGGCCACATATTTGTATTTAATAATTATGAAACACATTCAAAACTTAGCTATTATGATGTGGCTGACACGATGAAGACTCTAGAGACCAAGCTAAAGACAGCTATAAAAAACTATGGAATGAGAATATGAAAGAACTAATCGAAGCAGGACCTGGCAAGATAAAGAAAAAGAGACGGGTAGATAATATTCCCTATTCAGTCTTCATGGAAGGAGTCATTGATCTTAATAAGAGGACCTTGGGATTGATCAATCCATTCAAGCAGCAAAAATATGTGAACAGGTTAGCCTATAAACTAGACGTGGATGGGGAGATCCTTCCCCAAGGATTTGGCCCTGTTAATTTCACATTCAAAGTCTCAGATAGGTCTGAAAAGAAGATAGGAGAGATTTTAAATCCGTTCAAGGGCGGTAAATACGATGTAAATCTTAATGATGGAGATTATATTTTTACCACAATGTATGTACCGAGATACCCTGGTATTGAGTTAGTCCGGATGAAAATTGCATCGTTCAATCCAGGCCCGATAAACAGTGAAGAGAGAGATAAGAAATATTGGTTAAAATCTGCACATCAGGCGCCTCTTCCAGATGACATGACGCTTTTCATCCTATTCAAAAAATTGCTTCCTGAAGCACACATCAGATATGGATTGATGCTGCCCCTGACCATATGTGACTCTGCATTGCCTGAAAATCTAGATCATAACTATGGCCATGCTATCGAGATCCAGTTTTCCAAACTATACCGCCATAAAGAGTATATTGTTCATGGAAAATATTTCAACTTTTATGATTTTTCAAGCTCATTTGAGAACGGGCTCAAGATTGCACTTAATCATCATGAAAAGATGTTCAGAACTAATCAACCGACTTACGAGGAAGCTATCAAAAAGACATAAATAATGTTTCAGGTGGAATATGAAAGAAAAACTAATCGAAGTAGGAAGTGGAAAAAAGAAGAAAATCGCAAAGGCTGTTAAGAAAAAAGCTAGTTTGATGACTCGAGTCAAATGGTGTACATCTTATGAGCTGTATTATATGGATGCTTTTGATTTAAGCGGTCGATTGCAATGGATCGCACCGTTTTATACTACTAATACTTTCTATAATAAATTCGATAAAATTGAAAATAGCAGAACTGGAAATCCACTTTATATTGCCCATCCAGAAAGGTACAATTTGGATGTTGGGGTTAATGCATCCCATGAACCGCCTGCGATAGAATTTATTGTGAATGATCTTCTTAAGGTTTCCAAAACAGTTAATATTACATATAAAAACCATTCTGTCTTGTTAATCAAGCCTTCAGAACAATATCCAAAAATAAAATACGCAGTTTTTTGCAGCGATTCTCAAATTATTAAAAATTCGGAAAACAATAACATAGAAAGACGTTATTATCCAATCCTCAATATTATTTTTTACAATGCTAAAGGATTATTTGTTGTTATGAATGACATGATTTCAGCTCAAGAAATATTCTCCGAAGGCTTTTTCAAGAAGGAAAAAAACATTCCCTTAATACAGAATCATCCCTATAGTATATTTCATATCAAAAGGATGTCTGCACCACCTTCGATAGACTGTATTAATTCATATTCAGATTATCAATCCTTGCAAAAAGGAGTAAATAATGCTGTAAAAAAGTACGGAGGTACTAAGCAGCGAGCTGCTGGTACCTCGAAAAATAAAACATATTTTGGAGGTAAGAAATGGTATCCGTTTTAGAAGATCCAATTCCAGCACCTTCTGGCAGGAAGCCAAGAAGAACAAAGAAGATAGTTAAGATTCCAGACTCTGCCTTCAGAAAAGAGATCATTAACTTTGGCAAGAGACATTTTGGTTATATCAACCCTTACAAGAAAGAGAAACAGCTTGAGAGAATCTTATCAAGGATTGATAGAGATGGGACTGAGATCAATGAAGATTTTCCAGACTATAATTTTGCCTACAAGGTTGCTAAAAACAAACAATTATCCATGAAAGAGCTTGTTTTGCCTTTGTTTGAGGGTGGAAAATATTCAGAATTTCGCTGGTCTGGAACCTATGAGTTTTTATTCAAGGATATTGAAAGATACCCTAATATTGAGTTGGCTAAACTGATCCTGCCTGTATTCTGGGTTGGTCCTGTCAATGATGAGGCTAGGAGTGAGAAAGACTGGCGAGGCGCCCACAAGGCTCCGTTAATTGATGATATGACCTTATTCATCCTTTTCAAGAAAGTGCCCAAAGATATCAAGATAAGATACGGCATCATGGTCCCATTGACATATTGTGATCCCCGTATACCTGAGGATCCAAAATACAGCTATGGACATGCAGTTGAAATGCAGTTCGTACAATCACACTTGGCCAGTGGACATTATTTCAATATATATGAATATTCGAAAGATTTTGTGAACGGAATGAAGATTGCAATAAGAAATTACGAAAGGTTGTTCAAAGACAAAAATATCAGGATTCCTTTTGCAAGGATTTAAAATTAAGTTTCAGGTGGAAATATGAAAGAGAAATTAATAGATGCCCCTAGCGGCAAGAAGAAGAAGCGTCCAAAGTCACTCAGGGCTGCTTATCGTAAGTTAAATGTCGTTTCACAAGAAGATTATAGACAGAGGACTAAGGATTTTAATCCGGGAATTGTATTAGACATCAAAACCCACATGGATATGTACAAGCAGCGTATCAAGCTAAGAGTGTCCGGTAAAAGAATGAAGCAAGGCGCTCTTTCTGGTTTGCAATGCTTCCAGCCAGAGGTTCTTGAAAAATATGGCTTTACAAGGCTTGATCTGCTTGTTGAAAAGGTATTCAAGGGATCTAGATTCATTATAAATTCAACGCCTTCAATGATTGAATATATAATTGCTCCAACCATATTCAACCATACTTCAACATCCATGGCCTATTTACGATTGCCTCAGGTGGAAACTGTTACTGACGGAAAAGACTACAAGATTCTTGAAAACACCAACCAATGTGTTTTGAATGTCATGATAAAGCCATTTACACACTGGTCTACGCATCGAAACAGTTATATTATTCCATTGGATGCAAAGGATGCCCTATCTCCCAAGAAAAAAGATTTTGATGGTAAAGTTCGAAAAGCAGGGCATGACAGGGATTTCTATGCCCATCTATTGCTTGCTGCTATTGATACTGATAAAGGTTCTATAAAATATGAATACGCTGACGGCTTCTATTCCTACAAGGGTCTGGAAGCTGGATTCATTAATGTAATGCACGTGCTCGGAGGTCTTAATCTGTATGTCCCAAAAAAACGTGATTGATGCTGGAAGCGGGAAGAGAAAGAAGATGAAGAAAGCAGATAGAGTTATCCAAGCTGGTGGTGAAGAGGTTTTGCTTTCTAACTATGTAAAACGCTTTTTACCTCATGAGCATGATTATGGAAACCGCAAGCTGCTTGATCAGCAGATGCTGGAGATCGTCAGGGAAGAAGGCACGATCATGAAAAAAGGCAGGATAGATACCAATGCATTCTTTTATGAGCATCCTGAATCTTATGACAATCACCATTTTACTCGTGTTGACAAGCTGGTCACAGAACTGTTCATAGGCTGCAAGGGTTATTTTGATTCTGTGGCTTATAATCTGAACCTTGCAAGATACAAATTATATATTGCTGATGTTCCTGGATTTCATAATGTTGAAATGGCAGTGCTCACATTCCCATCAAACTTACATCCTGCCAATATGCTTGAAAGAAGCATTTTCTATAATGAAACTACAGATCTCTTTCCTATGGATGCAGATGAACTGGGTCTGCATGTGCTCTTCAAGAAAGAAAAGAATGATAAGGGCTATAGAAAAGGATTATTTGTTCCGTTTGCAAGGCCAGAAGACTTGGTTCTGCAAGAGCTCAAAGACAAGCACCATCTCTTCAATGTTTTTTATTATCCTAGCAATTATGTAATTGGCAAAGAAATGATGATTTATGGATATGGCAATGTCTACAGCTTCTTCAGCCATCTCAAATTAGGTTTTACAGAAGCCATAAAATCGAGGGGGTTCAAATGACAAAGATAACAGGTATTGGAAAAAGGAAGAAAGAAGATAATAAACCTAAAGACGAAATAATCCTACACCCATTCACAGGAAGAAAACCCAGAAGGAAACTGAAGAAAGAGCTTCATGGTATATTGCATCCTTTCAAGCACAAAGACTCCATCAAAGAAATTATCAACGAGATCGATGAGAAAAATCAATATTTTGGAGATAATACAGTTAATGAGAAGACATCTTTATTTGTGAAAGATTGGATAGGTAAAGAGCCGGTCGCAATGAAGGATCTGGCTTTCAAGATATTAGGATATGCTAAGTATCTAAGGTCGCATCAAAGTGTATACGTGAAATATTATGCAACAGAGCTACCCTATCTGTCCCAGGTGGAGCTTGCAATGTTAACAATTCCCCCAGGAAGTATTGTTGAATGTTTGAATAGGAATGATAAGAAGACAAAAAGTATGTGGGGATTCATGCAGAATACCTTTTACAGGGAAGTTGAAGAGTTTACATTGAACCTTATCTTCAAGCAGTATAATCCTAAGAGTCGGAAAGCTAGAGGACTTCTCATACCTTTCTGCGCATGGGATAGCAGGATCTTGAAAAAACACCAGCGCCAGCTTGGCCATGCATTCCTATTGACATACACACCAAAGAAAGTAGAATTCGAATATATCAACCTATACAATTATGCAGATTCTATTCCACAAGCAATTAATAACATAAACGAGGTAATGTGAAATGACTGAAAAAGATGACATAATCCATAACACTGAATCTGGCAGGAAGCCAAGGAGAAGACTCAAGGATGAGAAACAGCCAGAGAACAACATGTGCCTGGATGCATTTTTGGGATCCCATAAAAATGAAGATAACAATCTTACAATGGCTCAGAGGGATGGATATCTTTGGTGCAGTTCCTTTAGGACTATACTTAGATATAAACAGAATAAAGGTTTATCAGGAAATTTAGGCACAAACGTCATAGGCTATTGTCTATATTCTATTGGAGATGAGCTTAATGGGAATAAGGAATCAGACATTCCTTTTGGTTCGATCCTTAATAATTTAGATAATAATTATTTAAGGCTCACAGAAAAAAGGGATACACACTATATTTGTTATTATTTGAATAACGCTAATATAGATGATAAAGACAGCCATGAATTTGCGTTTGCACGGGTAACTATACCTCGTGAAACAAATGAAGAGTTTCTCCTTGATGCTGCTGGTGGAGGGATTAAATATATTGAGAAGATTGAGCAGGACACTTACAATATGTATTTCTTTTTTTATAATAAAGAGGGGAAGATTTCTGATGAGGCGTTGTTTATCCCGCTGTTGAAGACTGATTCAAGGATCCCTGAAGATAAAAAATCTTTTGCAATGAACGGTTTCACTGCAACCTTGAAGAAATTTCCTTCATTTGAGATTGAATATCAACCGTATGTTCACGTAGTATCAGAACAAGGACTTTTGGCGTCGTTTAATGATATTGTAAAACACTTCAAAGGTGAACAGCTCGATGACTAAAATAATCGATAATCCCGAATCAGGCAGGAAGCCAAGGAGAAGACTCAAAGATGAGAAACAGCCAGAGAACAATATGTGCCTGGATGCTTTTCTGGAAGCCCATAAAACTGAAGATAACAATCTTACAATGGCTCAGAGGGATGGCTATCTCTGGTGTTCTTCATTCAGGAAGATACTTCAGACAAGAAATGAAATGAATTTACAAGGAAATACTGGATACAAAGAATTAGGATTTGGAATCTCTCCAATAATGGATGAGATCCACCGGTCCCCGAATTTGAACAATCCTAAAACCTTTGGAAAGATATGTGATTATTTTTACAATTTAGGACCT
Organism: uncultured Methanosarcinales archaeon; assembly: GCA_964647565.1. Taxonomy (GTDB): domain Archaea; phylum Nanobdellota; class Nanobdellia; order Woesearchaeales; family CAZYIM01; genus CAZYIM01. The sequence goes on from CAZYIM010000014.1 coordinate 36,739, forward strand.
ATATATTCAGAAAAACATGAGACATACTTTGAGTCCTATCAGATTAGAAGTGCACGTGAAAAGAAAGGTAAAAAATCACTTTTTGCATTTGCCAGAGGAAATCTGCCTCGAAATTTAAGATATGGACTAATAACAAATGCAGCAGGAGAAAAACAAAGATCCATACAAGAGCTTGAGCAGGATACCTATAACTTTTATTTCTTTTTCTATAGAAAAGATGGTAGCATCTCTGATAGAGCACTGTTTATACCTATGCTAAATACAGATGCAAGGATCCCTGAAGATAAAATGCATTATGGGCTTCTTGCCTTTTCTGCAACCTTGAAGAAGTTCCCAACATTGGAAATTGAATATGAATCACATTCTGAGTGTCCATCTGACTATGACACTCTAAAACAGTTTAAAGGTATAATAAAGGAGTTCAGAGATGAAATTTGGGAGGAGACGATCAAATGACTGAAATAATCGATAATCGAGAATCTGGCAGGAAGCCAAGGAGAAGACTCAAGGATGAGAAACAGCCAGAGAACAATTTCTGTATAGATGCTTATTTGGAATCAAAAAAACCAGAAGAAAACAATAAGACAATGGCTCAAAGGGACAGTTATATGTGGTGTTCATCCTTTCGAAAGATTCTGACAGATAAGTTGATAACAGAGTCGTTTGATATGGGCAAGTCAGTTGTTAAGAATTTCGTAACTCCCTTATGGGCGGATGTTGACAATGATAAGGATCTTATTGTTCCAATTGACCATCTTTGTACTGAGTTATTTCATAACAAGGCCTATTTATACGAGGAACATGAATCATACAGGGTCTATTATTTTTCAGGTTATAATTCAGATACAACGCCCTCTGATACCACTTTCTCATTTGCCCGGCTTACTCTTCCTTTAGTTCAGAATGAGGGATTCTGGAAAAATCCTAATAAAGAGCAATTAAAATATATCGAAAACCTTGAACAGGATGTCTATAATCTTTACTTCTTTTTTCCTAATGAGGATGGGAGTATTTCCGATAAGGCCTTGTTTGTGCCGATGTTAAAGTCAGATGCAAGAGTACCCAAAGCTAAGAAAGGATATTCCTGGTTTGCATTCACTGCCACTTTGAAGAAATTTCCCACCTTGGAAATTACATATGAGCAACATTCTCAAAAAAAATTCCAAAAACAACTAGATAAAAAATTCCAGGATTATGTCTGGAATTTTGGAGGTAGTATATGGTGAGCGGAACAAGATTAGCAGGACCTCCAGGTCCTATGCCTAGATTCAAGTCGCTTGTCTTTAAAGATAGTATTAGGGATGAGCCTAGATCTGGCAAGAAAAAGAAAGCTAAGAAGATAAGAGGCTTTTACCAGGGAGAAATATTTGTACCTCTTGAAGATTATTCTACAGACAGCCATTGGAATTTTGGTACCAACTGGGTCTATAAGACCTCTAGGAAAAAAATAAGGGCACATGTGAAAAATATTGCCTATGAAAAATATACGTTTGGTCGGGGTGCTATTGAGCTGAATCCGATTATCGAAGAGAATAAAAATTATCTTAATGTTAAATATATTTTTGAAAAAATATTCAGGCGAGCTTACTGTTCTATAGAAGTAGATAAGGGCATAGAGCACTATTATTTGGATAAGACTCCTGGCCATCCAACCATTGACTTAATAATATTCCATCTTCCACAATCAGACCTAACAAAAGAGGAGACTCTTGATGAATTGGAAAGCAGGAAGGACTATATAGGCTATTATCAATTGAAAAACAGCTCTTTAAGCATGAGTGTTATTTTCAAGCCCAAAAGAGGCTCTGATATAGAAGGCCTTTTTATGCCATTTTATAATCAAGGCCTGATCATCCCACGAGAAAAACATCTGGGCAATAAGATTGCGACTGGTCTTGAAGATGCTTATGCACATCTCTTTACAGTCCATAAACGAAAAGAGCTGAAATCACATCACCTGTTCAAATACTATAATGTCTATAGCAATGAGGATGGTCTCGAAAGAGGACTTCTAAAAGCTATCAATAACAGGGGGTTGAAACAATGAGTGAGATAATCGATGCGCCTTCTGGCAAGAAGAAGAAAGTCAAGAAGATAAAAGGCTTTTATCAAAAAGAGAAGTTTGTGAAGATCGAAGATTATTCTACAACTGCCTATTGGAATCTTGGAACTAGTTGGACCAAGAAAGCCACAAGAGAACATGTTAGGGAATGGATGAAGCAGTTTCCTTATGAATACAAATCTTTTGGAAAAGATACTATTGAGTTAAATCCTTTCATTAAAGGTCATCCTGCTTATATAAATATTAAACCTGTTGCTGAACAAATATTTTATCAAGCAGGGTGTAGGAAAACTAAAGATAACGCTCTTGATTGTTATTATATGGATCAATTTCCACAATCGCCGAATCTTGACATGGTTCTATTATACCTTATTCAAGCAGAAATTAGTCGCGACAGGATCGTTAAGACAGATTATTTCAGTTTGATGGACGATAGCATGCACTTGAATATAATTTTCAAACCACAAAAAGGGTCTGATATTGAAGGTCTTTTTATACCATTATCCCATGAAGGTCGGATAATTCCTAAAGAAAGATCGTTTGTTCATAATTTCATAGCAACTGGCCTTGAGGGTGCTTATGCACACATCTTTACAGTTCATAAGAATAGGGAGCAAAAGGATCATCAAATCTTCAAATATTATGGAGTATATGGCAACGAAGACTCATTTGAAAGAGGCCTAAAAGAGGCTATCAATAACAGGGGGTTGAAACCATGAGTGAATTGATTGATGCACCCTCTGGTAAGATAAAGAAAGTGAAGAGAGTGAAGATGTACGTGGACGGGGGAAAACAGTATCATATCAATGAATATAATTATTCAATTGAGGGCTACTTCCCGGGTTTTATACACAGAAAGGGTGCTGTAAATCAAGAAATTACATATCATTTGCTTCCAATAATGAATAAAGAACATCATATTTTCAAAAAAGGCGATATTACAATGAACAGCTGCCTTTCAAGACCAGGACTCAGGGATACCTTCATTCCCCTTAATGAGGTTGTTGAGGATATGTTTGAAGGTGCCCTTCTGCATTTTCTAGGTCAAAACATCTACAGACGTTTCATCTTCAGTGAAATACCAACATATCCCGGAATACGCTATGCTTCACTGAACCTGCCATCTTATAATCAAAATCCAAATACAATTGAGGAAAGTCTTCTGAACAACAACTATGTCCAGGGCAATAAAGAGAAAAAACATTTCATAGAACATTGTTGTCTTCAGATCCATTTCAAGCAACCACATAGCCAAGGAGACGGATTCTTAATACCTATGTTCAGCAAGGATGTGAGAGTTCCAAAGGACCTGCAAAAACATCCTGTGCATATGTTCCTAACCCAAGGATTCTCAGATTATACTCTGCTAAGATATTTCGATGTCTGTAACTATATGCCATCACTAAAGAACCGTTTAGATGCAGGCATACAGGTATTTGGCGGCGGAAAACAAGAGCTGCCAAAGCAAGCCTGGGATGAGGTGAAAGCATGAATAAAGAACTCATCTACAAGGACTCTGGAAAAAAGAAGAAACGGCCTGTCACATTGAGAAGCTACTATGGATTCGTAGATCCTACTGAGGAAGAGATGAACCATCCAAAGAAAAGAAAAAGGAAAAAGAAAGATAGTGCTATTTTGCGCATAGAAGAAAATATCTACAGCAATACAAAGAATCTTTACTTGTATCCATTTACAAGAGATATGACCTTAGAGCTCGCATATGCGAAAGTAAATAATGATGGATTGATGATAGAAGAGAAAACCTTCACAGACAACCAGCTAGAGTTGGCTATGCAGACAAATAAGGAGGCGACCAGGATTGATCTTATTGCCGGCTATATATTCGAGGGTGGAAGACATTTCTATTCTAAAGATGAAAAATCGATTATTTATTATTTGGCGGATGTTCCAGGTTATCCATGTATAGAACTAGCCTCCCTAAAGTTGCCTTACTATGCTGATGAAAAATACCCTGATATTGATCTTCAAAGGGATTTTAATAAAATTGGGAAGAATAGAACAGGATACAGCCTTAATATTCTGATAAAGACTATAAAAGACGATAAGAAAAGGACTGGAATTTGTATACCCCTTCTTTTAGACACCCGCTATACTACTGTAAGCGACTTAAAGAACAGTTTTTCTTATCTTCTTGGAAATCCAAACTTCAGATTAAAAGGTCATATACTGAAAGTCGATTATAGGCTTGGAGGGACTAAAGTCAACCTAATAGATAGCTATCTTACTGATCAAGCAACGGAGTTCGGCCTAAAAGAAGCACTAACACAATACAATGAGGAATACATCAATGCAAGAAGAACCAATAGCTAAAGGAAGCGGGAAAAAGAAGAAGAAAAGGAAATCTTTGAAGAAGAATATTGGCAACCTAGTTTTTAAAACATTAACTTCAGATGTTACTGACACAGTCAGCCAGGGCGGTAGCTTTGAATTCATGTATCGGTTCTTTATTGATGGCTGGGTTGAAGAGCTGCATGAATTACTGGATAGAAGAAGCATGATACTTTACGAAGGTCAGATGTCTGATAATATATTCTTTGATGAATTCGCAGAACATCTTGATCGGGATGCTGTAATCCAATTAAATAAAGTTGTAAATGATCTGTTATTGGGTGCTAAATTCACTCTTAAGACCGGCGATGATAAGGAATCAATTAAATATGTTTTCAAAGATATTCCAAACCATCCTAGCATAGACCTGGCAGTCTATTCAGTGCCAAATGTCAGCTATATGCAGAAAACACATGAGAATCTTCTCAAAGAAACTCTAAACGGCCTTCCTTCTGAAATGATCCTTTCTAAGCTTTCGTTTAATATATTATACAAGAAAAAAGAGTCATCCAGAAAAACCTATGGTAATTATGTGTATCTAACTAACAAGGAAAGTAATTTGACTGACAAGTTAGGAAATATAAGGGAAAAACTGATATCAAAAGAGAAGCTGGAACAGCCTATCTGCCATCTGTTTTCAACATCTTATACTGGAAAGCGTAAGATAGTTCTGGATTATATCAATGGTTTCTACGATCAGAATTCGCTGAAGGATGCTTTGGAGAACGAGATAGCAAAGTTCGGAGGTGGGCGATAATGGTCATTTCAATCGGAGATGGTCCTGCGATGATAAAGGCAGGATCCGGTAAGAAGAAGAAAAAGCCGAAGAGTATCATGACCTTGATGAGGGAGATGGAGAAGATTCCTAATTCCAAGCTTAATAATCTTGAAATCAAATATCTGGAATTATATAGTTGGCTGTCTGATGAGAATATCAAGGAGGAGAGCCAGATGGAAGGGATTATGGGTAGGAGTGGGGATGAAGGGCGAAGACGCGCGCTAGTTGACAATTTCCTTGCTATAGACCCAAGCCTAAAGAAGAAAATGGAAAAGGATCCTAAGATTGTTAGAGTTGATCTGTTAGCAAATAAACTGTTTCGGTCCAGCCAGCTTGACCATGTCTACTATACTTCGTGGGTAGACAATAAACCTTTCCATTACAAAGGATTTGAAATCAAACAGATACCCGAATATAGGTATAAGAATATAGAACTGGTAACTGCTGATCTCCCATCCATAACAAACGTCTATAGAGGTAATATGAGGCTTTCTACCCTGATGGCTAAATCTGAATTTTCTGAGATGTTTAGGATGACAATAATCTTCAAGGAGAATTGGAAGAAGAGAAAAGCCTTGATAATACCTATATATCTGCCTGACTTACTCCTTCCCAATGTTGCGTGGTTTACTGTTCCTGGATCTGATCCCAAGAGCAAACGTACAGTCCAGCATAAGATGTACAAGGCCTATGCACATCTCTTCTATACACCTGACTTCTTGAAAAGAGACGAGAAGCAGTTCTACTATGTAGATAGTTTCTTTTCTCAAGAGTCCTTGGAAAGAGGCGTTGATCAAGCCATTAAGAAGTACGGGGGTGGTCAGTAGTGATGGAGATTGAGCTTCGCAAGGCATATTCCCAAAGTGTTGACATGTATGGCAGGACTATCTATTATGATGTAGATGGTAAATCATACACTGAAGAAGGTCCTGGCAAGAAGAAGAAAAGAAGGAAGAGCATCATGACGCAGCTGAGGACAGCCCGAATAGTACCTAAAAACAATACCAATCCTGAGCCAATCCGATATGAGGGCGTACTTGAATGGCTGCGAGAATATGATTATAACACAGAACAGAAACTGCAGAATATGATCAAAAGGGATTTGCGCGAAGGCAAGAGACAGTATTTTACAGGATATAACTTTTTCCATATGGATACTCTTTTACAGAAAAAGGCAGAACAAGATCTAAAAATAGTAAGAGTTGACTTGTTAGCGAACAGGCTTTTCAAGCACTGCCAGATGGATTATATTCCGAGCAAGGAGTATCTTAGGACTGCAGATGGCACTATTGACAAAACAAAAACGCTTGACTGTTACACAATTGAGCTTAAAAACCTCCACAAGGTTCCGAGTGTGGAACTTGTAGTTGCACAATTTCCTGCTATTAAAGACAGTAAAGTCGATAACAATATCCCACTCTCAGAATATATGCTGGATTTTGAGCATTTTAGGATGTTTCGGATGAGCATCATATTCAAGAAGAAACAAGGCAAGAGACAGGCTTTGGTAATACCCCTATATATGGGTGGCTGGGATAAAAACTCCATTTCAATATACATAACTAAAGAGCAGTTTGAAAATTGTCCTGAACAATTGAGAAAAACTTCTGCAAACGTCTATGCAAAACTACACTACACACCCAACATCCTGTCAAATAATCCAGAATTCTGTTTTGTGGACGGTTACTACAACCAGGATTCTTTAGAACGCGGAGTAGAAGACGCCATTAAGAAGTACGGGGGTGGTTCTTGATGGGAGTGGTACCACCAACTATGCCAATCAAACCTAAAGCTCTGCTTCCTGAAGACTTCTTCCTTGAGCTTGGCTACACAGGCCGGCGCAAAATAGCAGAAGGTATCAAGCATCAGCCTTCCAGCGGCAAGAAAAAGAAGATGACCAAACTGGATGCGAAATATTACCGGATTATGAGAGAATATAATAAGCAATTAACAGGTCATTGGATATCTGCAGGTATTATCAATCCTATACTTCAACTTGTTCTAGGTTGGAATTTAGATGATATAAGGCAAAAAGGAGAGATCTATAGTCATCTTAACAGAGTCAAATATGCTCCGCAACCGTTAGGTGAACTTTCACTAGATCCGGACATTTTTGATTTAATATTGACTGGCTCAAAATTCGAAGTAAAGAATGAAAAAATATACATGGCGCTCTATTGTGTCGACATACCAGATTACCCAGGCATCTCATTGGCAAAGTTGGGCATACCCAAACTGTTAGAGATTGGAATGCCAAATGAGTACGCACAGGAAATTAAGCAAGATGTCCTAAACCTAAATCTTGTTTTTAAGTACGGAACCAATCATTTCAACAAACATTATGAAGGCCTGATCATCCCAATGACACGGGAAGACAACAGGATACCTGAGCAAACCAAGCACATCTACGGACATATATTCTCTTATGTTGTAAAGCCAGAGACAATAAGTTCTATATCTTATTGCGACATCAAATACTACGGTCTCTACAACTCATACAAACTGCTAAAAGAAGGCCTAGAACGAGCCATAACAGACCACGGAGGAAAAACCAATAATGAAAAAGATTATTATTGAAGCAGGACCTGGTAAAAGAAAGAAGCATCCTAAATCATTGAGAAAGTTGTATCCAGATAGTCCGATCGCTAATGATAGCGATTATATCAGGAGGATCCAAAACTATAAACTTGGTATATTGACTGATCCGACTTTCTTTAAAAACATAAAATCAAAAAAAAGTGATGTTAAGAAAAATGGTAAAATCTTAACCACTCATGTAATCTCTCATCTTGACAGTTTTCTCGAGCCAGAGATATATCATAGATATAATTTTGCGCGGGTTGATCTGTTGCTGGAACAGTTGTTTGATGGGTCTAAAGTAATAAGCAAAAAAGACAACTCTATGATTAATTTCACTATTCTCCCTCCCAAGAAATTAGAAAATGTCGATTTGATTTATTTGGATGTTCCTCTTGTCGGATATAGACATGATTTAGACAGATGGGACATTCTGGCAGACACCAACAGGAGTGTGCTTAATGTCTGCCTGAACCAAAACGTGTTTTCTAAATCCGTAATAAGATACAGCTTAGTGATTCCAATAGATCCTAAGGATGCAAGAAATCCACAGAAGACAGATTTTATCAGAGATATACAATTTTCAGGCATATATGATAACTTCTATGCGCACATATTGAAAGCACAGATCAACATCGAGACTGGAGATATCAAATACAGTTATCTTGACAGCTATTTCACCCATAAAGGGCTTGAAGCTGGATTCAAGAAATACATGAGGGATACTAAATGATAGGAGTATTAGATGAATATTTGGAATGATATAATAAAATGGATGCAGAAGAGTTAAAACGTCTTTATCCCCCAGGTCCTAATATTGAAATTTTACCTAAGGATTTCTTTGTTGAACTTGGCTATAGTGGAAGGCGCAAAGACCCTGATAATCTTGTCCACCAGCCAAGCAGTGGAAAGAAAAAGAAGATGACCCGGCTTGTAGCTAAATATTACAAAATAATGAAGGAATATAAGGGCGGATCGCTTGGCACGTTTAATGATGAAGGTATTATAAACCCGATATCACATAAGTCATGGGGATGGGTATTTGACGAGATCAAAGAGAACGGACAGGTTTTTAACCCATATAAATATGCAGATAAACTTATTGGTATGAATGATGTTATATTTGAAGTGCTGGGAAAAGCGACGTTTATCTCCAAAATCGAGAATCTTTGCCTTGGACTTTATATGAAGGACATATTGGGATTCCCTGGCATCACATTAGCAAAACTAGGTCTTCCAAAATTTAAGGAAGATCTTACGTTTAATGAGAACAGATTAAAAGAAAGATACGATGATATTAGCCTTAACTTTGTATTCAAATACAATAATAAAACTAACAAGGAGCACTATGAAGGCATTGTGGTGCCTTTATTAACTAATAAAGACAGAAGAATACCTGATGAAACAAGATATATATTCGGCCATATATTTTCTTATGTTGTCAAAGATGATGAAAATACGTCTTTATCATTTTGTGATATCAAATACTATGGACTCTACAGCACACAGGGATTGTTGATACAAGGCCTGAAGAGAGCCATAATGGATCATGGAGGAAAATCCTATAATGAAGAATAATATTATTGAGGCTGGAAGCGGGAAAAGGAAGAAGCATCCAAAATCTATTAGAGCTTTGTATCCTATGCTTCAATCAGTTTTTAAAAACCAGCATGCCTATCAAAAGAGGATCGAGAACTATAATTCTGATATTATTAATAATTTAGATATCTATAAAAATCTTGAATCACATATAGGAGAGATCAATGAAACCGGGACTACTTTAAATAAGTCAAAAATTTCTTTACATAGCTGCTTCATAATACAGCCCATTCTTGAAAAATATAATTTTGTCAGGCTTGATCGACTTGTTGAAAAATTCTTCAAGGGAGCAAAGTTCATAGTTAATAGAAAATTCAACTCAGACCAATACCTGATTGTACCGCCCGAATCATACCGCGACATAGAGATGCTGATATTAGAATTGCCAAATGTAGGCAATAGGATTGTTGATAATCAATGGGTTCTTTTTGATGATAAAACTAAACATGTGCTGAGTATTATCAAGAAACAAAAAAAATATGAAAAAGGCAAACCAAGAAATGTTGTTGTTATACCTTTGGATCCTAAAGATCCCAGGAATCCTCAAAAGGCAGATTTCCAAAGAGCTTTCCAGAAAAAAGGCTTTTGTGACGGTTTTTATGCACATATACTGCTAGCACAGGTTGAACCTGATAAAAATCAGGTCAATTACATCTATCTGGACAGTTGCTTCAGCCATAGAGGATTTGAAAAAAGGTTCAATATCTATATGAAAAACTACGGAGGTCTGCTTCATGATGTATTTTGAAAAACCAATCAGAGCAGGAAGCGGGAAGATAAAAAAAAGAAAAAAGACCAAGATCAGACTTAGTGATGGAAATGTAAAATATCTTGAGGAATATAAGAATAAAAGAAAGTTTTTTTGGTCTACCATTGTAAATCCGTATACAGACGGATATGAAATTAATGGAATTAAAGACAGGTTAAAAAACGTAAAAATGGATGTACAGCCTTTTGTCAAAGAGACAGCAACATTGGATTATGAGACTCTTCAATACCTGAATTATACCAACCTCGGGAAGATAGTTGATAACCTTTTTACACCTTCAAAATATCGATATATTACTGACATGGATGATTCCAATGTTTATGATATCCTCCCTTCAAGACTCTATCATATTGAATTTGTCAGATTAAAATTACCTCACATTCTAAGCCATTGGAAAAGTTTAGCATCAACAATGGACGACCTAGATTTCTGGACAAAAAGAACTAGAGACGTGCTGAAATTCTATTTCGGCGCTAACTCAGTTAAACCTTGGTCATTACAGATCTTATTCAAGCAGACAGCTGAGCAAAAAAAATCCGAACCTGAATATCGCGAGAGTATGTTAGTGCCTATGTTCCAAAAAGACGGACGAGTCGCCAGAAAATTGAGAAATGTACCTGATGCCCATTCACATATCCTAAGATTGAAACACACTCGAAAACGTACCAGGATTGAATACTACAAGATTTGCTACTCGATGGAGCAACTAGAAAACCAACTCCATGACATAATCCATCACTATGGGAGGAATAGATGAAAGAGCTAATCAAAGCAGGATCCGGGAAAAAGAAGAAGCAGATGAAAGTTCAGATTAAATATAAGAAGCTTCTTTCAAGCTATTCTCTTTCTTTTGAAAAACCTCCAAATGGAATATGGCCTGTTGACTTATGGATGGCTATGGCACCTGCCAAGCTAGAGACTGCAAAAATAGATGCTTTGCAGATTAAAGATGGTTGGCTGACCAAAGACAAGTATTATAGAAATTTACTAGGTGCTGCAGAAATCCCTGATATAGGATTAGTCATTGATAATATTTTTAAAGACTCTTACTATCTACAATATTACCATAAATTCTTATGCCATTATTATTTTTTCGGTACTGACAAAGTGCCTGGAGTTGCTATAGGTCAACTTACGATTCCGAAACTTGAAGATTATAAAAATAAATGGCCTGTTGAAGGAACAGATGACTACAAACAGAATCCTGACAATTTTGGACTAAATCTTATCATAAAGAAAAATAAGAAGTCAAAGTATGTTACAGCAGTTCTTTTCATCCCTCTGTCACGCCATGACAGCAGGATCCCTGATGAAACCAAAGAAGAATACTGTCATATCTTCAACCTTGATTATCTGACAAAAGGTGATGTTATTTTCAAATACTGGGATATATGCAGGACAGAAACCAATATTGAGAAAAGCATTCGAAATGCGATAAAAGTATATGGAGATAATAGGATAAAATGATAGAAGCAGGAAGTGGGAAAAAGAAGAAGAAACTGAAAGTCAATCTGAAATATAAAGATCTTCTGAATAGCTATTCACGTTCATATGAAACAAGGCCTTATGGTGCCTGGTCGATAGAAGAATGGCAACGTGAGTTTAATTTTAAGATCTCAAATGTTGAGAACTATTATAAAACTTATCTTGAAAAAGGGTTGATAACAAAAAAAGATTACTATCAACACCTGATGCAAGTCTCGGGTGTTCCTGATCTTGGAAAAGTCATAGAGGATATGTTCGAGGGCTATTATTGCACGCCATATGAGCATGGTGACTTTAGCAATTTCTATTTCTTTCAAAACAAGGGTGCTGTGGCAATAGGCAGGTTAGCTGTTCCCCGGGTTGAAAAAGATGTGGCTCATTGGCCAGATCCTGATTCAGAGGAATCTTATGATAGGAAAGACTTTTACGGATTGAGCCTCGTACTTAGGCGTGATGGCAGGATGAGCTCGATGAATGGTATATTAAATATTCCTCTGTCCAGCCATAACCAAAACATCCCTCTTGAAGCAAAAGATGAGTTTGGACATGTTTTCATAATACAATATCCTCCTGGCGGAAACACAGTCTTCACATACTGGGATATCTGCAGGACGCAGGAAAAGCTTGAGAAGAGCATCCAAAACGCGATCAAAACCTATGGAGATGATACAATAAGATGATCGAAGCAGGAAGTGGAAAGATAAAGAAATTCAGGAAGACGCTTGAAAAAAGCGGAATTGTTGGTTTCAATAAATTAAGAGATATCAATATGGCAATGTTGGGCGGTACCCTTGGTACTATGGAACCAAAAGGTGATGATTATTTCCAGCGAATTTTAGCATCAAAAAATTGTAGATATAAAACAGTAGGTAAAGATGTTATCTTCAGCGAAGAATCTTTTTTCAATCATATAGATAGGCAGGAGATATTTCCCGTGGATCTTATTGCTGGTAAACTTCTTAAAGGTGCCAGATGCAAGAACACCTCGGAATATAACGGCAAGGAGGATACTTGGCCAAGAAGATATTTCTTTGAAAATGTGCCAGAACTGCCTGGAATTGCATATGGAACTTTTCATTACTATAATTTTACTGCTAAGGAAATAGAGAGATATGGTTCAAGGATCTCTTTTAATCAATTTTACCAATATCGTGATAGCAACGATATGACCCTTCATCTTGTATTCAAGGAAGGGGAAGCTGATGATTTTAGGGAAAGGCTGAATGTAATCCGAAAAGGGATAATTATTCCAATAACCCAACGAGACCATAGAGTTAGCTATCTGAAAGAAAACGCTCAAGGCAAGTTCAAAAAGAAATTGGATCAAGCTGTAGCTCATATCTACAAGGTTGAATTTGATCCAAACCCAGGCAAATATAAGATTGGCGCCATAAAGATCAAGTATTTCGACTCATATTTCACAGTCGATTCAGTAATATCAGAATTCAAGGAGAGGATTGAAAGACTAAGATGATAGAAGCAGGAAGCGGGAAGATAAAAAAGCACATCAAGCCTATTAAATCTCTCTTTCCAAGAGAGGATTATTCAAAACTCTTCACCAGATATGTCAAAAAAGATGAAGACTGGAGAGGGTTGATAAATCCATACTATAACAAGAAGAAACTAGAAAATTATGAGGCTCAAGTCTTCATTAATTATAAGATCCTGAAAAAAGAGATACGGCATGACCCCTTCTTCCGGATTCCTGCAAGGCATGGTGCTGTCCAGACAAAAGAAGTTGTTGAAAACCTGTTCAGAGGATGTAAATACTTATGCTATGAAGATGAGGGCGATATAACCCGCCATCTCTTCATGGATATTCCTGCTTTTGATAATATTGAGATAGCTATTCTTTCTACTCCTAAGAGAAAGCACTACAGAGTGGAGTATACTTCTCATTCAGTAGCCAGCTATTATGCGCATACGTTTAATTCTGGCGAACTTACCTTAGATATTCTATTAAAAGAAAAGAGACTGAAATTGAGACGGAGCATAATAGTGCCATTAGACAAGAAAGAGGATCCGCGTAAACATAAACTAATAGAAATACTGCCAGAGCGGGTCATTCCAAAATACAATCAATCATATGCAACGATCCTTGTAGTCAAACACATCCGTCACCTCCCAATACATGCTCAAAATTTTAATTATTTTTTCAATGCTTATTTCAGTCCAAAATCCCTGGAGCAAGGGTTGAGAAAGGCCATCAAGAAAAACGGTGGTAGGATGAAGAATCCGGAAGGCTTCTATGGCTTGGATGCCAGTGAAAGGGCTGCAGGCAGAATGATTGATAGAGCGGGGGAATATTCGGATATTAATGCAAATGATAATAAATAAACCTGAGAGCGGAAAGAGAAAGAAAGTCAGGAAAGTGGAAGGCTTCCAGGCTGAGAAATGGGGCTATGTAGAGCTTTATGATTATATCGAGATTGTTGATTTCGGCCATAAGAGCAAAGGAGAAATTCGAGAGCGAGATGATATTTTAATCGAAGCTTCAAGAAAAGACGCTAAAAAATCAAAGCTTAGACTTGACGAAGAAGCAATACTCATACCAGATGAATATTTTGATAAAAACAAACACCTGATGCGGCTTGACAAGATCGCCTTAGAGTTATTCAAGGATTGTCGATATAAAATTGAAATAGGGGAAAGGGCAAATTACCTTGCATATGAAATCTATGTCCAAGACATTTATCCAGGTATAGATGTTGTGCAGGTTTCACTGCCTAATTTCAAGAACCTTAAAAATGATTACAAACCCAAATTTGTTGATAGATTATTATACGGAAGGCTATTTAAGCAACTTGCTGCACAAAATAAAAAACACAAATTTTCTGAGGATGAACTTTGCATGAAGATAATTTTTAAGAAGAAAAACGATAATGAAAGAACAGAACTCTTCTTGCCGATGAGCGACAATCATGAGGTCATACCCAATGCCCTAAAAGGCTCAGCCTACCATCTCTTGAAATTTACCTACAAATATAGATATGGGCAAATTGAAAACGATAAAGGCAGAATGACCAGCCAATCTCACGACACATCTTTTATCGAAGTACAATATGCAGGCCTTTACAACTTCAAATCACATCTCATCAATGGAATAAAGCAAGCAATAGAAGAAAGAACAAAATGAATGAACCAATCGAAGCAGGAAGCGGGAAAATAAAGAAAAAAAGAAAACCAGTAGCAGTGAATGCTATAGCTAGAGGAAATGGCATAATAACGCCCCATTTTGAAGGATGGATGGTTTCTGATGGTTTTAAGAAAATCACAAAATCTGTTAAGATATTTAATGATGCTGAAATAAGCGACCTAGATTATTTTGATGACTTATATAATAAAAACCAGTTGCTTTTCAATATTCGAGAGCTCGGCAAGAGATTGAGTGGTTCAAGATATTTCTTAGACAATCGTCATGATATCAGATTTTCTAAAAAACCTGGACTTTGTTGGAATTACTTCTTTGATAAGGTGCCAGACTATCCAGAAATCAAGATGGGCGTTATGCATCTGCCTAAAGTTGATCGAGAATTTTTAAAATCTGCATTAGAAGCAAATCCTCAAACTAGTTTGTATTTTGACACAAGAAATCATGAAATAAATCCATATTATTGGAAAGTCCCTGAATTAGCTGCAATCTGGCAACCTATCACAGAAAAGGGTCAGCTCGCATTCAATCTGCAGCTCTTTTTTGATTATGAAAAGGCCTAGACATGCAAAGGCATCTATGTTCACTTGTTGTAAGGGTTCTCAAGAATACCTGATCAGAATACAGAGAACAAATGGCATATCTTTACTGTGGACTATGACTTAAAAGAATATAATCACAAATTCCAATATCATGACACCATGAGAACAGATTATACTCATGAATGCTCAAGAAAAGCAGATGGAAAATGCAATTACCAAGAACATTTCTGGCACTCACTAGAAGATGCAATAAAAAAATACGGAACAAAATGAATGAACCAATCGAAGCAGGATCTGGAAAGAAAAAGAAGAGAAGAAAATCGTTAGGGGAGGTTTTTGACTTTGGAGAATATCCCAAAGACCATATACTGGAATTGGATTACCTAGATAAACTGCAAAAATACGACTTGGGTACAGTAAATCCGTATAAGGAAAAAGAGGTTATAAAGAGTCATAAGGACATGATGAGGGATGGGAAAGATAGATACCAATCCGGCTGGATTGGAAATGAGAATTTTTTAAAGCAATTATCGCCAAATTGGCCATTTGTGAGAGTCGATAAATTCATAGATAAATATTTTGAAGGTGCAAACTATGAAGTATTGAGAGGAAAAGATGACGATACTATGGGAAATTTTGTTGAGATTGGTTTCTGCAACATACCCAGATTTATGGATATTGAGATAGCATACCTGAGATTACCAAATATTAAAGGAACATACTACCCTTATTATATTGTTTCAGAATCTTTTATTGAAAACTACACTTTCAATATCCTATTCAAGAATGAGGAAAATAAGGATACGTTCGGTCTTCTCGTACCTTTGACTAAAGAGGACAGACGGATGCCTGACTATTCTAACTTTAAAGAAGACATCCAAGGACAAAAGAATGCTGATTATTTCAATAGTCTTTATGCACACATCTTGCAAGTAAGATATGGGAAAAGCGGATATAAAGAACAATGGCCCATTGACGGTTATTTTGATCACGAGACCTTTGAAGAGGGTCTGTTAAAAGCAATAAACAAACATAATAAGCATATTGGACGAAGTGTTGTGACTACTTATCTGGATATGTGGGATGAAGATCTGACTTTTCGTGATAAGTGGGGGAGTTGGCATATAAGAGAAGAACTAGTTAATGATTTGAAAAAATGAATGAAATAATCGAAGCAGGATCTGGAAAGAGAAAGAAGAGAAGAAAATCATTGAGAGGGATATTTAGTGATAAAATCCTTATGAACTGGGATTTTCGTAAAGAGATGCAACTCCATACTAATGGCACAGTACATCCTAATCTTGAAAGGGATTTGATAAAAAAGCAGATAAGAATCATGGATAAGGAAAATAATATATTTAAAAGGCGCTGGTTCGATGATGAGCGTTTTTTCCAGAAACTCACAAATGACACTAGTTTTGTAAGGGTTGACAAATTCATTGACCAATATTTTGAAGGAGCTAATTTCACTGTATATGGTCGGATAGGTCACAGTTATGAGCTTCAGTTCTGTAATATACCACGTTTCATGGATATAGAAATAGCTTATTTCAGTTATCCGCATATAGATAATGAATATACTTTAGATTATGTGCTATCAAAAAATCATAATGAATATTTCACGTTCAACATATTGTTTAAGAAGGAAGATGCCAAAAAAAAGAATATCGTAGGGTTACTTGTCCCCTTGACCAAGAACGATCAAAGAGTGCCCAACTATTATAGTTTGAATTCAGAACTTCAGGAGGGCAGGGATTTTTCTTTTCTTGATAACTCTTATGCACACATTTTAGAAATGGAATATAAGAGGGTTGATAAGGCACAATGGTACCACGATGGGTATTTTGATCACGAGACCTTTGAAGAGGGTCTGTTAAAAGCAATAAACAAACATAACAAGCATATTGGACGAAGTGTTGTAACAGGACATTTTCTGGATCAGTGGGATGAAGAACTGACCTATCAGGACAAATGGGGGCAATGGCATTTTGAATCAGAAGTTGTGGATGATAAAAAATGAATAAACAGATAATCAAGGAAGTGAGCAAGGGCAGAAAACCCAGAAGATGGAAGAAGTCCCAGACAGTCAGCCAGACATATCCACATCTGGATGTGTTCAAGAATGACCAGTTCTTAGGGCTTAGACAGGATGAATACCAGCCCAATCCTTATCATTCAAGCTATGGATATATGGAGAAGCATCTGACACTTGATCTGACCCAAGAAAAAAATCTGAATAGAGGTTTGTTTTTACCACAAAAACTATCAGAAGAACCTTTTTTTATGGGTCTATTAGATCATAAGAATATTGTACCTCTTGATGATGTAGTTAAAGGTATCTATACATACGCTCACAGCATTCGCCATAAAAATGGCAAACAGATAAGCTATTACCTTGGTTTTGATATGAGTATGAAAAAAAAGATCCGGATGTCTGTCTTCACATTCCCTGATTTTCCTGGTAAAACTAAAGATATTGGCAAGAAATATACAGATATTAATGCATATTGGCATATAACCAATAGCAAACGAGAATCCCTGAGGATATACTTCAATGAAGACGGCAAATGGAATGATGCAAGGCATTGCCTTTGGATACCCTTGGATAGGTGGGGAAAGGTATCAAGAACTTTCATAGATTATGCAAATCAAAAAATCATCTCAGGTTCTGAACTCTGGAAAATAAGCATGAAACATCATGCATTCCTGATCACATACCCTAAATTAAAAGGCTATGCTTTTGACCCTTTTACAGCTTCAGCAGAGGAAATAGCCAAAGAGAACACACAGCTGCAAATGCAGTGGAGAAAATATACTGTTTATGCTCAATATTTCGACGGCTACAGTGATGCACAATCAATGATCTCCGGCATCAAGACCGCGATAGACAACTACTCATACCCTCCGAACCTGGATAAAATGCGAGGCAAATAGAATGGATGGAAAAATTATCTACAGATCAGATCAGGGAAAAAAGAAGAAAAAGTTGAAGACACTTAAGAGTGTAATGGCCAAAAAAAGAAAAACAAATCTATTAGATAACCCTGTTTTGATAGGTGCGGAAACGTATAAACATGGTTTCATAAGCCCTATAACTGATTGGGAAAATTATTCTGAACTTCTTGAAGAAGTAAATCAGGCGGGTGTGTATTTTAAAGAACAAAACAAAGAACCAATGGGAAAAATTGATGCGGATTGGCATTATGCACACGTAAGGTTAGATAATTTAGTAAGTGGTCTTTTCAGTAGCGGAAGATATATCACTAAAAACTTAGGTGAGATTTCAGAACTCATTTTTTCAGAAGTTCCAGAATATCCTTATCTAAAACTTGCTGTGATGAGATATCATAATAATGATATCTCCCATGAGCGATATGTTGATTTAACTGGTGCTGATTATGGTGGTGTGTTTGAAGATGTATATGATGCTAATAAAAAGATGTTTCCCTATCTTGGCCTTCATATGATGTTTCAAGATCAAAAAAACAGTCCTTATTTTGGTCTTCTGATCCCGATGCTGAACTTAGCAGACAGGATAACTATCTTCTCACGAAAAAAGAAACTGGGGTGGACACTGAAAAAACAGCTTAATAATGTGTATGGTTATATAGCATTGATAACCTTCAATGAAACATCAAACCTAAACATTATGATGTTCCATGATGCATATTATGATATCCGAACCATGAAAACAGATCTTAAACGAATAATTAACCTTTGGGGGCAACCACAGTGAACAAACCCAGACATGCGGGCAGCGGCAAGAGAAAGAAAAAGCTCAAGACACTGAAGAGTGTCATGGCTAAGAAAGACCTTATTAAACTACTTGACAAGCCGGTCTTCATTAAGAAAGATACACAGGAGAATAGTTTTATCAGCCCTGTCTCCGACTGGAAGCTATATGATGATTTATTATATCAATTGAAGAAAAATGGGAAGTATTTCAATAATAAAAGAGATAATCCTTTAATTAGTTTCGATTATATGTCTTGGCAATTGCCAAACTTTCGAAGGATTGATGAATTAGTTGTAGATTTGTTTAGTTCAGGCAGGTATTTAGAATTTACAGAAGAGATCATTAGTGAGATCTATTATTCAAATGTTCCTGAATACCCTAATTTAAAATTGGCTAAATTTACATATCTAAATGATTCAGGACTTTTAGGTATCGCCAGCAGAAATCAGGTTACCTCTCTGCCAGAATTAGATTTTGTTGCCTCTAAAGTATATAAGAGATACTTTTCGAAATTCGGTCTAAACATGTTATTCCAGGATCATAAAAACGGTCCTTATTTTGGTCTTTTAATCCCGATCGTGACAGATAAAGAACGTATTTACGAATTCTCAAGAGATGAAAAAATATCCAGACCGCTGAAAACACAAATCAAACAATTATACAGTTATATGAATTTGATCATCTTTGACCGACAGTCTCACAAAAGCTCGATGATGTTCCATGACGGATATTACACATACCCTACATTAGAACGTGCGCTAACCGGAATAGTAAATAGCTGGGGTAAACCAAGATGAAAGAGATAAGAGACGCAGGACCTGGAAAGATAAAGAAACAGCCTAAGTCTATCATAGCTCTATTGGATGATCGGAATGAGTTTATAGAATATGCCAAGAACAAGGAGATCAGGATAGGAAAAAAAGGTACCAATCCGTTAGCTTTCTATTATGAAGTCAAGCATCATATTGACCTACATTCTGGTTGGGTACAGATGAGACGGGAATTGGAGCATTCTGAAAGTTTTTTCGAATTAAATAATAATTGCGGTAGACATGTTAGTTTTATTGCTGATCATGTCTTTTACGGTTGCCACTATAAACATTCAGATATGGGTAATATGAGATATTACAGCTTCAAACTCGATAATTGGTTCAATAAGAAGGTTGATAAAGCATTTATCTTCCAACCAAGATATTCTGCTTTTAAACGTGATCGGAATATGGGCGAAACCCTTGATATCTACGAAAAACAGGGCATGTCCCTGGATAAACTGGGTATGCTGATCCATTTCAAGGATCGCCTTGGAGGTGCTGATCATGGTCTCTGGATTCCGATGTCATATACAGATCCTGCAATAGAAGAGTTCTACAGGAAAGCACCAAAGAATGTTAAAAAATTGAGGAATGAAGTAAGGACACATGTATTTGATGTAATATTCAATAAAAAAAATAACCAGGCCAGATATCTTATAGGCTTTCAAGATTTTTTTTATACAACTATTAAAGGGATTATAAACTTGATGAACAATCCAGAAACAAAATGACTAAACTAATCAAAGCAGGAAGTGGAAAGATAAAGAAGAAGTTGAAGACAGTTAAGAGTGTGTCCAAGAAGAATGATTGTGATACTCTAAATGATATGATCCATAACACTGAACCTAAATCTAAACTTGAACAGGGATTTGTAAGTCCATTCTGGCAAAAAGTGGAGTATGAAAATGACCTAAAAATAATCCGGGATAAGGGTGCTATAAATCATGATCCTTTCTATACTCTCTCAAGTAAATTTGTGATGACGAATAAACTTGATTCCTTTATACAAATGTACAATCTTTTTGAAAATCTATTTTCGGGATGTAGATTTCGCCAGATGCAAACATATGGGCCTGGTCATGATGAATTAATTTTAACAGATATTCCCAAACTGCCTGAGGTTGAAATGGCTTATCTATTCATCCCTAATGTTCATACAATATGGAATAATGGTGTCATTGCGCGAGTGAACACCGAATATACTTATGAAGGTGCGCCCAAATCATACAACTTGAACCTTATTTTCAAGGAAAACCACGGAGAATTCAAATATGGACTGATCGTGCCGTTATTCAGGGACAATTCCCGATTTGAGATCTTTTCAGAGAACAAATTCTCAGAACAGCAAAAAAGTGTTATTGATCGAGCTTTCAATCACATCATTATGCAGGAATATTATTTTGACAGGACGATTGAATGGTACAGAGATGGTTATTTCTCTGAAAAATCATTGAGGGCGGGAATAATACAGGTTGTAAAAACATACGGAAATATGAAAAAACTCATCAAGGATGTTATGAAATGAAAGAAAAACTATACGATCCGGGAAGCGGGAAAAAGAAGAAGCATCTGAAGAGTCTCAGGAATTCAGTGATTGGGCATGGATATATACCATTCTTTTTAAGAGAGCAGTTAGCAGAAAAAAGATTTAAAGGTTTTGTTGATCCGATCAGGAATAATGATCTGCTTCTTGATATCCGGGCCAATATCCCTAATGGAGGTGATAAGACAATAAAGGGCTTTTTTGAAGATGACCTTGCACTTCATATCACTTCATATAATAAGAAAATTATTGACGATATTGAGAATCTTGTTCGGGATGTTTTGGGGGATGGATATTTCAAGCGAATGGAGGATGATAGCCGGCGGATATATGCATTCTCAGGATTTTGCGACTGTCCAAATGTTGATATGGCATTATTGAATTTTACAGGATTCGTTTCCGCGCATCGGCCAACAAAGGACAAAAGTTATCTGGACAAACTGCCATCACTAGAAAACGCTCTTTATATCCTGCTGAAGAAGACAACAGACAAATATGGTCATTTTAGCCAACACTGCCTGATAGTTCCGCTTGGAAATAAAGATCCCTGGTTAAAACTCTTCCTCAGGGATAGACATGTAACTTTCAAAAAAAAGATACGCAGAACAAATGCTTATTTCTACAATAATATATACGCAGGCGATGCGTCTGCTTATGAGAGTATGAAGCTCTACTATTATGATGGCTACTTCTCACGAAGTACATTTATCAGAGGCCTAAAACAGGCAATTGAACTCAAGGGGGACTGGAAACGTGACTACTGAACTAATTGATGCAGGAACATCGAAAAAGAAGAAAAAGCTTAAGAGTCTTAAAAATACCGTTAGTAAGACGATCCAGCTACCCTTTTGGAATAGAGAACATTTTGAAATGTTCGGTGGTGAAAATGTTTTTATTGATCCAATATTTCATAAAGAATTATTGACCCATCTATGGTTTGATGTTCATAATTCAAACAACAATAATCCTACAAACTTTCTTGAGACAAAGTTAGAAGAGACAAATGACTTGCTAAAGCATTCTAAAGTAAAAGAGGTCTTCAATGAAATTTTCAAGGGATGCATATACAAAAAATATAGAACAGAAAAATATGAAACATTTGTTTTTACTAAGTTTCCTGGGAATGATAACATTGATATGGCGATATATAATGCTAAAGATTATTTTACCAATCCTTTTAAACAAGAAAAAGAACCGGAAAATGAATTTCATGAATTATTTGACGGCTTAAGCCAAAATCTTTATATCCTGCTAACTAAATCAGAAGATCAAAGATGCCTGATTATACCAACCTCAGTCATAGGAGATTCTTGGCTTGAACATTTTAAACCAAATTGGCTAAATTCAAAAGAAAAAAAAGCCCTTAAAAAATCTAATCACTATTTCTATAATTGTATTACATCACCTAGCTCTATTAAACAAAATATCATGAAACTAAATTACTATGACGGCTACTTTACTAGAAGCGCCTTCATCAGATGCCTAAAACAGGCAATTGAA
>CAZYIM010000015.1:0-52548 GCA_964647565.1 uncultured Methanosarcinales archaeon
ATTTCCAGTAGATATCAAACAAACTGCCTCACAGCGTTCTGAACCCAGCTCACGAACCCTTTTAATGGGTGAACACCCCCACCCTTGGCCGCCGACAGCGAACAAAGCTTCGCTTCGTTCAATTCTGCACGGCCAGGATAAGATGAGCCGACATCGATGTAGCAAGCCGCGCCGTCGATAAACCCGTAAATAGCTATTGCTATCTACAATGAGCTCTCGGGCGCGACAACTCTGTTATCCCCGGAGTAACTTTTTGGTCATCACTAGCCCCTATCAAGGAGGCATAGTGGTTCGCTAGGCCAACATTTCTGTTTTGGATTTAATCTTGTTATAAATCCAATCAGGCTGACTTTTGCCCTTGCACTCTACACCGGATTTCTGACCCGGTTGAGTCAACCTTTGGGCCCTGCTGATATTTTTTCAGCAGGGTGCCACCCCAGCCAAACTGTCCACCTACAACTGTCCTTTTCTAAAGAAAAGTAAGCAACATAAATTTCGAAGAGTGGTGTTTCATTGATGTCTATTCACGATCTGGCGACCGTAACATAACAACTCCCACTTACGCTGCACAACAAAATTCATGCTACAATTATAAGCTACAGTAAAGTTTCACGGGGTCTTCACTTCCCACTGGAGATCTCTGGCTTTTGCACCAGAAAAGAGTGTTCGGTGGCTTCTAGTTGGGGACAGTGGAGATCTCGTTACGCCATTCATGCAGGCCGTCATTCAAACGGCAAGGCATTTCGCTACCTTAAGAGAGTTATAGTTACCCCCGCCGTTTACCAGCTCTTAGGCCCCTTGAAAAGGGCTTTAAAGTACTGGCACTGGGCAGACGTCACCAACTGTACGCACCTTTACAGGCTAGCAGTTAGTTAAGTTTTTGTTAAACAGTCGGACCCCCCTTGTTATTGCACCCTGCAATAGCAACCATAAAGCAACTAATGCAGGGACCCCTTAAACCGAAGTTACAGGGCTAATTTGCCGAATTCCCTCAACTAGATTATACCATCACACTTTAGGCTATTCACCTAGGGGCACCTGTGTCGGTTCTGGGTACGAACATTAAGAATATTTTTTATTTCCTTTTTCAAGGTCTCCAAGCATTAGCTAAATAAACCATAAAGTTTACTTATCCCAAGTTTAATCAAATTCTCATCATTATAATACTCCTTTGATTTATCTTGGTTAACACAAACGATGATTTGTGTTAGCCTAGCCAGAAGAGTCAGAAAATAAACTTGCGTTGCCGCACATATCAAAATGGTACAGGAATATTAACCTGTTTCCCTTTCCCAAAAAACCTATTAGGATATTGGTTAGGATCGACTAACCCTTGACTGATTTACATTGTCAAGGAACCCTTGCCCTTCCAGTGACAGAGATTCTCACTCTGCTAAGATCCTACTACCGCCAGGATTTTCATTTTAATAAGGTCCACATCCTTTCACAAAAATGCTTCTATCCTCACTAAACGCCTACCTACTGTATTCTATTTAGAAACCTATAGTATCGGTAATCAACTTAGCCCTGTCCATTTTCAAAGCCTACAACCTTGACGAGTAAGCTGTTACGCACTTATTATAGGATGGCTGCTTCTAAGCCAACCTCCTCGCTGTCTTTGGGTATAAACATTCTTCACCCTTTAACACTTAGTTGATATTTAGGGACCTTAACTATAGTTTGGGTTGTTCCCCTCTCGTGATTAGAGCTTACCCCTAACCACCGTTTCCCAGAGTCTTCAGCACTACAAAATTCGGAGTTGGACAAAAGACCGAACCCTTTCGGGCCCTAAATCCCTAATCCGTATCTCTACATTAATAGTTGCCTAATCTGAGACTTGACTACGATCAAATTTGGTAGGAACCAGCTATCACCGAGCTCGATTGGCTTTTCACCCCTAGCCCCAGGTTAGAAGAACGCTTGTCCACAGCACCTCTGCAGGCCTCCACAAGATTTGACTCTTGCTTCACCTTACCCAGGGTTAGATCGCTCGGCTTCGGGTCATATTCAAATAACTAAGGCACATTAATACCTTTCTCATTGCAAAAGCTAAGAAAATTCGGTTTCCCTATGGATACTCTTTTTCAGATTATCCTCGCTACTCAAATATACTCCCTGGCACGTTTTTCGAAACGCACGATAGAACTCCAAAGAGCACTATCCTTCCATAGTTATCAGGTTTCAGGATCTTTTAACTCTCTATTAAAAGTACTTTTCAACATTTCCTTCACAGTACTAGTACGCTATCGGACTCAAAGTGTATTTAATGTTAGAAGTTAATACCTCCCAAATTAGTGCTTCAAATCCAAGAAACACTACTCAAGATACTATCAAAATCCACTAAGTTACCTTTACAGGACTTTCACCCTCTAAGGTCCTTCATTCCAGAAGAGTTCAAGTTCCCTAGTTAGGATCAAAGATAGTCTTACAACACTACATTTTCTTCATGTTTCCACAAAGAATTCAGTTTGCATTACGCTGTTTTAAGTCGCTCTTACTAACAGCATCTTATTTAATTTCTTTTCCTTCAGGTACTAAGACGTTTCAATTCCCTGAGTTACCCAACCTTAACGGTTTCAAGCTGATGTCAGATTCGGGAATCTCTGGTTCAAAGTGTGCATACCACTCGCCAGAGCATATCGTAGTTAGCCACGCCCTTCATCAGCATTTGAGCCAAGTCATCCACCTGATAACATTTGCCTAAAATGTGATCTTGCCTATGCATGGTTTCATCAACAGGAATATAGGATGTATTCTGTCTTCACCCTTCATCCAATACCATCAGATATTGAATTGCTAATAAAAATAATTTATAATAGTTTGTAATAGTAATTATGATTATAAATGGACCCGTCGGGAAATTCAAGCCAAACAATAAAGTTCAAGCATTTTGAACCCGAGACCCCCGCCTCTCTTGTACAGAGTATTGCAAGGGCGGTATTCTACCAGACTAAACTACAGGCCCGTATGAAAATAAAATGAGTAAGAATAGATTGATCATAAAAACTTATGAAAATAAAAAGGAGGTGATCCATCCGCAGGTTCCCCTACGGATACCTTGTGACGACTTAACCCACCTCACTGAGCTTAGATTCGACTTATTCTAATGAACAAGCCTCATCAAAACCCTGCTCGGTTGATTTGACGGGCAGTGTGTGCAAGGAGCGGGGACATATTCACTGGACACTGATAATGTCCAATTACTAGGGATTCCATCGTCATGAGGATGAGTTACAATCCTCAATCTGAACTTGGATAGGGTTTAGAGGCTTAACTTCTCTTTTCAGAGTTGTGTCCCTTTGTCCCTACCATTGTTGCGCGCGTGTAGCCCAGAGGATTCGGAGCATACAGACCTATCGTTGCCTGCACCTTCCTCCTTGTTTCCAAGGCAGTCTCTACAGTGTGCTCAATCATCCAAAAGGATTTGCTAGCAACTGTAGATACAGGTCTCGCTCGTTACCTCACTTAAGAGGACACCTCGCGGCACGAGCTGACGACGGCCATGCACTACCTCTCGGCTCGTCAAGTAAGGCCTTCAACCTGACTTTCATCCTGCCGTCGCCCCTGGTGAGATTCTCTGTGTGTAATTAGATTAAACCGCACGCCGCACCCCTTGTGGTGCTCCCCCGCCAATTCCTTTAAGTTTCAGCCTTGCGACCATACTTCCCAGGCGGCGAGCTTAACACCTTCGCTTCGACACTGCATAATCACGAAGATTATGCAACACCTAGCTCGCAGAGTTTACAGCTAGGACTACTCGGGTAGTTAGCGAGTAAATCATCATATAGCAACTTCTGTTTCGCTCGTAATTTAGCAGATTTAACGAATCTTTTACAAAGCCAAATCCAGAAATCAGACATGATTTCTCGTATCTAATCCGGTTCGCTCCCCTAGCTTTCGTCCCTCACTGTCGGATCCGTTCTGGTCAGATGCCTTCGCCATTGGTGGTCTTCCCAGGATTAAAGCATTTTACCGCTCCCCAAGGAATACCTCTGACTCCTCCCGGTCCCGAGTCTGGTAGTGTCTCCCGCAGTCCGTTGAGTTGAGCCCAACGATTTCACAAGAGATTTACCAAACCAGCTACGGACGCTTTAGACCAAATAATTACGATTGCCACTTGTGGCGCTGGTGTTACCGCGGCGGCTGGCACCAGTCTTTCCCACCACTTATTCGCCAAGAGTTTTAATCTTGGCAAAAGCCTATGCAAAGCATAAGCACTTGGGATTCCCTTATCACACTTGCGTGCATTGTAAAGGTTTCGCGCCTGCTGCACCCCGTAGGGCTAGGACCAGTATCTCAGTGTCCTTCTCCGGGCTACCGCTCTCACGGCCCGTACGGATCTTAGGTTTGGTGAGCAATTACCTCGCCAACAGCCTAATCCGCCGCCGTCCCATCCTAAAGCACGAGTTTGAGATATAAGCCATTCCAGGCATAATATCCTATCAGGTGTTAGCCTCAGTTTTCCGAGGGTATCCCTGACTTTAGGGCAGGTTAACGACGTGTTACGGAGCATTTAGCCGATCTTGCGATCAGACTTGCATGGCTTAGTCGAATCCCAATAGCAGCAATCTTCCGCAGGATCAACGGAAATTAGTTCCTAATTTCTGAGCATTCAACAAGTTGAATACAACGGAAATTGTTAATCCTTACATTCGAAAGAATGCTTAGAATTATTTGTTCGGTCGCAATTAATATATTATATAGTTAAAGTATATTGACTTGATTTACCACATTCTTACTCATACTTGAAAGTCTATTTCAAGCATCAATTTTTGACAACATTAACTTTCGTTAATGTGGAGCTGATGTGTAAAGAATCACGTTTCGGACTCTTGCAGAATTGATGTATTCACATCAACCAATTTTTTAGGAAAAAATGGACGTTTATAAAGATTTCGTTCAGGATTAAGGGCTTTCTTAAAACTGATTAATTATATTTTTAGTGAAGCTATTATATAAATGTTTCGATTTTAACCATTTGTTGGTGGTTAAAATTGAAGCTCAGAACTTGTTTTGAAGTTCTCGTGTTTCGATTTGTTACTACTCAGTAGCTTATTTAAAACCAAAATAATTAAATATGAGAACATTCTTTTTATATGAAAATGTCAACAACTAACCTTATATCTATTGTTCTGATTTTGGTAGTTGTTGTACTGGTATAAGCAAGGCCGTGTTTCTTGGGCTTTGCTGGTGAATTAACTTCTAGTAAAGTCTATACGGGCACGGTAAAAAGGTGATAGAAATGAGTATAGATAACGACGTGAAGCAAGCCGATACAATTACGACGGTAATTGGACAAGAAGGGATAGTAATAGAAGTGCCGGTGATAAAAGCCCAGCCTGCATATCTGGGAGAAGTTCCTCTTTCAGATTACGCTACTACCATATTCATACCTAAAGGCGCAACATTGCACAAAAGACCCAAGTCTGGTTTTGTGAAATTCTTTAGCGGTGCGAAACCAACATGCAAGGATGCTAAAAGATGGTATGCGATACCTATGGAAGATGGCCAAAGGGCTACACGGCTAACCTACGGAAATTTCAGGAGAGGTAAGGATCCTGGAGAACCGTTCTATATGTATGGTGGTGATGATCGCTAGACTTTTTTAATGTTAAGAAAATCCTTAGCAAACACGCCTACAACTGTTGAAAGGAAGATGCTGTAGAGAACAAACAATAGTGCTAAGTTTAGCATCAAATCAACACCTATTATATGTTTGAAGTTTGTGGTAAGGATAAGTACAATCACTGCGACATCAATTCCTTTAGGTACATTAAGGCTCATGAAGATTCTTTGCTTAAGGGTGATCTTGGATCTGGGAAGTGCCATCTCGATTGATAGATACCTGATGCCTATATATATTAGGAAGAGGATGGTTCCTTTGATCAGGGCTTCGAGGTTTAGATTGACAAGCAGTTCAGTTCCAAAAAGTATGAATACGAGGATTGTGATAGCATGAGCAAATATCGAAGCGAATTTCTCGAGCTGTAGCTTATGTTCAATGTGGACATTGCCAAAGATTAGGCCAAAGATAGTGACAGATATTACACCATTTCCTCCCAAAACTTCAGCGAGCACAAAGGCAATGATTGCTGATGTGATCAGAGCAAGGTGAGAAAGGTGAGTCAAAAAGAATCTCTTCATTATATAGACTACCAAAGTGCCGATGACTATTCCTACGATAACAGCCACACCTAATTGCATAAAGAACGGAATGAATTCGCTAAATGCTTGTTGGAATACGCCAGAACCTATTTGCTTGGAAGGTGTTAGGAATTTTATCAGGGTGAACGTGATGACAAGTGTTATTGGGGTGTTGAAGATAGATTCGAACTTAAGGACATCAACGACCTTGTTCTTGAGCTTGCCAAGTGTTGATAATGAGACGAGAGGATCGATACCAAAAGCCATCACAGAGAATATCAATAATAGTATAAGGGAGATGCCGCTGTCTGGATTGAACTTGAAGAATATTGCGGCAAAGATTGGAAGTAAGAGAATTATTAATATGAAATAGCTGGCAATAAGCCTAACGACTTCTTTAGAGATCTTTAAGATATCCTTGATCTTGAAGTGGACCGTACTGTTGAAGACCACCATGATCAGTGCAAGGGTAGCGATAGTTATTGTGAACTCCTTTGGGAACCAGATAAGATTGAAGATCTTCAAGAGCATGCCTGCCAATACCAGGAATAGGATGTTAGAGGTCTTTAGCTTGTGGGCGAGCACAGAGCATAAAGTGCCTATTAATAGAATCATAGCTAGGTAAAGAATATGGACTATATGAACTTCCATATATTGAAATCTGATTGTGTACTATATATTGATTTAGAATTCCGGAAGAGTGGTTAATGGTGACGTGTGGCTAAGGAATATAATCCAGCAACATCATTGGCAGGCAGAACGATTTGCTTCGCAAATCTCAGGATGAGACATCCTGTCTGCGCCAATGTTGCTGGATCTAATATTTAGATTGTTAACTAGATGTTGTTTATGGATATAAGAATTGAAGAATTAGAAATGCGAATTATTTATTCTTTCTCTTTCTTTTTTCTTTTTTCATACGCTTTCTTTGCCATTTCCATCGCATCTGGCCTTTCTTTTTCCAGCGTCTTGAGCTTCTTTTCAACTTGTTGCTTCACACCTGATCTTGGGTGTTAGTTAACCTCCAATATTTAATTAGTCTTTGGAAAAATAGGTGATTTAAAAAACTATCGCATGAATCATTGCAAAAGTTATATAAACTAGTTTATCTGAAATTGGTTAAGGTGTATAAATGCGGAAATGGATACTCGCTGTTTTTGTTATGATGCTGTTGCTTATTTCTGCTTGTGATGAACAGACTATTGGTGGCAGGGCTTTTCAAAAGCCTCCTGCTGGACTGACATCTAGTCAGATGGTTCCGTTTGCATTGCCGACTCTGCAATCTTTTCAGGAACAGATATTGGGGCAAGAGTATTTTACTGACAGCACAATAGCTCTTAACTTGCAGCAGCGTGTTGATTCCGCGGGTTTCAAAGGTTCTGTTACTTTAAATAGCATCGACAGTTATGTGCGTATTGTACTTGAGGATGTCGATAGGAAAGAATATTTGGTTTTTTCATCTGATTACCTATTGATTGACAAGACAGGAACCTTTGACTTCGAGGATGTTTGCGAAGAAACATGTTCTCTGAATTCTATAAGACCGGTTTTTGTGAGGATTGAATTGCATGATGCATCTGTTAATATTGGAAAGATTTCTTTTGGTATTCCTAATCCTGGTCGTCTTTCAAAGACTATGGCTACGCCTGTTCAGATAGTGGATTCTCAGGTCAAGGTTAAACTAGAAAAGATAAATGAGATGAAACTGAAGCACAATCTTGACTGGGAAGCAGGAGAGACTGAAATATCTAAATTGAGCTATGCTGAGAAGAAGAAGCTGTTCAACGGACAGTTGCCTAAGCTCTATGGCTTTGATGCATATGTTGGAGGAACTTTTGAATTTCCTACTTCTTCATCAGGTGCTGATTATAAATCGATGAGCGAATCTGATCTTCCTGCTTTTCTTGACTGGCGAGATGTGAACGGCCATAACTGGTTGACTCCTGTCAAGAATCAAGGGGGTTGTGGAAGCTGCTGGGCCTTTGCATCGTTAGGCGCATTTGAGTCTATTATCAACCTTTTCTATGCAGATCCTACCATAGATATTGATCTTTCTGAGCAAGACCTTGTTTCTTGTTCTCTTGCAGGTAATTGCAGTGGAGGCGGTGTGACAACAAGTGCAGTCAGATACATCATTAATAATGGTACTGTTGACGAGGACTGTTTTCCTTATGTTGCAAACGACACTCTTTGCGATTCTGGAAGATGTTCGGATTGGCAGAGTAGGCTATGGAAGACTTATGGATATAAACATATTGGGAAAAATGTTGAGGATATTAAGCAGGCTTTGATAAGCGATGGTCCCTTGGTCGCCTCTACCTTTGATATCTTTAATGGAGGTCACGCAATGGTCTTAGTAGGCTATGGCACAACTGAAACCAACAGGAATTATTGGATATTCAAAAACAGCTGGGGTAAGAGTTGGGGTGATGCTGGTTATTTATATGTCTATGCTGACTCGATGAAGACTTATTTTGTGGATGCAATTATGGCTCCTGTCTATCCTCCAGCTAATGTTAATCATGAACAGTTATGTTATGATAATGATGCTGATGGCTATTGTTGGTGGGGTATGGGTGATAAGCCTGATTCTTGTCCTTCGAATTGTGATTCTACTCCTGATTGTGATGATACTCATGCCTCAATTACTTCTTGTGGCTCTGAGACTGGATCTTTATTTGTTAATTCATCTCCTATAGGTGCAGAGGTTTTTCTTGACGGCTCTTTAAGAGGAAATACGCCTTTATTGATTTCTGGTATTATTGAAGGAACTAGAGAACTTGAGATTAAGAAAGAAGGTTATTATCCTATGCCGCTAACTGTTGAGGTTTCGGCTGGTGAAACCAAGTCGCTGGATGTAGAGCTCGAACCTAAGGGCTATGGCAACCTTAATATCTCTACAAATGTAAGCTATGCTGAAATTGATTTGATGTTTCTGCGGAATACGAGCCTGAGATTCTCAAACATCAGTGAATATTATCGGTCATTTTTCGTTGAGAACATCCCCTCAGGTAGGTATCAAATGACTATTACGTCACCCAGAAAAATTACTCTAGTTCAGACAATCACTGTTTATCCTGATCAGACGACAAATTTAAGGTTTAATTTGAATAATATTCCTGCTGGAACCGGTACTGTTAATGTTTATTCTGATGTTCCGGATACTAAGTTTCATATCTACTGTCCACCTTTTAATGAGCGAGATGTCTTTACGCCTAAGACATACATTGTGAACAGTGGTTATTGTAGGGTACAGTTCTTCTTTAAACAGACTCTGAGGGGATATAGAAGCTCTTCTTGGACTACTAAATTGTTTTTGGTTTTGCCTGACCAGGTTGTGAATGTCTCATTGACATATGAAGATGATATAGATAATCACATGCCGTTTGGTCAATTGCTGCTTGATACAATTCCCTCGGGTGCAAATGTAACGACGCCTTCTGGGGAGTTTATAGGCGTTACGCCTGTAGATATTGAACTCATGGAGGGTCATTATTACTTCTTTTTCAATAAGAAGAATTGTGAGACTTTTCCTGAATATTGGGGTCAATATGTTTTTGTTGAGGGACACAAGACTAATGAGTATACATTCAGGCTAAAGCCATCTGGTGACGGTTTTGGTAACATATACATAGAGTCTGATCCTCCTGCTAAAGTCAAGCAGACTAGGCCTTATTGGAATGAATACGGAACGTCACCTGTTCTAATTAACAATCTGTCTGCTGCAAAAGAATACACGTTTGTAGTTGTTCATCCTGATTATGGGATTCATAATATCAAGACATGGGTGATTCCTGACCAGACCCTCAATTTTTCAGTCAAGCTGGTGCCCAGAGGACCAGCCAATCTCACTATAAACACTACGCCACCTGGTGCAAAGGTGATGTATGGTCATAAGCTATTAGGATTAACTCCGACTCAATATTTCACATTGAATCCTCAGATGCTGGATGGTAAAAGATACTTTTTTTTAATCAAGGATGGTTATTATTCTAAGCATATCAAAGTTGTTTTTGATGAAGTGGGGCAGGTTTACAGGCACTATGAACTAACACCTATCCATCCAGATGATGGATCTCTATCCATAGATTCTAATCCTGAGGATGCAAGGGTGTTTGTTAATGAGGCTTTCAAGGGTCTTACCCCATTGACCTTAAAGGATATGCCTGCTGAGAAAGTTATTGTTAAGATAGTAAAAGAAGGTTATGCGGAGTATATCAATAAGGATGTTCAGATAACTGCAGGGAAATCAACAGATCTTTTTGTTGCTTTGATATCTGCTGCTGACGATACTGCTTTCTGCCCTCACGTCGCTAATGGCAATGCATATGATCCCTGTGATACAGGTGATTTATGTGATTCAGAAAATACTGCCGGAAGTACTACATGCCCTCTGAACTCTCATAGCTGTTATTTCGCAGGAGAATGCGTTGGAAATGTCCAGTATGGTGGGGGTACTAACCTAAGGGATGTCAATGGTGATGGTATTGCAGGCGCTATCTGTATGGGTATTCCAAGATTTGATAGGGGGGTAACTGTTGCAATTGAGGACACAGATAATTCGGGTTCCTGGGTTGATTGTGATGCTGATCAGACCATATGTGAGGGTATCTATCATAGCTACAATAACTACGAGAAAAGATGTGGTTATAACTGGGTAAAAGGTTACAAATATGTTCTTCGGAAAGATGGAGATTTTAAATCGGATCAAGGCGCCTGTTGTGGAGATGATCCTGGAGAGGAGTATATTGAAGTAGCCAATATCTGTATTCCTGCGTATTAATTTTCTTGTTTCAATATATTCATCAATACATCCGCAGTCTTGTTTGGATCGTGTCTTATCAATGAGCGGGAGATCTTGTCCTGCTTGTTTTGTTTTTCCTTTGTGTCTTTCAACAGGTTTGCCGTGATTACCTCTACATCATTTAGTTGATGAGAGTTATCCTCAACTTTTACCTCTTCTTTTGCGCTGTATTTATTGAGCAGTTGGTTTTCAGGCTCTTGAGAATTCACAATCACATAATCGAGATCTATGAACTTGTTTAAGCTTTTTGTAAAATCAGTCACTTTCAAGAAATTGGTGGCCTTGGTGCTCATCAGGTTGCAGACATAGACTTTCTTGGCCTTTGATTTATTTATAGCGGCTGGAATCCCACTTACCAGCATATTGGAGAGGATGCTGGCATTGAACATGCCGGGTGCAACCACTATAAGATCTGCGTTCTCTATTGCATGGAGAGCATTAGGATTTGCATTCACCTTCGGACGAAGTTCCAATTCTTCAACATGGTTTATTATGTCCCGCATCACATTGTGTTTTGATACCAGGTTTTCTCCTTTTAACACGAGTCGGGATTTGAGGGCTGCGTGTAGGTCTGTCTTTTCAAGAGTGACTGGGATGACATTTCCCCTGATAGAAAGAATGTTGCTGGCGTGCTCTACAGCGTCTGCAAAATTACCGTGCACTTTCTCAAGCGCAGACAATAATAGGTTGCCGAATGAATGTCCTTTCAATCCGCCGTTTGCAAACCTATAGTTGATAAGATCTCTCATCTTTGAATCTGATTCTGACAATGCAACCAGACACTGTCTAACATCTCCTGGCGGCAACACCCCAAGTTCATCCCTTAACAAACCAGTACTGCCTCCATTATCCACCATGTTTACAATGGTTGAGAGTTTACATTTTTTCTTTTTCAAGCCTCGTAGCAGCATAAAATTACCCGTACCTCCGCCTATGGTGACAATAGATGGTTGTAGGGGGGTGTTTCCGTTCTCAAAACCTTCGATGATCTTCGGAAGCTCAGATATCTTTTCTATTTTAAAGTCAGGCACTTCTAAATCATTCAGGGGTTCGATATCCTGAAAACGGCCTTGTTTGATCTGGACTGTGAGAAAGCCAAGCCTGTTGGACATCCTGATCTCGTCATGTAGCTTATCGCCAACAGATATCACTTCGTTTGGAGTTGCCCTGAAATGTTTTAGTACTTGTTTAAAACAGTCTTCTTTTGGAGGGCCTAAGTATTGATCGCTTACCAAAATCAGATCAAATGCGTCATGAAGTTTTAACATGTGCACTTTTCTCATCTGACGTTTAAAGATGCCTGATGTGACCAACGCCAGTTTGTAGTCTGTTAGTTTTTTTAGTGTGGGTGCAACGTCTGCAAAAAGGGATATCTTCTCTACCTGTTCGTTATTGTACTCTTTATATGCTACATTTACTAGTTCTGGATCAACTACTGCATATTCCTGGCATAGTTTGTCAAATAGTGCACATTTTTCTCCATATTTTTTTAGAATTGATTTACTTTTTTCATAGGCTTCTTGCTCTGTGCAGGGAAGGCCTGCATTAACCATTGCCCTTATCGCTCTTCTCCTCGCAGATTCAACAAGTGTTCCTGTGCAGTCGAATAATGTGTCGTCCAAGTCAAATATGAGTACCTTGATTTTCACTGTAGTTTACCTCTGTTGAAATAAATATTCCTGGCCAGGCGAGGCGCTAGCCGAGTAAGACTTTCGCAGAAAGTCTGTCTGTGCCAGGAAGGAATATTTATTTTATTTTTTTCCTTTTAATTTTCTCTTTCTGCATCATAGAAAGGCTTATATATAAGTATTATTAAACAAATTATATTACCGTTAAAAATAAAATTGTAACAATGGGTGATAAAATGATGCTGATTGAAAAGACAAAAGAGGGTATTAAAAACTATTCTGCCAAGGAGATCAAATACAAATATTTCAAACACCTGAACTCTCATTTGGCTAAAAGGATACTAAATGAACTTGCAATTAAACCAGACTATCCTAAGAACATTGCAAAAAAACTTAAAGTCCATGAACAAAAGGTGTATTACCATATCCGTAATCTTGAGAAGGCGGGCATAGTTGAGCATATAAGGACTGATGTTACTAAGGGTGCCAGCGCTAACATTTTTAAGCTTTGTGAACCGGTTATTGTGCTTAAATTCAGTGACGTGAAACCGACAGGTCAGATGCCTGCAATTAAGGACATCTCTGAAGAGTTCTTTTATCCGTTGATCGATAATGGTCGGCTTAACGCCACCGTGGTTGTTGGAAGTCCTGATCCTCACGGTCCTGAGAAAGCCAGGAGCCGGGATGGCTATTATGGCATTGACCTGGCCCTATTCATAGGTACTTTCTTAAACCAGATGGATGATCGGAAAGTCAAGCTGGATACAGAGGTAAATGAAGATGAGCTGCGTGGCAATCTAGTCTTGATTGGCGGGCCTGTTGTCAATAATATCACCCGACAGATCAACCATAAATTGCAGATATTCTTTGATGAGAAAAACCATTGGGCTGTCACCTCAAAGGTCAGCGGCAAGAGTTATCATGCTGATGAAATTGGTGTAATAGTCAAATGGAGAAACCCTTTCAATCCTAAGAAGTTTGTGCTTCTAGTTGCTGGGAAGAGGTATGCGGGTACCAAGGCGGCCATAATCGGCATGATCAAGCATTATGGTGAGGTTCTTAAGGGCAATAAGCACAATCCCAAGATCCTTGCAAAGATATTTGAGGGTATAGATCTTGATTCAGACGGCATTGTGGATGATGTAGAAGTGATTGAGTAGATACTAGAACCTGTCCTGCAGGATCTTTACTGTTCTTTCAAACAACTTAAGATCTGGTTGTTCTCTCCAGTTCCAGTCCTCTATCCCTTCTGTTTTTGCAATGACTCTTCTCATATATTGTGAAGGGATCTGGAAATTGACCTCTGTTACAAACTTTTTTTGATCAGAAGGTTGGATAAACATGTATGATGCTTGCTGTGCCTGGAATATCTCAGATAGTGGGCTGAAATCAGATATCCTCTCGAGCTTAAAATATTGTTTAAGGTTCAGCATATCTGCCATGTTTTCAAGCAATGGCGGTATTATCTTATTTTCGACTGTTAAGATATGCAGGTGCGCATGGTCAAGACAGCCGCCGCCTCTGTGGCTGCAGACCCTTGGGCCATGTTCGAACACTACAACATCTGACTTGTATAGTTCTGAAAGTCTTGATTTGGTCTTTTCTGTTATCTGCTCAAGTTCTTTATGCATTTTTTTGGGGATGTGGCCCACACCCCTGAAGTGTTTTTTTGAGCAGACCAATAAGTATCCCTCGCGTTCCATCTGCCCTATTGTTGGTACTACAAAGAAATTCTTTGATTCTGTTATGATGTTCTTTTTCTTGTCATATTCCAGCCCTAACCTGCAGCATGTAATCATTATAAAAAGGGGTCTGTTTTTTAATATAAATCTTGCTTTTCTAAGGACATTAAGAATCATGATTTCTCGTCGGAAAACGCAAGATTTAAAAGTCTTTCTATGGGCTTTTTTTAGCCTCCTCGTCTAAAAAAACCGAAACCTTTATAAATGTTTCTAAATTCGTCTTTATAAATGTATTGTAGTTATTAATACATCACAATAACTACACTTTAAATATTTTGCGTAAACGTTATAAAAATTCGTTGGGGAGATAACAATGGCATATGTAAAAAAATGCCCTGAATGTGGCGGAATCAATTTATTCTGGAATAAAGAGAAAGGAGAGGTCATCTGTAGAGACTGTGGTCTTGTTGTAGAAGACAAGATGGTCGATTTTGACCAGGAATGGAGAGAGTTCGACTCTGACGCTGCTGAAAGGAAAAGGAGAACTGGAGCTCCTATGAGCTATACCCAGTTTGATCAAGGTCTTGGGACAGACGTTGGAAAAAAATCAGATCTTTACGCCCTTGGCGGCAAATCAAAGAACAAGTTCTTCAGGTTAAGGAAATGGCAGCAAAGAATCTCTACTGCAATTGAAAGGAATCTCAAGATGGCTCTTTCAGAGCTGAAGAGAGTATCTTCATACCTTAAGCTGCCTGGCTCTGTTGAGGAAGAAGCATCTAGGATATATACCCTGGCTGTTCAAAAAGGCTTAGTAAGGGGGAGAAGCATGGAAAGCGTTGTTGCAGGAGCACTATATGCTGCTTGCAGAAGGCATGATGTGCCCAGAACCCTGGATGAACTTGGAGAAGCCTCAGGTATTGAGAAAAAAGAGATCGGAAGGACCTATAGGTTCATCACAAGAGAGCTTGGAATCAAGATCCTGCCTAGTAATCCATCTGATTACATTGCAAGGTTTGCATCAGCTCTTAAACTGAATCCTGAAACCCAGTCCAAGAGTGTTGAGCTTATTGAAAAAGCTCAAAAAGTCGAGTTGACCTCTGGAAGAGGACCTACTGGAATCGCTGCAGCTGCACTATACGTGGCAGCGCTTATCAATGGCGAGAAAAGGACTCAAAGAGAGGTTGCAGATGTTGCTGGCGTGACTGAAGTTACCATCCGAAACAGGTACAAGGAGCTTCTTGAGAAGCTTGATCTTGAAAAAGAGATCAAGAAAACCAAGAAGAAAAAGAAATCTTAACAGATTTCTTAATTTTCTTTCTTTAACAGAACGATGGTATCAAATATTATAACACCTGAAAATGAAAACTTTGATGCTGATACTGTTTATAATCTATTTAAAAATTATGCTGAATCTGAAGGTGCAATTGTTTCAGTAGGGGATGGCTGGAAAAATTATTTTAAGTTGTATAATGATCCGCCGATTGATGATTTCTTTCAAGAAAGAATTTCAGCTATAATTGAGCAGAAGCCTGATTTCTTTGAAAATAATGATATTATGCTTCCTGAAAATTATATGGTTGCTCTTTTTGATCATTATTATGGTCGTCCCGAACTTATGCAGCGCTATGGTAATAAAACGATTAATGTTCTAGCTAATAAGGCCAAAGTATGGATTGAACATATAAGGTTTTATTTAATAGAATATCCTGATCAAGCAGAATTAAACCACGCAGTAGCAGAATTTAAAACCATTATGGAAGGTAGATATAAATTACCTGAATAAATTTTATGTTTCCTTTTTTTCTCTTATTACAAAAACCTTATCGTTTTTTCTTAGTTTTTCTGTTGATTGTACTGTGATTTGGCTGTTTTTCTTTGCCAGTTTCGAAGGTTTGTCATCTACCCAGATTTCTTGGGCTTGGACATAGACAGCTCCAGTAGTGGGACCTGTGATCAGAATATCGTCGCCTTTTTTCACACTTGCAGCTTCCAGGTGCATCAATGCAATGCCCTTCTTTGCATAATAGTTGAGCACTTTTCCTATGTATGTCTTGGTTGTGGTTGCCTTTGAGCCATATTCGCCAGACCATTCACCGGCTTTTCTGCCCAGGTAGTATCCGCCTTTCCAAAATCCCCTATTATATACTGAGGATAGCTGTTTTCTCCATCTCTGTACTTTTGCCTTGCTAAAAGTCTTATTTTGAATGCTTTTTACAGCATTATTGTATGTCTTTACAACAGTATATACATAGTCTGCTTTTCTTGCTCGGCCTTCTATCTTGAATACAGCTACGCCTGCATTGACTAGTTTGTCAAGCATGCCAATAGTGCAAAGATCTGCGGGGGACATGATGAATCTGTTTTTTATCTTTAGCTTATCCCCTGTCTCATCGTCTTCAACAAGATATGATCTTCTGCATGCATGCAGGCAATCTCCTCTATTGGCTGAGTGATTATATTGAGCAAGGCTCATGTAGCATTTGCCTGAGATCGCAATGCACAGAGCTCCGTGTACAAAGACCTCGATCTGGATAAGTTTGTTGCTGGGCCCTCGGATTTTCTCTTTTTTTATGGCTTGGCAAATCTTTTTTATCTGATCAATATCCAATTCTCTTGCCAGAACAATGACTTCAGCAAACTTTGAATAGAATCTAACTGCCTCAATATTGGAGATGTTAGCCTGTGTGGACATATGTACTCTTAATCCAATTTTCTTTGCATATTGAAGGACTGCCAGATCATGGGCAATGATTGCGGTTATACCATATTTCTTTGCAGCATCACATGTTTTATGCATCTCAATTATGTCGTTGTCATAGATGACACTGTTGACCGTAAGATAGCTGTTCACATTATTCTTTTTGCAGATAGCTGCAACTTTGGCTATATCGCTTTTACAAAAGCCAGTTGCGCCCCGACTTCTCATGTCAAGCTTACCCACCCCGAAATAGGTGGAATTTGCACCTGCTTTGATGGCTGCAGCCAGGGTTTCAAAAGAGCCTGCAGGTGCCATAATCTCTGTCATGATATTGGTTGATGTTGTAACAGTTAAAATGTTTTCGCTGTTTGGGTTGGGATATCAATAAACTTTTTATATGAGCTTTACAATTTAAGCCCTAGAGGTGAAAAAATGATAGAGTATATCATAATAATTATTGCATCTGTAATCGGCCTTTTCATAAGCGCTTTATTGCTTTGGCTGAGTGCAAAGATCTTCAAGCAGAAACTAAGCTATGGGAAATCTTTGGGTCCCGCTGCAATTGTTGTGGTGTCGGGTCTATTTTTCAGTTTGATAGGCCTGATTGATCCTATAATTAACATAATCACGTCGATTTTAGGCATGCTGGTGGGTCTTGCTCTCTTCTTGACATTACCTTCGCTATTGCTTAAAATGGAGTGGAACAAGGGACTGCTCGTAGGCTTAGTCTGGATGGTCTTTTCATTTGTTCTGGGCTTGATCTTGATGGTCATAGGTGGAGTTATAGTTGCCCTTGTTTTAGGATCTGCAATGAGCAACATGATGACAGGTTTTGCAACACTTTTTGCCTAGAATTTGAAAAGGGCTCTTTCAAAGTCCTTTATTTTTTTATTTTCTATCTTTACCCCTTCTTTTCTTAGAAGTCTTATTTTCTTTTCTATGTTCTTGCCTTGGGTTTGGCCTGCAAAACCACCAATCTTGCCATCGCTAGATACAACCCTGTGGCACGGCACAACAGGGGCATAAGGATTATTCCTGAGTGCTTGGCCGACTGCTCTGTATGCATTGGTCTTCATGGCTTTGGCCACATATTTGTAGGTTGTCACACGGCCTTTGGGCACTTTTTTAGTCAGGGCATAGACTTTTTCTGAAAAACTTTTCATATTTTCGGGTAAGATAAAATGATTTATAAATAATTCTATCTTTA
Source organism: uncultured Methanosarcinales archaeon (assembly GCA_964647565.1). Taxonomy (GTDB): domain Archaea; phylum Nanobdellota; class Nanobdellia; order Woesearchaeales; family CAZYIM01; genus CAZYIM01. Next base: position 18,164 of record CAZYIM010000015.1, read on the forward strand.
ATATAGTTATGATTGGATTTCTCAGAAAGCCATTCACTAAGAAGGATTATCTGACTGGCAAGATATCCCAATATCATAAAGAGCAGGATGAATCTGCCCAAGAACCGGATTATAGACCTTATATATTGAGACAATATGAGGATCTGATTGAATATGTCTGTGAAGAATATAAACCAGGATTTCATCGAGAATACTATCGTTTTAAATCTGAGAAACAATTGCCTTGAAGTTTTTTTCTGAATAGTTTTTCTTGTATTGTTCTGCAGCTTTCAGAATTTTCTTTTTTTCGATCTCCAGACCTTTGCTTTTCAATAGAATCCCCACTTTGATACTGACAATGAATTGACAGAATTGAGTCACATTCTTTGGCCGTAGAGTGTGTTTACAACGCTCAAAGTCAAGTAATATAGGCTGCATTTTTCTTATTACGATGTGCTTATATGGATAGGTCATCTCCAGCTTGTTGATGCCAAGTTTATCTAGTTTTCTCATCTGTTCGAAGACCAATATTAATACCTTTTGGATATCTTTCTTTTCAGCCCGTTCTAAGAAATCAAGAATTCTTTCCCCATCAATGTACTCCATTAACAGCTGGTGCTTATTGAATCCGAGCAGCTTGGGGCCAATACCTAGCTGGTTGACAAGCTTCAGGTGATGGGCTTCATTCTCAAGCCTGTTTATTGCCTTGCTCTCGGGGTTGATCTCCTTGATAGCAATCTCTTTACCAGCTAAAAGCCCTCTATAGACGATGCCTCTTTTACCTTTTGCTAGAAATTCCTCTTTTATTAAGTCAGAACTTGATCTTGCCATCTATCCACTCACCTGGTTTCCTTGAGATTATATTATCGTTTTTATCTTTTACCTCATCATAGGTCTGCACTAGGAAATAGATCGGTACTAGCAGGTTGTTAAATTGTGAGTAAAATGCATCACAGCTGATCTGTTTGATTTTTACAGATGTCAATTCGCCTGTTCCTGCTGTAAACCTATATATTTCAGGTGTGATCTCTTCCTTTATAACAGTTACCCTTGCCCTCGCGCCGTTGACCAGGATCTCTATTTGACAGCTGTCGTCTCCGACATTGAAATAGGATTCGTGATATTCCAAGAAGTTGTGGAATTTGTTTATGAAATCATCTGAGCTGATCTGGATACCTTCTTGTATCAAGGGATATTTGTTGTCTGGATCCTCTCTATTTACGATTTCATAAGGTTTATTGCCTATTTTTCGATATTTTGTCTTGATGTCAAGTTTTTTAACATTCAGGATCTCCTCAAGTTCGACCTTTATATTGCCATTCTTTTTTGTGACCTTCCGCTCATATTTAATTTCTTGACCTATTATTTTCATCTTGGCCTTGCCATGTATTATTCCATCGTCTTTATCAGGATCATATTTCTTTTCATTAAGGTCTAATGTGATTTGGCATTCTTTGAATAACCTAAAAAAACCTAAACCTACTTTATTTATCAAACCCATTATACCTCCTTCATGATAATGGATTGAATATTTCTGGTCAAGCTTGCCTGTTGTGACGAATTTTTCGGCTATTTCTTCAAGCTCTTCATAATGTTCATCGACTGTTTTTTCCAGATAAATCTTTCTCTTAACATCGTGAGCTTTTTCGTAAAAGTCTGTTGACTCCACAGGCAAAGTTTTTAGCACTGGTTTGGGTCCTTTGGGTTTTAAATCTAGTTTAGTTTGGGCTGCAATTGGCATATATGCCAGAAATATACTAAATACTAATGCGGATATTCCCTTTCTCATAGTCACTTCATTATTAAAACGTTCGGAGTTTTATATTAATTTTTCTATTATTAAGTGCAGAATCTTTTGAAATAGTTACTGGATAGTGGTTATGATGGAAAGATTTATATAGTTAAAACAACAATAATAGCAATATATGTCAGAAAATCTTCGTACAGTGCAGGTCAGCAAGCTGATCTTGTTGCTAAAGGAGTATAAGGTTGCCAAGAGGAACATACAATGGCATCAAGATATGCCTAAAGATATTTACGATGAATGTATGACCATTTACAACGACAGCAAGGCAGGGATTCTAGAAGAACTGCAGACGATGACTGATAACAATTCTGGTTTTAATCTTGAAGAGATCATGGATTCGATGAACTTCTTGACAGATGAGCTGCAAAGAACAGGTAAGCATATTCATGATGCTGTGTATGAACAAAAAAGCACAAAAAAAGATGATCCTGAACTTCTGGCAATGTTCAAAACCTTTGAATTTGCTGCCTGGAGGTACCAGGAATTTGACACTTTGAGATTGTATGTTGTAAATCAGTTCGCAAAAAATCTTGGCAATAGAACTGATATTGATGAAGAATATCGCCAAGAACTGATGAAACAGGCTGCCTTACAGATACCGGACACCTATTATGAAACGCATAAAATTCTGGATGAAGTAAGTTTTAATGAGTTGGTCAAATCTGTGATTTTAGATAGGAAAAAAGCAGGCTTCTCTCGATTCAAATATGCTGGTAAGAGTGAACTGCTACAAAAGATCTGGCCGAAACTCAACTGTGGTCTGGAAATCCTGAAAATGATTGATGATAAATCAGAGATGACCTTCCTTGATATGAAAGAAGCCCGGTTAGAGCTTTATCCCTATAACCAAGAGCTGATTGACCAGATCGGGGAGAAAGTAGATTACCTTTCCCAGGCAGAGACAATATGCTCCCTTAATTATCTTCATTATGTAACACATCTTAGTATGGCTATAGTTGAACAAAGCCTTGACTTTGTTACGAGATTTGGCCACATCTCAGATCTCAATATAAAGGAGCTTAAGGATGCTCATTTCTTCATGGGCTATGCTGAGAGATGTCTTAGGATGTACAATCTTGTTCTTGCCAACTGGTCTGTGACAGGCGGCGGGAAACCTTTGACAGGTGTCAAAGAATTTGACTCTGAGTTCTACTCTGATAAGATCGATGAGTTTACAGGATTGATTGATCAGATAGGAGATGATCCGATTTGTTATAAGGAAAAGAAAAAAATGGATTTGGCTGTCGAAGATGAAAGATATGAGGACGCTGCGGGCTTGAGAGATACAATCAAGCTTAAGCATAAGACCTATGCTGAAGAAGATTATGTCTTTAAGCCAGTAGATATACAAATAGCTCTTCAAAGTGAAGTTTCATGGACGCCAAATTTTGTTTGGTATAATCCTCTTCCTGAATGATCCTGTCAACTTGTTCTTTATTGCTTAATGAGCTGAAAAGCAGCAATATCTTTCCTTTTGGTTTGAGATATGTCTTTGCTTGTTTGAGAAAAACAGCGATTAGTTCATAACCTTCGGGTCCGCCGTCAAGAGCAATATCAGGGGCTTTTGGCTCATTCGGAAGATATGGAGGATTGAAAATAATCAGATTGAACTTACCAGTTATTTCGGAGAACAGGTCTGATTCGATTACCGCTAGGTTATTGATTCCTAATTCTGCAACCTTAGCTCGGACATACTCTACTGCATCTGGATTGACGTCAGCAGCCACAACCTCATTTGCTGTGTTGGCAGCTTCGATTGCTAAAATTCCTGAGCCTGTGCCCATGTCAAGTACTCTGCCGTTGGCATATTTCTCTATCTGTTTCTGGATAAGATAGGAGTCTTCCCTAGGTTCGTAGATGGGCATGGATAGATGTTGTTAGGCTGACTATAAAAAGTTAATGCACATAATCATCAGGGACATTGTACCAGTGGGTCTTTATCCTCCTGTACAGCTTCTTGTTGCGTTCTCCTGTAAATCCTGCTTCTATTCCCCTGCTAACTGCATAGATAAAAATCTGAGGTGAAAGAGCTGCGAATCCTGTAATGTAGGGATTATCCCAGATTAAATCTGCGGTCATGCCTGCAAGCGGGCTAATGAACATTCCTGTGAGGAAAAATCCGACCACTTCGTGAGGTGCGGGTTTTAGGAATGCACAGATGTGCTCTAGTTTTCTGCTTTTCATTGTGATGTGCGATAGTGTTGTTGAGTATTTTAATTTGTGTTGTTAAAAAATTAACAACATTTAAATATAAGTTGTTCCTAAGTGGTTTGATGATTGATCAACTGAGAGAACTCGGGCTCAATGAGAACCAGGCGAAAGTCTACATTGAGCTGACCAAGAGGGGGAGTATCTCTGCAGGAGAGCTTGCAAAAAAGCTAGGCATAAACAGGTCCCTGACCTATATTGTTCTAAACAGCCTTGTTGAGAAAGGGCTGGCCAGCCACGTAACCAAGAACCATAAGCGTTTTTTCTCAGCAGCAAAGCCAGAGAATATAGTGCGGTTGGTGAAGGAAAAAGAACAGATAGCTAGGGGCCTTTTGCCTGAGCTTAAGAACCTTGAAAAAATTAAAGAGGATGAGCAGAGGATCAATGTCTTTGAAGGTAAAGAGGGCTTAAAGACATTCTATGAAGAGATCCTCAATTCTCGGGAAAAAGATCTTTGCTTCTTTGGGGCGACCGGAAGAAGCTATGAGGTGCTTAAGTACAGGATGCCGCATATAGCCAAGGAGGCTGTTGGAAGAGGACTAAAGGGGCGGGTATTGGTTAACAAGAAACCTGCTCGCAGTGATTTTTTTAATCTACCTAATGTTGAGGTGAGATATCTGCCCCAAGTCAACAGCCAGGCCACAACGACCATCATGAAGAACAAGGTGATGGTGCATATCCTTACAGATAAGCCCGTGGTGGTTAGTATTGAGAATAAGGCATTGGCCAAAGGCTATAAGAGTTATTTTGAGTTTCTTTGGGGTATGGGTAAGGTTGTTAGTTAGATGCTGTAATTTCTGGCAAGGTTTTTATATACTTCTTGATTACCTTTTTTCATGTTCGGCAAAATTGGGAATTTTTTAAAGAGAACTCTTTTGTTAGGTGTGTTATCTTATTCATTGATAGGTCCTTCGCACCTGCATGGCCAGCAGGAAACTCCATTGCCTGGAGTCATTCTAGCTCCAGATTCTACAGCCAAAGTCACTCTTGACTGTCTTACACAAAAGCTCTTCTCTTATGAGAATTTTAATGCTGTTGATACATCTTTAAAGATTATAAATGTTGATCTTTGTTTTGGTGATGATTCATTAAGTTCAATATACTTTAACCATGTAGATCTGGTTGCACGGCCTATCAGGGATCATTTCCTGAGCAAGAACATTCTGGTGAACTTGCAGTTTGTCGATTCCCTTAATTTTGATATTTACAAACCCGGTGAGCATATGGGTGTGAATGTTGTTGGCCTGGAAAAGTGGATGGACATTTTTGCCACTCATAGCGGGATGGATACTAGTAGTACCATAGGCTTCTTGAAATATCACTTGTCTGGCATGTTTATGCAGGGGGTGAGCTATAATAAAACAGGATTTGCCGCAATTAATGTAGCTACCAAGGATCAGAGGCTTACATATTTCCTAGAAAAACTCATGGTGAGGCCAAAACTTGCCGATAAGATACTTACTGCTGACTTGATCAGACAAGCTAAAAACGAGATAAAGATTTTTACTGTAATGAACGCTCTTTTTGAGTTCCCTGATAACTATACACCCAGAAACCTGGCCAGAAGCATTGTCCATGATCTGCATCATATGTTTGGCATTTATCATTCCTTTGAGTTTACTGATGATCCTGTTGCAGATTATCTTGAGACTGATCCTGCAGTGCCTAATCTGATGAGTTATGATGTTGGTGCGACGACAAAAGAACGGCCTCTAGGAGCAGATTTGAATGAATTTCAGGTCAAGATCCTCCATAGTTTTCTTAACAAAGGTAAGGTGTACCAACAGCTTAAAGTCGTGGACTTTAATTACCATAAATATATTGTGTTCTTGCAGACAGCCAACAATTATCATGCACAGCCTTATGAGAATCATCCCTGGAAGATGCTGATGTTCTGAGAATTGTTTTATTGTTTAATTTTATCTATTTTTTAGTAGTAACAAAAGGAAAACTTTATAAACTCATTTTTTTTCTAACCATCAAAATGACTTATAAGCCTAAGCTCAATCCTAAACGTGGATTTATGATAGAGAAATTCATAACCCGCCAGGATGTTGAGCAGGCTAAAATGATTCTTAAAGAGAATGATGAGCTTGTCTGGGCTGTAGGTTCAGCTAATTATGATCATCAGAAAGGTATGATGCTGACTGCGGGTGAAAGGATAGATCTAATCGATTTTACGCTCCAGGCAGAAGGCCTTGATCCGAACAGGTACATGATAGTGCCTATCGAGGACTATATCGAAAACAGCCGGTGGATTGCAGACACTTGTGAACTTGCGCCAAAATGGCACACTATTTATACTCGTAATTTCAAGAATGCTACTGAATTTCGGACATATCAGCGAAAGTATGGCTATAATATCCAGACAATAAAAGAACAAAGACATGAAGAAGAGGGTTTTGATCATTATGGACTGATTGCCAAGCATCTTGCTGGAAACAAGGCTGCACTAAAGGAGCTCAATGTTTATGTTCCTAATGCAGTAATTGACAGGATAATGCAGCAGCAAAACTTGGTTGAAAGGATAGACACAGAGTATAACCGTGCAGAGCATGATTTTAACAAGGAAATCGAGATCTTGAATGATCGAATATTATTCTTAGGCAGGCTTAATCCGCTTACTGGCAACTGGAATGACAGTACTGGCCATATTGCGAATTTTAAGTATATTCTTGAAGAAGAGAAAAAACACTTGATTATTGCGATCGGCTCAGCGAGCAAGAGTGATCGTGATAATAATCCCCTTTCAGGCGGAAAGAGATATGATTTGGCCAGATATTTGCTTCAGGCAAAGGGTATTGATGCAAGCCAGTTCACTATTGTCCCTGTCAGGGACATAAGTGCAGATACTGCTTATGCTAACAAAGTGATTTCTGTGTGTCCTCCTTTTAAGGGAATTCTTGCAGGTAATGATGTAACCTTAAGGCTTTTTGGCAAGGGTGCATATGAACAATGGCCTGTCAAGAGGAATAAAAATCCTAAGACTGGCGAAGAGATTTCTGCAAGCCTGGTTCGGAAGATAACTACAACGACTATACGTGAGAGTCATACTCGGGAAGAGCTTGAACAGCAAGAGATTCCCTTGGATACTCGCAGGAAGATAGAGCGGAATCTTAAAGGTTATGTTGATCCTGCAGCACTAAAGAAGCTGCCTTTTGTTGAATTCTACGAGACTATGAAGTTCTTGACATTTAAGATAGAGTAAATTCTATTTTTATCACTAAATAGTGGTAAATTATCGAAACATTTATAAAGGTTAAAATCAATAAATAGTATATGGGGGAAACAATCTCAAATAGACTAGCAGATACAGGTGTAATCGCCTGGGATGTAGGCAGATATAATTCTGCTATGCCTGCTGCTTCCTTGGATGTAGTCATAAATGAGTCTAAGCAATCCTGGTTTGATTCTGCCAAGAATCTGGCAATAGCTGCTGCTGAATGGTACTTCAAACCAAAATCCTTTGAAAAAAGCGGGAAAATCTATGAGCGATTGGGTGTTCGAAAGCTTAAGAAAGGAGTTACAAACATTGGTAAATTCGCATATACCGCAGTGGGAAATATTGTATGCAGAAAACTCGACAAGAAAGAACGTAAAAAAACCATAGAGGAGGCATTTAAAGCAACAAAAAGGCCTAATAACTACTGGCTATGGGATAAATCTTCTAAAGGCTTAAAGAGCTATGAGAAATACACGCGGTTCAATGAGGTATTCCACGTATTTGGTGGTGCATTTACAGTTGCAAATGGTTTGTATTTCCATTCCCACGGCAATGAAGCAATGGTGATATTCGCTAGTTCAGCAGTCATAGCTCAAGCTTACCTGGTAATGACTCAAAGATACAACAGAAATAGGCTTCTAAATGTTCAAGAGAGAATGAATGCCAGATCAGGAGGTGCAATCTAATGACTTCGATCGGTGGTTTATGTGGATATGATCCAAGATTTGATAAGACCTATGCAGTTATTTTTGCAGATAGAGGTGTAATCAATACTTCTAATGGTCAATCTACTTTTGGAGACGATGCTACAAAAATGAATATATCTCCTTTTTCAGATTACATGTTTACGCAGGCGGGAACTGGTAATGGCTGGTGTAAAACGATTTTAGATGATGTTAAACAGAATCCTGCTGATGAAGGATTGATGGATTTCTGGAAGACCTCGCCACACGGGGACTTTATAAGGCTTTACAATCATCTGGCTTTTCTTAGTCCGGATATTGCAGATGACGCATTTCCTGCTAAATTTTACCAAGAGCTTAAGAGCGGAAAATCCAGGACAATTAAACAGCTGAACAAGCTTTTGGATGACTGTTTTGATGATTCAGGGGGATTGAGTATGCTTTATGCGACGAGGCAGGGCGGTCCTGTTAGTCTGTATTTTATTTCTGATGATGGACTAGTAAAACAACAGCTATATTACACATTCAATCCGCGTAGTATCGTTATGGGGCAAGAAATTAAAGAAGTGATTGCAAAGGAACAGATAAATATTGTTGAAAATCGTCTTGTGGCATCACTGCCTGAAGTAATGTACATTGGTTTCGAAGCTTTACGTTTAGTGAATTGGCATGATGTGGGTAGTACGGGTCTAGATATGGCAGTGTTGACGGAAGATGGAGCCCATTCTTTTAGGCCAAGCATGGATATGATCATGAAAACGCCTAATGAGGAGACTGTGGTGAAAGTTCTGGCGTATGCTGATAATATTATAAAAACTGAGGTGAACAAATGAAAATCAAAAAAATCCATGATGATATTGCGGATAGAGTTGATCTGTTCACACAAAAACACCACATAGCATTTGGTCTATTGGGTTCAGGACTGATGATGTATGGCGCGATAAAAAAAGATCTTAGTGTGATTAATACTGGATTACTTTATTGTATAACTGCTCAGACTGCATCCAATCGCAGAGGTGCGCGGTTGAGAAAGGAAAAAAATCAGATATTGTATGAACGAGGTGAAAAATGAATGCAGAACAATTGGTATATTTTACATACACATTTGGAGACAAGTTTGTGGGCAAGACACAAGCGCTGATGGATGAAAAAAAGAGTGGCAAGTTTAAGTTTTTAGATGGGACTCTTAAACTAGAAGAAGGCAAAGCATATTGGACCCAAAATCATCCGATGGTCACACCAGAGATAACCACTGCATTCTCAGAAGGGGCACATTGTGCACTGCCGAGGCCTACAGTACCTGTAAAGAGTGGAAGGGAAGCTTACACTCTGCTTCAGAGCGCATTGGTCTATCATATTCTAAAACCAAAATCAGAAAGATTCTTCATCAATCCAGCAGACACATTGAGTGGGGAAATGAGAAATTTTATTGATAGAAATTAAGAGGTGAAAAAATCACAACAGCAAATCCATTACAAGATTTTGAAGAAATAATTCAGGAATATGATGAAGCTACTAGATATGTTAATCTTCAGCTGGAAAAGATATTAATGGAATCCGGATCTCAATCTTCATCCAATTCTGGTTTTTCATTGCCTGATATCCGCTCTTCTAAAATAAAACCTCGCGTAAATATATCGCCTTTTTCTGACGTTCAAACACTTGAACAGGCATCAAAAATGGCAAGAGAAATTGTTCATAATCTAGATGAGAATGACTATATAAATTTACGTGTAGGCGATTTTGATATACAGTTTCAATCAGAAAAGTTTGTTGGTGATTATGGCCAGGATGTTATTGAATATGGATATACTATTAAAATTCAAGAGGCACCCCAGAAATATAGAGCTGTTTTTAGAATGGATCAAGATCCTGATAAAGGAGTTGTCGAGAAAGGAAAATTCAATAATTTTAACTATTCTCTAATTTTCAGATACGATCCCACACATGAATTTATTCAAAGGAGTGAAGATCAAGGATCTACTTTAGCTAAAAAAATTCAATATGAGATTTCTAAGCCTGAAAATTTTCAATTTATTGAGGACCTGTTCATGACTGAATATGAACTTTGCCAGGAAAGGGCTGAAAAGAATATTTCATTTGACAATGTTTCTAATTCAAAAAAATTATTTAAACAAATTGATGATCTGCTAGATCAACCATTTGAGGAGATCCTGGGCATCCAGAATAAAACCTTGAAAGCCAAACGATACTCTGGCAAATTAGGTAAGGCATTTCTTTACTGCAAGACTGGACTAGAATTCCTAAAAGGCTGTATTGCACAAAAGAAAATTGTTTCCAGATATGCAGAAAAAGAAATGAGTGCTTATTTAAGCACAGATTTAAAATTCATGCTGGCAATGTTCCACACTTTTATTGGAAAGAATCTTGAGAACTGTTATATTGACGGCCAAACTCTTGAAACCCAGCCTTCTTTTCACGAGGCAGTTATTGTCCAGGCCCATGAACAACATCATTTTTACGCAGATCAATTGCTAGAAAACGCATTTAAGGAAGATAAATACTCACTATATAACACAAAAGAGGTTGTTGAAGGTGGAGCAAGGCATTTTCAGGTCTTGATGAATGAACATCTTGCAGATACCACTGGAGATGAGCGATTCAGATATGCTGGAAGAGAAATGGTATTGTGGGACTTGGCAGGTCTTTATTTCAGCCTTTGCAAAAAACATGATAAGACTCCTATAGTTAGTAATGACAAAGTAGATGAACTCACTACCCAATTTTTAGGAAGAAAAGTTGAAGAGAAGAGCATAATCTTTGCGAATGAGTATGCTACAGGATATGTCATGTTCAAGCTTGCAGAAAAAAAACATTCTCCTGCAGAGATTCATCAGAGTGTTCTGAACAACAATGCATCTGTTCTTTTAGATAGCTGATTTTTTCCCATAATTTTATATACTTAATCTGTTTTCTTTGTCTAAAGCTTAGAGAGGGTGGTTGTAATGACATTTGGATTAACTGATTTTACATTCTTTGCTGTTGTTGACCTGTTGGTAAGGGACAACATGAAGAAATTTGAGACAAGACTGCTTCCGACTTTGAGGGAGGCTGGCAATTCTACTGTTAATGGCTTGATTAAGGATGTGCCGCCAGAAGGATATTATAGCGAGACTTCTGAACTCAAGGAGTATCTGAACATACTTCGCGCAATGCAAAACAACGAAGGTGCGAATGTGACCAGCGATGCGATCATTAAGATGAGAAATATCTATGATCGGTCCTTGTTCGGATTAGGTCCGTCAAAGCCAAATAAGTACGATTTTGAAAAAAAAGCTCTAGAATGGGATCCTTCGATGGGCTATGCTGCACTCTCACCAATGCACGATACCTTGAGCCTGGCTATCAAGCATGTTCTTGACAGGGATGGTTTTGATGGTATGGAGATCCAGAACATCATGAGGGAGACTGAGAATGTTGATCTGGGAGAACATTTGGTGGGTCTTGCGGTTCTGGTTGACAGGATGTACGCCAAGAAGAACAACGGTGTTTACAATCCAGTTGCCTGTACTTTAGCAGCTGAGACAACTGTCGGTTCCAGGGCATCTGTTGCTTTTGGAGGTGGCCAAAGCATGCCAGAGCTCTCTCCTGAGGTTGAGGAGATGGGTCTTAAGATCATCAAGGGTTACAACCAGCTCTTCAGTGAGTATCCTGAAGGCAAAGGCCTTAATATTACCGACAAGCCCAAGGAGATAAGAAAACTTGCTAAGGCTGTTGCAGCAGAACAGGTCTTAGGCAGGTGTGTCATGGTAGCAATAGATGAACATGTAGATCCGCCTATGTACTATCATTGGGGTGTTACCCTGGATAAAGATAAGGACACAGGATATCCTTTCCACACTGTTGCAGTTGACTTCTTGGATGATCATATTGTGACCAGTGAGAAGTACAGGGAACAGGTCTTTGATAACTTGCATAAAAAAAGAAAAAACAGAGCTTAGCTCAAGTAATGCACAATCAACACATGATTGATGTGTCTTTCTGAGAAGAAGTGCTTTCTATAGGCTTCTGCATCTTTTTTTGTGTTGAAATAGACAGGTTCTATATATTCTCTTGGGCAGACATTTATGCAGTCCTTTGTCAGGCCGTAGTAACCCACAGGTATGCATGCCATAGCACCGATCTGTTCCATTACAGACCATACCCTCCGAACATCTTCGTACCTTCCATTAAGATACCATTCATCCTGGGTTTTGCTCAGCTTTTCAAAATCAATCTTAAAATCTTCACCTTCCATGTCCACATGCTCTGCAACAGCCTTGATGATCCTGTCATCATATCCTCTTCTCAGTCTTTGCCGAATAATTTTTTCTAGTTCCATTTTATCACCTAAGAACTCTAATTCAAAATTATCTATATGAACCTTTGTTGTAGAGAATTCATCAACTGATTTGTAATAATGGTAGTATTTCTTTGGTGTTTAGAACTTTAATCCTTTTTTGCTTTTTCAGTTTCTTATCATCCGACCATATTGTACTATTTGAAAATGCGAGGCCGCAAGCAATGAAAATAGCGTCATTAATGTCAATATCTTTTACTATTTTTATCGCTTCTCCTATGTTTGACTAAGATCTTATTTGGGATTATTTGGACTTTTAAAAGAATGATTGATAGAAGCCGATCAAACTTTGATGGTTCCATTCTTGATTTTTCTATCAGCTTTTGTTTATGCTTTTCAAGCTCTTCGAATATAAATTCTGGAAATAGAAAACTTCCTTGATACTCTAAAATGAGTCTTCTGGTTGTTGAGTTTTTAACCAATGCTGAAAACAGAATATTTGAATCAATAACAATCATCCAACAAACCTCTTGGTAGCAAGAGATTTTATTTTCTTATTAAATTCTTTGACATCTTTTTCGGAAATTTTACTCTTTTTAGCAAGTTTTTCAGCAATTCTTAATGTTTCAATTTTCTCAACTATTGCTTTTCTGGCTACTTCACTCCATCTGATCTCAGAAAATTGTTTCATCTTTTTATGTACTGGATCTGGAATGGCGAGGGTTATATTAGTCATTTCACTTATATAAGTGATTTCACATATATAAATATTTCGCTAACTAAGCCGGAATGTTCTTTAACTCTTTTTTCAGTTTTTCTATCTGCGGCTTGGCCATCGCTTTTGCAGACTCAAGATTGATCTTCATGAACTTTCGCTCATACCTATTTTCAAGTTCTTCCTTGGTCAACTTTTTCCTGCATAACTCCTGCCAGACATCGTCAAACAAGACACCCAATGCATCGGCACATTGGATTATCTTGACCTCGATCTCATTATCTTCATGTGCATGTTGTGTCCTATGCTTTGCTATGCATTTGACCACGAGCTTTTTTTGCTCTTCAGAAATATCTTTGTCCTCTAAAAACTCTTTAGCAATCTCAGCGCTGGTCTCGTGATGGGTCTTGTTGCCCTTGTACTTGCCAATATCATGAAGAAATGCTGCCAATTCAACCACTAACTTGTCAGCAGCCTCTATCCTGGCTAGTTTCATAGCATAAGTCCTTACTTGCAGGGTGTGGGTCCAAAGTAGCTTATCTTTCTGATCTTTATAGCAATATTCCCTGGCCAGCGCAACAGCCTCATTTATGAGCTTTTTTTTGATTGACATGCTTCTTGTCTTCTTTCCTTTTCACAATAAAGTAATAGATTATTGCACCGATCATGCCGCACAAGACAACTATGAGAATCCACAAGGTCTTATCATCTTCCTTTGGAAAATCCCTTTTGATGACATCGATTAGCATCAATATCCAGATGACAAATCCCGCAATCATAGCTGCAAAGAATGCAAACCAGATTACAGTGAAGATTATCCCGAATATCAATGAGATGATACCTGCTGCCATTCCAATTGCATCTGACATATTAGATATCAATAATCGGTTGTTAATAAAGCTTTCTTTTGTGGGAAGAAGGAGAAAACATCTCCTTCTACACTAAACTAATCCTGCAGGGTGTGCTCTTAGGTCTACATCAGACTTTCCTTATTTACAGGAAATGGTGTTGTCGTTCTTATATCCTCTGATCCGAGTACATACTGCGTCACCCTGTTAAGGCCGATGCCGCAGCCAGCATGCGGAATACTACCTTGCTTTTCGAGATGACCCAGGTACCAGTCGAAATTCTTGAGTACCCTCTTATTGAGCTCTTCATCTCTTTGGATCGCAGGATTGGTTATCCGTTCAATCTCCACCAGATCCTTGAACATCTTTGAATCAACCAGCTTTCTCTTGACATTAAAATGTTCATATTCCCTTTCAGCAGCACCAACAGCCTCTCCACCAGGGGGCAAAAGAAGATCCGCACTGTTTACAAGATACTGGTTGTCTGCATTGGTCCTCATGTTGAAGAATTTGATCTTCTCAGGATAGTGGGTGATGAACATAGGCTGGTTGCCATGCATCTGCATCAATTCACTTTCAAGCTTTGAGTCAAAATCATCTGCCCATTTCAGAGCATGTTTCTTCTCAAGGGATTCCAAGGCCTCTGTGTATGTTATCCTCTTGAACGGCTTCTTGATATTTTCAAGATGGCTGTAATCAATATCCAGGAGCTCGAGCTCTGGTTTGGCATACTTGAGCACGCTATCAACCATGGATATTATGGTGTTCTCTATATGACCCAGCAGTTCATCCAAATCCCCTGGGAACTCAATCTCTAATAGTGGGAACTCTGCCAGGTGCCTGGGATCTGCCTCAGGTTCACCCCTAAAACTCGGGCCGTCGCAATACACTTTGCCAATAGTCGGCACAAAAAGTTCAAGATAGAGTTGCCCTGTCTGTACCAATGGCGCTTTCTTGCCAAAGAAATAGGTCATGATCAGGGTATTCACATTCTCACAAGAGCCAGTTATATTGGTTATGTGCGGCGTACTTATTCTTGTAAAGCCGGCCTTCCTGAAATAATCCCTGGCCCCTTCATATAACTCGCTTTCTATCTTTGCAACAGCTGCCATCTCTGGCGTACTTACAATTTCATGCCTATTCTTGGTTTCTACTAATTTCTCTAATTTCTCATTCATTTCTTTCCTCCTAAAAAAAATCAGAGCTCTCGCTATTACTAAATGAATAGCCCTAGCTATGAGAACTGATTTTTTTTTTCGTCTAGTGTATCTCTAGGTGAGAGTAATAATTGTCCATGACTTCCTGTGTGTTGAAATTAACTTTAAATCTATCTTGCTCTTCAGTCAGTATCAACTCGAGGGCAGCTCTAACCCAGATTCCATTTCCAGCCTGGATATAGACAACACTTCTTGGATCTGTGAACTTAATGTCTGAAAGTTCTGGATAAGGCAACAAGGTTCCGTCTTTTTTCATGGTCTTGATTGGAAGAGGGTGCATGATGATGGCCCAGGGTGGTAAGAGGTCGACATTATCTTCTGTGATTCTGAAATATGGTCTGACTTCCTTGGTGAGTTGATCTTGGACCTCTTTGTATTCTTTGTCAGTCATATCCTCTGTCCTTAACCTTTCTTCTTGCAACCGAGTCATGTATGCAACATCAGCTAGGGGGAGGACTGAATTCAAATCACGGGTTATCTGGTAATCGCATCCAACGCCATCTAGGTAGTCCAGGATGTCCTGCCCAATCTGGAATTCGTCGGGTGCGCAGAATATGAACTTGGTTGTGGGATCCAGCTTGGCATCAAGATATGTGTTCGAACGTACAGTCCTACCGTATTTTAGATCTCCAATATATAGTTTGGTAAGACCTTCTTTTTTATTGTTGAATCTTTCCCCTTTGAATTTTTCTACAGTATACCAATCAAGAAGCGATTGGGTTGGATGCTGCCCTGATCCATCGCCGCAATTGACTATCGGGATCTTTGATACTGCTGCTGCCTTCATCACAGATCCTGTCTCGGGATGTCTGATGGCCATTATACTTGCAGGATATTCGCTAAAAACCCTGACTGTGTCTTCAATGGACTCCCCTTTAGCAAATGAGGACATCTCTTTGGCATTCTGGGTTCCGATAAAAGTTCCGCCTAGAAGTGTCCATGCATCATTCGTAGATGTGTAGGTCCTACTTGAAGGTTCAAAGAATTGAGTTAGAAGTAATTTGCCATCCCTGGTCTTCAGGTTTCTCATGGCATTATGCTTCCAAGAATACTTAAGAAAATCAGCACGCTTCATGATTACTGCGCACTCTTTATGTCCAAATTGCCTGGCATCTAGAACATGTTCACAATGTAATTTATTCATTTATACAACCCCCTATGAAAAGAATATCCCTGAAGAAAAAGAGTTTTTGTTTTCTAGGAATATTGCTCATCCTAAAAATAATGATGATTTCTTTTTCTTTATATCTTTTGTTGTTCTAGAGTATATACTCGACGACAAAATGAGAAAGGTACCCCCTATCTAAAACTATAAAAGATGCTTTTTTATTTAAATCTTTCTTACCAACAACAAGTAATAGTTTCTTTTTGATAAAAGAAAACTCAGCTTACTGTCGCTCGCAAGTTTTCTTTTTGATAAAAGAAAACTCAGCTTACTGTCGCTCGCAAGTTTTCTTTTTGATAAAAGAAAACTTTATAAATTTTATAAAATATAAAGAAATATGAAACCTAAACCTTCTTTTCGGAAAGTAATCAAGGAAGAGCTCGCTTCAAAAACAGCTAAAGACTTGATGAAAAAGAAATTTGACAAGATAGATGTTGATATTCCTATCAGGAAAGTGGTTAGCATCTTTGACAAAAAGAACCTTCATGTCTTGACAGTTTTTGACGGTAAGACTTTTGTTGGAGAGATATTTAAGGTCGATCTTCTTAAATTGGTTGTCAATGTTGATAAGGTACCTCAAAAAGAGATTCTCGAGATGGGTTTCCATATGGATTATGGTTATTTTGCAAAGACTGCCAAAGATGTAGTTACTGAACATAAGGTTACTGTCTATGAGGATGACCTGATTGAAGACATTGCACAGATTATGCTCAAGAATGAAATATATAGCTGTGTAGTGCTTGATAAAAAAGATAATATTGTGGGCGTAATTACAGAGACTGAGATCTTAGCTGAGATCATGAAACAGGGCAAATAAAATGGAAATATTGCTTGATATTATATTGGTGCTTTTCCTGGCTAAGTTATTGGGCGGCCTCTTTGAGACTATACGCTTGGTGGAGTTGCTTGGGGCTATAATTGCAGGATATCTCCTAGGTCCTGTTTTCCATCTGGTGGATGTAGCGCATATTGAGCCCTTTGGTAAGATTGGATTGATATTGATCTTATTCCTTGCAGGTTTTGAAGAGTTCAACTTAACTGAGATTCTAAAAGAGAAGGTGGGCATCATATCGACTGGAATAGTAGGTGCGGTTGTGCCATTCCTGCTCGGTTTTTTTACCGGTGTCATCTTTGATTTTGCAATAGCAGATGCTTTGTTCATTGGCGGAGCTATGGCTGCTACCTCTGTCTCTATCTCTGTTGGAACCCTGATTAGCACCAGGAAAGTCAACACCAAAGTGGGCAGATATGTGGTAGCTGCCAGCATCATCGATGATATCATTGGTTTGGTGATCTTGATCTTCATTGTTGGCTTTGCATCTACTGGCAGCATCAACAGCGTAGGTGTTGGTATAGTCCTGCTTAAGATTTTAGGGTTTGCAGTAGGATTTGCTATTGCTCTTTATGTGATTCCTAAGTTCTTCAGATTTATTTTCAGGATGCGAACAGAAGAGCTGGAGATATCTTCTGCTATTGTGATCATATTGCTATTGGGATTTGTCTCTGAAAAACTGGGATTTTCAAGCATTGTTGGGGCATTTCTTGCAGGCATTGTACTCTCGAAAGTGCCGGCCTTAAAGACCCGGATAGAGACTGAGAAATTCGAAGCCATTGCCTTGGGATTCTTTGCACCATTCTTCTTTGCATGGGTTGGCTTCCAACTGCAATTTGATTTGAGTATTATAGGCGTCTTTACACTGGTGTTCATCCTGATTGGCCTTTTCGGCAAGATCATTGCAGCCTATATCGGAGGCATGATAGCCAAGATGAATCTTGTGGAAAAACTAGCTATGGGTGTAGCCATGATGCCGCGAGGAGAGGTTGCGCTCTCAGTCATGCTTATAGGCTTAAAGATGGGTGTTGTAAATAACACAGTGTTTGGAGCAACCTTTCTGTTGATACTGGTTACAATATTGTTGACACCTATGATATTAAAGCCATTGCTGAACAAGGTGCCTGCCTAAGAATTCTTATTTAAATCAAACAAAAGGTTTAAATATTTAGATGGCCTGCTCTTTTTTTATGGAAACAGCAGATTATATGCAAGTTAAAATAAGGACTGGCCTGATGAAAGATTACTTTAGCCCTGAATCCCTTGACCGACACAAAGAAGAAGATCCATCGCAATATGCGAATGTGGTTGCATTTATAGAAAATGAAGAGAGATTGCTTACTGAAGGGCGCAAAGGAGAATATGCGCTGTGTTACCAGGGAAAACTTTGGGGAGTGAATAAGGAAAAATCTGCATTATTATCTGATTTTTGGCAGAAAGAAGGCAGACATGGTTGCATTTGTGATATAATAGGTGGAGAACAGCAGTAAATTATTTCAGAAACTTATTATCGACTTCTTTAATATACTCTTTTACCCTGTTTATGATAGAATTCAGATAATACTTCTCGACATTCTCGTTGAAAATGTTTGTTAGGAGTGAGTTTTCCCTGATCCTGTAGTTGTTGCCGACCTTCTCGACAAGGAAAAGATCTCTGAGTCGCAACAGCTGTCTTCGGATATTAGAGGGTGCAACACCCAGTATCTGCAAATTATGCTTTTCCCTGCTATCAATGGTCAACTTCTCAACTTCAGTAGAAGTCAGCTCTTTTTTTTGTTCCAGCATGACCATCAAGACATCAACAACAACATCTCGGGAATCTCCTGGCTGTAAAAGTCCAAGAGATAGGCATAGCTTTCTTATCAATTCCCTACCTTCAAGAGACTGTGGATTCTCATACTTCCTGAGGGTTATCTCAGCCAGAGGTGTGTCAACAGAGATGGTCTTTGCCATAGGATTATCTTTGGAAGAATCGTTTATATAGTTTTGGTTTTAGAATTAAATAGAATATGTTTTTCCGTTATAGTCTAAGAAGAACATCTTTGGAGTTTCTAAAGCGTTCGTCTTTCTTTGCCAATTCAAGATGAACGTATTGGCATGTAGGTTTGTGCTGGCAGTCATATATGCAAGGATAACCCAGATAATGATAGCCTTCTGGCGCCATCATTGAATCGCATAACCCCAGATGAATAACTGTGATCATACTTTTTGGTGTTAAATTTGATTTATAATAAAGAGCTGGTAAGGTGAATCCATTTTTTGTAGTCCATATCTTGATCTCCTGTCTGGCTGGCTTGATGCCGATATAATTAATCAGTATTTGCATGTGCTCTGGAATTTCCAAGTATTGAATAAGTTCATGATTCCGAGGCCTTAAGTTGATTGAATAATCATAGTCCTTATTTTTTGTAGATTGGTTTCTTCTTGCACGCCAAATAATATGATCCGGATGATCTTGTAGCTTTTCTACCAGCTCTCTGAATTGCGCACTTTTATCCTGTTTGTTTATTATTTCCTGGGTATAGTAGAATTTCTCCCCTTTTTTTAGAAGCTCTTTTTCAAGTACATCTGATGCCAGATCTAGCTCTCGACCTTCTTGCATGCATTTGGCAAGGTCCTGCTTGAAATTGGGATCCATTTTTGTGCCCAAATCAAGGTCATCTTCAAATTCATATTTTTTATTTCGTTGTTTCTGGATTGCATTGTTGATACTTTGGAAAACTCGCATGAAATAGTGAATTTGATTAAGCATAAAAACTTTATTATTATCGAGCAGTAAACCTGCTTATATTTTAAATTCTAAGAAACTTTTTAAATAAATAATCCTTGCCTTTAAACAGAGGGCTGGAAAATTGAGGTTTACAATAGCAAATAAGCTAATTGTCTTTTTAATTATATTAGTGTTAGTTGCCAGCATCTCAGCTCTAGCAAAACCGAATAAAACTCCTTTTTTTTCGTCAAATAATGATCTTATTACACAATCAAATACCCAACAAGATATCTCTGTGATAATTGTGCTCAAATTCCAACCTTTAAGTTCTACAGCCTCAGAAATAAAGAGCGGTTATAGGGTTAGTCTAGAAAAATATCGCGAGCGTATTGATAAACTGATGGGCAGAAGGCAGCCTATTGTGCCCAGGGGTTATAATGAGATGATATCACAAGAGCAGCAAGAACACGAATTGAGAGAAATTGGTGCTGATTCTGCGTATAGGGGATTTATGAGTCGCCTTTCTACTGAAAAACTAAATAATCTTAGAGAGAACCAGCAAAAATTAGATGACCTTCAGGATCAGATAAAAACTCACATCTTTGAAAGACAAGAGGCCCTTGTCAAGAGCGACCAAAGTCAGATAAGTTCAATTGTTGAAGACTGCGGAGGTATTGTTGTCGGAGATAGTGTTGTTATTAGTTCGGTCTATGCAATCATACCATCATCTTGTCTTGATAACATAAAAAATAATGATCTTGTTGCAGATGTATATGAAAATAAGAAACAGCAGATTAATCTTAACATTAGCGTTCCTACAACCTTGGCGACCACATGGTATGCCAATGGTTTTAATGGAAGTGGTTGGGACATAGCTGTAGTTGACACAGGGATCGATGAATCCCATCCAGCCCTTATTGTGTCTTCTGCAGCAGTGTTCCATGCTACCGGCCAACTCGATGCAGATTACGATGACAATTTCACAAGTACAGATGATTTCAATGGCCACGGTACACATTGTGCAGGTATTGTGGCCAGCCAGAACACCACCTTTAAAGGGATTGCTTTTGGAGCAGATCTGATTAATGCTAAATTTGGATGGCGTGGTCTTGACGGTAATGGTTACGGCTATGACTCTGATTCATTTGATGCCATGGATTGGGCAATAAATACAGCAGGGGCTGATGTCATCAGCAGAAGTTTTTCGATGTGCAGTATTGGCTCTGCAGACTGTGCTCTAGCCAGATATCTTGATGCAGTTGTGGATGATCTTCAGGTCCATGCTGTCAATTCAGCAGGCAACAGCGGCCCTTCGGGATCCACTGTTGGAGGTGTGGCCTATAATGCATTCAGTGTTGCTAATATGCATGATTCGATTTCAATAGCTCGAACAGATGATTTCTTGCTTTCCACGAGTAGCAGAGGCCCGACAGTTGATTGGAGAGTCAAGCCAGACATTACTGCACCAGGAACCATAATATCTTCATGTGCCCATGATTGGGAAACCAGTGATGATTTCATCTCTTACTCTGGCACTAGCATGTCAGCTCCGCATGTTGCAGGAGCGGTTGCTTTGGTCCTTGATTATAAGGGCTACAATTGGGATCCTAAGGCAGTCAGGGCTCTTCTTTTTAACACTGCAGAAAATAACTATTTCAATGATCCGACTGCCTTTGGTTGGGGATATATAGACCTTGATCATGCATATGTCCATAGGGATGATGTGATCCTTGAAAACCTGACTGAGGCTGAACATCTCTACTATAAGGGTAATGTCTTTACAGGCGACAAAGCAACCCTTGTTTGGAACCGACACGTGATTTATGCAGGTTCTGAAGAACCTTCTACTCTGTATGCTCTAAATGATCTTGATCTTTATTTTTACAATGAATCCAATAACTATGTGATTAACTCATCACTTAGCGGTTCAGATAATGTTGAGCAGGTCAAAGCCGATACCAACTACACAGATGTCATATTGAAAGTGCATGCATATACCCTGAATTTTAACCACGGTTCTGATACAGAGGAGTTTGCATTGGCAATGGAAGAGAATTTTGTCCAAATGACAGGTCCAAACATTTCGATTGAACAATCATTGCCTGCGCTCGCATCAAACCAGACTAATTTTACAATTATTGCAACTGCTTCGAATCTTGGAGACATCTATGCCCACAATGTCAACGTAACGCTTAGTTTGCCTAATGGCCTTGCAATCTTAAGTGGTGCTAATCCCCAGCAACTGGGTTCTATTGCAAATGGCAGTAGCAAGAACGCTACATGGATTTTAAATGCTTCAACTGGAGAAATAACATATCAGAATGTGACTGTATTTTTCAATACCAGTAGTTTTGGTGAGAACGAGTCAGAAGAGAGCTCTGAAGGATCTGTCTTTGTGACTGGGGGTGATGTTAATGTTGAAAGCAACGGCACTTCAGACCAGGCATCTTGCGATGATAATCAAAGTGTGAACGAGATCACAGGAATAGGTCCTGTAGGTGAGTATCATCTTGCCGGAGGCAACATAACCCTGATGATCAACTGGACTGGTTGGCATAATGGTGATGACAATCACTGGGCGTTCTTCATGAACACATCTGCTCAACCAATAGGCACTTGCAAATCATATTATAATGATAGTCCCTATCTTACTTACACCTTAAACTGTTCCATTACTATTCCTAATAATGCGACCATAGGTTTAAATGTGATCAATATAACCGTGGACGATAAGAATGGTTACTGTATTCCTGGAGAGAATGGTGTAGATGCAGAAGGATTTACTACTTTTAATATTAGTCAGGGTCCTAATATCAGCATCCAATCCCCTGTTGACAACAGATATTATACTTCTAGCAGGGTGTTGCTGCATATCACCACAGGGGAAGATGTCCAATGGATAAGGACGTCTTTTGATAATGCATCTAATGTTACAGAATGCAATGACTGCAACACCACAATGAGAAATTTTTCATTTCTTACAGAAGGAAAGCATAGTCTGGATGTCTATACGCTTGATTATTTAAGCAACACATATTATAGGAATGCCACATTTTATGTTGATACTGTATTTCCCAATATAACCGGTCAGGATCCTGCAAATAATTCTCAAAGAAATCATAATGGTACAAATGTATCCTTCTATGTTAACTACACTGAGAGTTATGTTGATTACATCCAATTATTTTGGAATTCCAGTCAATCAGCTTGGACTAATATTAACTTTACTGGTTGCCCGTCCGGAGCAGATCAACAGTGTGCTCCAAGTATTAACCTTTCAACCTTTCCTGACGGTACATTTATCTGGTATTTCTTCAGGATTCTCGATCTTGCCAATCAGTCAGAAAACAGCACAATATATAATTTTGAATTAACATGTGTTTCTAATTGGACCTTGAATACTACATGGTCTGCATGTGATACTTCAGATCTTCAATATAAAAACTACATTGACCAGAATAATTGTCCAGCTGCAGTTCCCCCTGATCCTATTAATCAGAGCTGTAACTATTGCACCCCGACCTGGATGAATGCTAATGAGAGCTGCAGGATCAATGATAGTTACCTTGTCGGTTATTCTTACACTAATTCTTGTTGTGCTGATACTGGTTTGCAATCAGATTGTACAATTCCTAATAATTCATCTGCCAGCTGTAACTACTGTACCCCGAGTTGGGAAAATGTTAACAGCAGCTGCAGGATCGATGACACATTTGCAATTGATTATTCTTATAATAATAGTTGTTGTGCAGATACAGGTCTGCAATCTGACTGTACAATCCCTAGCAACACATCTAGTACTTGCAACTACTGCACGCCTACATGGCAGAATATCAATAGCAGCTGCTACCAGAACGAAACCTATTCGGTAGGATACTCTTACAATAACACTTGCTGTGCCGACACTGGATTGCAGACAGACTGCATAATAACTGACAACTCAACAGATTACTGTGATTATAATAATGATAGTCTTTGGGGTAATGTCAGCAATATAAACACTAATCTGGAGAACTTGAGTGTCGCCATAACAAATAACATAACAATAGAGTTTAAGCAGGATAATGATACAGTTGTTGAGTTGGAACATAATACGTCAGAAACTCCTTTGAATATCTTTAATGTAACCATAGAGAAACAGGATAATTCGAGTGAAATTGGCAGTCTTATTATTATAGGTATAAACCTTTCTGAGAATAACACCAAGACTGTTTTTGTTGATCGCCTGAACACTTCCATATTTTCTGTTTGTATCAAAGATTCTGCGATATTAAACATCTCTGAGATAAGCGCGGCATGCAACAGCACCAACGAAACCATGGTACCCTGTAATGGCACATTAAAGAATGGCTACAACTGTTCTTTGTTGGCCAATAATACCCGATATAGAATATCTGGGCTGGTTCATTCAGGAGCAGTTGAAAAATCATGTTCAGAGAATTGGGATTGCACTGGATGGTCTGCATGTGTTGGTAGCTCCCAAACAAGGACATGTACTGACTTGAATGCTTGCGGTACATCCTCTGATATGCCCTCATTGATCCAAGCCTGTACGCCTGGCGGGGGCGGAGGCGGTGGAGGTGGCGGAGGGGGTGGCACCTCAGAGAAAGAATATTCCAAGCTTGTCTCTAGAATCCTTGCTAGGGATGGTCTGGATCTTGAGATTGACAAGAAGTTGATCCCTGTCAATAGGATCTTGGTTTCTGTAATCAATGATGCTTCCAATATCAGGATAAATGTTGAGGCCTTTGATAAAAAACCTTATGGAGTTACCAATGAGTTTGATAGATTATGGTTTGCATATCTTAAGGTTTTGGCAATTGATCTTGATCCTGCTAACATTCGGAATGGCAAGATTTTTTTCTGGGTCAACAAGAGTTGGCTGCAGAATAATTCTCTTGCTAAAGATGAGATTGCACTTTTCAAATACATTGATCATAAATGGATAGAACAACTTACTAAATTCTTAAGTGAGGATGAACTGAACGTCTATTATGAGGCTGAGACTGCAGGTTTTAGTTATTTTGCCATAGGCAACCAAGTTATTGAAACGCCTAAACCTCCTGTTGTGGTAGTTGAACAAGATGAAAACAAGACAGTAATTGAAAATAAAACAGATGTGGTTGTACCAGGCGGTGATAGTGGAAGCATAATTAAACCACCTTCTGAATCGCCAGATGTTGATTGGTCCAATTCTTTTATAGTATTTATTGTTGTAGCCATGATTGTGGGAATACTTGTGATTGTTATTGTTAATCTGTATCAAGCCGGAAAAGAAAACTATACAGATAAGGATTTTGAAAAAGGCCTTGAGAAATATAACAAGATGCTTGATGTCTATAATCATGTTTCAGTTGGCAAGAAGAAGCTCTTATATGCTAAATTGAATGATATGTATAAGGAACTGGCACCTCAGATCAGTAAGAAGATGATTAAGCAGATTCAAGCAGAGATTGTCAGAATGCAGAAATTAATTTCAGAGAAAGACTATAAGGACAGTAGACGTGAATATGAAATTATTCTACGTGATTATAAATTCTTGACCAAATCAGATAAAGTTAAGCTATACTCCACTCTATATAGAGCACATGAAGATCTGATGAAGCTTCATAAAAAATTGGTTAAGCCAAAAAAAGTCACAAAACCTAGGCCCAAAAAATCCGCGCCAGTAAAAAAAATACCCAAGGCGAAAGCTTCCAGACCTGTGAAGAAAAAATGAATAGCGGTGCTTACTTATTGATTATATTCCTGAATAAAAGTTCTAAAATCCGAATTGGTAAGCTAGGAACGATTTTTTTCAAGAAAGGATGGTATGTCTATGTTGGCAGTGCCATGAACAATCTAGACGCGAGGATTGAAAGGCACCTGTCTATCAGGAAAAAGATTCATTGGCATATTGATTATTTTCTAGCTAAGGCGAGGATTGTAGATGTTATTAGGAAACCTAGCAGGAAAAAACAGGAATGCATCCTTAGTAGGAATATATTGAAATTATCGAATGATTCTGTGTTTGGCTTTGGATGCAGTGACTGCATATGCAAGAGCCATCTATATTATTTTAAGAATAGACCTATGATTTCTGATTAGAGTCCAAAGCCTGATCAACAAAGATCCAATCATCCGGCCAGTCATCTTTCATGATACCCTTTTCCATATTCTTATATGGCAGATAGTTGTGATGTCTTCTTAATGTGTGGGTTATCTTGGCAACAATGACCTCTTCAATTGCATCCGCGCCTAGTTTGCTTTTTACATAGGGTATAAATTTGCCATTAAATTCATCAACCAGTTCTGCATCGCTTCTGGCATCCATGATAATTAACAAAGCAAGGCAGCCGCTCTTCTCTCCAAGGTACGATAGGCTGATATAGCTTGACCGAAACTCCATGAACTTGTTATCATACTCTATTGATGTTAGAAAATCTTCTCTGGTGACGCCAATCTTGAATTTCAGGATATATAGCTGTTTTGCATTAAAACCACCAGTTCCGTCTATACCTGTATCAAAAGATGTGAAGTATCTCAGCAGGCCTTCAGTCTCCAATTGTTTTCTTTTCCTGTTAACAGTCATAACAGGTATCTTGGTTCTTCTTCCTATTCCGTTATCTGAAATTCTCGGATTTCTGATTAGTTCTTTAACTATTTTCTTCTCATGAGCATCTAGTTCTCTCATTAAAACACCCCCTTGATATGAATATATCAGGAAAAGAAGGAATCATATATAAATATAACTGAGATTTAACTACGGTTCATCTCTATTTTACTGTGCGTCGTTTGGACAACAGGGAATTCCGTCATTACATAGCGCATGGCTTCCTTGAGTAGTTTGGTGTTTTTATAGGTCTTCAGCTCTAGTAAATAATATGGTCTTTTAGCATTGATAAAATCAACAGAAACCAAAAGCTTCGGATCATTAGCAATCTCTCTTTCAAAGCGGATCCTTGGCGATCTAGTTTTTTTATGTATCAAGGATTTCAATAATTTTTTTGCCTTTTTATCCTTAATATCATCCAAATTAGTTGGCATTTTCTGGTCCAGCACAAAAAACAATTTTTCTTTCTTTATAGGGAAAAACCTATGCTGGCTCATCTCTGTTTGAGTAATTTCACTAGCCCTTGTAAACACGATCTGTGCTGTTTGCATCCAGCCATTTCTATCTCGGCTGCATCTCTGTCTCAATCTTAACTTCGGACTTCTGCCAGAAAAAATCGGAATTTTACTATCATAATAAATATCATTATACATCAAAGGTCTTGAAAATCTACTGATATTGAAACGTCGCGATATCTGATCAAGAACATCTTCTGGCTTTTTCTTGGCACTGATAAAGAATCTTGATTCATAATAAGATTCAAAGCCAAAACCAATCTTTTTTAACTTTTTCTTGAAAAGTAAATATCTTAGCTCATTAAAACCAACCTCTAATCCTGAGACTGCAAAGACGGCAATTATAAAACTCACTGCCGCAAGAATCCATACAGGTGTTTGTGGATAAATAGCAATACCTAGAAGCATAAGAACTGCATAAATAGGGTCGTGGATCAAAATATCTTCTGTAAGGCTCTTAAATCCACCCCTAAACGCCTTGGCAAAATAACTTTTAAAGCTTGCTCGTTTCTTTTTTGGAGTTGTTCGATAGACATCTAATGCTTCCTTGAAATGCGCAGGAAAAAAACCAATCTTTTCAACAATTGGGCCTGTCAAAGCCAAGACAATAGGTACAGTCGCAAAAAGTCCGACAATGGCTGTACCGATGATGTTGATGACCATTGCGATTGCCTCATCCCTGCCAAATCTCTTGAAGACATCCCAGAACGGATTCTCAGGTACATGGATAGGGGTCTCCGAAACCTCTTTTGGAAGAAGATCAATATCAGACATCTTTTGAATAATAGTGTGGAGAGTTTATAAATATTTCTTATAGAAAATATGGGTCTCTGGGGACTGAAAGTTCTCAGAAATTCAACTCCTTTGAATTTGGTTCTTCGGAGTTGAATTCACCCGGACTGTTTCGAAACGCTTTTGCTTTCGAAACTCGAACAAAACGTAGTTTTGTGAAGATGTTCGAGTCCGTAGCATAGTCTGATGTCTATGCTGGCGTAAGCTTAAGAAAATATGGGCCTCTGGGAACTGAAAGTTCTCAGAAATTCAACTCCTTTGAATTTGGTTCTTCGGAGTTGAATTCACCCGGACTGTTTCGAAACGCTTTTGCTTTCGAAACTCGAACAAAACGTAGTTTTGTGAAGATGTTCGAGTCCGTAGCATAGTCTGATGTCTATGCTGGCGTAAGCTTAAGAAAATATGGGCCCACCCGGACTCGAACCGGGGATCAATGCCTTTCATAAGCACAATTTCTTATGCTCTGTAAGGGCACTGTCATAGCTTCTAGCCAATTAAGGTCACTAGACCATGGGCCCATAAGTGGTGACACGTAGCTTAGCGTGCACACTTATTCATAAAAGACTCCTATTTGCTTTAAATAGTTTTCTTTATTTCTTTGCACGTTTATCCTTGAAATGCCAGAAATGATGACCTCTGAAATAGGCCTCTGTTACATGTATAAAATGGTGTTTTTTTAGTTCAAGGACTTTTTTCTCAATCAAGTGCAGGGTCTTGGTGTAAGAGATGAAATAAAGAGCTCCAACAACTAGGCCTAGTGCTGAGAGCAGTTTGAATGTGCTTTCAAAACCAATCCTGGTAATGATGGATTGAGCTATCATGCAGATGATGAAAGTGCCAATTCCATAACTTGACTTTAGTAGGGCATTGGCAAGGCCATGTTCCTCTTTGGGCGTCATCTTGACGACAATAGACGATAGCTTTACATTTGCGTTATATGTGTTGAATCTAACAAATGCCGCAGAGATGAAAAGACCTATTGTGTTGGTAAATGTGCCTATCAGGTAGTTGCCGACTGCGCCTAGTAAGAATCCTGTTGGGATCAAGAACTTTGATTTAATACCATCGGCAAGCTTGCCTATTGGTATCTGGATAAATGCCATGAAAAGACTGAGTACAGAGATGAAGCTTCCTATTGCAACATAGCTCCAAGCTAGGTTTTCCTTAAGGAATATAGGGAAGAAGGTGCCAAAAAACGAGGATAGCATAAAAGCCATCATCATTGTTACCCATACCTTCATGAAACTCTTTTTCTTGATGACATCCATACTTTCCTGGTAGAATGACATCTTCTGCTCTTTTATCTTAGTGCCTTTGATAAAGCCCACCATCACTATCGGTGGTATGAAGATATATGCTGACATTGAGAAAAGAAGCGTGTAGCCTGCTGAACCTATGATGACGCCTGCAAAATAGGGGCCCAGGAAGGCTCCTGCAATCGCCAGCATGACCATGACTGAAAAATATCTGCCTTCTTTTTTAGGAGGACAAAAATCAAATAGGCTTGCTGTCATACCTGTCCAGAAGACGCCCATTGCAGCCATTCCTAGGACATTAAGGATTAGCAAAGGCACATATGCTTTTGCATATATCAGACCTGAAGCAAAAATAAAATTCATGATAATTCCTGTCAGGATCAGCTTTCTCCTGCCAATCTTGTCACATTTGGCACCCGCAGTTATCCTAAGGACTGCATCTCCGAGGCCTGCTATGGCCACAAAGAGTCCGACTGTGGCGATTGAATAGCCAAGGTCCTTGATATAGATGGGAAAGAAGCTTCTGCCCAGGCTGTTGCCCAGCGGAAGCAGGAATGCAAGGATGTAAATGATGATAAGACTCTTGTTTATTTTAAACATTTAGACTCTTTTAGAAACCTAGTTTAATAAGTTTATCTTCCATTTTAGAGTGGTAAAGTTTTTATATTAGTTTATGTTTCTGTTTATAAAATCTTTATTTATTTGGGGTGGTAAAATATGGACAAAGTAAATGTTACAGACGTGACTACGGGAGATGCCGAATTTGGTCTGAATCTGATGCCATATCTGGGGAATGGAAATGTAACCTTTTCTCCAAACAGCATTAGAACTGCTTTTTCTATGCTTCTGGAAGGAGCTAAAGGAAACTCAGCCAAAGAATTGGTTGATGTTCTCAAACTGCAAGAGGATGATCTTGTAAGGCAAGCCAGTTATACGGGGCTGTTGAAGCAAATGAACAAAGAAGTTGAAGGCTATAAGGTAAGGCTAGCTAATGGTTTATGGATTGAACAGAGCTGGTTAATGAACGAGGATTTCAAGAGTAAATTGACAGACTGTTATTCTGCAGTGGCAGACAATGTTGATTTTAAAACCAACGCAGAGGATGTTATAGAGGAAATAAATGGCTGGGTAAATGAAAAGACAGAGGAAAAGATCAAAGAGCTTTTCCCTAGTGGATCCTTGAATGCAGACACAGTCTTAGCTTTAGTCAATGCCTTGTATTTCAAAGGTGAATGGGACAATAAATTCGATGATGAACTTACACAAAAACAGGACTTCACTCTTCTGAATGGTGAAACAGTACAAGTTGATATGATGAGGAAAGGGGAAGTTGAAATGAAACAAGATGAATATTTTTTGCTGCCCAATTTTCGTTATGGAAACTTTGATGATGTCCAAGCTGTAAGACTGCCATATAAAGGTGAAGAGATGTATAAAATGGTCTTGCTTCCGCCTGTTGACAGCGATGTTGTACAGTTGGAAGGTTTCTTAAGAGAACAGCCTGATACGCTTCTGGAATGGATGCAGAGAATGTATCATAGAGATTTTACAAGGCTCGAGATTCCCAAGCATGAAGTAAAAGGCAGCTATGACCTGATTCCATTCCTGAAAGATCTTGGTCTTTCAACAATTTTTCAATCAGGTACGGCAGAATTAAGTGGTATAGGATCAGGTCCCTTGTTTGTGAGCGCAGTCCAGCACGAAGCTTACTTCAAATCAGACGAGGAAGGCTCTGAAGGTGCAGCTGCAACAGGTATAGGTGCCACATTAGAATGTATGCCACCGCCGTCTGTTGAATTGGTGGCTGATAGGCCATATCTGGAATTGATTGTGCATGAACCAAGCAAGTCAATTCTTTTCATGAACAGGATTGCAGATCCAAGGTAGAATTTTTTTTATTTTTATTCTTTTATTATCTCTAGAATTTTCTTTGCATTACCTGCGTGCCGGAACTCATCAGAGATAATTTCGTTAAAATCCTTTTTCACATCTTCATCATCACAAGCAGCCAGAAGCTCTTGATACAACTTTACATACGATATCTCTAGTTCTGCTATTTCTTCGAACATCTCAATTAAAACTTCATTGCTCAAGATCCCACCTTCTCGATCATTTTGGAAATCATTTCCTTATGTTTTCGGGTTTCTTTAAGGTTTTGTTCCCAAAGCTCTTTAATTCTTAGGAATTTCTCATCTCCCGTACTCCTTAAAAGTTCCCATATATCTTCTGTATCATATTTTAGAACAAATTCCTCTTCCCAGTACTGGGCTTGCTTAAGCTTTTCTAAGAACTCTTGTTTATTCATCGTATTTTTTATAGGTGAGTAATTTTTATAAACTTTCTGTTTAACCGAAAAAAAATTCAATCATATACCTTTTCCTGTTTGCAGAGTTCCATGGGTGGTGCGATTATATCTTTTATCTCAACATCATCAGGCGAGGCATTTATGTTTTCCATACCATTGACACTCATTCCCATTGGTGCAACCCACCTTTGGTATCGTTTGCTGCCACATTCACCATCTATGCAGAGCTTGTAGGTTAGGTGTAATGGGGCAGGTTCCTGGTTCTCAAGCCTAATCCAGGTCTGAGTCACTCCATTTACTACTTTCTCTCTCTTTTCAAGGTGATAAGCTGGATTTTCCTTGGTTACACAGACTTCCTCATAATGGAAATTATCTTCTGTCCGGGGATCTTCACCGCCGCCTATACGCAGAAGAAATGAGAGTCCTGCGAGAACAAATATTCCTACTGCAACTATTACAAGAATCATCAAACCAGATATTTTTTTTTTCTTCACCAAAACTAATCACCAATAGCTACGGGATAATAGGTTGTATTTATGTTTTTTGATAGCTTTAAGCACATCTCAGAAAGTTTTAAATAAAAACACCTCTCTCTGGTTTTAAATGCTATTAGAAACTGTCTTCCTTTTATTGGCCGGCATCCTGTTCATAGGTGTGCTTGGAGAGGTTATTTTCAGGAAGACCAATATACCTGACGTCATTTGGCTTCTTGTGATAGGTATCATCATTGGGCCTGTGCTTAACTGGACATCTTATCTTGCACTTAAGGATGTTGCACCATTCTTTACAACATTTGCATTGATATTCTTGCTTTTCGAGGCAGGTATCAATATAGATATTCATGAATTTTTTCGAAGTGCTTCTAGAGGTATGCGATTGAGCATCAGCAGCTTTATCCTTTCAGCAGCAGTCACTTTCGGCATCTGCATGGCACTTGGTAAAGGTTTTATCATATCCTTGCTTGCAGGAACTATCCTGGCAGGAGTGTCGTCAGCTGTTGTCCTGCCTATCATCAACAACATGGAGATTTCCAAGAAGACCAAGATATCCCTTGTTTTTGATTCTGCCCTTTCAGATGTACTTTGCATTCTTGGAACTGTTACCCTTATAGAGATTTTTACTGCTGCAACTGCAATTGATAGCATGGGTGTGGCGAGAAATATGCTTTCATCTTTCTTAATACCTTTGGCCTTTGGAGGCTTTGCAGCCTTGTTATGGAACAAGATATTGCTTAAGCTTGAGAACCATCAATATATCCTAACTTTGGCTGTGATGCTTATTGTATATTCACTATCCCAGATGTTTGGTGGTAATGGCGCAATTGCCTGCTTGATGTTTGGTTTGTTGTTAGGAAATTCAAAGAAAATTGTTGGATTGTTCAAGAAAGTCGAGCAAAAGAAGCATTCAATAACCCGTGCAGGCAGGGAAGCCTATTCGGAAGTTGCCTTTTTCATGAAGACATTTTTCTATGTATATCTGGGCATTTTGATTAATTTCTCAGAACCCTTGAGCTTTGTTTGGGCTTGTCTGATCTTGTTGGGATTATACATGGTGCGTCCCTTGGCAGTATTTCTTTCGACACGAAAGGATACCCCTGTTTCCGAGGTCAAGATAATGGAAACTTTAATTCCTAAGGGTCTTGCAGCAGCTGTGCTAATACAGCTTCCAATAGAGGCTGGTATTCCTGGCGCAGAATCCCTTGTCAACATAACACTGGGAGTCATTCTGATCAGTATTGTTCTTTCTTCTGTTTTCATCTATTTTATCAAGCATGATTTCTACAAAGGAATATTTCCATTTCTACATAAAAAGTATTTGAAGAAATAAGTGTGAAAATATTCATTTTTTATTCATCAAAAAATTTTTAATATTTTCTAAAGATTCACTATTATTTTCTTGATAGAATTTTAAAGGATTTAGTAAATTATTAAGGATTTGTTTTCTTTGTTTCAAGGTAGAGTTAGGCGGG
This sequence comes from uncultured Methanosarcinales archaeon, assembly GCA_964647565.1. Lineage (GTDB taxonomy): Archaea > Nanobdellota > Nanobdellia > Woesearchaeales > CAZYIM01 > CAZYIM01. Next base: position 51,280 of record CAZYIM010000015.1, read on the forward strand.
CAAAAGCCAAATCGTATCCAAATTTCAATTTTTGAATTATGCTTAGGATTTCTAAAACCTATTTTTTTAAGAAATTGTTCAACTCCTTTTATGGTGTCTATAATAATAGAATGTATGTGATACTCATTTTTTCTTTGTTGTATAGGTTTCTGTAATCTACAAGGTATTTCAATACCTTGCAACAATTCAAATACTTGACCAATTAACTGTTGAGAAATCGATGCTAATTTTATTTTTGGTTTATAATGAAAGATAGTATATAAAGATCTTCTTTTTGTTTTATAGTTACTTTTACAGAAATAAATACTTCCGTCTGTATCAAAAAGACCTCTAATAAACGCCTTTATTTGACAGTTTGTTTTAATGATATCTGGAACTTCAACATGCAATTTCTTACCTTTTTTTAGATTATAATTATTTAAAAGAAACTTGACAAATTCTTTATCAAAAAGAAAAATACCACAAACACCCGTTGAGTTATATTTTTTAATAACAGTAGGGATCTTTAATTGAATTTTAAATATCTTATTGAATGAGGGACATATGATTTTGTTATAGAACTCGATTTCTTCTGTAATATCCCCTGTGAGTGTAAATTCTGAATATCTTTCATTAATACTAATACATCCGTCACCAATATGCCATCCCAGAAATTCAGAAATTTTAATTGGTTTTTTCATTAAACTCATTTTTTACACCTCCTAAGTATTATTAGATGTTTACTTAGGAAATCTTATTATGATAATAACTTAGTAAATGTGTTTTGTTGGTAAGCAAAAGATATATTTGTATGTTTTATAGACCTCATCAAATAGAAAAATGAGGTTTAAATATATTTAGTGAAAATTTTCGGAGAATTTAATTAAAAATTGAAAAAAATGCGAGGGAGGGGACTTTCAAATCCTGAAGGAGAGTTGTAGTCTTCCTCTGGGATATTCGAACCCCTGGATCCACTAAGGAACAGGATTTCTTCCTGATGTGGTGTAACTTGAATGTTACTCATCTGGTCTTAAGTTTCGCAAAGATATTTCTTTCCTGCGCATTTGACCAGACTCTGCAACCCTCGCATTAGTTTAAAATGGTTTTATATATTTTTAAAAAGCTTTCTCTTTCGGGCTTGCATAGTATACATTTTTCAATCATCTACGCATTAATATATCAGTGTACAAATTACTACAAAAATTAGTCAGTATACGCATACCTACATTAATGTAGTAAAATAGTAACATTTATATATAAGTACCTCTTAAGTATAGTCACTATATTGTT
>CAZYIM010000015.1:52558-59186 GCA_964647565.1 uncultured Methanosarcinales archaeon
AGGAACAAAATATGGAATTTGAAGACCCTAATTCTATGGACGTGGAATCAGTTGGACAAGCATCCATAAAGGTGATTGGAGTCGGGGGAGCTGGCAACAACATGGTTAACTGGCTCTATAAAAAAGGCATAAAAGGAGCAGAAATTTTTGCCTGTAACACCGATATACAACATCTGAACATAGTAGAGGCCGACAGAAAACTTTTACTGGGACGTGAAAAGACTCGTGGTCTAGGCTGTGGAGGCTATCCTGAAGTAGGAACAGAAGCAACAAAAGAGAGCCTTAAAGAGGTAAAGGACTCTCTAAAAGCGACAGACATGGTGTTTATCTGCGCAGGAATGGGCGGAGGAACAGGAACAGGAGCATCTCCAGTAATAGCTGAGGTTGCAAAGGAAGCAGGATCGATAGTCATTGGAACAGTGACTATGCCCTTTAAGATTGAGAGGGCAAGAGTCGATAAGGCTGAATTTGGTTTGCAGCAGTTAAGAAATGTCTCGGACACAGTGATTGTGATTGACAACAACAGATTAGTTGCCATTGCAGGGAATTTGCCAGTTCAACAAGCTTTTGCAGTAGCAAATGAATTGATCGCTACAATGATTAAAGGTATTGTTGAGACAATTGCAGTTCCAAGCCTGGTTAATCTGGATTATGCAGATGTTAAGGCCATAATGAAGGATGGAGGCGTTGCAGCTATTGGTATTGGAGCCTCAGATACAGAGAACAGGGTAGAAGAAGCAGTGAATGGAGCTCTGAAAAATCCCTTGCTGGATATCAGCTATGAAGGTGCAACAGGTGCAATCATCCACATTGCAGGCGGACCTGATATGACTCTTGATGAGATCAGCAGAGCAGGTGAGTTAGTAACTGATGGTATGGATGAAGATGCCAATGTTATCTGGGGTGCTCGAGTAGCAGAGGATCTTAAAGGTAAGTTAACAGTGATCACTATTATTACTGGAGTTAAGAGCCCTTGGATACTAGGCAAGATGAACCAGCAACAAAAGGACGCCCAACGGATGCAAATGAGTGATGAGCTCGGTATCGAGCTTCTGAACTAGATTTTTTTTTTATCTTTTTTCTCTTTTTCTTTAAAATTTTATAAATGAGTTTGGACTGAAATTCTTCTTCACACTAATCTTTATATACCTATAAGCAATTCCTATCTCTATGGGTGGAGGTAAACTAAAAAAGTTCATTTGGCCAATTCTAATTGGAGTTGCAGTTGGTGCTGGATCTTCTCATTTAAGGATCAAATTTTCTAAAAAAAGTTATGATTCTGTGCTTTATTCTCAGCAAAATCTGCCTGTTATAGAGCAGATACTAGAAGATGAACGCCAATATTATGATAATATTCCTATTAGAAACGGCGATTCGATGAATCCTGCTAAGGGAATCGAGATATTCAATCAAGAAGTTAAGCCCAAGCTTGAAGACTTACTAAATGTACATGAATATAAAGAACCGAGTATCAGATATGGTCTGGAATCCCCCTTTGCACTAGGTTTGCTTTCTTTTTGGTTGATTCTTGGAGCTGGTTCTCTTGGATCGGTTTTTTTTCACTCTCAAGATTTTTGGGATCAATTAAAAACAAAAGAAAAGCGTATGTTAAAACCCATAGGTAAGATTGGTTTTTTTCTAGGAGTTGGTTTTTATAGCATGTTTCAAATATCTGACTCATTTCAGCTAAATAAATATTTCACTCCTGTAGAACAAGTCAATGTTTGTTATTCAGACACTGTGTTTGAAACTGACAATCCTGCTTCTCTATCCATAATTACAGCACATGAGTACACCCATCATATCCAACATATCAAGAATTTTATGAAGAACAAGGTTGAGAGTGAAGGCCATTCATTGGGCGTTGCCATGCATCTTGGCAGACAGATGTACGAACAGACAAACAATCCTGATTATGTGAAAATTACCAAACAGTACAATCTGCCGCTCATTGCTTCTTTTTATAAGGATCTTTGTGATGAACTTGGTGTAGAGCCTAAAGAAGAGCTTATTAATGGGCTCAAATCTTTACCTATAAATGCACATGCTAAAGGGGCGGTTCTTTTTGCATTAAGAGAATATCAGCACGGAGATCAGATATATCGTGCTGTTCTTGATGGGAAGAAAGATTTGCTTCTCAATCCCCCTACAGAATAATAGTTGGGACAAATATCAAATCGGTTAGTTCGTAGGTTAAGTTTATATACCACCCTCACTTCCTTTTTCCTCACGATGGCTAAACTAAACGTGGGAATTATTGGGGCGGCAAGAACTAGAAAAGGAATAGGTTTTGCAGTATTAAGGACACTTCTTCAGAATCCTGATTGCGAAGTCAAGGGTATTGCGACCCGGACAGCAGAATCTGCTAAGAAAGTTGCAGAGCAATATGAGTATACAGGGAATCTCTACAGTATTGAGGATGATAATGGGACTCTTCCGATTGAAAAGATTTTCCAAGATGACAACATTGACATGCTCTTTGTCATGTCTCCTGATGAGGATCATTATCCTTCTGCCAAGACAGCGTTAGAGGCTGGTAAGGCAGTCTTTGTTGACAAGCCGCTGACTCTTGCAGATGGGATCTCGGCTGCAGATAATCTGGCATTGTCTTACGAACTTTATTCTATTGCAGAAAAAAAGAACCTGCCTTTGATCCTGAACTGTCAAAGAACTGTCCTTCTGCCTCATATTAAAAAGATGTTTCATAAACATGACAGCAATTATGCTTTTCTAAGCTCAGACTTTTTAATTAATGTCAAGCCTGGAGAAAAGGAAATCCCGACAGGAGATCAACTATGGTATGATATCTCTCCTCATTGCATTAGCATGTTTACCCAGACCGTATTTGACAAATCTAAACCCATTTTTAACATTGAGTTCCATTCGCGCACAAATAAAGCTAAAATGGAATCTTATGCTACTTGTGAATTCTTGCACGGTTATACTGATAAAAAGACTGTCCGATTTTTCATGAAAAAATCAAAGGATTTGGCAACAACCGCTTCATCAGTAGCTTTCAACCACCACAGGTATCATATCGGAGGCAAGAATGTTGACGAAGCTGGTAAAACTGTTTTCAAGACTGTTTTAACTGAGAGTGATCTTCATGCAGAGGATAAGATTATTGAGGATAATCTTAAAACCTATATTGATCTGGCTGTGGCTAATCCTCGGGGAGGCAGGCCTCTAGTTGCAGGATATGAGGCGTTTCTCAATACAGCTCTAATACATGTCTTAAAGAAAGATTTGGCTGTAGCTTACTTAGATAAATATAAACCCCTTTAAAAAGAATTGAAAGAAAACCTAGAAAATTATTGAATTTTTAGGTTATGAATTTTACTCTGTAAATTTCAAAACTTTTTTAAACACACTGCTTTTTTCTTCTTACTATGGATAAGATGATTATTGGTGTGGTGGAAAAAGTAAAGATAGTGGGCAATGGTTTTGAAAAAGAGATTATGGCCCGGATTGATACAGGCGCTTCTAAGAATTCAATAGATATGAAGCTTGCATCCAAGCTGAAGATGGGGCCTGTAATCCAGTCTACCTTTATCAAGAGCGCCCACGGTTCTAGGCTTAGGCCTGTAATTGAGGGTGAGATTGAGATTAAAGGGAAGAAGCTTCAGACCCGCTTTACCATGGCAGACAGGTCTCATATGAAATATCCTGTCCTTATTGGCAGAGATGTGCTTAAGGAAGGTTTCTTGATAGATCCCTCTATGAATAATCATGCGGTGAAAAAGTGAAAGCAGCAATTATTAGCCTTGGAAGTGTAAGCTCGAAGTGGACAGCAGAAGCTATGCGAAAGTATTTTGACACTGTTGATGAGATCAACATCAAAGATATTGAGATTAATGTGTCTGGCAAGACATCTCAAATCCTTTGTAAGGGAAAACCTCTTGACAAGTATGACTGTATTTTTGCCAAGGGTTCTTTTAGATATGCTCCTCTTTTAAGGGCAATTACCTCTATTTTACTTAAGGATACATATATGCCTATTGGACCTTCTGCATTCACCAGCGTACATGATAAGATACTTACGCAATTAGTGCTTCAGATCAACAATATTCCGATGCCCAGGACTTATCTTAGCTCTACTATTGCCGCATCCAAACAGATTCTTGAGAAGATGAACTATCCGATTATCATGAAGTTCCCTCAAGGCACACAGGGTAAGGGTGTCATGGTTGCAGATTCTTATGCTTCTGCATCTTCTATGCTCGACGCATTGTCAGCATTGAAACAGCCGTTCTTGATACAGGAATATGTTGAGACTGGCGGTACTGACATAAGGGCTATTGTTATTGGTGAAAAGGTAGTTGCTGCTATGAAACGTCGTGCTACCAAAGATGAGAAAAGGGCTAACATTCATGCAGGCGGTGTCGGCGAGACGTTAGAGATGGACAGTCTGATGAAGAAGATTGCCATTGATACAGCCAAGGCCTTGAATGCTGAAATCTGTGCAGTTGATATCTTAGAGAATGTCAAGGGGCCTGTTGTTATCGAGGCCAATCTCAGTCCTGGCTTGCAGGGCATTACCAAGACTACTAAGATAGATATCGCTGATTGTATTGCTAAACATCTCTACACTCGAACTTTAGAACTTAAGGAGAGCAAGAAGGACAAAGCAGCTTCTAACATACTTACAGATCTTGGTATTGCCAATGGTAAGAAAAAAGAATTGATAACTAATGTTGACATGAGAGGTACCAGGATATTGCTTCCAGAAGTGATTACAAAGGCTTCTAAGCTAAGTGAGAAGGATGATGTTCAGATCACTGCAGCCGAGGGTAAGATAGTTCTAAAGAAGTTTGATTGCAAATAGTTATTACAATGTTCTTTGCTGGGATCAAATTCACTTTCTTTTTAGCTCTTTGTTAATTAGACTATAAATTAGACGAAACATTAGGTTATGTGAACGCCAATAAAAAATAAAAAGTAGAAATAAAATAAATCTTATTTTGCCAGATTTTTAATTGGCCTGTTGAAATATCTGAACCACTTGAACGGAATTGGTTGATATGCTGCTACAGCATGTTCCTTGACCTTTTTCTCGAGTGGATCTAGTTCCAGGTTTGCATTGGTCAACTGTGTTTCAAGACTGCCTATTACAGAATCGATCTTAGCAACTGCTGCTTGCCTTTCTTCTTCATTAGAAATATAGGTTTTGATAGTCTGAAGTTCATCTTTTTTTAACTGTAATTCAGTTTCAATAGTTTGCTTTTTCGCATATTCAGGAGATGCTTCAAATGTATCTACTGCACTATTGTATTTTCCCTTCTGGCATGTAAAGTTGCCTAATGAAAGTAAAAAAAGTGCTGCGGACGTGTATACTGTCGCTTTTATTAGTTTACCCGTGAAACCGCCTTTGACGTCACTTACATGATCTTTGATTTTCGATTTTTTTGGTTGAAACATATCATCTTTCATAATTATCACCACTAAAAAGTGGGTAATATTGCTTGGTTTATAAAGTTTATTAAAATTGTGTGGCAATTTTTTAACGCATAACATTTTAGAAAATGTTGGCGTACTGAAAAATGTTAAGCATTTTTAGTACGATTTGCAACTTAAAGTTCCTAATCGTCCCAGAAAAGTACCCATTTCTAAGGACTTCAGAATTATTTCTGTGAGATTTCTCTATTTTTAACATAAAATGGGAGAAATAAACGTTTAAAGTGTGTTCCTGATATTGTCGATGTTCTTGGCGATCTCTTCACCTTTCTTGGTAAGAGTCAGTACCTTTAGTCTGCCTTGTTTCTCAAATGAGACTAGGCCTGCTTTTTGCATCTCTTGCAGTATCTTGACAACATGGCTGTAAGTGCAGTCCACTATCTTAGCAAGTGAGGATGCATAGAGATCAGAGGTTTTGTTAAGTAGAATCACTAACATCATTGCAGGTTTTTCCCTAAAGAAGACATTGAAGATTTTTTTGTTTTTTATATCTGATACCATCACTACCCCTCTAATATTTAATCACTTCTTATTTTAAATATTGTTATACTCGATAATATACTTAACGAAGTATATTTTTCAAGAATTATGTTGCAGTATTTAAATCTTTCGATTTGAAGCCTTGCTGAAAAATCAAAAGTCAAGGAACGCCAGCGACAGACTTTTGATTACATGAGGCGATAAAAATAACAACAGCATGTTGATTTAAAAGGCTTTCGATTTAGCGCTATGGTGAAAAATTAAATGTAAGGTGCACCAGTGACAGACATATCGATCACCATTTTCAAAAAATATATAAACGTCTTGATTATCTCACTTTCAATGCAAATGATTGCAGATCTCCATATACATTCTAGGTATTCGCGTGCGTGTTCTAGTGACCTTTCTATTAAGACCCTGGAGAAATGGGCCAAGATAAAAGGTGTTCAGCTCTTGGGTACGGGTGACTTTACACATCCTGAATGGATAAAGGAATTAAAGACTAATCTCAAGGATGATGGCACAGGTATCCTCAAGACCGAGACAGGATTTTCATTTGTGCTGCAGTCAGAAATATCTCTTATCTATACCCAAGCCAACAAGGGTAGGAAGGTCCATAATGTCATATTTGCTCCTAATTTGGAGGTGGTTGATCAGATCACTGAATATTTCAAGAGCAAAGGAAGAATTGACT
>CAZYIM010000016.1:0-57539 GCA_964647565.1 uncultured Methanosarcinales archaeon
GGGAAATTCGTCTCCCCCAATTATCATTTGTTTACCCTCTTTCCAGAAATATTTCTCAATCTTGTTATTTTTAAGCATATTTGTTATGGCTTTGTGAAATCAATTAGACATGGCAAAAAAAACAACACCTTTTTTGCTTAATGTTTCTAGCGTAGTTAGAACATCATCAAAAGCTCTACAATTTTCTGCGGTGTTTTCAATCCGTTCGTAGTATTTTCTAACTGCCTCTGTTGTAAGTTCATTTCTTAGGTTCTTGTCTGACACCCCTGCTATTGCTAAAACAGATTCAAAATACCATGTAAGATGGTTTCCGTATTTTCTTTGAATCCACTCAGCAGAAAAGATATCATCTGGAGGGTATGTTATGCCGAGGCCTTTATGCTCCAACAGGTTTTTTGCCCTTTCTATTGCCTCTTTGGCTGTTATTATTATTTGTTCAGGAATGTCTGTCCTTCGTATAAGTGTGTCATCGATATCGAATATGATTGCGGCTAGTTTTTCCAATCCATGTGTCAGCTCATAAATCTTGTTTTTGTTTATACTTAGCTCAAAATCTCGTATGTGGTATATAAGCTTTCCTTTCTTTCCAGACATTTTTTTATGATTGATGATTCCTGCAGTTTCCATCTTGCAGAGATATTTATAGACTGTAGGCTTTTTGATATTTGTCTGTTTGGAAATATCATAGATGTGTGTTGGTCCGTTTGATACTAGTAGTGAAAGTATGGCTATTTTTTTAGGATTGTCCATGCAGCGGAGGATCCTTATGAACTTATGAATTCTTTGTGTTGTTTTCATAAGGGTTGGGAGTGCGTATCTATTTATAAATATTGTCTTTATTTTTACATTCTATAAAACCAGAAGATTTATATTTATAATATATATTCTTTTTGAAGATGATGTGTTCGAAAGGCCATAAACTAGAATCTGTAACCTACCAAAAAGATGGTATTGAGGTGATTGCACACTATTGTCATAGTTGTAAGACGGTTCTATTTTCTCAAGAAGATATTATTCAATTAAACAGGAAAATGATAGGCTAGATAAACGCCCCTTTGAGTGCGTCCTTACAGGTGCAGATCCTTTCTTTGGGAATTGTGGGGATAGCTTCCTCAAGTAGCTTTTTAACATTCTCTATATTCTTTTTCATAGTTGCAATTACTTCATCTGCAGAGACTGGCTTGTTAGCCCATACATCATAGTCAGTAACAGTAGCAATGGATACATAACAGATTTCTGCTTCCCTTGCAAGTACGCATTCAGGTGTCAGAGTCATGCCTATAATGTCTGCTTTACCTGAACGATATAGCTGGGATTCTGCCTTTGTCGAGAATCTGGGTCCTTCAATTACTACACAAGTGCCTTTTGGTTTGAATGGAATCCTAAGCTTTTTTGCATGCTTACAAAAATGCACTCTTAATTCAGGACAGATCGGCTCTGCCACACTTATATGACAGACCTGGGGACCAGGATAGAAAGTGGTTTCCCTTCTGTAGGTTCGATCAACAAATTGATTTGTAAAAACCATGTGGCCTGGTTTGATTTCTTCTTTGAGAGATCCAACGGCACCAACACCAATAATGAATTTAACTCCAAGCTCCTTTAAGGCCCAAATGTTGGCTCTGCTATTGACATTAGAAGGCATGATAGTGTGGCATTTGCCATGTCTGGGTATGAACGCTACCTTTTTGCCCTTGAAGTTACCAACAGTTATGAAATCAGAAGGTGCGCCGTAAGGCGTGTGCATCTTAAACTCTTTGGAGTCCTTCAGCAGGTTAGGATCATAGACTCCTGAACCACCTATAAGTCCAATTTCTACATCCCTGGCTAATTTTTCATTCATTCTAATCCCTTTATAGAGGAGAAAGCCAGAATTTTATATAAAGATTACTATTTCAAAATGAAAACAAAAGACTTAATTAGGACGAACAGTTATTTTTTACAATGAATCCCTTCCTGAAGCGATACATTGAACTTGGAGAAGTCTTTGATCCTGCTGAAGTTACTGTAAAGAATGCCTTGAGAGTAAACAATTCTAAGATTGAAGAAAAAAAGCTTTTTATTCGGCTTGAGAAAGAAAGTGTTAAACTTGAAAAAGTGGATTTTCTAGATCATGGATATTTCTATGAAGCTGATTTTTCAATGGGATCGACACCAGAATATTTGTTGGGTTACTATTATCTTCAAGAGGCAGCATCTCAACTGCCCGCGCAGGTGCTTGATGTAAAACCAGGAGAAATTGTGCTAGATATGGCTTCTGCGCCAGGCTCTAAAACTACTCAGATAGCTCAATATATGCAGGATAAGGGTGTTATTATTGCGTTGGATAATAATATACATAGATTGGCATCTGTAAGGAACAATCTTGAACGTTTAGGCATTAAAAATACCATTCTATTCAAGAAAGATGCTCGTTTTGCCTTTGACTTGGGTATTAAGTTCGACAAGGTTCTTCTTGATGCGCCATGCTCTGGCAACTTCTGTGTTGAAGATGGCTGGTTTGATAAGCGGGATATCTTTGGCATAAAAGCAGTTTCTAAAATACAAAAGGAGTTACTGAAAGCAGCTATCAAAGTGCTGAAAAAGGATGGTGTTCTTGTTTATTCTACTTGCTCGCTCGAACCTGAGGAGAACGAATTGGCCCTGAACTGGTTGCTGAAAAAATTCGATAATATCTTTCTTGAAGAAACAGGCTTGCGTGTTGGCCAACCAGGCTATACAAATGTCTTCGGAGAAGAGTTGAATCCTGAACTTTCTAAGACTAGAAGATTATGGCCGCATAAGACAGGGACTGAGGGTTTTTTCGTAGCCAAGATTCGAAAAACCGGTTAATAATTTCTTTTTAACAGTTTCTTTATAGCTAGGATTAGGAAAATTAATGATTTAAGAAAAAAAAGGTGGACAGCTTTCCTGGGTTCCCGCGCAAAACGCAGTACAACCAAGAACGTTGGCGGGCTTAACTTCTGAGTTCGAAATGGGATCAGGTGTAACCCCGTCACTATGACCGTCCAAGACGATGGAAATAGAATTGATTTATAAAGTTTTCTTTATATTCTCTATATGACTTAAGAAAGCTAGCTCATTAATTTTTTAGAAAAATATACGCTCAAGATTGAAAATCCTGCTTTACACGGCTTATATCCTCTTTGAGTACTTCCATAGTCTCTTTGAAGCCCATATAAATATGCTGTAAGAGTTCACTATCTGATACCTTATCTGCAACATCTGTTGCTAATCCGAGCCCTTTTTCAGTTATTGATGTTTCATTTTCAAGTTTCTGATTTAACGTGTCTTCATCAGAAATATCTGTTGCTATTCTTTGGCGAGCGTGTTTATACAGGCTTTCAGCTCTTTGTTCTGTTTTGGAACCATAAGTTATTAATTTTTTTCCCAGATTAAACATTTTTTCTTTTATATCTTCTATGGCTTGATCTTTTTGATCCTGTCCTCGTTTTTCAAGCTCGAGCAGCTTTTCAGTATTTTCTGTGCGTGTATAATAGGCTCTTTTTGCTTTATCTCTTAAGCTTAACAAATAGGGTTGGTCTAATAGGGCTTTTAGCTTTCTTTTTCCAAATAAGTATGCCATTGCAAGTCCCCTTAGGCCGTTGGAGACATCATTTATCCTTTTGAATTCTCTTTCAAAGAAATTCATGTCCTTTTCTTGGTTTTCGAATTGGGCATTTAGATCTATTGTTTCATAATTTTCTGGAATATTTAGCTCTCTTTTAAGAGCGTCCTCGAGCTTTTGGTGAACATCTCCAACCACTTTTTTGGCTAGTTCTCTAGTCTTTCTCATAGCTATCTGTTCAGGTGTTGGTGCTGCTGCATCCTTTTCTCTTTTTTTCTGGATTTTTTCTAGCTTTTTGGTTGTATTCTTTAATACTGAACCCGCACTTTCACGTGCTTTTTTCATTCTAGCTCTTAGTTCTTCTGGAGCTAGATGTCCTGTTGTCATTTTAAACTAAAGAAAAGCAGTGTTTTTTTTAAATATTTTGATTATATTCACTTTTTAGTGGTTAATCATTTCCGTTATTTCTATATTTTCTACAAGGATAATCTTTTTAAACATTCTAGTATATCTTTTTAATATGAAAATAACCATGTTTGGTTCTGGTTATGTCGGCTTGGTTACAGGAGTGTGCTTTGCTGACCATGGCAATGATGTCATCTGTGTTGATATTGATAAGAAGAAGATAGAAAGTCTTTCAAAGGGAGAAATACCTATTTATGAGCCTGGATTGAAGGAGCTGCTTGAGAGATCCCTTAAACAGGGGAGAATTCTATTCACAACAGACGCTGAAAAAGCAATCCAGGATTCTGAGATACTCTTTATAACTGTAGGTACACCCCAAGAGACAAGTGGCAAGGCAGATCTTAGTTATGTGCTTGATGTAGCAAAAACAATTGGTAAGCACATAAATGGCTACAAGATTATTGTTGATAAGAGCACGGTGCCCGTTGGTACCGCAGATAGAGTGACCAGAGAAATAAGGTCGTCAATGAAAAAAAAATGTGTGTTTGATGTTGTCTCAAATCCCGAATTCTTAAAAGAAGGGGCTGCTATTAAAGATTTTCAAAATCCTGATAGGGTTGTGATAGGCTGCAGCAACGATAGACCTAAAGAAAAGATGAAGCAGCTCTATAAGCCCATGGCACGGGCCAATCGGCCGATACTTTTTATGAGTGTAAAGAGTGCAGAGCTTACCAAGTATGCCTCTAATGCCATGCTAGCAACAAGGATTAGCTTTATGAACGAACTTTCCCACCTCTGTGAAGAGATTGGTGCTGACATAAAACAGGTAGCTAAGGGCATGGGCATGGATACCCGTATAGGATCTAGATTTCTTTCAGCAGGAGTTGGTTATGGGGGTTCTTGTTTTCCAAAAGATGTCCGCGCTTTAGCACATGTCTTAGAAGTAAAGGGTCACAAGACCAACATCCTACGCGCAGTTGATTATGCTAATGAATTGCAGAAAAAATCAGTGGTTCCTAAGTTGAAAAAACTTCTTAAGAACCTGGATGGTAAGAAAATAGCTATCTGGGGTTTAAGCTTCAAGCCAAAGACAGACGATATGAGAGAGGCGCCGTCCCTTACAGTCATAGATCAATTACAGGATGAATATGCTCATGTGTCTGCTTATGATCCTGAATCTATGGAGAACGCAAAGAAATACTTATCTAAAGTGAGTTTTACCGCCACCTCTTATGAGGCTCTTAAAGAGGCAGATGCGCTCATAATACTGACTGAATGGGATGAGTTTCGAAGCCCTGATTTTGAGAAGATGAAAAAATTGATGAAACAATCCATAATAATAGATGGTAGAAATATCTATGATCCTGATGAGATCACAAAACTTGGTTTTAACTATGTGGGTATTGGCAGGTCCTAGTCAAGATATCCCAGGCTTCTTAATCTTTCTTTAACTTTCTCTTCATCCTCTTCAGAATGTTTTTCATCTTTAGTCGAGTCCAACTTTGCAACGACTTGCTCGAGAATGTAGTTTACATAAGCTTCTATATTCTTGAATTCATCTGACTCGTCAACCCTTTTTTGTAGCCTGTCTGCAATCTTCTTGTTTAGTTCTATCTTCATTTTTCCTCCAGAATAATATCTTTAAAATCAGTTATCTTTGGATTATCGAGATCTTTGAAACTAGTGCTCCAGAAACCATATTCAGAATGATCACCGAACATGCCTACAGCTTTCATCCCATGATCTGAGAGCACGATCAATTTATTAGCTTTTTCCTTTGCCTTTGCTACAATCTCATCCAGATCTTTATATATCAATTTAATCATGATGCTATTGCCAAAATTTAAATGCCCAATGACATCCGCTATACTAAAATAGCCAAGTACAAAATCATGCTCTCCTTCAAGAGCTTTGAGAAACTCGTCTTTGATTTCTCTGTGATGGTCAAAAGCGTCTTTATTGTATTCCTTTCTGACAGCCTCTTTCTCATCTCCTTGTTTCTCAAAGAACTGCTTTAGAAGTTCCCGTGATCTGTCATGTACTTTTGTATCGTAATTAAAGCCTGGAAGATCCAAAACGAGTGGATTCTTGAAATCGACAAAGAAAGTATCTTTAACATCAAACTGAGTATTCCACATTTCTTTGTCCCCTTTAGCTAATATTTCTGCTTCTTTGTTTTGCCCTGTCATAAAAGAACTCCAGAGTACCATCGTCCTTGGTTCAGAGAACTCAGAAATGTCTGTTTTACCATAAAATTGTTGTTTTAGATTAATACAATCAAACTTTTCAACAAGCTCATGTTCTAATGCATCTATAGCTACAATTATTATCATTTTAGTCCTCAGTGATAATCCCGCCTGCACATGTATCTTTTCTTTGAAGGACAAATCTGCCAAGTTCTTGTACCTTGTTAAAATTCTCAATTACAATAGGATTTTCTGTCTTTATGATTACATCGGCGACTTCCCTGTTTTTTATCTGATCAACATCTTCGCCGATGATTTCAAGGGTTGATGAATTGACAACCTTGATAATCTTTTCTATATCACACATCTCTTCTTGGGTTGAGCATTTCAAGAGCAGTCTTTCTTCTTTTTTGAATGGTTGTTTATCCATCCAGAAAAGGTGCCCCTTTATTTCGTTGGTTATAGTAGGCAGATCTTCTTTATGAGTTATAACATTGCCCCTGTCAATAAATAGCTTGTCCTTAGTGACAATACCCGTACTCTTTCCTGCTTCTGCAGATTTCACATCATCTTTACCAAACTCCTCAATACTTACAACAGTAGTCTCTTCTTCTGAGGGTAATATCTTAATCTCATCACCTTCCTTTATACTGCCACTCTCAACTCTTCCTGCAATTATTCTCTTTTCCCATTTATAGACATCCTGCACAGGTAGTCTCAAAGGCTTTTTGTTGGCTGATTCCCTGACATGGAAGCTGTCCAATGCCTCGAGTACTGTAGGTCCGTCATACCAATCCATATGTTTTGATTTTTTTGCTACGAAGTCTCCTTCTTTTGCAGAAATAGGGATGAGATAGGTTGGTTTGATGTTGATCTTGTCAAGAAACTCTAAGAGTTCTTTCTTAACTTCTTTAAACCTTTCTTGTTTGTATTCTACAAGATCCATCTTGTTGATAACTACAATCACCTGGTCAAGACCGAGCATGCTTAGAATATATGCATGTCTCCTGGTCTGTTCCTGTACACCCTCTTTTGCATCTACTATCAGAATAGCTGCTTCTGCTTGCGAAGCGCCTGTTATCATGTTCTTGATAAATTCAACGTGGCCAGGAGCATCAATAATAGTATACTGTCTGTTCTTGGTCTGGAAGAACGTTTGGGTGGTATCTATAGTTATCCCTTGATCCCTTTCCTCTTCAAGATGATCCAGCAGGAAGCCAAATTCTAACTCTTTACCCAGAGCCTCACATATACTTTTGAGTTCTTCGATCTTGCCTTCTGGCAATGAATCTGTATCAAAGAATAACCTTCCAATGAGGGTTGATTTTCCGTGATCAATATGTCCGACAATAACTAGCTTCAGATTCTCTTCTTTCATTTTTATTCCTCTTCTTCTGTTAAATCTTCAATAGGTAAGGCTGTAATCCTACCCCATTTAATCTGATCCCACACTCTTTCGTGTGAATAATAAATAGCCAATTTTAAAATAAGCTCAACACCGCCTATAGTTGCTGCTAAGACCAATTCTCCTGTGAAAATGTAGACTAGGCCTGCTGTTGTCAGGGTTGCAGTGAGCCTCCAACTAAGGCTCTTTATCAGACTTCTTAATTTAGATTCAGTTCTCATCCTACATATACCCCAAGCTTCTTAGTTTCTGCATTGCATGCGCCTCTTCCTTGTCTTGGGCTCTACCTGATCTTTCTGATGTCTTGTTTTCAATAACTTCTTTGACTATCTTGTCAACATCATCTGCTTTACTGTCGATAGGATTAGTGCACGGCACACATCCTAGACTCCTGTATCTCTTGCCATTCTTAGCAAAGTAGAGTGGATTGACAGGAAGTTTTTCTCTTTTTGTATACTCCCAGATATCAATTTCAGTCCAATGCAGCAAAGGATGTACTCTTAAGTGTTGTTCGTGTTCTTTTTGGGTCTTGAACTGGTCCCATAGTTCAGGAGGTTGATCCTTGTAGTTCCATTTGAAATCTACATTTCTTGGAGAAAACACCCTTTCCTTTGCTCTAACACCATGTTCGTCTCTTCTGATACCTAGCAGCAATGCATCGAATTTTTTTTCTGCAATACATCTTTTCAGGGCCTCTGTTTTCCTTAGATTGCAGCATTCGATCTTAGCTTCAGGTCCGATGCCTTTTTTATCTGCCTCTTCTGCGGTTGTTGCAACAATTAAGTTTAGATCCCATTCTTTGACGCACCAATCTCTAAAAGCATACATCTCCTTGAATTTGAGCCCTGTATCGATGTGTATTACTGGAAATGGTATTTTTCCATAGAATGCCTTTTTACAGAGCCAGACGAGTGTGGTAGAATCTTTTCCGACACTCCAGAGCATTGCGATCTTCTTGAATTTCTTGTATGCCTCACGTATTATATACACGCTTTGGCTTTCTAAATTATCCAGATGGTCCATTTTTTTTCCTCACAAGTAACCTAGTTTCTTTAGCTTCTCTTTGATCTTTGTTTCATCCTCTACCTTTGCGTCCTCGGCAAGAATCATTCTCAATAAGAATGTGATGTACTCTGATACTGATTGTATATCTGTTTTCCTGATGTTTTCTTTGATTTTCTCAGCAAGTTTGCTTGGAATTGAGACAATAGTTTTTTTCTCATCCAGCTCATTGAACACATCTATCATATCTCGCAACAGTTCTTGGTATGATTTATCCCTTTTTGCAGCTAAAACCCTCAACTCTTGCCTTAGGTTTTCAGAAAGTTGTATAGTCGTGCGATTCTCCATACATACATAGAATTATGTATGGGCTTTATATATTTTTCGAAATTAACAAAGAACAAGCTTTTTATACCCTTCTTATTTATTGGCCTTTATGTCCTATACCAAAAAAGCGGTCAAAGGCTTTGCAATTGTATTCATAATAAGCATAATAGCTGCCTTTCTTGGTTATTTGATTAGGATAGTTATGGCCCGAAACCTGAGTGTTGAAGAATATGGCTTGTTTTTTGCAATGTTTACTTTGATGTCTTTATTAGCACCTTTACATAGCATAGGTCTTTCAGCGGCACTTGTGAAGTTTATTCCCGAATTTCTTGTTAAAAAACTGCCAAGGAAGATATCCAGTTCTATTTTTTTAGTCATAATATGCCAAGTAGGTACTTTTGTTGTTTTTTCTTTAGCTGCACTAGGATTATCAGGTTTTTTAGCTGAGCACTATTTCAAGACACCTTTGGCGAAACCTGCGTTGTTCCTTTTCATTGTTATACTTCTTTTTTCTAACCTACGTTTTATGGTAAGGAGCATATACCAGGCATTCCAGAAAATGACCACATATGCGGGTATGTATCTGATAGAGAATTCACTTATATTGATTCTTTTCTTTTACATGCTTCGCGCTACAAGATCCATCTTTACAGCAATCTATTCCTATATAGGCGTCTACATTTTCATTTTTATTGTGTTCTCTATTATATTTCTCAAGATGTTCAATATCTTTAAGTACAAGGGGGGATTAGACAAGTCTCTTGCTAAGAATCTTTTTAAATTCAGTATTCCTGTTGTACTGAGTGGCGTTGGAGGTACAGTGGTGGTTTACACTGATACCTTGGTGCTGACATATTTTAGGACTCTGGCAGAGGTTGGCATATATAATGTTGTTGTGCCTACTGTCATGATGCTCCAGTTCTTTGGTTCTTCTATAGCAAGTGTGATCTTTCCAATGGTCTCAGAACTATGGACCCGAAAGAAGAAAAAATTCCTTGAGTCAGGCTTGGAGATACTTGAAAAATATACATTTGTAATGCTTATTCCAGCCGTCCTAGTTGTTTTTGCATTTGCACAGATAATCCTGAACCTTATGTTTGGTCCTGAATATGTTAGTGGAGCTTTAACCCTGAAGATTTTAGTTATTGCTATTCTTTTCCTAGTCATGTATGCCATTAATTCGACTACTTTTTCAGGTATAGGCAGACCTGAAATTGCAACCAAGATATTGCTGCAAGGTGCTGTCATCAATTTGGTTCTTAATATTTTAATAATACCTAAGTTAGGTATTGTAGGCGCTGCTCTATCTTCTTTGATAACCTATCTCTTCATCTTTCTATTATCTGCGGTCAAGCTCAGAAAATTCATCAAAATAAAACTACCTTGGTTCAATTGGTTCAAGATCATTTGTTCTGGCTTGGTGATGTTAGCCCTAATATTTGGTCTGAAGGCTTTGCTCGTGATGAATGTCTACCTAGAGATTATTATTTGTGGGATAATAGGAGGATCGGTATATTTGTTCTTGATATGGATACTCCGAGTTGTGGATTTCAAAGAGGCCAAAGATTTAGCAATGCAGATTAGAAAATAAAATTGATTAATCCTGGAAGGTCTTATCATAACCTTCATCAGAACTCGGTACTAATTTCTTACCCTTCAGATAGTTGAAGCCTGTAATTGATGCAAATTTAATAAATTGAGAGATAGGCTTGTCAATAAACATCTTTACTACAAAACCTGTCTCAAGGTTTAGTAATTTCAAGGGAGAAAACATCAGGCCTAGGACTGGATGTTTTTTTAGATATGCCTTCTCTGTTTCAGATGCAACCCTTCTTCTTTGAGCAATCAATTCTTTGGTACTAAACTCTGAGATGTTGATGGTAAGATCCCGAGCATCTCCTAATGACTCAAGAAACTTGTCCATATTCTTGATCTGATGTTTGATTTGTTCATATAATGGCGTGCCAGGATACGGTGTTGCAAAGAATGGTTTTGCAAGCAGACCGTTTCTCTTGCAGAAAGCAATAGTCTGATCAACATCCTCTTTATGTTCTCCAGGGTATCCGATGATGAAAGTTCCAAAGAATCCCATCTTGTTCTTTCTTAAAACTGCAATAGCATTATCCATCTGTTCTATCTTGGTCTGCTTATTCATCAAGTCAAGCACCCTTTGACTGCCAGATTCAAAGCCAAAGTTTAATTCTTTACAACCTGCCTTTTTGAGAAGCTTGACAAGTTCGTCCGTTATCAGGCTGGCCCTCATAGACGTGTCAAAAGTAATGTTAAGCCTGTATTTCCTTAACAAGCTAATCAGTTCGCTAACCTGTTTCTTATTGAAGACAAACAAATTATCACAAAGCGTAAAATGAGTGACTTTATATATTTGATTTAGCCTTTTTATTTCCTTTACTACCCTTTCTAACGAGAATCTTCGGGGTGAATAACCGAACTGATGATAGCAAAAGTTGCATCTGAATGGGCAGCCTCTCTCTGTTAGTAAAGGCATCTTTCCTTTCAATGCATCAAGCAGCTTGCCAAGATTGAACATCTCCCAATCAGGAAAACCTATCTCATCTAGATTATGAATAGGTTCTCTTGGTGGATTGATTACAGGTTTGCCATTATGCTTAAAGCCAAGTCCTTTTATCTTTTTCAACTCATTTAGTTTTGGATGCTTGTGGGTTTCTAGAAAGCTGAACAGTTCAGGAGCTGTTATTTCTCCTTCTCCAATTATTATGTAATCCGTATCAAGTCCTTTAAGAGTTTCTTTTGGTACAGATGTTGGGAGTGTTCCTCCCACAACCAGCTTGGCATCTGGATGAATTTCTCGGATATGAGGTATAAGCCATTTGAGATATTTGTAAACCGTTATTATACCTCCTGTACCTATTGCATCGCATTTGAATTTTTTTAGAAGTTCCAGTACCCTTTCCCTGCTATATCTGTGAGTATCTATATCCAATATCTTGACCTGATGGCCTGCCTTAAGTAAAAACTTGGTAATATATGCTAATCCGTATGGAAACGTGGCTGGCGGATATTGTTCTCTTACAGGCGGATTTATTAACAGAATTTTCATTTTTATTTAATATCCCTTCCAAACTCTTCAAAGATGTGGTTATTGTCAACCGTTTCATCCTTATATAAGTAAATGGTGAACTCATAGGGCATATAATCATGACGTAGACAAACTCGTTTAGTCAGGATCTTGCAGAAATTGAAAACCTTTTCAGGATTAAAATAATAAAGATTTTTATCCTTATAGTCGACGTAATCTGTTGTCATGTTAAATGCCAGGCCTTTGTTGCAGAGCTTGAACATCTCAGTTACAAGGCTTTTCATGAAACCTAAATTATCTTTTAATTTTGCATTAAACAATCCAGACGCAATAACATAATCAAACTTCTTGTTTAAGGATTCGTTTTGAATATCTACTACGGTAAAATCAGCTTTTTTACCCTTATGCAGCCTTTTCGCCTCTTTTATAAGTTTAGGAGATAGATCAATTCCCAGGTATGATATTAGCTTATTATTTTTTCTTTCTAGATAATCAAATAAATGACCAAAACCACAGCCCATATCAAGAACTGACTTATCATTCAGATCCGCTATCTGGCAAAGAACTTTAAATCTTGCGTACTGCTGTTTCTTCGATCTCCAGCCTACCACCTTTATGTCATGACCTAGATCCTCATAACGTTTCTCATAACGTTCAATACATGCTTTTTTGTTCTTTTGATCCATATTCAACCACCAATCAACTTCAAGATATTTCCTGATAAAATCTTTGCTTTATCTTCTTGATTATATTCAAAGTCATCTAAGATTTCCAGCAATATACTTATGCTTTCGGCAACAGTACACTCAGGGAAATCAGAGCCAAAGATTATCTTCGAGGCTCCGATTTTTTTTAATGCTGTCATGAATGCTTTTAAGTAATCGTATTTTGAAAATCTTATGAATGTCATAAGGGAATATGAAAGATCTAAATAAATGTTACTTCTTTTTGCTAGAGGAATGATCTTTTTGTGCTTAAAGCCGCCTGCATGAGCCAAGATGATTGGGAGTTGTTTGAATTTCTCTACAAAAGCCAAAATGTCCTGGACTAGCTTCATATCATCCTTTTCAGAGAACCAACAGTCAATAACAGCAGGCGCCTTACACTCTACATCTAAATATTTAAAGAATTTTTGCACTTCTGGATCTGTTAGCCTGAATCCTTGTTGTTTTGGATGAAACTTTAATCCCTTAAAGTTCATTCGCTTCATTTCTTCCAACAGTTGTTTAGCTGCATCCTTTCCGCCTGTTGGATCTGCAGATGCAAATCCGATCAATTTTTTCGGATATATTTTGCAGCACTCTGCAATAAAACTATTGGATACAATAGGGTAGATGGGTAGCACAACTGCTCTGTCTACACCTGCTTCCCCGATAGTCTTGATTAGGTGTTTAACACTAGCGTCGTACTCTTCCCCAAAACCTGTTACGCTTGGGTGGATGTGTGTATGTGCATCAATTATCATTTTTAAAACAGCTCATGCTAGTTTCCTATCCTGGCAACGATAGCAGAAGGGAACCTTATCATATTTTTGTTCTTTGATATCCTTAAACATGGTTTTGTAAGTATTACCTTGCCAAATCTCTTCTACAGTATTTTTTGAGACATCTCCAACACAGTTTACACAGTTATAGTCAGTTGCACAGATGCCTACTTTATTGTTGGAAAATATGTAGAAGAAGCCTCTGTCAACCCTTGTGCATACACCCATCATCTTTTCATCTTTTTTCTTAAGATGCTCATTGCTGGGGATTTCTTTCTCGCCTGCGAACGACTCTAATATGTTTATGCTTTTGATATCTGCCTGAGTATAACATTCTTCTATGAATTTCTCAACTTGATCATGAACCTCTGGTTGATCTATTATCTGCAGTCGTAAGAATGGCTTTCTTCTTTTCATCTTCTTTTTCATTGCCAAAAAATCGTTAAGGTTCTTCATGACTTCTGGGAAATAGGACTCTCTGCTTATAATCTTGTGAGTCTTCTTATCAAGTGCATTTAGTGAGAAATTTAAATAATCAACATCTGATTCAAGTAATAATTTTGAATTTTTTTCATCAAGGGTTGAACCATTAGTGCTTAACCATAGAGGGTGTATTTTCTTATACTTGTTCACGAATTTCAGCAGCTCTGGAAACTCTGGATGAAGCATTGGTTCTCCTATGTTATAAAGCCATAATCCTTCTATGTCATGCTGTCCTATTTCATGAATGATTTTCTTGAATATCTTCATACCCATGTCTTTTTCTTCTCGGGTGAGGTAGTTTCGAGGGCACATCCTACAGCAGAAAGTGCATCTGTTAGTTATCTCTAGTAGAAAAGCATTGGGAAATTTACTGGTGGGTTTTTTCATGAATCTAAGCCTTGCAGATTCAAGGTATTTAAGGCCAAGCTTCTTACCTGCAATATATGCTTCCGCGTTACGGATAATGTTGTAGTCATTATCAACAAAGACTTTACTTACTTTCCCGGTCTCACGATATTTCTCTAGTTCTTTCTTGACTTTCTTTAAGTCAATCTTCTTAGCTCTTTTCAGTTTAAATATTCGAGTGTTTGCGTATTCCATGTAATATCACTTCTTTTTTTGTGCATATACAACAAGTGTTCTGCCTATACCTAACTCATAAAATTTTTCATACATCTTTTCTTTAAGCATTTTTCCTTGTTTACTCATTGATAGGTTTTTTTCAAATAACACCCTTTTATTATGCTGTATAGGGCCTATTTTTGGATATTGGATATAGTCCTCACCCATCAATATAAACATCTCAAGAGGAAAAGTCACTGTTGTATATAATATATTAAAACCTGCTTTTTGGAGCAAAATGTTCAGTCCTTTTGGTGTGAAATAGTTAATATGTTCTTCACACACCTACCAAGCGTCCTTTTTACTCTTGTTGATGATTTGTTGTAACTGGTTGAAATCATTTGGTACATCAATGCAGATTATACCTTTAGGCAATAAAATATCTCTCTCGATCTTCTTTAACAGACCAAGGGCATCTCTTACATGTTCAAGAACCGCACACATGTTGACTACAGCATACTTGTCATGTTTTGTAGATAAAAACTCTTTAAACGTTCCTGAGAATATGTTAAAATCGCTTTTTTTCAGAGCTTTTTCATATAGTTGTTTGTTAGGTTCAATTCCTGCAGTACACCAGCCTTTTTTCTTGAATAACCTCAGAAAATGGCCACTTCCACATCCGATGTCAATAATGCTGTGAGGCATCTTTTTCGACAGGAGTCTTCGAATGGTCGTTTCTTTTTCAGAGTTGCAGAAATCCAGGTATTCCTGCTGTTTAATCTGCTGTTTGAAATAATCCTTGCTTCTCTTGGTTTTGAAATACTTTTTTTTATAATATGCATTTAGCTGTTTTTCAGTCGGTTGCGGGTGCTGATGAATGATTCCACAACTATTGCAGTCTATGAGTTTAATACTTTCTTTTTCGAGTATGATTTTTCCTTCGTGTTCCATGCCTATACCTCTCGTTCATTCAATATTAAACTTAAGGATTGATTCAACCTCTTTTTCAATGCGCTTTAATCCTGAAAGATCGTCTGCTTTAGCTATAAACCAGCCTATCCGGTCATCTCCGCAAGTGTACTCTTTTATTATTTCTCCTGATTTGATGGTTAAAGTTAGTTCAATTATTCCAGGTAGGTCTCTAACTTTTTTCTCACCTTCTATGTTTTTCAGTTTTCCGGGTGTTTCCTTGAAAAAATAAAGTAATGATGCTTTCCTGTATTTCGGAGTTATGTCAGGAACCTGACCCAGAGCCATGTTAATACAAGCTTTGACAGCACTGACTCCTGAAATTGCAGGAATCATTATGTCGAATATCTTAAAGCCACCCCCTCTTGCAGCGATCTCGACTATCCTTGCTTTTTGATCTTTGATTAGAAGCTCTGTGTGAGTGATTCCATTTTCCAGACCAACTGCATTAATGGCCTTTTTGGTCTCTGAGATGATATTTGCCTTTGTTGTAGCATCATAGCTAGTTGGGTAACTTACTTTGATGTCAGTCCTATAAGGCGGTTTGGTCCGGATCTTATCACTGATTCCCATCACTTCAGTATGTCCCTTATACGTGAGGCACTCAACACTTACTTCTTCACCTTCAATAAAACCCTCCAGTATGGCCATGCCATCTTTGGATATTTTTCTGGCAGATTCAACTGCAGATTCAATATCCTCTAGCTTGTTAACTTGTCGTACCCCTCTACTTCCTGAGCCAACTGCGGGTTTGACTATTAAAGGGAAACCTGCTTCTTTTGCAAACGCCTTTGCCTCTGAGAGTTTATCTGTCCCCTTGAACAAGGGCACATCAACACCTCCTTGCTTTAGCTTTTGACGCATCACAATTTTATTAGTACATGCCATGGCCGTTTCAATAGAAAAACAGGATAGACCAAGTTCTTTACTAGCTATTGCAGCTGAAACAACGCCCACTTCGGTTACTACATTGAGAATGCCGTTAACTTCGTACTTTTTTGCGGTTTCAATAACTTTTTTTGGATCTGCAAAATTTGCAGCAACTCTAACATCCCCGACTTTTAAACCCTCAGCTTCGGGATTACCATCCATGACCACAGTCTTTAGGCCCATAGCCTTGGCTGTCTCAATCGTGGATATCTGTGCAGGTCCTGCGCCTAGGAGTAAGATATTCTTTTTCTTCATTTTAAGTCCAGTCTTTAAGGCGATTTACAAACTCGTTTAAGTTTTCTCTAGTAGTTGCAAGGCAGATTCTGATGTAATGGTCACAATGACTTCCAAATGCGATGCCCGGTACTGTGGCGACTTTGCTCTTTTCAAGGAACTTGATGCAAAACTCCTCAGAACCCATGTTTTTAACAGGAATTTTTATGAATGCATAAAGTCCTCCTTGAGAGTCACACATATCACAATTCTTGATTTCACTTAGTTTTCTTTTAAGAAATGATTTGTTTTCCTGATAGAATTTTAAGCAGTTTTTGATAAAAGGAGCGCCATTTTTTAACGCTTCTATGCCTGCCGGCTGTAAAAATGTTACAGGATTTGTGGCTGAGTGTTGCTGTAATTTGGTCATGGATTGAATCATCTCAGGTTTTGCAATTGCATAACCTAATCTCCATCCTGTCATGGCATATGCCTTGGAGAAACCATTGATCAGAACTGTGAAGTCGAGTTCAGGATCCAGTTCAAGCATTGAATAGAATTTATTATTGTCAAAAAGCAGAGTACAATATATCTCATCACTGACCAGGATCAGTCCTTTTTGTTTACATAGATCTGCTAGGGCTTCAAGTTCTTCTTTGGGTATGATTCTTCCGGTCGGATTATTGGGACTGTTTATCATTATTACTTTTGACTTTTCTGTAATCTTTTTCTTGATGTCTTCAACATTGATGCTGAAACCTTTTTGTTCATCACATTCAACTTCCACAGGTACACCTCCTGAGATCTTGGTCATTTCAACATAACTTACCCAGGCAGGTGTGGGGATGATGACTTCATCCCCTTCATTGATTAAGCTCATCAAAACATAGAGGATGGCTTGTTTTGCCCCTGGAACTACGATGATATTTTTTTCAGCATCAAGGTCCAGATTGTAACTTCCATTAAAATATGCGCATAAAGCTTTCCTGAGTTCAAGACTGCCTTTACTATGACTGTAGAATGTTTGATTTTCATCAAGTGCTTGTTTAGCTGCCAACTTAATATTATCTGCAGTTGGAAAGCAAGGCTCTCCTGTCTGAAGAGATATTATTTTTTCACCTTTATTTTTTAGCTCTCGGACCTTATCAGACACCCCAATAGTTGCTGAAGGTTTTAACTTGGTGATTCTATTGGCTAATTTCATTCCCAATCCCCCTTGATTTCCAGACTTTGTTTGAGTATCCACTCTTGCACTTTCTTTATTCTATCTGCAAATGGTTTTTTATCTTTAGCTACCTTCAGAAAAAATCCTTTTCCGTCAGCTAGACCCAGGACTTTAGATGGGTTAACGATTGAATTTATGACCACATCACCCTTTGAGCCAATTACTCCTCCTGCTACAACATTAAAGTCTTCCATCTTAATTTTTCCTGATATGTTATTAATGAGATCAAAGATCTGAAGATTGGTCAAGATGGTGCCTGAGAGATTGGCTCTCATGTCGAATCTCCTGACATCATTCCCTTGCTTGATGCAGAGTTCCACTAGATCTTCATGTATACTGCCGATAGAGCCATCCACTAAAACTGAATTTTTATCTATGTGTTGGATTAATTCTGGATTTAGTGTTGTATGTTTTGGGGTCATGCCAACTATAAAATCCTTTTTTTCCACGCCTACTCTCAATTTTTTCTCATAACTGAGTGCACAAGGGACCTCTTGATATAAGTTGGTCAACGCAGTCCAAACCTTTTCTGCTTTTTTCCAGTTCTTATCCCAGATAGTGATGTCAAATCCTAGGTTAAGCAATCTTGTTATTATTCTCATGGATATTTGGTTAATTCCTACCACTAACACTTTTTCAGCTGCTTTATCTTTAGATAGCATAATAAAATTACATATAGAATCGACCCAGATATCTACTTCATCATAAGTTATGACCTTGCTCTTTTTAAACTCAAATTTTAGCTCTTCAACCCACGCTTGATCAACTTGGCTGTTGCTAATGTCCAGGAAAACATAGTCGATGCCATCGATGCCTTTTACAATATCTTTAATTTGGTTTTTATCTGTTATCTCAACATTACCTATCACAAAATATTCGTTTTCTCTCATGAAAGGGAAATGAATCTCTTTTTTCCCAAGATGTGAGAACGATATTGTAAAGATTCCTTTCTTGCCTTTTTTCTTAGATATGGCATCAACATCCTCCGCTATTTTCTTTGCAGTTTTCATAATACTCTGCTTTTTCTCATGATCATGAAATAATTGGTCAAATGCAATCTTGTTGATCTTATATTGTTGAGGTTTTTTCTTTTTCTGTGCTTGTATATTTTTTGCTATCCTTTCAGCATCTTTAGGCTCAGTATAGATCTTACTGATCTTAGTTACTTCAAGAATTAGCTTTCTCGGGTCAATATTATACATCTCAGAATATTTTTTGATTATTTTCATGTAGCTTGAATGAAATTCTGAAAAACCACATACGAGGCCCATTTCATCCAGACCTCCCCTATTTTTCATCAGAGGCTTGATTAGTTTCTGTCCTATTGTGAAAGTATCAAGCATATTAACACCTGTCTTAACACCTAATTTTTCAAATGCGGATACAAGTATCTCTGTTTCCGCATTACCTGAGCTTCTACCCAAACCTCCTAATGATCCGTCAACAAACTCTGCTCCATGTTCAAAAGCGGCAATACTGTTGGCTACGGCCATTGAAAAATTATTATGTCCGTGGAAGCCTAATTTACAGGATACTTTCTTCTTAGTTTCATCCATGTATTTTCCAACCTGTTCTGGAAACATGCCGCCTGCAGAATCTACCAGATAAAGTATATCAACTCCGAACCTATCTGCTATAGCTGCATAATCAGCAAATTTCTTTGGGGGTACTGCATAAGACTTCATCAGGTTTGATGTAACAGTCATTCCTAAATCCTTGGCATATCTGATGTAATCTTTGGCTTTCTCTAGTTCATTTATGTTGGTTCCGATTCTGACAAAGCCCATACCATGTTCTGAAGCCGTATTAAGATCTTCTTTTTTACCAATTCCAGGAATAAAGAACATTCCCCATTTAGATTTCTTGAACATGGCTGATGCCATCTTGCAATATTCTTTGTCTGATGCTATGGATTTTCCATAGTTGGGCGAGCCTCCAAAACCAACACCATGGCCTATTTCGATGAACTTGAATCCAAGATCCTCCAGATTCTTCCCAATCACAACTACATCCTTAAGGGTGAAGTTATAGTCGATGGCGTAACTGCCATCCCTGATAGTACAATCGAGTATGTTTATTTTTTTCATTTTTCAAGATTGGAACGTTCCAATCTGCCACCTCCTTCAACTATTATTAATTATAATATCTATAACCTTAGACATACCATGCCCATCAAAACGTTGGCACTTTTCATAGAGGAGTATTCGGGTCTGCTTTTCTAACAAGTTCTTATATAATTTCTGGAATTCTGCTTTATCAGTACCATTTACTTGGGTCTTTTTAATATACCAATTCTTTTCAAATTCTTTGGCCAACCTATCATTGGCATCGCCATATGGTACTACCAATGTTGGCACTCCTAGACCTACTGATTCATAAAGTGTGTTGCCGCCTGCGACAATGCAAAGGTCAGATAGAAGTATCTCCTGTTCAAGATCTTCAAGATCCTTTTTTATTACAACATCTTTATTAATTTTTTTCAACTCTTCTTCAGTATGCAAATCATATTCTTTAGTAATGACACAGTTAATTATAGGTATTTCGTCCAGTTCATTTTGTTTATAAAACTCAGTTATATATCGAAGCGTTTTTTGGGTTAATTTGCCAGGATCACTATATCCGAAGCTCATGAGGACATTTTTAACCTTGCCAATGTTTTTAATACTCTTTCTAGTTTCAGGTTTCTCAATTAGCCAATATTGATAACCTGTATATTCTTTCTTTGGATTGAAATCAGGATCCTTTATGATGTTGATATAGATGTCAGAACCTGGCTTATAGTTGCCAAGGGCAATAATCTTATATTCTCTGGGGTTGAGGGAACTCATCTCATGTGAAAGCAGGTCAACAATAAGCGTGGAAGCGCTTCTTGTGGCCATCTCTTTTTTTAAAGCCTCATTATTGTCTGGGATGGTCTTAAGAGGGAAATCCTCTATTATCTCTTCCTTAAAATCTTTGAGAATTTCGCCAAAGACAAGAAAATTGATCCTCTCTCTTAAATTGTCTTCTTTTTTAGTTAAGGCCTTGGCAAGCCGCATACATCTGACAACATGACCTGAACCGATCTTTTTATTCCCTTTGCATAAAAATATGATCTCTCCTTGATTCATTTGTTCACCAGGTCCCAGTCAACAGGGCTGTTTTTCTTAAGATCCTTTAAAGCTTTTTTCTCTATCAATTGGTAAATATACTTAGGTTTTAATCCGTCTGCAGGTCTAAGGATATCAAAACAAGCTTCTGTAAGAATCTCATCTTTTTTAATATCTTTTGCTGCAAATATGCTTCGCCTGTAGGCCCTTTTTGGAATTTCTAAGGGGGTTGGTTTCTTTTCAGCCTTACCCAGGGTCTGCTCGCACATCCTTATCAGTCTGACCATTTCTTTAAGCTCGCCAGGTTCGATAGCAAAATGATGATCTGGACCTTTGGATTTCCTGCTAAGCGTAAAATGTTTCTCAACAACTTGGGCACCTCTAGCAACTGCGGCCCAAGGCACCATAGTTCCTTCTGTATGATCTGAATAACCTATTGGAAGCCTAAATGTTTTCCTCATGATATCCATGGCTCGAAGATTTACATCAGCTAGAGAAACAGGGTAGTTGATGCCACAATGAAGAAGAATTATTTGTTTATTATCCTCCTCTTGAATCGCACCCACAGCTTCTTGGATCTCTTGCATGTCCGCACCGCCTGTTGAGATTATCATAGGTTTCTTTTTTCTGGCGATATACTTAAGAAAAGGTATATCTATCAATTCAAAAGAGGCTATCTTGAATAGTTTAACACCTGCTTTGTCAAGCAAATCTGTAGATTCTCTATCAAATGGACTGGCACAAAATAATATGTTTTGCTTGTTGCAATAGTCTGCAAGACCAGGTATCCAATCATATGGTGCTTCACATGTTTCATACAGTTCCCGAAGCGTGCTGCCGTCTGGTAATTTGGAAGCGCCAACATTTGAGTTTGCAGATATTGTCTTTGCCTTAAAGAACTGGAACTTAACTGCGTCTGCCTTTGCTTTTACAGCAACATCAACCAATTGCTTTGCAGTCTCAAGACTTCCATTATGATTACTGGCAGCTTCAGCAATAATAAAACAATGATCTTTTTCTAATATATGTTCCCAAACATCTTTTTTTGAACTCATTTTTTCATCTGTTCTTATCTCTTTTGAATATAGGCCTTATTTTCTCCCCAAATAATATGGCATCATGACTATTCTTATCAACAGCCTTCTTGACACTAGTCATAGCTTTTGCTGCCGCTTCTAGATAGTTATTAATATCTTCTTCTGTATGTGCGAGACAGAGATTATTAGTTGTGAGTACAAGGATTCCGTTTTCAATCATAACTTGTTGATATATTGAAAGCAGGTCCAGGGCGGTGAGATTGCCTATTGGCTTGAATACGGGTGAACTGTGTACATCGAGACCTTTAACGTCCATTACATCAGTCAGGCCTTTTTTTCTGATCAAAGTTTTGATGCCTTCTTTTAGTCTCTTGCCCAGTTTCCACATTCTTTCATATGTGCCTTTTTTTTCTAGGATATTGATGACAGCTAGGCAACCTGCTAATGATACTGCATCACCACCATGAGTGGTTGAAATGAAAGCGCCCTCTTCGATTAACTTCAGATATTTTTTCTGGCCAACAACCGCACTTATAGGTAAACCATTACCAAAACCCTTTCCAAGAGCTGTAAGGTCTGGAACAACTCCAAAAAGGCCTTGAGCCCCAGAAAGATGGATCCTAAAACCCGTGACAACCTCATCAAATATCAGTAAAGCTCCATTATCATGTGTAAGCGTCTTTAGCTTTTCAAGAAAATGATTCTCAGGACCGTTGCCCTGTACTGGCTCTAGGATTACGCAGGCAATTTTGCCCTCATATTTTGTAAACAGTTTCTTAACAGAATCTATGTTATTATATTCGAATTTCTTTACAAGTGCCTTTACACATTTAGGGATGCCCAGATCATTCTCAGTTGAACCAATATACCATTCCTGGTAGCCATGATATCCCGATACAAGGACCATCTCTCTTTTGGTATATGCTCTTGCAAGCCTGACTGCTGCTGAAGTGCCATCTGAGCCATTTTTAACAAATCGGACCATTTCTGCGGAAGGGTATATCTCGATAAGCTTTCTTGCTAGTTTAACCTCAAGTTCAGTCGCCTGAGAAAATCCAATACCTTTCTTAAGCTGATCTGATATAGCTTTATTGACTTTGGTATTTGCATGACCCACAGTTATGGCGCCGAGTGCACATACAAAATCAATGAATTCATTACCATCAACATCCCAGACATGGCTTCCGTTTCCTCGATCTAGAAAAGCAGGTGCAGCACCCTCGCAATAATATCTGTAGCTTTTACTGTATGTCTGTGCTGCACAAGGTGTTAGTTGTTTAGCCTCTTTGAGCAGCTTGAGACTTTTTGCATATTTTTTCATGTTTTGTTCCCTCGCCCATTGGTCCAGATAGCTTCTTTTTATATTCTGCGTCATTTGGAGAATATCTGGATGTTTCCTGACATGATTTATGATTTCGTCAAGATGGAATATGTTATTCTTTTTTGGATTGTATAAGCCCAAAAAGATCTTTTTAACAGCTTCATATTGATTTCTTTCGTCTACTGAAAAAACCATATTTGAAAGATTCTTATTATTTTCAAGGGTATCTTGCTTAACAAAAGAAGGATTCTTCCACATGTATGGTGTTACATGCTCCCTGTCGTCTCCTTTGGTTTGTTTCCAGGCATCATAAAGTATCTTGAAGCTAAACACCTCACAGTCACCAATACCGTCTGGAAAGCTTATTCCACTATTGAGATAGTCTAATTTTTTGTCAAGAAACTTTTTGATCGCATTGTCAATTATAGAGGGATCAATTAGTGGACAGTCTCCTGTTATCCGTACAATACTATCTGTGCTGGAAGATTTGGCTGCCTTGTAGACTCTATCTAAAACATCGTTTTCATCACCTCTAAAACAAGCCACGCCTATTTTTTTTGCTTCAATGGAGATGGGGTTATCTTGTTTTTGGTCACTTGTGGCCAACACAATATGGTTGAGGTAATTTGAAGCTTTTAGTCTATTGATAACATGCCAGATAATAGTCCTGTGCTGGATTTTCATTAAAGTTTTTCCTGGAAGCCTCTTTGACCCCATTCTAGCCTGGATTATTGCAGTGATCTTCATAATGAGATCCTCCTCTTCTTGGTTTGGGATTCTTTAGCAGCAAGGACAACATCTAATGCCCTTATACCTTCAAAAATATCCTGTTCGGGTTCTATGTCCTCATTTAGACAAGCTAAAAAGTGTTTGAACTGTTCTATGTACATTTGGTTAACATCATATTTTTTATCAAGTATGAGAGTCTTCCATCCTTGGGAATCAATAAATAATCTTATCTCAGGTTTATGATAGTTCCATTCAATGATTCCCTTTTCTCCAACAATCCTGCAACCCCTAGTATATTCTGTTTGCAGGTTATCCATGTGAACCTCACCCATAACTCCCTGTTTGAACTTAAGGGTTAAGGATGCATAATCTTCTGTGTCTGTTTCGAGATTACTGATATGATTTATATATGCCTGGACTTCAGATACCTCGCCAAAAAGACTTTTAAGATAGTCTATCTCATGGATGGCATCAAGTACCACACCGCCTCCCATCGCTCTACTTGCACTATATACCTTCCGGTAATCTCTTCCTGGCCTGCAATAAGGCAGATAAAAACCGACCTGCGCCTGAACAAACCAGATTTTTCCAATCACTTGCTTATCTAAAAGTTCTTTTATTTTTTTTATACCTTGATGAAATCGCATATTGCATCCCACCAATGTGAGAACAGGGTGATCCTTTGCGGTTTTGAATACAGAATCTCTTGTCTCTTTATCGTGCGCAACAGGTTTTTCAACAAATACAGGTTTTTCATGCTCTAAGGCTTTGATAAGTTGAGGCGCGTGCAAGCTGGTGGGAGAACATATGATTACAACATCACAATCTTCCAAGTATTGTTCATATTCAAGGCAAGTCTTAATTTTATAGTCTTTCTTGACCTGATCAAGCATTTTTTGATCTGGATCACTAGCAATAATATCTTTCTGGCCCAGGCTGATCAGGTTTCTGATATGTCTCTTACCTATTGATCCGCATCCAACCACTAAAAATTTCATTGTTCTTAACCTTCTCTTACGTTTAATCCGTGTACTTTGAGGAATCTCATGGCCTTGATAAGGCTTTGGTCTGTAAAGTTGAAGATGCTGCTTGCTGCTACTGCAGATGCACCTGCCTTGGTAAGTGCATCCTGAAAATCATCTAGGGTGCCTGCACCTCCATTGGCGATGACTGGAATATTGACAGCCTGAGAGATGGCTTTAACCAACTCCAGATCATATCCTTCCATGGTACCTTCGTTATCTATTGAAGTGATAAGGATCTCCCCTGCACCAAGTTCGGTTACTTTTTTTGCCCATGTAATAGCATCTAGACCTGTTGTTTTCTTTCCATTATGGGTGCAAACCTCATACTTGTCTCCCTTTTTTTTGGCATCAATCGATATGACAATACATTGGCTGCCGAACATATTCGCAGCTTCTTTGATAAAATTAGGGTTGTCAACAGCTGCTGCATTGATAGAGACCTTATCTGCACCTGCTGCAAGCAGATTGTTAATATCCTGGACAGTGCGCACGCCGCCCCCGAGAGTCAAGGGCATGAAGCACTCTTTGGTCACTTCTTCTATTACACTAATCAAGGTCTGTCTGTTCTCGGTACTTGCATCAATATCAAGGAATATGAGTTCGTCTGCTTTTTGGGCATCATAGATTTTGGCTTGGGTTGTAGGATAGCCAACATCTCTGTATTTGCCAAATTGGATTGGCTTCACCAGCCTACCATTTTTCAACAGAAGGACAGGAATCAATCTTTGCTTAAGCATTTTCTCCAAAATTTTCCAGGATCTTCAGTCCTTTGTCCTGACTTTTTTCAGGATGGAACTGAGCTGCATAAATATTGCCTTTGTTCAGGGTTGATACAAACCTCTCTCCATAGTCACAGTAAGAGGTGGTAATATCTTCATTTTCATTAGGCATAACATGATAGCTGTGCACGAAATAAAAATCAGATCCGTCAGGGATATCTTTGAGGATGACGTCTTCTTTGACAATGTTAATATTGTTCCAGCCAATGTGAGGGACTTTAATGTCCTTGGGATCTGGCCTAAACAGTTTGACATCTGCATCTATGAAACCCAAGCCTTCGTGCTGACCGCCTTCTTCACTGCTCTTGGCAAGCAGCTGCATGCCCAGACATATGCCTATAAGAGGCTTTTTCTTATTGAGTACCTCATCACTAAGCAATTCAATTAGCTTGAATTTTTTCAGGTTGTTCATGCCATCCCTAAATGCGCCTACACCTGGTAGCAATAGCTTTTCAGCATTCCTGATATCTCCCTCTTTTCGTGATATGATAGCTTCAAAACCCAGAAACTCAAGAGCATTCTTTACAGAGCGAACATTACCCATTCCATAATCTATAATGACTATCATTCTTTAAGCTGCCAATCCTTTTGATCCTCAAGCTCCTCGCCTTGTTCTATGTTTTCAGCATCGAACTTATGGGGCTTTATTACATGTTTTAAAGCAATATCCATAAATTCTTCTTCA
This sequence comes from uncultured Methanosarcinales archaeon, assembly GCA_964647565.1. Lineage (GTDB taxonomy): Archaea > Nanobdellota > Nanobdellia > Woesearchaeales > CAZYIM01 > CAZYIM01. The sequence continues at coordinate 26,481 of CAZYIM010000016.1, forward strand.
GTCATATCCATGATCTTCAGGAAATAATCCAGGCTTTTAGGTCGCTTGCCTTCATATTTCTTAACAAGTTCCATTGCTTTTTCCCGGGTCATCCTGTTGTGCCTTATATCGATGGAGGTTAGGTGTGTAGCCCTTGCAAAACCTCGTTTAATAAACTTGAGCCAATCTCTTACACCTGTCAGTTTACATTCAACTTTCTCATAGTAGTATTCTGGAGGTACGCCTTCTGTCCTGTCGCCCATCCATCCCAGTTCTTTTCTGATCAGATCTGACTGTTTTTTGGTGTCCCATTTGATAAAGCTTCCAAGATGGATTGCGCGAACCTTCTTTTCCCTTATCTCTTTTGCAGTTGTAAACGTGAAAGGTGCAAGGTCTCTAAGATCAGCGTCAATCATGCCTGCCATATCCTCTGCACTTATACCTAAATTACCACTCATCCTGTTAAGCTTTTTCTCACCAACATCATCATCCTCACCATAACCATAATAGCTAGTGTATTCTGCAGAAGATTCCCCATAGATCAATAGGGGGATGTTGTGCCTGACTGCGATCTGTATTGGATACGAGGTGATGCCGAGATGGCAGTGCCAACAGAAATCACCTTTTCTTAGAAGAGACTCGAGCATCAGTTTCTTCACTATCTGCCAGCTAGGTCTGAAGATGTGAAGGTCAACACCAAGTTTGTTTAGCACTTTTTCTCGTGCTTTGATGTGGTCGGGTCTGAACAGATGATGATCAAAACAGACTGCTAAAGGTTTGAGGCCAAGTTCTTTTACAACATAGTAAAGTTGGAAAGTTGAGTCCTTACCCCCACTAAAAGGGATGATACAATCATATTCTCCTTTGCCCTTATATTCATTGACTAATGCCTGCATTTCTTTTTTCTTAGCTTCCCAGTCAATGTTATCTCTCTTTGCCTCAATTTGCCTACAAACATTACATACTCCTTTTTCATCAAAAAGCAGTGTTTCCTGGGTTTCAGGTGTTACACATTTACTACATCTTTTCATACCAAATCCCCCTTTGTTTTTAGTTGTCTGATAAGTTAAAAGCATTTATAATGTTTTCCACTAGCATGGCTATGGTCATAGGACCTATCCCTCCAGGAACTGGTGTTATGTACGAAGTCTTTTTCTTGACTTGCTCAAAGTCCACATCTCCAACCAACTTGTTATCTTTTTTAGATGTGCCTGCATCAATCACAACAGCACCTTCTTTGACATAGTCCTCTGTTATCAGATGAGGTACGCCTGTAGCACTTATTAGTACATCGGCTTTCCTAGTCTTGCTCTTGATATCCTTGGTAAACTCATCGCAGATAGTTACATTGAGTTTCCTGTTCTTTAGCATGATTGCTAAGGGTTTGCCAACTAATCTGCCGTGGCCGACTAGGATTATGTGTTTGTCTTTAAGCTTGATATCATAGTATGTCAGCAGAGTTATTATGCCTTTTGGAGTGCAGCAGACTAGGATTTCATCACCTTGTTCCAGCTTTTTCATGCTGGCGACAGAAAGACCATCGACATCCTTTTCTAGAATTACAGCATTAATGATTTTATCAGTGTTAAGATGCTTGGGTAATGGAAGCTGTACAAGTATGCCTGTGATAGTCGAATTCTGGTTGAGTGTTCGTATTTTATTGATAATACTTTCTTCATTACTATCCTGCGGAAACTTGATAAGCTCAAAAGCAATGCCTATATCTTCGCAAACCTTACCTTTTCTCTTGACATAGGCCTCTGAAGCCGGATCAGTACCTACTAGTATGACAGCGAGCTTGGCCTTTATTCCTTGCTCTTTTATCTCCTGTTTCAGATTTTCAATAATTTCAGAAGACACCTTTCTGCCGTCCATTAGCTTGGCTGATTTTTCAACTGTTCTCTTATCTGTGATGATTTTACCCGCCTGTTGATCATGCTCCTCTATCTGTACCTTTTCTACTAGTTGGAAATCATAGGCAAGACAGATAGTCATAATTTCAGGATGGTGGGCCAGTAACCTGTCATAATAGCCTGCACCTCTTCCAAGCCTGTTGCAATGGAGGTCACATCCGACGCAGGGCAGGATAATCATTTCTAGTTCCTCCACATTTATGGTTAATGAACTTTCTTTTGGCTCCATAATTCCAAAACTTCCTTTTTCCAACTCATCTGCAGAGAGAATTTCCTTGAATTCGAGTTGTTCATCCATAACTCTTGGTAGAAAAACTCTTTTTCCATATTTTATAAGTTCAGGGATTAGCTCTTTTGTTGAAACCTCGTTGTCTTTTGGAAAATAGATGGCAATCTTGCTAGATTTTTTGACTTCATTACATTTTAGAAGTTTTTCTATAATATTTCTTGATCTTTTTATAATTTCCTCACTTTCAAGCTGATTTCTTTGCTCAATAAGCTGCTTTCTTAAAACACCCTTCATCTCGAGAATAATGAATAGCCATGATTTTATTAAGGTTTTGAAATTTTCTAGAGAAAATTTATAAATTAAACGCCAACTGCCATTGTCATGCGTGCGCAAGACAAGATACTGGTTATGTTAAGCGTCTTTGTAACAGCTTTGATTTGCTCTAATCTTCTTGGCAGTAAAATAACTGTGATTCTGGGAGTTCCTGTATCAGTGGGTATATTTGCTTACCCTATAACGTTTCTTATGACTGATATGGTGGAGGAGGTCTATGGAAGAAAAAAGACAAAACTCTTTATCATAGGAGGCGTCCTAGCTTTACTATTAACCCTTGTACTGACTTTCCTTGGTAAGATTCTGCCTCCTGCTGGCTTTTACAAGTTTAATGATGCCTATGTAACTATATTTTCAAACTCCATCAGGATTATCATAGCTAGCTTAGTGGCTTTCTTTTTGAGCCAGATTCATGATATTTGGGCATTCAACTTCTGGAAAAAAAAGACCAAAGGTCGTTTTTTGTGGCTTAGAAACAATCTCTCTACTGCTGTAAGTCAATTTATTGATACCACTATTTTTATGTTTATTGCGTTCTATGCAATAACTCCCGACTATACTGCTGCCAAGATGTTTGCTATGATTGTACCCTATTGGCTGTTGAAGGTCTTGTTTGCAATCTTTGATACACCTTTGTGTTACTTAGGTGTCAAGTGGTTGAGAAAGGATACTTGAGAATCAAGGAACTCTTTTACTTCTCCTGCTACAAACAAGGAACCTGTGATTATAACAGCATCGTTTTTTCCTGCTTGTTTTAAAGAGTAGCTAACAGCTGCACTAACTTTCCTTTTTTCAATTATGTGCTTACAATGGGGGCTGGCTATTTTTTTCAGCAGTTTAGTATCAGTTCCTCTGTATTGGGCCTGGCAGATTATGAGTTGATCAGCAATTCCTGCTAAGATAGGCACCATTTTTGTCATGTCCTTATCGTCAGATATGCCTAGAACCAACGTTATTTTATCATACTGCTTGAGTTGATTTTGGATGTAATTTTTCAAAAGCTTGAATCCTTCTATTGTATGAGAGCAGTCCAGTATGACAAGTGGTGTTTTCTTAACTATCTCGAGTCGGGCGGGCCATTCTGTTTTATCTATGCTCTTGATAATAGTCTTTTTATCAATGCCAAGAATCTCACTGGTTAGTATGGCTGATGCAATATTAAACAATTGATGTTTGCCTAATAATTGGGTTGATATATTATATTTATTCTTGGCAGTTACCATTACTGCAGTTTGAGAATCCAGATATTTTTTGTTATGTCGTATCTTGACGAGTTTATGAACCTCGAACAGCTTAGCATTTCTTTTTTTGCTCTCATCTTTAATAACCTTCAGGGCATTGCCAGTTGCTGATGTGATGACTGGTGTGCCTCTTTTTATTATGCCTGCCTTTTCTTTTGCGATCTTTTCAAGAGTATTGCCCAGGTATTTCTGATGTTCCAGAGATATGCTAGTTATAATGGTTGCTACAGGTATTATGATGTTAGTGGCATCAAGCCTTCCTCCCAACCCTGTCTCAATCACGGCATAATCCACTTTTTTTTGTTTGAAATATAGAAATGCTATTGCTGTAGTAAATTCAAAGAAACTAGCATCCAGATTGTTTTTTTTTAGATTCTTGTTGATTTCCTCAAACAAACGCAATAATTCCTTATCTTTGATTTCTTTGTCGTCGACCACAATTCGTTCGTTGAACTTTACAAGATGCGGAGATGTATATAATCCGACTGAATAGCCAGCTTGCTTAAGAATAGTATATATGACCTTAGCTGTGCTGCCTTTGCCATTAGTGCCTGCTATGTGCAGTGTTCTATAGTTGTCTTGAGGCTTGCCAAGACAGTGCATTAAGGCTTGAATTCTTTCGAGGCCGAGTTTAATGCCTTTTTTTTCCAATCCATATAACCAAGAAAGTCTTCTGTTGATAGACATCTTAATCAAGGGGAAACTGTTTACATAGTTCCAGAACTTCCTGTTTTATCTTTTCTTTGACAGCTGGATTATCATGATTCTTGACAACAGTTGCAATGAACCTTCCGATCTCTTTCATCTCACTTTCTTTCATACCTCTTGTTGTGATTGCAGGAGTACCCAGCCTGATGCCGCTTGGATTAAAGGGCGTTTTAGGATCAAAGGGAATCATGTTCTTATTTACTGTTATGCCAACCTCATCAAGAGCAGATTCTGCTTCTTTGCCAACACAAAACTTCTGAAGATCTGCGAGGATAAGATGCGTGTCGGTGCCGCCTGTAACCAACCTGATACCTTGATTCATCAGCTCATCTGCAAGCGCTCTTGCGTTCTTGACGATTTGTTGAGCATATTGCTTGAACTCTGGTTTGAGGGCTTCTTGAAAAGCTACTGCTTTTGCAGCATTCACATGGTTGTGAGGGCCTCCCTGCATACCTGGAAAGACAGCTCTGTCAATATCCTTTGCAAATTTTTCTTTGCAAAGTATCATAGCACCCCTTGGACCTCTTAAGGTTTTATGAGTCGTTGTAGTCACAACATCAGTGAAAGGAAAAGGAGAGGGGTGTACACCACCAACAATAAGACCTGCAATATGAGATATATCTGACATGCTGTAAGCTCCAATCTCATCTGCAATCTCCTGAAAAAGCTTGAAATCTATCAATCTCGGATATGCTGTTGCGCCTGATAGAATAAGTTTCGGTTTTTCATTTATTGCTAATTTTCTGATCACATCATAATCAAGCAGTTCTGTTTTCTTATCAACACCGTATTGAATGAAATTATATACCTTACCTGAGAAATTGATAGGATGACCGTGTGTCAGATGGCCTCCATGTGCAAGGTTCATACCCAGAATCTTGTCTCCAATATCCAATAGTGCAAAGTAAACTTCTAAGTTGGCTGGACTGCCAGAGTATGGCTGTACATTGACATGTTCAGCTCCAAAAAGCTGCTTTGCTCTTTTCATAGCCAGACTCTCAACATCATCAATGTAAATATTACCTCCGTAGTATCTTTTTTTGGGATAGCCTTCCGAATATTTATTGGTCAGTACAGAGCCTAATGCTTCTAGTACTGCTTTGCTCACATAGTTTTCAGAAGGTATAAGCTCTAACCCCTTTTGGAGTCTTTTCTTTTCTAGTTCAATCAGATCAAATATTTTTTTATCCTCTTTTTTTAGGTCTGACAATTTTGTTTCCTCCTTAGTCTTTCATGGCTACTACAAAATACCACGGAAGATATACTGGCCCAGAAAACTGGGCCCTGTTTTCGATTTCTGTTTTCATGGTGAAGGTTCCCCTGGCACCTTTGGGTGGTTTTGGAAGATCGATTGGAATGTTGAATCTAGCATATTTGAAAGTTGTGTAGCCCTGTTCTGCTAGCTGTTTCTCCATCTCAGTCAAAGAGAAGACATTAAAGTCTCCATCAGGATCGCTATCCTTGAGTTCGGGATTGGTGTGATCTCTAATATGGATCATAACATCAAGTGGACCTTCATAAAACAATGAGTTGAATGCAATCCATCTAGGATTCAACTTGGTTAGAGCATCTAATGCGGGTTTTAGTTGTTTAAAGCAGCAAAATGTATGGACATTAAATATGCCATCAAATCTGCCGATGAACTCTTCGGGCAGATCGAACCAGTCTGCTGTTGTCAGCGAGACATTATTGAGCTTTAGACTATTGATAACCTCTTTACCCATGTTGATAAATGCCTGATTGTAGTCTGCGCCCAGAAATGATATGTGTGGATATTTCTTAGCTAGATAAGCAACATTATCTCCCCCGCCTGTGCCAATATCCAGGATTTCGGTATTGGCTTTGAAGCATCCATTATCATTTAAGAATTTTTCAAATTCTGTGGTGCTATACTTTGGCTTTTCAAACTGCTTTTTCTGATACTCTACCCCTAATTTCTTATTAATTAAAGTCATAAACTACCCCTCTAAATATGGTTTTATTTTTTTAAGCCGTCTGGTGTGTAGACTGCAACAAAGTTTTTAGCATGGTCTAGATTGGAATGTGGTGTGAATAATCTCTGTCCCGCTCGCATAGCATCAATTATCAGCTTGCCTTCTTCATCTCTAGCATCCTTGATCCAAATTCCTCCACCTTTAGCAGCCACAAAGACGCCGTTCTTGGTTTTTCTGTAGATTATGCCTCCCATGAACGGATGAAACGTATCAGGATCCTTGGTGGGCTCTACTTTTTTAAGGAAGATTCTCTTGCCTTTCCAAAAAGTTGATGCGCCAGGATATGGATCATCAAAAGCGCATATGAATCTGATGATCTCGTCTTTTTTCCATTCCCAATTGATAAATCCGTGAATGGGTGTGTGTAATCTTGGAAAATAAGTGCTTTTTAGTTCATCTTGAGGTATCAATGTGAACTCTTTATGAGCATCTATATCCTTAAGAAATCCTTCCATAAACTGTTTATCAGTTTGGGCAGTGTATTCATCAAAATCAAATGGGAGTTTGCAGTTCTTTGGGAACTTGAAATGCTGCCTTTTTATAATATCTCCTGTGTCCAGACCACTGTCCACGATGTGTATGAGATTAGCCGCCTCTTTATCATCGTTGAGAATGTTCCAGGAAGCTCCTCCTGCCCCCCTATTTCTGGGTAGGTCTCTTGAGTGAAGATTAAGCAATCTATTACCGCCAAAGAGATCAATGAACTCTTGTTTAAATATCCAGGGTGCTCCAAAAGAAAATCCGATAGTAAATTCAGTTATGATATCTCTAACTAGTTTATTGTTGGTGATGTCACTAGTTACTATACATTTTACTCCAAGTCTCTTTAAGAAATCCGCCAAAGAGATTCCATTTAGCTTTTCGATGATAAGTCTCTTGCTTGTAACCACATAGATTTCGTATTTCTTTTCTTTGGATATTTTTTGAGCAAGATGTCGTAAAACCCGTCCTCCCCCGAATAGTACGATGGTATCTATCTTGCCAAACTTGATTTTTTTAGTCATTTTACATTCTATGATTTGAAAAAATTTTTAATTTCACTTATTACTTTTTGCTGTTCCTGATCGGTTAAGCCCGGGTACATAGGTATAGACAATATCCTTTGGTAAAACTTTTCTGCATTGGGACAAAGGCCTTTCTTGTATCCCAGTTTTTGGTATGCTGGATGCCAATAGACAGGAATATAATGGACCTGACAGTAGATACCCTCAGTTTTGAGATAGTCATAAAGCCTTTTTCGAGTTTTTCCATCTTTAACTCTTATGACATAAAGATGGTATGGATTGTGCTGATCTGTTTTTTCAAGTAATGGTTTGATGTTAGGATCGTTCACAAAAGCATTATCATATCTGATTGCAATCTGTCTTCTTCTCTTTACAAATGATTCAAGTTTTTTTAGTTGACTCAATCCAAGGGCGCATTGAAAGTCAGTAATCCTGTAGTTATAGCTTATGTCGTGGATCTCATAGAACCAACCACCTTCTTTATTATTGATTAACACTTTAGGATCCTTGGTCATGCCATGGTTTCTTAGCATCTTAAGCTTTTCATATAACTCTTGGGAATTAGTGGTAATCATGCCCCCTTCACCAGTTGTGATATGTTTTACAGGGTGGAAGCTGAAGATTGACATATCAGCATATTTGCAATTGCCAATAGGAGTACCATCATATTTACCACCAATAGCATGGCAGGAATCTTCAATTACTATTAGCTTATGTTTCTTAGCAATATCCCCTATCTGTTTCATATTACAGCTGAGACCAGTATAGTCAACAGGTATGATTACTTTAGTGTCCTTGGTGATATTTGCCTCAATCTTTTCAGCATCAATTAAACCTTGATCATCAACATCCACAAACACAGGGGTTGCGCCGCAGAATAAGCCGCAGTTGGCAGAAGCCGCAAAAGTCATTGGGCTGGTTATTAATTCATCACCCTGCTTAAGACCTGCTGCCATAGCTGCAATATGCAGGGCTGCTGTTCCGTTAGAGACTGCTACTGCATATTTAGCTTTGACTGTCTTTGCAACATTGCTTTCAAATTCATCAACAGCAGGACCTGTAGTTAGAAAATCACTTTTTAGTACTTCATCTACCGCTTGAATATCTTCTTCATCTATCTTTTGTTTACCGTAAGGGATCATTATAATAGATTGAGGTCCTTAAATATCTTATAAATGTTTTCCTTGCTCACAAGGGTATCCTTAGAACAATAACCTTGGATCATGTTCTCATCCAGCTTATCTCCATTTTTACAATATTCTATTTTATGCAAATGCTGGTATTTTTGGATAGAAGAAGTTATTACAAACATGTTCTTAAAGGCAAATGTTCTTGGTACTTCTGATACATTGATCATTTCCTCATGCATTTTTTCGCCTGGTCTGATTCCAATGACCTCAACAGGATTGTGAGCGTTATGTTTCTCTTTAAGTATATCAATTAGGTCTGTGATGAGGAATGAGGGTAATTTAGGTACAAATACTTCACCTCCCACACCATATTTGATGGCGTTGAAGACAAGGTTTACAGCTTTCATAGGAGATATGATGAACCTAGTCATCCTTTTATCTGTAAGGGGTATCTTTTGTCTGGAAATGATTTTTTCTTCGAAGAAAGGGATGACTGAGCCAGTACTCTCTAACACGTTACCATATCTCACACTGGTGAAAATCGTAGGTGCTGGACCCTTGTTGTAATTACTTTCAGTAAAGATTCTCTCTCCGACAAACTTACAAGCTCCATACGTATTTACTGGTGAACATGCCTTGTCAGATGAGACAAAAACAGCGATTTTTACATTATTTTCGAGACAGGCATCAACAACATTCATAGTGCCCAGAATGTTGGTCTTGATCACTTCGTCGACATTATATTCGAGGATATCAATTCTTTTCAATGCAGCAGCATGGATTACAATATCCGCACCTTTCATTGCCCTCTTAAGACGTTGGATATCCCTAATGTCGCCGATGAGGTTCCTAATTATTTCATTATTGTTGAATTTTTCTTGAAGTCGATGATGCTTAACTTCATCTCTGCTGAAAACCCTGATACTATAAGGTTTATATTTTAAAATCTCCCTGACGAGAGCTCTGCCTAAAAAACCTGTACCTCCTGTGATTAGAATAGTCTTTCCTTTGAATATGTTTTCCATTGAACCACCTGATTATATGATAATAGGAGTTAAGAATAAAGGAGAATTTTAAAAGCTTTCCTTTTACACTGTATTTTAAGGTCTTTTACAGTTCTTTGACAATCCGCTGAGCTGTTTGTCCATCTCTTGAGAACAGATAGTCTTTTATGAATTTCTTTCTACCCTCCTTTAATTTTTCCTGTATTTTTACATCATGTAGAATACTTGTGATAGCTGTTCTTATTTCTTCAATCTCATTAGCAAACAAGGCAGCTTCATACTGTTTGAATGGGATGGGGAATATCTGGTCATCCTGAATTAAAAGAACAGGAGTGTCGAAGATCATAGATTCTATGTCTACACTTGAGCCTGGGCTGATTAGAAGATCTGCTGCTGGCAACAACTGTCTAAGATCAACATCACGCTGGATCATTATATTTTCATAGTTTAGATCATAGAAATTTGTGAATTTTTTCACCATACCGTTAGGATGTACCTTGACAAAAAGGAATAGATCCTTGTTTTTTTTAACAATCTCTATTAATTTATCAATTCTTCCAACATTGTAGAGGGGTCTGGCTGCAGTGACATAAACAAGTAGTTTCTTGTTAGTTGGGATGCCCAGTTTATTTCTAAGTTTTTTCTTAGTTTCATGTTTATTAGCCATCTTAAAATAGCTGTCGTATCTTGGTTGGCCTACGGTTCGTATATTCTCTGCAGGATAATTGCATTTTTCAATTAGTATCTGTTTTGCATAACTGCCCCCTACAAAGCTGATGTCAGGAATGGGTCTCCAGAGCGGACTGCTCTTTTTCTTATTATCTTCCTTGATGTGAGTTGCCACGCAACCAGGATAGATTAGTTCATATTGTAATGCTGCGACTTGGCATTTATGCTGTTTTGCGTTGATCATAAATCCTTTCCCATAAAAATTATCAGGATGATCCAGCAGTATCAAATCTGGCTTACGGACAATTAATATCCTTTGCGTGGTGGCTAGACAGTCACCAATCTCATAGCTGAATGCATTGAATACAAATCTGAACCTGTTTTCAACCAGATCGAAAAATTTGATGCCTTTATATTCGCAGCTGTCTCTGAATGCTTGGGATAATAGCAGTTGTTTACCCTTTTTCTTAAGAAACTGCCTTACCTCTTCCATTTGCCGAAATGTTTTAAGATTATAATACTGCCCAAAAAAGCTCTTGGTATCGTCGCCTTTTTTCATTATATTCAAAATATTCTTCCAACTATGGAACGCCCAAAGCCTATCATAAATAAGAAGTTCATTGTCCCTGTTTTTACTGTTTAATTCTTTTATGACATCACCAAATATGTAATTGTCCTCGTTTTTTTTCTTTGAGAACTGATCTGAAGACATGGCTATTATTCTAATACAGGCTTTGTTTTTATTTTCAATGGTTGATTTTAACATCATCCTTAAGATGAGTCTGCCTTTCAAAAGAAAGTATTCTCTGTTATATTGATGCAAGACAGGATTAAATTTTTTTTCATTGACAACTTTTATGCCTTGTTGTTTAAATACTCGTTTCATTAGCTCTGCCTTGAATTTATTCTTCAGCACTAACTTTACTGTCCGGGGTTTTAGAGTGTTGATGATTTTAAGAGTTGAATCTGTCCAGGAATAGATTTCGCTGAATGCAGGAGCATCTCTTACTTTCATAGTGCCCCACATGAAGAAATAGTCCATCAAATACCACAGGGTTTGGCCTTTGTAGATGAGCTTGTTTTTAATACCGCTTTTCTTAGCCCACCTTTGGACTTCTGTAAGATTATAGCCTTCTGAGGAACCACCTGGGTATCTTTCTCCAAAATGCCGCATAGGGATTTTTTTACCGCCCTTAATAATCTCTTCATCATTGATTAGAATCATTTGAGTTGGGAAATTTGTTCTATATTTTTAGTTTATCGATTATTGATCCTATTTGTTGATCTCGAGGTCTTGTCTGGCTGTTATATTTTTTATTATCCACCGTGAACCAAGGTATCTCAACCAGCTCATTGATATGGATTGCTTCTGGGTGAAAATAAATTCCTTTTTCTCCAAAGGCTTCGCCATGGTCGGCACTTATGACAACACGTCCATTCAGATGAGGCAATAATTTTTTATCAATCTCATCAAGAACCAATCTTAGATTTTCTCTCCAGGCTGCTTTTACTTCCTTGACATCCAGATCTCCGAAGAGTAAATTATCCTCGATCTCGAACATGGTTTTCTTGAGTTCAGGATTTTTTATATTGGGGCTGATGAATGGTGCATGTGGTTGCAGATAATGGATGATTATCCTCTTATTAGGGTATTTAGCTGCCATTTTAAGAGCAGTTTGGGTCATTTCTTTAGGCGGGACAGAGTTTAACTTCTCATCCCACCCCGAACCCCATACCTTCTCTACTTTAAAGAATAATTGATTATCAAAGATATGTTTCATTATAGTTTGGGACATCTGTGGGTTGGCAGTGATGTAAATGATGTCCTCATGTCTCTTGGTGAAGTTCTTTCTTATCCATTCAGGCGTATTGGAGCCAGCAGATATTTTCTTTCTCAGAATACCTTGCAGTTTGCTCATCCTCTTGAATTCATCAAATCTGCAGGCATCCAAGATAACCAGATATTTCCAGTCTTCCTCAACAATCCTGATGCCCTTATGCTTTATCAGCTTAAAGATCAGTCTTAGACTGTTCTCATAGATACCTCTGAGAATCCTTTTAGGCAGATAAGGATCTTTTTTCTTTATGAACATCTTCAATAGCCTGAATTTCTTGATAATAGCATTCATCTTTTATTTTTCCTCTTTGTCAACTCACGATATGTTTTGATCAGTTCTTTTGACCAGTTTTTAATATTGTAGTTGTCAATGATTTTCTTTTGGGAAAAGTTCCCCATTTTTATTCTTAGCTCTTTATTCTCAAGCAGCTGTTTAAGATAGTTAAACCAATCATTATTGTCTTTAGCAAGGAATCCGTCCTTTTCATGACTGACCACTTGTTGATTCATTCCGACAGGGGATACTATAACAGGAATACCCAGTGACATGAATTGTATTGCCTTAAAGGCACATTTGCATCTGGCCCATTCATCATCCTCAAGAGGCATTAGTCCAATTGTGCATTTTGACATCTCTTTAAGATAGCTCTCTAGGCTCCATTTTACATTTATAACGTTTAATTTTTTATCTGTAGGAATATAGGATTTGTTACATATAACCCTGATATCGAATTTGAATTTCTTGCTGAGTTCAGATAGTGCAGGTTCAATCTGCCTAAGATATTTTAAATTGCCAGATGTTCCAATCCATCCCAGCACCAAGTCATCATAGCTTTTCTTTCTGTAACTACCATATATGTTGAAGTCAATAATAGTAGGAATGATCTTAATTGTCTTATTGAATTTTTTAGAATAATCTTCAAGATAATTGTTGCCTACAATAACAAGATCTGCTCTCTTAGTAAGGGTAGCAGTCTTACTGCCATAAAATGGCATTAGATAAATTGCATCATCGTATTCCACTATGACTGGTTTGTCTATTATCTTCAATATTAATATTTCAAGAAATGATGGCAGCATAGGAAGCAGGTCATATTCCAAATGGATGATGTTGCTATTAATGGCCTTGCTTAGGCTAAAGAATCGTTTCAGATAAACGTAGGGGAAATATGCCGCCAGGAACAGGGCTTTTATCAATCCTTTTTTACCGAGTGCATATTTGAAATAAGCATCTCCAAAAAATGGAGTATAGTTGATGTTTATGCCTTCTTTTTCCAGATATGATTGATACTGATAAAACCTGTATCTTGTACTAGGACCTACCTTTGAGTACCTTACAAACGCACATACTTTTATGCTAGATTTCTTCATAGAGTTTTTCATATTGCGATAGCACATGCTTCCAGTCATAATGCTTTATCTGTTGATATGCCTCTTCTGCAAAGCTCTTTCTAAGTGAATTTTCTTTTATCAATCTTAAAATCTTTTCTGAGAAATCATCAACATCATCAATTTTACATAAAAATCCAGATTTACCATCTTGAATCAGATCTGTGGTACAGGGGATGTCTGTAGTTACAACTGGCAATTTGAAGACCATAGATTCCATCACAACTCCAGGCAGGCCTTCGCCTCGGGAAGGGAAGAAGAAGATATCTGCGGATTTATAGAAATCCTTTACATCCCTTCTAAATCCTGTAAAAATAATTCGATTAATCAGACCTAATTTTTTTGCTAGTACTTCGAATTCCTGTCTGCATGGTCCATCGCCTACAATAATTGTTTTTATATTATGTTTGACCAGTCTTTTTGTAGTTTTGAGGATTATATCTACTCCTTTTCTTGAGTTCAGCAGACCGACATAGAGCAATATCTTGGTCTTGTCTGAGATATTGCATTCTTTTCTTATATCCTTGGATGCAGATTTTTTAGATAATGAGATGCCTGTGGGGATGACCTGGATCTTATTAGGAGAAACTCCTGCCTTTAATGCATACTTTACCAAGCTTCGTCCATATAAAGTGATTTTATCGGGTTTCTTGAAGATTAACCATCCGAACATCTTATTCCATTTCACGAACAAGTTATCCATTTTCTTTCCTATGCTGAAGCTGTAACCAGGCAGAGTATCCATGGTAAGGATTAACTTTTTTCTGGGATAAAATAGTTTCATAAAGATAATTGCAAGGTTAGTGAGATAATACGGTACCCACATATGGATTATATCATATTTACTCAATATCTTAAAGACATTGATTTTGAACATGGGAGTTATGGGGAAAGGTTGTTCCATTTTGAAGAAAAGGTTACTGGTTGAATAGGTGTATACCTTTGCTTTTTTTACCCTGCTGTAATGTGAAGAATCATCAAGCTTGGCAAAAGCCTTTTTTGGAATAAGTAACCCGAGTTCATAACTATCACCAAGATTCGCGATAAGTTCGGCAATTGGGCGTTTGAGAAGAACTGTGGGATTTACATAGCAGATCTTTTTTTTCATTGTTTTTTCTGTTTTTCTTTCTTTGGATTTTCTATTGCTACTTTCCTTACAAGTTTAGTTAAATTCTCCTCCACATTCCTATGATATACATAGAGTCTGAATACCATATAGAAAAGCACAACTATACTGATTGCCATGATAAAATCCATTCCCCTACCTATACCAATCAGGTTTGAGATTCTAGAGGTAACATTAGGGATGAATGCAAAAACTATTGCAGCCACCCAGATGACTATCCAGAAAATTTCCTGCGAAAGCTTGATTTGTTTATCTCTTGCCCTTAATATAACTCTTGATATTGCAAAGACACTAAACAATAGCACAAAAAATTGAATTGGTAACATAAATATCACCCATTTATAATATTGTCTTAGGCTATATAAATTTTGTTTTTTTTTAATTATGACGAGACGAAAAATATATAAACGCGCTACAGTCTCTGATGCTTGAGGGGGAAAATGGCTAAGAAGAAATCTGACGTTGATGATGTATCACTTGATTTTGGGAAACTTAAGAAGATTTTTCAGAAGAAAAAAACTAAAACAGAGAGTTCAACCCCTGGGCATGAGGACAAAGAGACTGAAGAGTTCAAGGTCGACATTTCTAAAGCCAGATCTTTTTTCTCTCACAAAGCAGTAATTGTTACTGTCTTGATTGTTATCGCTTTATTCTTTAGCGTTTATTTCAGACTGTATTCCTTAAACCTTCCAGTTACAGATGATTGGGCCAGAAATTCTCTTGTTTCTAGCATTCAGAATCAGGTAGTCGCTGAAATTAATACAAAATATCCGAATCTACCATCTGCCAATAAACAAGAACTGATCAATAAGCAGTTGAATGTGTTCATGGAGCAAAACCAAGCTGAATTTGATAAGCAGGTAGAAGGAACTTCAGCATATTTCAAACAACAGTTGCAAGATGCAAGCGGGCAGACTTACCTTCTTGCCATTGATCCTTATCACCATCTGAGAAGAGTTGAGAATCTTGTTAAATTGGGCACGATTTGTGACAAGATTGAAGATGGCAATTGCATTGATGATCACAAGTATGCACCTCTTGGTGAGATTACTAAACCTGGATTGCATGAGTATATTGGCTTAATCATGTATAAGGTTGTCAATTTCTTTGATAGTAACTCAACTCCAAAACAGGTTTTCTTCTTTTTACCGATACTCATATCTGCATTATCAGTCATTCCTGCTTTCTTTATTGTGAGACGACGGGCTGGCAACTTTGGTGGGTTTGTAGCTGCGCTTGTCGTGGGCGTACATCCATATTTCCTTGGTAGAACTGCAGGAGGGTTTTCTGATACTGACGCTTACAACGTCTTATTTCCGCTGTTGATAACCTGGATTTTCTTAGAAGCATTTGAATCTAGAAACCTTAGATCCCGAATCATTCTATCTTCAGTTGGAGGCCTTTTTGTAGGGTTATACTATTATGCTTGGGCAGCAGGATGGTGGTATATCTTTGATATGATTATAGCTGTTTTAATATTATATATTGGCTATTCAATATTGAAATTCTTCCTTCAAAAACAAGTACATAAAACTGCTTTTAAAAGAAATATGAAGAATACTTTGATTGTCTTATTTGTTTTTATACTAGCCTCAGGTATTTTCATTACCATGTTTTCAGGAGACGCAGGAAGATTTGGTACTTTTATAACAGGTCCACTAAGTAGAACTACGTTGAAAGCAGCTGCTAAGGAGAATTTATGGCCGAATGTTTTTACAACTGTTGCCGAATTAAATGCAGCTTCGGTTCCTGCTGTTATTAATAATATCGGTGGGAAACTTTACTTCTTTATTGCATGTCTTGGTCTTGTTCTTACATTCCTAAGTAAGGAGAAGATTTACAAAAAGGATTGGTATGTTCTCAGTTTTGGCATAATTGTCTTAGTTTTATTGGTAACCAACAATTTCATGAATTTCGTACCTATATACTATTTAACAATACTTATGCTGCCAGTAGCATTTGCAGCCCTGTTATATCTGCGTGACGACAGAGATATTGATATTAAATTCGCATTATTATTCGTAATATGGTTTGGGGGCACTATCTATATGAGTATTCAGGGTGTAAGGTTTATCTTGCTTTTAGTGCCAGCATTTGCTGTAGCATTTGGCGTTTCTCTCGGACTTATTTTCAATATGCTTTCAAAATTACTAATTAAAGAGTTCAATTTCAACCAGATTGTTGTGAAGGTAGTGCTAATTGTCGTACTATGTCTTTTCTTATTCAATCCTATTGTTACAAGTGCCCAAACACCTATGCAGCAAGCTCATCGAGCGGCTAGAGGTGAGGTTCCAAGTATGAATGATGCCTGGTGGGCTGCACTTACAGCTGTACGGCAAAACTCATCAGAAGCCGCGATTCTTAATAGCTGGTGGGATTTTGGCCATTGGTTCAAATATATTGCTGACAGGTCTGTCACTTTTGACGGAGCTTCACAGAACTCTCCAATGGCTCATTGGATCGGACATACATTGCTCACGAATGATGAAGATAAGGCAGTAGCCATCTTGAGGATGCTTGATTGTGGAAGCAATTCTGCTTTTGAAGAAGTGAACAAGAAATATAATGATACTTTAACCTCTGTTAATATTGTATATGATATTATCCAACAAGATAAAGACGATGCTGAAGATTATCTTAAGGATGAAGATTTTTCAAAGTCTCAGATAAAAGAAATCCTCAAAGTCACGCATTGTGATCCGCCTGAAAACTTCTTTATTACAAGCCAGGATATGGTTGGTAAGTCAGGTGTTTGGGGTCATTTTGGATCCTGGAGTTTTAAGAGGGCATTTATCTATAACATGATTAAAAAAGATGGAGCTTCTCAAGCTGAGGCAGTCGAGACCATGATGGACAGATTTGATTATTCTGAAGATGAGGCCGTCAAGATATATTTTGATGTACAGGCACTAATTACAGACAGAGATGGCAATACCTGGATATCTGGCTGGCCAGGCTATCTTTCAAATCTTCAGCCATGCAGACTTGCTAAGAATTCCAGCAGAGTCGATTGCCCAATGAGCATAGGTGTTGGCCAACAGAATCAGGTTAACTTTGTTGTTGAAGCTGTGCATGTTGATTTATCAGATATTAAGAGCACCACCATGACTATGGGTGTATATGATATGACAACAGGAGTTCGTATCGAGCAGCAGAGTATAGTGCCAAATGCTATTGGCGTATCTACTTCAGATGGTATTGAAATCCTTAATTTAGATGGTTCGAATTTTGCTTATAATGTGCTCTTTCACCAAACCGAATCAGGTTTCAGTGCCATGGTGATGGATCCTATTTTTACAGGAGGTTTGTTCACAAGGCTTTTCTATCTGGAAGGAGAAGGTTTAAATCATTTTGAGAAATTTTGGGATGGTAGGAGTGTAACTGGTGATAGGATAATCGTCTGGAAAGTTAATTGGGAAGGTAAAAATGTAGAAGATGTTGATGATGAATCGACATCTCCATTAATCACTTTGAGTGAAAGTCCTTAATTTCATGATATCCAAAGAAATTCTTGTTACGGGTGGTGCAGGTTTTATTGGATCGCACTTTTGTGAGCTCTTACTATCTAAAGGATATTCTGTTATCTGTGTCGATAATTTCAACGACTACTACAATCCTGCACTAAAGAGAAAAAATATAGCTTCATTCAGTACTAAGAGCCATTTTACTCTTTATGAAATTGATATTCGCAATCCTGAAATCAAAGAAATATTTGAGAAACATGACATTAAAACCATAGTGCATCTTGCTGCCCGGGCAGGAGTAAGAGCGTCTATTGAACATCCTATGTTATATGAGGCTGTGAATATTAAGGGGACATTAAATCTATTGGAAATGGCTCTGCAGTTTTCAATAAAACATTTCATTTTTGCATCATCATCAAGTGTTTATGGATCAAGAAAACAAGTGCCCTTTTCTGAGACTGATGATGTAAGCAAACCTATAAGTCCTTATGCAGCGACTAAGAGGGCTGGCGAGATGCTTTGCCACACATATCATCATCTTTATAATATCAACATTAGTTGTCTGAGATTTTTTACTGTTTACGGTCCCAGAGGCAGACCAGATATGGCACCTTTTATTTTTACTAAGAATATATTTGAGAATAAACCAATCCCTGTTTTTGGTGATGGAACTGCTAAAAGAGATTTTACCTTTGTTAAGGATATAATAAATGGTATTTATGCAGCGATGAGCAACAACAAAGGTTATGAGATATTCAATCTAGGTAACTCAAAGACAGTCGAGCTTAGTTATTTCATCTCTTTACTTGAGAAATACATAGGAAAAAAAGCCAAGATCAAAAGGTTGCCGCCTCAACCGGGTGATGTGCCAATAACTTTTGCCGACTTAAAGAAGTCAAAACAAATGCTTGGATATGATCCTCAGACCTCAATAGAAACGGGTCTTAAAATATTTGTTGATTGGTATAGAAAGCATCATTTATGATTTTTACTTTTTCTTGAGATAGGCTTCGACTTTTTCCAGTCTGTCTGGTGTGCCCATGTCTTTAAGATAGTCATCAGTCATATAGGCATAGATTTTTTCCTTGCTTTCAAGCAATTTTGGAAATATATGCTTTTCAATGATTGAGAATTCATCCTTAACAATATAATTTAGGATAGACGGATCCATGATAAATGCGCCTGCATTTACTATATTTTCGAACTTGACATCTTTGCCGGGTTTGTGTAGAAAATCCTTCACCTGCCAGTTTTTATCTACAACAATAACATCACTGTCATGAGGATGGTCGGAGGGGTGCACAACAATAGACATGATTCCTTTTTTTTGATTATGAAACTTAACGAATTTTTCAATGTTCAGTTCATTCATAACATCTCCTTGAAAGACAAGGAAAGGCTCTGTAAGTAATTCTGGACTAATGTTAGTCAATGCGCCTGCAGTGCCTAATGGCTTGTCCTCATTGGAGTGGGTAATATTAACGCCCCATTTGCTACCATCTCCGAAATAATCCCCGATTGCCTTGTGTAAGTAGCCATTACAAAGAATGATTTCCTTTATTCCATGTTTCTTTGCAGTCTCAATTATATGCTCGAGTATAGGTTTTCCTCCAACAGGGATCATTGGCTTCGGGATATCTTTTGTCATGGGTCCCAATCTTGCCCCTTTTCCGCCAGTCATGATTACTAGTTTCATTTTGGGAACATCTCTGATTCAACAACATCGCAGATAATATGCGCTCCTGCAATATGGCACTCCTGGATTCGTGGTGTCTGTTCTGATGGTGCTGCAAATAGTAGATTGCAAAGATTCTTCATCTTGCCGCCACTTTTACCTGTAAATCCAACTACAAGCAGCTTCTTTTGTTTTGCAGAGGAGATGGCTTCAAGGATGTTGCCTGAGTTGCCGCTAGTGCTGATTGCGATCAACACATCACCCTCCTGCCCTAGTGCATCTATTTGCTTGGAGAAGACATAGTTAAAGCTTGAATCATTACTTATGCATGTGAGAATTGATGTGTCTGTGGTCAATGCGATAGCAGGAAGGGAGTCTCTGTCGTAGTTGAATCTGTTTATGAATTCACCTGCGATATGTTGGCAGTCTGCTGCGCTGCCCCCATTACCACATAGAAGCACCTTATGATTATGTTTTAAGCAGGTTATAATTACGTCTGATATTTGCCCTAGAATCTCTTCGTAGTTAAGTAAATTTTTATGAACCTGCAAGATATCTTGCAACAATTGATTAATCTTCTCCATTAATCTCACCTCCTAATCAGTTTTCATAGATATTTAAATCTCGTCACGGGTTCCTTATATATATCAAGGTGTTCGTGGGCCCAGCTAAAAAAGTTTTCCCTATTTTCAAGGATAATCTTAAGTTTTTTGGTTATTTCGCCCGCTACGTTAGTACCATAGATCCTCTTCCTATTAGTCATATCCTCTCTGTAGTATCTAAACACCTGGTTGACTGTATTTGCTACGAAGTTTGCAGAGAGTGGCGGAGCTAATAGATTAGAGTTGGCTTGCATCACTGTTTCTGGCCGATCTGTATTAAACCTGGCTGTGATACAGGGTTTCTGGAGCTCATTCATCTCTTCCTGCATACTGCCTGAATCTGTAAATATGGCCCAGCAATGATCTGAACTTACAAATTCCATAACATGACTATATTCTTTCCATAACGGTGTGAAAAGGAAATTGGTGTTAGCTTTATCAAGCTTCATTAATTGGTCTCGTAATCCAAAATGCTCAAGTGCCCTGCGAGTAGCAGTAAGTTCTACAAAAACAACCTTTTTACCATCTTTGACAAGAGATGTGACTCCGCCGATAATAGCCTTAAATCTCTTTTCAGTCAGATTGCCTCGTCTGTGAATATCGACTCGTAGCCATTCTCCATTTTCAAGTGTAGGATATACGTCAAAAACACTCTGCTCTGGTTTAGATTTTTGTTTATGCTTGATAACATCAACAACAGTATTACCTGTAATAAATATCTTATCTTGTTTATGACCTTCAGTTGTTAGATGGTCTGCATTTAGTTTTACAGGGGCTAAAAAAAACTCGCTTCCGAGTGCGGACACAGTAGTATCTATCTGTTCAGGAAAAGGTTCTGTCTTGTTACGGATCCAATCTCCCTGGAATTGTTGATTAACAAAGTCCTGGAAATCATTAGTTGCTTTTAATTTAATGAACGATGCAGGAGACATACTTCTAAGACCTGCTTCGCCCTGGATGGATTTTAAATTGGTGGCAAAAAGCCAAGCTAATGGCACTACTCCTGCTGCCAAAGTATCTCCGTTTACATAAGGTATTAGATCTACGCCAGGATGCCTTTTATTGAGCCACGTTGACACAAATTTTAACTTAGTGAAAAGTTCAGCAGATTTCTGACATAGATCACCTCTAATATTTAGATTGATGGCAATGTTCTTGATGAAGTTAAACTCCTTAAGACCATGACCTAGGAACTCATCGTAATGCTGGCCTGTATTAATTAGGATATATGGCAGGTTCTTCTTATGAAACTCCTCTGCAAGGCTCCAAAGCTTATAAAAACAGGGTTTAGTTGCTAAAACAATACCTATAACTTGCCTGCAACCTGATTTACTCATTTTGAAGACCCTGTCTAGGATATCATCATTTAGTTCGATAGGTTCTTCTGGGTTTCTAGGAATATTTTTAATTATCATGGTGTACTATCCTCGTACCTTCAGGTTCATAGCTAAATCTAAACTCGGTTAGGTGTTTGAGTTTTTTTCTGATCTTGTCATGGTTTTTAGGTTCAGAGTATAAAAGCAGAAAGCCTCCACCTCCTGCGCCACAGATCTTTCCACCAAGAGCTCCTGCTTTGAGAGCATGTTGGTAAAGATTATCTATCTGTGAATTAGAGATGCCAGAAGCCAGTTTTCTTTTCATGATCCAGTTCTCGTGCAACAGCCTGCCAAATTCAGATAATTCTTGTCTTTCTAAAGCAGCTCTCATTTTCATTGTTAATTGCTTCATCTTTTTTAGATGATCTATGTTCATGCCAGTATTCTTTTTCTGTTCTTTGTGAATTCCTGTTGACTTTCGGGTCATACCAGTATAGAACATGAGTAATCTTTGTGTTAAAGCATTCTTGAATTTTCTTGTACAGATGATAGGATTGATACTTACAGAATGATCAGGGTTGAACTGGATGTAGTTAAGCCCTCCGAACGAGGAAATAAACTGATCCTGGTAACCCCCCTCTTCTTTTAGGATATTTCTTTCGATATGGACGGCTCTTTTTGCCAGTTCATATTTACTTTTTCTAATACCTCTATATGCAAACAGAGCGTTTAACAAACCCACGAGAAATGTGCTTGAAGAGCCCAGGCCAGTACCCTTGGAGGTTATATCTGCAAGTGAGCTAATTTCTACTGAGTTGGCTATGCCAGTCATTTTCAGGGCTTCTCTGAATAAGGGATGTTGGATCTTGTGAATGCTATCCACAGTCTCGCTTTGGGAGTATTTGAGATTAATTTCCTTTGCAAAATAGTTATGGATGGCAATAAAAATATATTTATCAATAGTCATGTTTACGACACAACCAAACTCCTTTTCAAAGAACGCAGGTATGTCTGTACCCCCTCCAACAAACGATATTCTTAACGGTGTTTTTGAAATTATCAATAACGACCACCCAATAGTCGGGGAAAGCCCCGAGGTTTAATAATCTTTTGCAATTAATGAACAAGCGGAGTATAGATTATCGCAGATTTGATCTGGTTTTACATCATATCTCTTGTCTTTGCCAGCATAACCAGTCTTTACAAGTATTGTTTTACAGCCGACATTCTGGCCAGCTTGGATATCCCTAGTGCTATCTCCAATAACAAAAGAGTTAACCAGATCAATATTGAGTATTTCTGCAGCTTTTTTTATCATACCAGAAGAAGGTTTTCGACAGGAACATTTACGCCTGTATCTGGGATCATTGGCTTCGGGATGGTTCCTTTCAGGATGGTGCGGGCAATAGTAGATTGCATCTATTTTAGCACCTCTTCTCAAGAGTCGTTTCCTGATGGTTTCATTTATCTCAACAACATCTTTTTCCGTGCAGAGATTCCTAGCAACAACTGGTTGATTGGTTACTATGATTACCAGGCATCCCTTTTTATTTAGCAGTTTAATGCCTTTAGCTGTATTCTTAATGATGCGAATCTGACTGATTTTGTGAAGAAGGTTTACTTCTTTATTTATAGTGCCATCCCTGTCAAGGAAAACCGCTCTATGTTTCTTGTTCTTATTAACATGTTTATTGAGAATCAGCTCTCTCATTTTTCTTGTTCTTTGATAAAATCCCGGGCTCCAGCTCTGACTGCCTCGTCAGAGGTGTAGCGGGCTTTCCAGCCAAGTCGATTGATTTTTGAAACATCAAAGGCAACTTCTGCAACATCACCAGGCCAGCCTCTTTTGCCTCCGGTGAAATTATATTTAACATTCTTCAGGCCCAGTTCTTGGACTATGGTATCTGCAATAGTTACCACATCTGTTGCACCTATGCAACCTAAATTGAAATAGTTGATCTGTTTGTTGCTATTTTTCCAGCCAAACAAGATGCCATCAACACAATTCTTTACTTCGAGATATGGTTTTTTTTGGCTTCCATCACCAAGTATTTCAAGTTCCTTAGGATTTTCATTAAGCTTCTTGACGAAATCTGGTAAGATTCCATGAGATCCCCTACTGCCAATTATGTTTGCAAACCTGAACATCCAGGCTTGAAAATTAAAGTTGTGGCAAAATGAGGATATTAGACCTTCACAAGCAAGTTTGCTAGCGCCGTAGAATGATATTGGTAGTAAGGGCCCATAATTTTCGGGAGTAGGTTTGATATCTGCTTCACCGTAGATTGCTGATGTTGAAGAGAACACTATTTTCTTAATATTATTGAATCTCATTGATTCCAGCACATTATAGGTCACGATAGTGCCCTGTTTGAGATCTATATTGGTAACATCATTGTTACTAATGTCCGAATTCGCAGCCAGATGGAATACAATGTCTGCACCAGTCATGGCGTGTTTTAGTTTTTCAAGGTCGAGCAGATCAGACTCTATGAACTTAAAATTCTTCTTATCCAGATGATGTTCTATCTTTTCTTTGCTTCCAAGAGAAAGATTATCATATACTATAACCTCATGATTTTCAGCCATGAGCCTGTCTATCAGATGGCTTCCTATAAATCCTGCGCCTCCACTAACAAAACATTTCATGCTAGTTTGTGAGATTTGAGATGCGTTTATATATTTTTTTAATATTGAATATATCTTAGAGGTAAATTTATAAATATCCTTTTTTTTATTTAATGAAAATGGAAAATCAGAAGATGCTCAACAGTCTTTCAATCTTCTTACTAGCCTATAATGAGGAGGAAAATATTGAAAAGGCAGTTTTTACTGCATTTTCTGTTGCTAAATATATGGCAAAAAAATTCGAGATTATTGTTGTTCTCTATGAAGGCTCGACTGATAAGACTGGCGAGATCGTTAGAAACCTGTCAAGAGAGTTAGGTAACATAAGACTGGTGATACAGGGAAAAGATATGAAAGGTTATGGTAATGCCCTTAGGATCGGTATTGAGAGTTCTAAAAATGAATACATTTTTTATACTGATGCAGATAATCAATTTGATCTTTTTGAACTCAAGAAGTTCCTTCCATTCATTAAAGAGTATGACATGATTGCAGGGTATAGGATACAGAGGGCTGAAGGTTTTGTGAGATTATTTATGGCCTGGGGCTACAATATCCTTGCTAAGATGTTGTTTAAAGTGAACTATAAGGATATGGATTGTGCTTTTAAGCTGTTTAAGAAGAGCATGTTTGATAAGGTCAAACTTACATCTTCCAAAGGCTTTGTGGATCCTGAGCTATTTATCAAGGCAGAGCATTATCACTTGAAGATAAAACAGTTAGGTGTGCAGCATTATAAGCGCTTTGAAGGAAGAGCGCTTTTCCAGGCCAATAAATGGGGCATGATCAAGTTTAGTGTGATTAAAGATCTCGTAAAAGAGATGCTAGAACTTAAGGAAGAGATGAAAACTCTTAAATAAAACCTTTAACCAAGAACTATTTTGTGGGGTGGATTAGTATTGGATGATGATCATATAAACAGAGAAGCTGCTTTCTATGATGAGTGGGCAGATACTATAGATGTCAATTCAGTGAAGGTTGATGAATTCTTTGAAGCTTGTACTGCTCCTGAGAATAGATATATACTTAAGCAAGTAGGCAGTCTTAAAGGAAAGAAAGTACTGGATCTTGGCTGTGGTATGGGAGATTCTTCTGTCTACTTTGCAAAAAAGGGCGCATCTGTAGTTGCTACTGATGTTTCTGAAGGCGTTCTTAAGATTGTGCATAGGGTCGCTAAGGCACACCACACATCTTTGAAGACTCAGATTGTTGATGCAGAGAAACTGCCGTTTGAAGAAGGTACTTTTGATTTTGTCTATGCAGCCAATATGCTGCACCATGTTGATCCTGAAAAGACTATCAAAGAGGCTGCTAGAGTCTTGAAGAAAGGGGGTTATTTAGCATCTTGGGATCCTCTAGCATACAATCCCTTAATCAATATATATAGGCGAATTGCAACTAAGATGCGAACAGAAGATGAGACTCCTATGAAGATGAATATTATCAAAATATTCAGGAAGCATTTTGGATCTGTTAAATACACAGCAACATGGTTTTTTACTTTATGGATCTTTATTAAGTTCTATTTGATTGATAGGATTGACCCTAACAAAGAAAAATATTGGAAAAAAATCATATATGATCATAAAAAGCTTGAGAAAAGCTATAATTTTCTTGAAAAATTTGATAGAGGATTCCTGAAACTGCTTCCATTTATGAAGAGGTTCTGCTGGAATCTGGTTGTGGTGGCAAAAAAATGAAAATTGGCAAAAAAGAATTCAAATTCAATTTTAGTGAACATTGGTGGATTATTATTCTATTGGGTGTGGCTATATCATTTTTAGTGACTAATGGTCAACTGACCCAGGGTTTAAAATCATTACCTACTTGCCTGTATGGCTGCGATTTTTACTATGAGCAAGGCATTGCTATGGATATTATGAACAATCCTGCGAATTCATGGCAGTCTTCAACTCATGATTGGCTTGGCCCAAATACTAATTCTATTCCTAAATCAGCTTTTTATCTGAGAGCATTAGTACAAGTATTCTCTCCTTACGACTATTTCAATTCTTGGAAAACCTTGATTACACTTTCATATTTTTTAGTACTTGTTGGAGTTGCAGGTTGGTTTCTGTTGTATAATAAAATGTTCGGAAATAAACTATTGAGCATTTTCCTGACTGTCATCTCTTTTAGTCTGTTAGACTTGCCCTATTTTAAGGGAAGGGCCATTCTGAATGTTATTTTTCCATATCTTTTCCTGTTGTATATACAGATATTGGAAGATGACAAGATTAATTTGAAGACTTTCTTGTATTCAATATTGACCATTGCAGTCATTGTGTTTATCTCTAATGCACATGCTATGGGCTTTTTTTTGTGTTATTTTTTCCTGGGCTTTGGATATCTGTTCTTTAGTTTCAAATCCATTAAACCAAAGCAGTGGCTTAAGACCTTAAAGACCAGGGTGTTTAGGAACAAGACCATTGTGTTTTTCTTTATAATCATAATTAGTATAGGCCTCAATTTTTTATTGGGTTGGTGGTACTATACAATATTTGTGCATGGAGGTGCTGAAAATGCTGAAAGATTTGATGTACATGTACCTCTAACTAATACATCCGCATTTCTTTCTAGGACCTTGGGCGCCGTACAGCACCTTTTTCTTCGTTTCGACAGCTTTACAACAGGTTTTCTTTCAATAATGTCAATATTGGGTGTGGCTGCAATGTTTTTTCTTAAGACTAAAAGCACGCGCGTTAGGTATATACGCTGGATATTCTACGCATTTTTATTCTCTGTTTTCAACTATGTGATTACAGTTCCATTATTAGGGAAAAACTTAAGTCCTGCTCATGCTCTTGATTTGTTGGGAGTATTTTTTACAGCATGTTTGTTTGCATTAGTTTTCTTTTCTGCTAGGAGTATTTTCAAATATCCTAGAATCGCAGAGATGGCAGTCCTGCTATTGCTTATTGTAGCATTCACATCCTTGAACGTGCATGCTATAAAGGTCAAGAGATCCAACGATAAATTTTGGACTAATGGTGCCAGGGAATTACCTGCTTATTATCTAGGACTGCAGGATTGGTACAAGCAGAACAATATTAATCCTTCAGATACTATATTGATTTCAACTAACGAACTAAGTTTTGCCTCACACGGCGTGACTGGTTGTAAGCTTTTAGCAGGAAGACAATCACATTTTTTCTTTTATGGTGATTTCCAGAGATATTGGTTAGATTCTGCAGTCATCCTTTATAGTAATAGTGCTGAAGTTAGGAAAAATTTATTACAACATTATGTTGATCTGGCATCCAAAACAGGTAAGACACTTTATCTTTACTGGGATTACTACTGGATTAATAGCGAATATACTTCAGATGGGCAAGGAGGATATAGACCGTTTGATCCATTAAGGTTTGAGCATACACCACAAAGAGAGAAGGTACTTAAGACTAATGGCATAAAGTTTGCCTTACAACAAGATGCTATCTTTGAACCATCTGCACAGAATAATCCCTATGCCCAAAGATTGGACATCCTTTATGTAAGTCCTGACAACTATCGGAACCAGACACATCCCTGGAATGCAGATCTTGATCAATATCTTGAAGAAGTGTGGAATTTCAAATCAGGTTCAGATAAAGTTGCTGCACTTTACGAGATAAAGGTTTAATTTTATTGGTTGTAGGTTAGTTTTAGTAAAATGTGCGGAATATGTGGCTTTAACTGGGAAGAGCCTGAGCTGCTCAGGCGGATGAAAAAAGCAATTGTACATAGAGGTCCAGAAGGTCATGGACAGTATGCTGATAGTAGAGTATCTCTAGGGCACCTTAGGCTGAAAATCATTGATCTTTCTGAGCGTGGAAGCCAACCGATGACTAATGAAGATGGTTCTATCGTTATTATATATAATGGGGAGCTCTACAATTTCCAGGAATTAAGAGTCAAACTTGAGAGAAAGGGTCATAGGTTCAATAGTGATACTGATACAGAAGTCATCATACATGCATATGAAGAATTCGGGCCTGACTGCCTTCATTATTTCAACGGTATGTTTGCATTCTGTATCTATGATACCCGAAAGAACCTGCTTTTTTTAGCAAGAGATAGGATCGGCATCAAACCGCTTTATTATTATATTAAGGATAAAAAATTTATCTTTGCATCAGAGATTAAGGCTATTTTAGAGCATCCTCTAAAGCGTGAGGTTCATACAGGCGTATTGAATAACTATTTTGCCCTTAGGTATGTCTGTAGTGAAGATACTATCTTTCAGAGTATCAAAAGACTTAAGCCGGGACATTATATGCTTTATGGGTTGGGAAATCGTAAACTGCAGATAAAACAGTATTGGGATATTCAGGTCACAAAGAGTGATTTGTTGCATAAGTCTGAACAATTTTTTGTGGATCGGCTTGGGGAGTTGTTAGAAGACTCTGTTAAAAGAAGACTGATTTCAGATGTTCCGCTGGGAGCCTTTCTTTCTGGGGGTCTTGACTCCAGTGGCATGGTTGCCTTAATGTCCAAGATAAATAAGGATAATGAACAGGACGCTGCTGTCAAAACTTTTTCAGTTGGCTTTGAGATGGGTGAACATGTGAATGAGCTTACTTATGCAGCTCAGGTGGGTGAATTATTTGAGACTGACCATAATGAGTTTATGCTTAAACCAGGCATTATAAAGCATTTACCCAAGATTGTCTGGCATCTGGATGAGCCGATGGCAGATCCTGCCCTGCTTCCTCTATTTTACCTTTCTGCTCAAGCCAAGAAAAAAGTTACTGTTGTGTTGACTGGAGATGGTGGAGATGAGACTTTTGCAGGTTATGATCATTATAAGTTCCTGAGCTGGTGGAAAAAGATTAGGCAGTTACCTGCTTTTGTTCCGGATCATTTAATACCAGGAGTTATGGAAAATACGCCGTCTGCTTTATTAGACAGGATTTATAAGATGTCGTCTGCAATGGGTGAAGAAGCTAATGCGCGGTTTAAAAGATTCATGAGAACCAGAAGAGTGGGAGAAGCATATTATGAACTGCTTTCTGTGTTTGATGAGCATGAGAGAAAAGAGTTTCTTGGAAGGGACTATTTTAAAAAAAAGAAATATGCTGTTCTTGAAGCTAAGTTCTTTTCAGATCATCATAGATTCCTGAATAGGTTGCTCTACTTTGATTTTAAGAGAATGCTCGCAGAGAGTTTTTTGATGAAGACAGATAGGGCTACTATGGCGTATGCAGTCGAAGCAAGAGTACCGATCCTGGATCATACTATAACAGAGTTCGCATTTAAGATTCCTGCACGTTTTAAGCTGAGAGGTACAAACACCAAATATATCTTTAAGAAAACACTTCAGACGTTACTGCCCAAACAGATTATGAACAGACGTAAACAGGTCTTTCATGTGCCCATTGAGAACTGGATGGCCAAATACATAAAAGATTTATCAGATTCGTTTTTATCTGAAAAAGAGCTGAAGAAGACTGGTTATTTCAAGCCTTACTATGTGAAGAAGTTGATGGCCAACTACAAAAAGTCAAAATTAGTTTATGCAAAACAGTTATGGAGCATACTGAATTTCCAGATATGGCATAAGTTATATATAGAGCGGCAGAAAATAAGAACCTTGTAAATATTTGTTATCCACAAGTTTTATATATTGCTTTTATTTTTCATAGTTTTGGGGATGTGTGGTATATGATATCTTTGATTATTCCAACGTATAATGAGGCAGAGAATATTACCCAATTGATATCTACTATTGATAGGGCACTTACTAGCCCTAAGGTCAGGGATTATGAACTTCTTGTTGTTGACGATGATTCTCCTGATAAGACCTGGGCTCTGGCTGAGAAGATGGCCAAGAATTATCCTGTGACTGTGATCAGAAGAATAAAAGAGAGAGGCTTGGCAACAGCAGTGGTAGAGGGCTTTCGACGATCAAAAGGGGATATTGTAGGAGTTATGGATGCTGATCTTAGTCACCCTCCTGCTTTATTGCCTGAACTATTGGTTCCAATTGAGCAAGGCAGAAGTGACATTACTGTTGGTAGCAGGCTTGTCGATGGAGGTGGTGTAGAGGATTGGCCAGTTCATAGGAAGCTGGTTTCTGAAGCTGCAAGATTGTTGGCTCGGCCCTTGACACCTGTTAAAGATATAATGTCTGGCTATTTTTTTCTAAAAAGAAATGTGCTTGGAAATGTGATTCTTAGACCCAAAGGCTATAAGATTCTGCTTGAGATCCTGGTAAAAGGAAAATATTCATCTGTAGAAGAAATACCCTTTCTATTCAAGAACCGTTCTGTGGGTCAGAGTAAGCTTAACTTTGTCGTTCAGTTGGATTATCTTAAACATTTAGTTCAGCTTTATAGATTCAAATTTGGTTTCAGGAGAAAACAGACAACTATATAAATAGACTAGACTTCTAAAAACCATGGGGAAATCAGCGAAATACAGGACTCCTCTTTGGACCATCCTGTTGGTAATTTTTTGCACTATTCTGACGTCAGTTGGTCAATTGTTTATGAAATTAGGTGCCAATAATTTGGAGTTTAACATCAGATCAATCATAGTCAATCTGCCTTTGATAGCAGGTGTTATTATATACTTGGTTGCGGCTGTGCTTTTTATCATTGCCTTAAGGCGTGGAGAATTGTCTACGTTATATCCTTTTATTGCACTTAGCTTTATATGGGTTGCACTACTTTCTGTCTATTTTCTGGGCGAAATCATTACCTTGTTTAAGATAATCGGTGTTGCAGCTATTCTGATTGGAGTTTCATTCATTGGTAAGGGGGCAAACGATGACAACTGAGTTGATTGCAATCTGCATTGTTGTGATTGCAACATTTTTTGGTGCATTTGGCTCTTTA